>NZ_OY829944.1:1337500-1937500 GCF_963556105.2 uncultured Tolumonas sp.
GCTCATCACATCCTGGGGCTGAAGTTGGTCCCAAGGGTATGGCTGTTCGCCATTTAAAGTGGTACGCGAGCTGGGTTCAGAACGTCGTGAGACAGTTCGGTCCCTATCTGCCGTGGGCGTTGGATGATTGAGTGGGGTTGCTCCTAGTACGAGAGGACCGGAGTGAACGAACCGCTGGTGTTCGGGTTGTCATGCCAATGGCACTGCCCGGTAGCTAAGTTCGGAAAAGATAACCGCTGAAAGCATCTAAGCGGGAAACTTGCCACGAGATGAGTCATCCCTAGGACTATAAGTCCTCTGAAGGGCCGTTGAAGACTACGACGTTGATAGGTGGGGTGTGTAAGTGTAGTGATACATTGAGCTAACCCATACTAATGACCCGAGAGGCTTAACCATACAACACCCAAGTGGTTTTAAGCTAAGAGCTTGTTTGATTGATTGAACGAACTAGATAAAGAAACGAATTTAGAGTCAGCTTTCTGATTTAACCGAATATGCCTGGCGGCAATAGCGCGATGGAACCACCTGTACCCATGCCGAACACAGAAGTGAAACGTTGTAGCGCCGATGGTAGTGTGGCATTCGCCATGTGAGAGTAGGACACTGCCAGGCTCCTAAATTGA
The DNA here is from genome assembly GCF_963556105.2 of uncultured Tolumonas sp. Classification (NCBI taxonomy): domain Bacteria; kingdom Pseudomonadati; phylum Pseudomonadota; class Gammaproteobacteria; order Aeromonadales; family Aeromonadaceae; genus Tolumonas; species uncultured Tolumonas sp. Next base: position 1,338,124 of record NZ_OY829944.1, read on the forward strand.
AGAAAAAGCAAGAACCCCGCAATGCGGGGTTTTTTGTTATCTGAAATTCAGTAAATCCACATTAAAACATCATTTACGCCCGAGCAATGCAGCACAAATAAAGAATTTTGTGTCACCGTTGGTGTCCTTTTTAATTCGGGCTAAGACTTTCTTTATTTCCCCAAATAAAAAAAGAGGGCATGTTTGCATGCCCTCTTGATCTATCTGCTATTTAAATCGGTATTACTTTTTTTCTACCTGCGGTAGGCCGGTGCTAGCGGATGCTGAAAGCAGGCCTGTTTCTACATAGTTGATCAGTTTGGCGCGTGTATCGGTGATATCTAAGTTACGCATGGTCAACTGACCAATACGGTCATCAGGGGAGAACATGGAGTCACCTTTTTCCATGGTCAAACGTTCTGCTTGATAAGTCAGGTTATCAGACACAGTGTTCAGGATTGAATAGTCGTTACCACGGCGCAGTTCCAGCGTAACTTCACCAGTGATCGCACTTGCGACCCAACGTTGTGAAGCATCACGCAACATCAGCGCTTGTGAGTCGAACCAACGGCCTTGATACAAGAAGCGACCTAACTGACGACCATGTGCATGATACAGTTCAATGGTGTCTTCGTTATGGATACCGGTTACTAAACGTTCGTAGGCAATATGCAATAGCGCCATACCTGGGGCTTCATAGATACCGCGGCTTTTTGCTTCAATGATACGGTTTTCAATCTGGTCACTCATACCTAAACCATGACGACCACCAATGCGGTTAGCTTCCAGCATCAGTTCAACATCGTCACTAAAGGTTACACCATTCAGTGCAACAGGGAAGCCTCGTTCAAAACGGATCGTGACTTCTTCTGCTGGGATCTTAACGTTCTCATCCCAAAATTTAACACCCATGATTGGGTTTACGATTTTGACGCTGGAGTTTAAGTATTCCAGGTCTTTTGCTTCATGTGTTGCACCTAAGATGTTGGAGTCAGTAGAGTAAGCTTTTTCTACGGACATTTTATAATCAAAACCAGCTTTGATCATAAATTCAGACATTTCCTGGCGGCCGCCTAATTCATCAATGAAATCTGTGTCCAACCAAGGTTTGTAAATTTGCAGTTCTGCGTTAGTCAGCAGACCATAACGATAAAAACGTTCAATATCGTTACCTTTATAAGTACTGCCATCACCCCAGATATTGACGCCATCGTCTTTCATGGCGGCAACCAGCATGGTACCAGTCACTGCTCGGCCTAGTGGCGTTGTATTGAAATAAGCAACACCGGCAGTAGTGTTATGGAAAGCACCACACTGAATTGCTGCGATGCCTTCAGCAACCAGTTGCTTACGGCAATCGATCAATCTGGCGTTTTCTGCTCCATATTCCATCGCGCGACGAGGGATTGCATCATAGTCTTCTTCGTCTGGTTGACCGAGATTGGCGGTATAGGCATAAGGTACCGCGCCTTTCTGACGCATCCATAACAATGCTGCGCTGGTATCCAGACCACCAGAGAACGCGATACCAATACGTGCGCCAACTGGAAGATGCTTGAGAATCGTAGTCATAATTTTAATCCTGCTCGAAAGAACTATGGAGTAGTGCATACCTTTCAGGTATGTACTTATTCCCCTGAATCTGTGTCTGAATATTAAGGATGTGAAAGCAGAAAGCTACCAATCACATCGGCGAATCACACACACTGATGAGAAAATATTCTCCACCTGCCCCTTGGTCAACAAAATCTGTGTTGCCGAGAGTCTAGGTGTAATGGAGTCATGCTCTTAACTTTTATTGTGCATATTTATGCATAATAAGTGAGTGAGAATTTAATCATTTTTTCCCGCTGACGGGAAGGGATAAGAGCATATTTATTCGAAAAAATGCTCATTTCCCGATGATTAACTCGGTCATTTTACAGCATACGTACACCGTATCAGTAATTAAGTGAACGCATGAGCAAAATAACTCAAGAAAAATTCGTTCTAGTCAAATTCAACGCTTAAATTGGACAAGTATTACCCATAATTTCAACCATCCTATCTCACTGTCAAAATTGGCTAGATCAATTCTGCGATCAATATCAAAAATAATGAAACCGGTTGCTGAAACCGGTTTCATGTTGTTTTATAGTTTAGATATCTCGCCATAAAAGAACATTCAGTAATCTGCTATGAAGAAAATATTTCTCTGCTGTACCGCCAGAATGTCTACCAGTATGGTTGTAAATAAAATGAAACAAGCGGCTATGCAAAAAGGGATTGCTGCTGAAATTATTGCAGTAGCAATGGTAGCGTTTGATAGCTCGTTCCAAAAAATGACTGCTGTTTGTTAGAGCCGCATATCAAATATCATTAAATACCAATTAGGAAGTAAATTATATGACCAATCAGTTACCGAAAGATTTTTTATGGGGTGGGGCCGTTGCTGCTCATCAAGTTGAAGGCGGCTGGAATGTCGGTGGTAAGGGTGTCAGTATTTGTGATGTTTTATCTGGCGGTTCTGTAAGTGTTGATCGTGTTATTACTGATGGTGTGAAAGAGGGTTATCGTTACCCTAACCATGAAGCAACAGACTTTTTTCATCGTTATAAAGAAGATGTAGCACTTTTTGCTGAAATGGGTTTTAAATGTTTCCGTACTTCTATTGCATGGACTCGTATTTTCCCTAATGGTGATGAAACAAAACCAAATGAAGCTGGTTTGCAGTTTTACGATGATCTGTTTGATGAATTACTGAAATATAATATTGAACCAGTTATTACTTTGTCTCATTTTGAGATGCCATATCATTTAGTGAAGGAATATGGTGGTTGGAAAAATCGTAAGGTAATAGATTTTTTTGTTCACTATGCTGACACAGTCATGCGTCGTTATAAGAGCAAAGTGAAATACTGGATGACGTTCAACGAGATCAATAATCAAAAAGACCATTCTTATCCATTGTTTGGTTATTGCTGTTCTGGTGTTGTATTTAATGAATCAGAGCGTCCTGAAGAAACAATGTATCAGGTTGTTCATCATGAATTGGTTGCTAGCGCCAAAGTAGTTAAACTTGGCCATGCGATCAATCCTGATTTTAAAATTGGATGCATGATCTCCTTTGTGCCACTTTATCCATACTCATGTAATCCTGATGACATGATGTATTCTGCAGAATCAATGCATGACCGTTTTTTATTTGGTGATGTTCATATGCGTGGAGAATATCCGTCTTACGCATTAAAAGAATGGGAACGTAAAGGTTATAACATTGAAATGGCGCCAGAGGATGCTCAGATTCTGAAAGAGGGCTGTGCAGATTATGTTGGGTTTAGCTATTACATGTCTAATGCGGTTAAAGCTGACCAGGTTGGTACTGGTAAAGGTTTAACGGGGTTTGCAGGCAGTGTACCTAACCCACATGTTAAAGCGTCTGATTGGGGATGGCAAATAGACCCTGTTGGCTTGCGTTATTCTTTAAATATTCTTTATGAGCGTTATCAGAAGCCATTATTTATCGTTGAGAACGGCTTCGGCGCTATTGATAAGATCGAACTGAATGGTGAGATCAATGATGATTATCGTATTGAATATCTGAAAGCCCACATTGAACAGATGAAAAAGGCGGTTACAGTTGATGGTGTTGATTTGATGGGGTATACCCCATGGGGCTGTCTGGATTGTGTCTCATTCACTACTGGAGAATATCGGAAACGTTACGGTTTTATCTATGTGGATAAAAATGATGATGGTTCGGGCACAATGGCACGCAGTCGTAAAAAGAGCTTTAACTGGTATCGAGACGTGATCAGTAGCAATGGCGAAAAATTGTAATCGTAGATCCCCTCTAAATAGAGGGGATTTTTATTTCTGAGAGTCCATGAGATAAGAGATGCTTCATCTATTCCGCAAGTCATTAAATTTTGAAAACCTGTGATACATCAGGTATTTCCTTAGTTATGGATGTGGCATTACTTTTGGATTGATGGTTTTGTTTTTGTATGGAATCCGCAAGGATCAAGCTTCTATCATGGCGGCAAAGGGTATAACACTAGTATTAGCTTTTGTGGTTTTTGGTATGAAGCTGCGTTATCGTTAATGGGCTATGAGTAGCAAAATAAAACAATATTATTTTGCTACAACTTGGATGATTTTTTCTCCATCTATTACTCAATAATAGCCCTATAAATTCAACCGTTCTTAATCGTTATAAGTTGATAGCTTAAGTTATCAGTAAGTACCTTTAAGCCAGATGATGTTTCTTTGTGCATAACTAGCATGCGTAATTTGCTTGAATGTCTAAATATACTACAATGTTATTGCTGGACTCGTTATATAATTAAAGGGGCCTTTTTCATGGTCAATCATGAAAATTACAGCTAAATTTAATAAAATTAATGTCGAATGTATTGTTAAATACAATTTGTATGTTAAATTGCATCGGAAGTCGCCAGTCTCATATAACTTTTTAAAGGCAAACACTATGTCAGATTTTCTGAGAACATTTTTAAACGCTCGCAGCCTGAAAGCCGTAACCCGCGAACTGACTCTGGAACAATTAAATGAAGGCTATGAAAAATTAACAGCCATTGTTGAAGAGCGTCGTGCTAATGAAGAAGCTGTTCGTAAAGGACAAGCAGAACGCTTACAGAAAATTGCTGAATATAAAGAAATGTTGCGTGCAGAAGGTATCGATTTAGCTGATTTAATTGATGCCTCTACCGTAACTGAAAAAACTTCTAAGCGTGCGCCACGTCCGCCTAAATATCAGTACACTGATGCTGATGGTTCTGTAAAAACCTGGACTGGCCAAGGTCGTCAACCAGTGCCAATTCGTGAAGCAATTGCTCAAGGCAAATCACTGAACGATTTTCTGATCTAATCATCCAGATTTGATCTGACATCACCGCACATATTTTATTTATGTGCGGTGTTTTTATTTGTGCGAAACCTGAATTAAAACTGATCACATATCTTCAGACTTATTACTTTAACTATTTGTGTTCATTCTTTACGCGTTCCAGAAGCGGTGCCACAAGATCCATCGGTAAAGGGAAGACAATAGTTGAATTCTTATCAGCACCAATCACCGTCAATGTTTCTAAATAACGCAGCAGTATTGCCTGTGGTTCTTGGGCAAGAACTTTAGCCGCTTGATATAGTTTCTCTGATGCCTGCAGTTCACCTTCCGCATGGATCACTTTGGCGCGACGTTCACGTTCAGCTTCTGCCTGTCTGGCGATCGCTCTGATCATCGATTCTGTTAAATCAACTTGTTTGATTTCAACGTTTGATACTTTAATTCCCCACGAATCAGTTTGCGCATCGAGTGCCTGCTGGATGTCGGTATTTAATTTTTCACGTTCAGCCAACATATCGTCGAGTTGGTGTTTACCCAACACCGAACGTAACATCGTTTGGGCTAATTGACTGGTCGCATTGAGATAATCCATCACTTGAATAATGGCTTTTTCAGGATCAATCACTCGGAAATAGACAACTGCACTGACTTTGACGGAAACATTGTCGCGAGAAATAACATCTTGAGTTGGTACTTCCAGGACAATTGTTCGCAGATCTACGCGAGTTGCTTTTTGTATAAAAGGAATAATGATCACGAGGCCTGGACCTTTTACTTTCCAGAATCGACCGAGTGTAAATACTACTCCGCGTTCATATTCCCGAAAAATATAGATTGCTGATGACAGAAACCACCCAAATACAGCAATAACAATAAAAACTTCCATCCAGGTTGATGTGTAGTCAATAAGCATTTTGAATCTCCTTTTTGACTTAATAGGAAGATGTCTCGCTTAATGGATGCATTGTAGTGATGGGGGAGACATCGGCAATAACCTAAAGAAACAACGCGGTTTTCTAACGATGATAGGGGGTTATTATCTGGCGAGGTTCTCTTAAAAGTATGGTTCGCTGGTGCTATAAAGCAAGTTAAGCACTGAAGCGCTTATTTAATCCGTTCTTGTTTTCCGCCGACTTGGGTTATCAGCATCCGACACGCACGGCATTATTTGTCGGTGATTTTATGGAGCGGGGTCTGGCACAATTAGACGTGCTGGATATTGTCAGAATGATGGTTGAAAATCGTACATCAAGGCGTGCCAGCAGTTGCATATCAGGCAATAGAATCTTTACTCAAGTGGGTTGAATTACCCTAATCAGCGATTCACTACAACGTATCAGTAGATGGATTGTAAATCCGACTTGTATTTTTCCCTTGTTGCTTTGATTGATACATCGCGCTATCAGCGCGACTGATAATCTCGTCAAAAACAGAGTCAACAGATTGAAATTCACTTAGCCCAATACTGATGGTAATAAATATATCGCGTTTACCCGTGTGAAATGGCGTTGTACAAATAGCAGCTCTAAGCCGTTCACTGCAGGCTGTTGCTTCGTCTATCGATGTATTGGGTAAAATAATGCCAAATTCATCGCCACCCAATCGCCCGATTAAATCGACGTTACGCAATTGGGAAAGACATAATTGGGTGACGTGTTTTATTGCCGCATCGCCAGCTTGATGGCCAAACTGATCGTTGATTGATTTAAACTGATCGATATCTAAAAGAAGAAAACAGGTGGGTTGCTGATAGCGTTGAAACTCTTGAAATTTCTCATCCAGTTTTTCCAGTAATTTTCTGCGATTACTGATCCCGGTTAAAACATCAATTTCCGATAAATGTCTTAATTTCATTTCGAGATGGCGTTTATTGGTGACATTACGTGCCACCCAAACCACAGCTCTCTCGTTATTATAAAGCGAGGGTAGTGGTTTAACCCGACCTTCAAACCAGAGACTGCCAACGGGGCCACTTTGTTTATCGATGCTATCTACATCATCCCCCGCCAGAGAATATTCAACGACCATGAGTTTATTATGTTGCAAGGTCAAACGAATTTGCTCTAGAAACCAATCTGCTTTTTCTTTTGGTAAAACATCATAGAGCGATTTGCCAATTAACCCTGAGCCATCATGGTAAAATTCTGAATCTGAACCACCAAAAATATCAGCATAACGACCCGACTCAGTCAGTATAAAGACCAAATCAGGCAGGGCTGAAATAATGGTCATGAGTTTTTCATTCTCTGTAATATTAGTGCGCATATTCAAATCCCTTTCACCAGTCGCATCATCCTGATCATGGATGCCCAAGAACACGTCGATTTCTTGTGCTGTATAAAATGCAATTCGAATGAAAAAGAAAAAAGGCTGTTTACTGTGCAAACTGCATGTTCTGATTGGTATACGAATTAGCATGGATTACTTCATCGGTATCGTCAAATCAAGCAGAGCCATGCGGCAGTCGCGCATCATCTATATAAAGGTGAATCGCGATTAATCGCTAATATCAGTTTCTGTGCACACTTTGATAAGTGTGCACTTTATGATTCATTTGTATCAGTATAAGATGCATGGGTAATGCATCTTTAGCTTAATATAACTAATTATAAAACAAGGATTTGTTTATGCTGTCTTGGTTATCAATATTTTCTACCCGCCGCTTTATTCTCCACTCATCAACATTAATATTACTCGCCATTGTGCTTACAACGGGTTACCGCTTATTTGCACTGGAACAATTAGAGCGTGTTGTTGCTGAAGAGATGAAACTGCATGATGACGCGATTACATTGCAAAATCTGCGTTATCACACAACCCAAATTCAACAATATCTTACCGATGCGTCGTTAACAGGAGATGCTGATGCAATCAGTGAAGCGAAACAGCATCAGGCGTCAACACTGCCATTGTTAGATGAGCTTTCTAAGCTAGATCTCGGTGCTTTAACTGAATTGCTGAAGCAACAAGTTTCGGTTGGGCAACAAATGGTCTCCGCTTATAACCAGGGCGATAAACGCGAGGGAGATCGACTTATGAAGGCATCTGGAATTGGGTTTGATGCAATTTCTGATGAGATCAATACCAAAGTAGAACGCGCGTTATCATTACAAACTGACCGCATGGAGGCATCACAAGCGATTGCTGAGGCGGGTCAGTTGCATATTAGACGTGTCGAATGGGTGAGTAGTTTTTTTCTGATCTTGTTGGCGTTGGGCACGTTGAACCTGATCCGTTTAAAAGTGAATCGTCCATTAGCGCGTCTTATTTCACAATTACAGGATCTGACGGCCGGAGACAAAAATCTGAGCTTCCGTTTGCCGGTGGTCGGTCGGGATGAGTTCGCGAGTGTTGCCCGTCGATTTAACCAATTCCTGACAGATCTCGATCATATTCTTTGTACCGTACAGCAAGTCTCTAGCCGTTCTGGTCAGCAAATGAGTATGTTGATGTCTCGTTCACAAGCGACATTGCAGGATATGGCTCAGGTTCAAGGCAATACAGATGCATTGGCCACAGCAGCTCAAGAGATGTCATCAACAATCCAAGAGATTGCCAATAATACCGAGCAAGCAAAACATGAAACTGCCACGGCCCAACAACAAGCCGATGATGGTCAGGATCAAGTTGGGGAGGCTGTCACGCTGATCCAGAATGTAGCATCTGAAATAGAACAGGCAGTGACCAGCATAAACCAGTTGGATCAACAGAGTGCGCAAATAGGCGACATACTGAATGTTATTCGTACCATCTCGGAACAAACAAATTTGCTTGCGCTGAATGCAGCAATTGAAGCCGCGCGTGCAGGTGAAGCGGGCCGGGGATTTGCCGTAGTAGCGGATGAGGTTCGTCATTTGGCTAACCGCACGCAACAAGCAACAGTAGAGATCCAGCAACGTATTCAGCAACTACAGCAACAAACTACCAATGCTGTCAGTATTATGAATCATACAGCCCAGATCAGTGATAAAGCGGTTGAACAAGCTGTTGCTGCAGGGCAATCGTTAAACACGATAGTTCAAGCCGTAGGGCGTGTTGCTGATTTGAATCTGCAAATTGCGACCGCGGCAGAGCAGCAATCGTTAGTAGCACAAGAAACATCACGGAATGTGGTTAATGTTGCTGACATTGCTCGTACTGCATTTGATGATGCCGGTGCTAGTTTTCGTTTTGCGCGGGAAGTTAATTTCAGTTCCAAAGAAGTAAATATGCTCGCCAATCAGTTCATTGTGAGTGCCGATCATAATGGTGCTGAAGAGCATGATATTAATGAGATCGTGCGTTGGAGCGATGCTTTTAAGGTGGGGATCCGCCAAGTCGATGAGCAACATTATGCGTTATTCAGCGGTATGAATAGTTTATATCAGGCTATCCACGATGAAATTGCTGCAACGCAAGTGCAACAACGCCTAGATGCACTGGTACAGTTGGCGAAAAAACATTTGGCTGATGAAGAGGTGTTAATGCAACAGGCTGGGTATAAAGACATTCATGCGCATAAGCAGGTGCATAACCGATTGCTCGGTGAATTGGATCGTTTACTCAGTCGCTATCATGCCAAAGAGGCTGATATTGAAATGGAAATTGTGTTTTTCCTCAAGCAATGGCTCGTGGAGCATATTTTCAGTGTGGATAAACGTTATGTACCAGAATTACGAGCGGCCGGTGTTAATTAGGCTGGTCTAGATCGTTATTGCAGCAATCAATTTTCGGCAGAGATATTTTGCAATTGAATGATTGAATAGCCAGATAGCATATGTTATCTGGTTTTATTTTATTAATTTATTTTGCAACAAAAAAACCAAGAGTTCAGTAATTTAAACAAGGTAAGAAAAGGCTTAAGCCTCTCATAATCCAATAACGACTGGATTTTCCGTATTTAAGATCTGAATGCGTGCCATATTAATAATACCAATAAACATCATTAATAAGACCCTAGTTGTCGTAACCATTTTTACGCAGGCTGTTATATCTTCCATTCTGAAACCTCACAGATAAAGTTCCATCTATAAGCGCCTATAACAGCGATATTTATCAAATGAGTCTAATTTCGAGGAAAGATTAACGTATAGCGGTGAGTTTAGAGTCTTTGTAGTTGTAGTATCATTTTGTGAATGAAGGTTGCACTAAATATCATCACTTTTCACATAAAACTAAAAGATTGCCGGACTACGATTGTGGTAAATTACACCGTAATTGTGTGACCCGGTACACGTAGAGGATGTTATGAGCAATATTAACCATCAAATTCGTAGATGCGCCAAAATCAATTCAGCCGTATTTGATATCGTATATGAAGATATGTGCCTGAATGATGAGGTAAAAAGCATTCATGCGGTTGTTCTGGCATCTTGCGTTGACAGTAATGGTGAACTGAAACTGAGCCCATGGATCCCTGCTTCATTGGTGCCGCATGTTCACAAAGATGACAATCTATGGTTTGTTACTCTGTCTTTGACGCCGGCAGCGATGAAGTATTTTATTCATAGTGACAACGTGATCAATTTTGAGTGCAGAATTCAGAACGTAGTGACACGAATTTCATTTTGTACCGATCAATTGATCGGCCTCAACGGTTTAAACGGTAAAGAGCTGGTTGACTCTCAACCTTTCCAATATCTTATCAACGAAGATAAGCCAATCGAACAACCTGAACCACAAGCTAAAAAAAGACCGACGCTTTCAGTTGTTAAAAATTGATATAAATTAAATCTGGTCTGATAGATGTCCCATTTTTAATGAGCATTTGTCAGACCAAGGTTGGTTTATAAAAACCAACAAGAACGACAACATTCCATCCTTAATAGAATAAATTGGCTTATTTATTATTGCGACTGGGTTACATGATTATAAGATTAAACCTTAAAGGGCTATCGATAATTTGTTTTTTAATGAATCATCAATATTTGTTACGAAATTTAAATTAAATTTATAGGATGTTCTAACTTTTAGGTGTGATGTGATATACCTGAAATGGCATTAAGTCTTTATGTGTTAATCAAATGGTGTATAAAGGTGTATATCTAAATGGATATAATTCTCACTTATTGTTTATCCATGAAATGTGTTCTTTTTTATTAAACCTTAATGAATCATCTTTAAAAGATCTATATGATTCAGTCAGTATTCCTAGAGCCGAACAACATAGCTTTCTGAGAGCAATATATGCGTGAAACTGATTTTTTAGATGATAATGAAATTAATCCTGAGTTAAGAGCCGAAGCTGCGAAAAAAAGTACCTGGATCAGTGTGTTTGTGAATTGTATTTTAACTATTGGCCAGGTTGTTACAGGGTTTCTCTCTGGCTCTCAAGGGTTAATTGCAGACGGGATCCATTCATTATCTGATTTGGTTGCTGATTTTGTGGTGTTAGTGGCTAACCATAAGAGCCAAAAAGCACCAGATGATGACCATCCATACGGTCACTATCGATATGAAAATGCTGCATCATTGGTATTAGGCGTGTTATTGCTTGTTGTTGGGATTGGAATGTTAATCTCAGCTGTGCACAAAATTCAGCAACCCGATTCTATTGCCGCAGTCCATTCCATCGCATTGTGGGTTGCATTAGTTGCACTTACATTTAAGGAATCATTATTTCGATACATGTTGGCAGTCGCTAAGAAAGTGAAATCCAGCATGTTAGTTGCTAATGCCTGGCATGCCCGCTCTGATGCTGCTTCCTCTTTAGTCGTTGCAATTGGGATCATCGGTAATCTATGTGGTTATAAAATATTAGATCCAATAGCAGCATTAGTTGTTGGCATCATGATTTGTAAAATGGGTGTGGAATTTACTTGGGAGTCATTGCACGATTTAATGGATCGGGCTGCTGACGGGGAAATAGAAAAACAAATCAAAGAAACCATACTTGCTACTGCAGGGATACATGGAATTCATGTGTACTAGTTCAGACAAGATCTGACAGTTACCGATTTTTAATGGGTGTCTGTCAGATTAAATCTGGTTCAAATTCTTTTCTTCCCAGACTTTTTTACCATCAATAAACGTTTCCATTGGTGTTCGGCCACAGCACATTTTTCCTTGATGGGTTCGCTGATTATTGTAATAGCTCAACCAGATGTCCAGATCTGACTGAAGACTATCTAAATCGCTGTACAGCTTTTTCCTGAATGTGACTTGGTAAAACTCCTGAAGGATTGTCTTATGGAATCGTTCGCAAATGCCGTTCGTCTGCGGGGACATTGCTTTTGTTTTTGTATGATCGATATCGTTAATGGCCAGATATAACTGGTAATCGTGCTGCTCAACTTTCCCGCAATATTCCGTGCCTCGGTCGGTCAATATTCGCAGCATCGGAATATTCTGAGCTGCAAAAAACGGTAATACGCGATCATTCAGCAAGTCGGCGGCTGTAATGGGCGTTTTTGTTGTATACAGTTTGCAATAAGCAACTTTGGAATAGGTATCGACGAACGTTTGTTGATAAATTCTTCCGACACCTTTTAGATTGCCAACATAAAACGTGTCCTGTGAGCCCAGATAACCTGGATGCATCGTTTCAATTTCGCCACAGACTTCATCATCCTGCTGCTTGCGTTCCAGCGCTGCAATTTGAGCGTCAGACAGCAATATACCGTCTTGAGCCACCTTGTGTTCCAGCGCCTTAAGTCGTTTTTTAAAGTTCTCTAAATCATGACGTAGCCAGACTGAACGCACACCACTTCCCGAGATGAAGATGCCCTGTTTACGAAGTTCATTACTGGTTCGCTGTTGTCCATGTGCCGGATACTCAATGGCATAATTGATGACAGCTTGTTCTGTCGTATCGTCAGTGCGATTTTTTAAGTTGGGAGCGCGTCGAGATTTATCAAGCAAAGCATCGATACCACCTTCTTCGACCAGTTCTTTATAGCGATAGAAGGTGTCTCTGGATACGCCCATGACTTTACAGGCACGGGAAACGTTATTCAGCTCTTCTGCCAAATTGAGAAGACCTGCTTTGTGTTTAATAACGGGATTGTTACTATGGATCATGAGAGTTACCTCTAGGTTGTTTTGATTAAGGATTCGACACCCATATCAAAACCGGTAACTCTCTTCTTTTCAAACAGAAGTGTCAGATCAAGTCGCGACTAATACAATTCATGATTTTAAAACGCGGATGATGGGCGATCTTGTGATGGTGGATGTTCACCTCGAAGTCGATGGTAATTTATCTGTTCGGGAAGGGCATGATATCGCGTCTAATGCGCGTCAGCAGGTAATGAGTAAACACGAAGTGTTATATGTCATGACGCATGTCGACCCAGTTTGATTGCATGCGAATAAGTTTGCCGCTATTAACGTATCTTTTGTTACGTATAGCGGCAGATTTTTTTGCGAGGTAATTAATTGAAAGTATTATTTTGTCTCTTCTATTAACAGCCAGGCCAGCGTTGACCGATTTCAGCATTACGATACCAACTCATTAATGCTTTGTAATTGTCATCATCAGCTGCTGGTGACCAAGGCGCAAAATCTTCTTCTTTGAATGGCATATAAGGCCCGTGTTTCACTTCAAAGATAACTGCACCTGTATCAAGAGAAAGCACGGCATGCCAGCCAGCAATCGGTGTTTCAATGACAGAAACATCTTCACCTAACACCGCACGATCAATCACTATTCCTGCATCATCAAAAGTCAGAACGATAAAACGGCCACGTAAAGAAGTCAAAAGTTCCCACGTTTGCATATGACGATGTGGACGAATATACGTATCAGGTTCCATCGCAATTGCTAACCGCTGAATCGGATCTGTTAGATCAGTATGAATGTTGTGATTCATACGATTGCGCGGTGATTGTTTTGCTTCTGTGCTGAGCGCGGAAAGTTGGTCAAAACTCAGTTTATTCATGTGATCGGGCACTTATACAAAAGATGAAGGAAACAACGCTAAGGCTAGTACGCTTGCTAAATAACTGTTTCGAAATGTAGATCGCTTGGCGGGAGTAACTCGGTTTTGTTTATGCGATCGTATCGTCGCCAAACTAAACAACCGCCCCAAAACCGAGTCAGGTCTATGTTACCAGTTTTACCTCGAGTCGAGCGCAGACGCATCGAAAAAATCATTTATAAAACCAACGATAAAGAGCATGCCCGTCGTCTGACGGCCATTCTCATGCTGCACCAAGGGCATACTATTTTATCTGTTCATCGACTCACGGCTGCTGCTCGTTCATCCATTCAACGTTGGCTAAGTTGGCATCAGGAATGCGGTATTTCCGGACTTGAAAGTAAACAGCGTGGACGATTTCGTTCTTTGCCATACCACCAAATCAGCCTCATCCTTGAGATGCTTATTCAATTTTCACCCGAAGATTTTGACTATCAGCGCTCTCGTTGGAGTTCAGAACTTTTTGCTTCCTTTATCCATCGTATTTGCCCTGAACATAATATCGCTGCTTCAACGCTCAGCCGTTGGTTGCTCTGGTTTGGAATTGTCTGGCGCAGAGCAGCACCGACACTTCATATCCGAGACCCGCATCGAGATGAAAAAATAGCATTGATAAACAATGTATTACAAAAAATTCCGTCGACGAACCTGTATTTTATGTTGATGAAGCTGACATCGATCTTAAATCCGAAGATTGGTGCTGACTGGATGCGATGTCATAACCAAAAACGGATCCCAACGCTAGGCAAAAATGAAAAACATAATGTTGCCGTGGCACTCAATAGTCAGACAGGAAAAGTGGTTTATACCACTGGAACCAGTAAAAACTCTGTGCTATTCATTCAGCTACTGGAAACGCTAAAACGGCACTATCGTCGGGTAAGGATTGGACAATTATGTGATCCACAAAAGCCAAAAGACGCAGTTATGGCTGACAAACAACCCGAAATTTAAATTGTTATTTCAGCCTGTTTATTCACCTTGGGTGAACCGCATTGAACTACTATGGCATTCAATGCATGAGATGGTCACAAGAAACCACCGATGTCAGGCTATGTGGGAGTTACTGAGAAAAGTGAAATACTTTCTGGATCATGTCAGCCCATTTGCGATAGAAGGACAGAATAAACAGGTGGAGCACAATTAGGATCAGTTATTAAGTCAATTCATGATTTTTAATTGTATTCGATAAAAATGGCCGGGAGACCGGCCATTTTTATCGAGAGTTTACTGTCACTGACAGCAAATCTTAGTATTCAGCGTTACGTGGCGTACGTGGGAATGGGATCACGTCACGCACGTTACCCATACCGGTAACATACACAACCAGACGCTCAAAGCCCAGACCGAAACCAGAATGTGGTACGGTGCCATAACGGCGCAGATCACGATACCACCAGTAATCTTCTTTATTCAGACCCATTTCTGCTAAGCGGGCATCCAGCACGTCTAAACGCTCTTCACGCTGTGAACCACCGATGATTTCGCCGATGCCTGGTGCCAGAACATCCATTGCAGCAACGGTTTTACCGTCGTCGTTAAGGCGCATGTAGAATGCTTTGATATCTTTCGGATAGTTTTTCACAACCACTGGCGCTTTGAAGTGTTCTTCTGCCAGATAACGCTCGTGTTCAGAAGACATGTCGATACCCCATTCCACTGGGAATTCAAAGGTACGACCACTGTTCTTCAGAATTTCGATGGCGTCGGTGTAATCAACCTGAGCAAAGTCTGCGCTGATAAACTGTTCCAAACGGGTGATGGCTTCTTTATCGACACGCTCTGCGAAGAATTCCAGATCATCACGACGTTCATCTAACACAGCTTTGAATACATATTTCAGCAGTTTCTCAGCTAATGCGGCGTTGTCATTCAGATTAGCGAACGCGATTTCTGGTTCAACCATCCAGAATTCAGCCAAATGACGGCTGGTGTTTGAGTTTTCTGCGCGGAATGTTGGGCCAAAGGTGTACACCTTCGACATCGCACAAGCATAGGTTTCTAGGTTCAGCTGGCCAGATACGGTCAGGAAGGCTTCTTTACCGAAGAAATCCTGGTTGTAATCAATGGTGCCTTTATCGGTACGTGGCAGGTTTTCCATATCCAGGGTTGATACACGGAACATTTCACCGGCACCTTCACAGTCTGAAGCGGTGATCAGCGGGGTTGCGATCCACATAAAGCCTTCATCATGGAAGAAACGATGGATGGCTTGCGCGATACAGTTACGCACACGAGTCACGGCGCCCATCATGTTGGTACGTACGCGTAAGTGAGCATGTTCACGCAGGTATTCAACAGAATGGCGTTTTGGTGCCATAGGGTAGGTATCTGGATCTTCAACAAAACCTAATACGGTGACACTGTCAGCCAGAATTTCAAATTGCTGGCCGGTGCCTGCAGATGCCTGAATAACACCTGTAACTTCAACAGAGCAGGAGGTGGTCAGACGCAACACATCATTTTCGTAATTAGACAGGGTATTCGGTACTACGGCCTGAACCGGGGCAAAACAAGAGCCATCATGGATAGCCAGAAACGAAATACCAGCTTTAGAATCGCGACGGGTGCGGATCCAGCCTTTTACTGTCAGAGTCGTGCCAACGGCATGTTTACCCTGCAGCACGTCAACTACGGGAACGTGAGTCATCTGAATTACTTCTCCATTTAATACTTATATTTGGCTTAGCCAAGCTGAAAATGCTCTCATCTTACCTTCGTCGGAAAATGTCTCAAGGCTAATGTAGAACTGAGAGAGTATTTTGTGTCAAAGAGGTGCTTTTTAGCTCAGTCAGCGGTAATTTCACGTTTAATTTATCAGAAATAGACGTTTATTTGTTGTTGGGTAATTTCACCGATAAATGTGTCATTAGCTGGTTAAAGCTTTCATTAACCTGATCGATTTCATCATTATGAACGACAGGAAGACGAGTGGAGATGTCATCGAAATCGACGACATCATCAATAGCCTGACGTAAGTTTTGCAGTCGCAACACGATATGTTTACGCGTGATCGACAACGTCATCAGTAATACACCACTGAAAATGGTTGAAAGCATGATGGCGGAAATCAAAATGTGCTGTTCTACCAGATCGAGCTGTTTATCGAGCGAGTATTCCATACGGATCGCTGCGACTGGCTTCGCGTCAGAAATGGATTGGGTCGGCAAATAATAGGGGATAATGGTGACTATCTGCGTTTTGCCATTATGGCTTGTCGTCAGTTGCGTTGTTTGCCCTTGCAATGCCCGCTTTTCTTGTTCGTCAGAGGGCGCATTGTCGGCAGTAACAGCACCAAAAACATCATTACCTTGTGTTCGTATCCATTTCACGCGGAGCACATTTTTCTGCTCTGACAGTGTTTGCTGATAATGAGTGAGTTGTTCCGGCTGATGGCTGTTACTGATCAGATCTAAACCATTACGGTAATTCTGCAGTAAGGCAGAGACATGCTCTGTGCCCAGTTTCAGCACTAATTCGCGCTCACGAAACGCCTGATATAGCGTAGTACTGATCAGTACCAGTGAAAAGATGACCAACAGAATGAAGCAGATTTTCCCAGTAATGGAAATGCGCATTACAGACTCTCGTTGCCAGAAACTTAATTAGTCTAACAGAGCGCACTTTTCTGTTCGATGTTTTATTCAGTTGTTATTTGTCAAAAAGAAAACCGGAAATGTTGGGCATTTCCGGTAAAAGCGCATCCTGCGATTAACACACACGGGTTGCAACTCAGCATCACCTTAACCCCTTTGTACTTGAAGTTGCTGCATCGTTGACTATGTTCTCTCACCCCAATCACATAGCTGTCTATGCTCATGGGGATTCGATCTCTTGTCGCCTTGCCGCAACGTCAATTACTTTGGGTAGACAGGACGGCATTGCGCCGTCCTTGAAGCAATTATTTCAGATTAGTTTCGTAGTAGTCCTGAAACTGTGGCATATATTTGATGTTTTCACGGATGGTTTCATCCAGTGCGGCTTCCAAAACCTTACCGGTTTTAACCAGTGGGTTCAGTGTCAGAGCGCGCAGCGCACTTTGATAGTCGCCATTGACCGCAGCATCAATAGTGAAACGCTCGAAGGTTTTCATGGTTTGTAGCATAGCCAGTGTATCTGGTTCAAACGGCGCAACATTCAGCGGCATTGGGCCAGATTTAGTGATCACTGATGTTACTTCAACAGAGCAATTATCAGGCAGGCCAGCAATGGTGCCGTTGTTGCGGGTATTAACGTGCATCAGTGTACGTTTGTCATTGAAAATCGCACTCATCAGATCACAAGCGGCGTCAGAGTAATATTGACCACCACGGCCTTCCAGCTCTTTAGGTTTTACATACAGAGAGGGGGTGCTGTAGATCTCGAAAAGTTTTTCTTCCAACGCTTTTACTACTTCGCCACGAGTGCCTTCGGTTTCTGCTTCGTGTACTGATTTTTTATAGGTGTCATCAGCACTGAAGTAATAACGCAGATATGGGCAAGGGATCTGGTGGCGATTTGCTAGCAGCTTACGCGGCCATTTCAGGGATGGAATGTTTTTTGGGTTGAAGGCTTGGTTATCGTTCAGGAATTCTTCCAACACGAAATCCATCTGATCTTTACCTTGATAGTTCACCTGACGGGCAAAGATGAAGTGGTTCAAACCAGCAACTTGTACGAACACATCTTTTTCTTCTGCATTGAGCACTTGTGCGATGCCTTTTTGCATCAGTACCGGCACGTTACACAGGCCAACTACTTTAACTTTGGTATGACGCAGCACGGCTTCAGTCACGATACCTGACGGATTGGTGAAGTTCAGCAACCAGGCATCAGGGCTGTATTTTTCGATGTCTCGGCAGATGTCTAAGGTCGCAGGAATCGAGCGTTGTGCTTTGGCAAAACCACCTAAACCATTGGTTTCCTGACCCAGCATGCCGTGTTTCAGGGAGATCCGTTCGTCACGAATACGGGCATCTAAACAGCCAACACGGAATTGTGAACACACAAAATCAACATCGGTTAAGGCTTCTTTGCGATCTTGCGTCAGAATAACTTTTACTGGCAGACCGGCATGTTCAAACATACGGCGCGTCAGGGATAGAATGATTTCTGCTTTATGCCAACCTTCATCGATATCAACCAAGCGCACTTCAGTAATCGGCAGCTGGCTGCTGCGTGCAATTAAACCGTCAATCAATTCTGGGGTATAGCTGGAACCGGCACCGATAATGGCAATTTTCAGATCTTTTTTCATGACTGGGTTGTCCTTTGTTGGGTCTATGAAATAAGTGTAACCGGTTTCATTTTGACTAAAAGCGAAATAAATCACATTATGGATTAAATAGGCTAATCCATAAAAAGGGGATAAAAAGTGTTAGTTGAACAAAGCATGTTGGCGTTGTTGCATACCTTTGAAGTCTCAGCGCGTCACTTAAGTTTTACCAAGGCAGCGGAAGAGCTTTACCTGACGCAAGGTGCTATCAGTCAGCGGATTCGACGTTTGGAAGAGTTACTGAAATTCAAATTGTTCGTTCGCCTTACGCGCAAGTTAGTTCTAACACCGGAAGGGGAACAGCTACTGCTGGCCTTGACCAGTTCACTGCAACAGATCACTGAAGTCATTGAGGACATTCGTTTTAATGAATTGCGCGGCATGTTGTGTATTGGTTTACCACCCGCATTTGGCCAGTTATGGTTGATGCCCCGGTTAACCAGCTTTAAGACTGCCTATCGCTCTTTGGATCTCTTGTTTTACGGTCAGCATGGATTACCCAATTTTGAGACGGAACCCGTCGATATGGCTGTCTATTACGGGAATGCCAGTTTGCCGCATTTACATTCCTGGTCGTTGCTGGAAGAGTGGCTGGTGCCGGTATGTAGCCCGGAATATGCGGCCAGTCATGGCTTGCTCAGCACAGATAAAACCGATCTGCGCAAATGTTCTTTGTTGCATTGTACGGAGTCGCTCGAACAGTATGAGTTTGGTTATGAATGGCAACACTGGAGCCAGTCTACCGGCGTGGTATTGCCGCACAGCAACCGCAAATATGTTTTTAATCAACATGCAATGGCATTAGAAGCGGCTAAGCACGGCATGGGGCTGGCGATGGGGCGCTGGTTTCTGGTGATGCCGGCAGTGTTGCGGGGGGAGTTGGTGATACCGGTGGACTATAAGATCCCTTCTGGTATGGGGTATCAGTTGTATTGTTCGCGTGAACATGTGCAACGCCCGCGTTATCAGGCGTTTGCACAGTGGTTACAACGGACTATCGATGAATGGCAGGAAATAAAAGAAGCATCGTTGTCAGCAGAGCACCCTTTTATTTATTCAGGCCATGCTATCGAGCCCGACGCCGATTGCTTTTGTGAGCCGACTTAACTCGGCGGTTGGCATTACAAACGGCGGCATGATGTAGATCAGTCGCCCGAACGGACGGATCCAGACCCCTTGTTCCACGAAGGTGGCTTGTAGTTCGGCCATGTTCACCGGGGTTTTGGTTTCCACCACACCGATAGCGCCGAGCACTCGCACATCAGCAACGGCCGGATGTTGCCGATAGACCGACAGCTCTTCGTTGAGTTGCTGTTCGAGCTGTTTGACACGTTGCTGCCACGGAGAATTTAGCAGCAGATCAAGCGAGGCATTCGCGACGGCGCAAGCCAGCGGGTTACCCATAAAGGTAGGGCCATGCATCAAGACACCCGCTTTGCCTGCACAGATGGTGGTGGCCACTTTTTCAGTCGTTAATGTCGCTGATAACGTCATATAACCGCCGGTCAGCGCTTTGCCGATGCACATAATATCGGGTGTGATTTCCGCCCATTCACAGGCAAACAGTTTGCCGGTGCGCCCGAAACCGGTGGCGATCTCATCGGCAATCAGCAGGATCTGATATTCATCGCACAGCTCTCTAACCCGGCGCAGATATTGTGGATGATAAAAACGCATACCGCCGGCACCCTGCACGATGGGTTCCAGAATAACGGCGGCGATTTCATGTTGGTGCGCTGCTAACTGACGGGCGAAATCAGCGATATCCTCTTCCTGCCACTCATCTTGTGGTTGGCATTGCGGTGCGTCAGCAAACAGATGTTCTGGCAAAAAGCCTTGATACAACTCATGCATGCCACCTTGCGGATCACAGACACTCATCGCACCAAACGTATCGCCATGATACCCCTTGCGGATGGTCAGAAAGCGATTTCGTGGCGTGCCTTTACTATGCCAATATTGAATGGCCATTTTCAGCGCGACTTCTACCGCCACCGAGCCGGAATCGGCCAGAAAAACGCGATCTAAACCTGCTGGCGTGATCTCAACCAGTTTACGGCACAGCTCAATGGCAGGTTGGTGAGTAATGCCACCAAACATCACATGCGCCATATCCTGCAGCTGATTTTGTGCGGCAGCATTGAGTTCCGGTACATTATAACCGTGGATACACGCCCACCATGACGACATGCCATCGATCAGACGCCGCCCATCTTCCAGCTCAAGATAAACGCCTTCCGCTCGTTTGACGGGGTAAACCGGTAACGGCTGGCTTAACGAGGTGTAAGGGTGCCAGATATGCTGACTATCAAACTCTGAGTTGTTCATTTTTTATCCTGATGTAAATATCAGATTTCATTTTTAATTGACAGTTTAACGGGCAGACATAGACTATCCAAATAAATTCCGTCATTGAGTACAGAGAACCCATGTCAGCCAGCATCCGTCATAACTGGACAGTTTCCGAAGTAGAAGCTTTGTTTGCTTTACCATTCAACGACCTGCTATTTCAGGCGCAACTGGTACACCGTGAAAACTTCAACCCGAATGAAGTGCAGGTGAGCACCTTACTGTCGATTAAAACGGGTGCTTGCCCGGAAGACTGTAAATATTGCCCGCAGAGCGCGCGTTATAATACAGGCTTGGAAAAAGAGACGTTGCTGGAAGTTGAAAAAGTATTGCAACGTGCTCAAGAAGCGAAAGAAGCAGGTTCTTCCCGTTTCTGTATGGGGGCGGCATGGCGTAACCCACGTGACCGCGATATGCCGTACATCATCCGGATGATCCAGGAAGTGAAAGGTCTTGGCATGGAAACCTGCATGACGCTGGGTATGCTGACCGAAGATCAGGCACAGCAACTGGCGGAAGCGGGCTTAGATTATTACAACCACAATCTGGACACTTCACCGGAATTTTATAACGCCATCATTACTACCCGTACTTATCAGGAACGTCTGGATACGCTGCAGCATGTGCGTGATGCGGGTATGAAGATCTGTTCTGGCGGTATCGTCGGTATGGGCGAACAGGTTGAAGATCGTGCCGGTTTGCTGGTGCAGTTGGCTAACTTGCCGGTGCAACCAGAAAGCGTGCCGATCAACATGCTGGTGAAAGTGAAAGGCACGCCGCTGGAAAATCAGGCTGAGCTTGATCCATTCGATTTTATTCGCACCATTGCTGTTGCGCGTATTCTGATGCCGAAATCGCATGTTCGTCTGTCTGCGGGCCGTGAGAAAATGAACGATCAAATGCAGGCGCTGTGTTTTATGGCCGGCGCAAACTCGATTTTTTACGGCTGCAAACTGCTGACAACTCCGAATGCCGATGCTAACGAAGACATGCAGCTGTTTTCCCGCTTAGGTCTGAAACCTGAAGCGCGTGCACAGAAACCAGATATGGTGGAAGAGCACGCATTACTGGAAGCTATTGCTGATCAGGCAGAAGGCGCATTGTTTTATGATGCCAGCAAACCAAAGGCACCGGCTAATGCCGTTTGATCTGCAAACCGAATTAAATGAGCGGGCCCAACAGGGCCTGCTTCGTCAGCGGCAGATTTTGCAATCGGGGCAAGGGCGGTATATCACGCTGAATGACCGACGTTATCTCAATTTCTCCAGCAATGATTATTTAGGTTTAGCGGCACAGCCGTTTTTGATCAAAGCCTGGCAGGAAGGGTTGGATCGCTGGGGTGTGGGCTCTGGTGCATCGCCATTGGTCACGGGATATACCGAAGCGCATGCGATGCTGGAACAAACCCTAGCGGAGTGGTTGCAGGTGGAATCAGTGCTGCTGTTTTCTACCGGTTTTGGTGCTAACCAAGCTGTAATCAAAGCGTTATTGCAGAAAGAGCATATCCAGTATCAAGACCGCCTCAATCATGCTTCGCTGCAGGAAGCGGGTGCGCAATCGCCAGCTAAAATGCTGCGTTTTCGGCATAACGATATGGCTCATCTGGCATCTCTGTTACAACCACGTTCTGGTTTGATCATGAGCGAAGGTGTGTTCAGCATGGATGGTGATCAGGCGCCTTGCCAGCAACTGGCGGAACTGGCTGCTCAAAGCGGCAATTGGCTGATGCTGGATGATGCGCATGGTATCGGTGTGCTGGGTGAGCAGGGCCGTGGCACGTTAGCGCAGCAGGGCGTTGCCCCCGATAGCGTACACATTCGTATGGCGACATTTGGCAAAGCGTTGGGTGTAGCTGGCGCATTTGTTGGCGGTAGCCGACAGTTCACCGATTACCTGGTTAATTTCGCGCGTGATTATGTCTACAGTACTCATATGCCGCCGGCACAGGCGCATGCCATCAGTGCTGCCGTGGCATGGGTAAAACACGCTGATGATGAACGTGCGCATTTGCAGGCGTTGATCCGGCAATTTAAAGCAGGTATCGCTGAATTAGGCTTGGTGGCTGGGGAATCCTCAACGGCGATCCAACCGCTAATAATCGGTGATGCCGATAAAGCCGTGGCAGTAGCGAATAAATTACGTGAACGAGGTTTGTGGGTAACCGCGATCCGCCCGCCTACCGTACCGAAAGGGACGGCCCGGTTGCGAATTACGCTAACTGCGGCACATCAACCTTCAGATGTATGCCTTTTGCTTAATGAGTTAAAAGAGTGTGTGACAGATGCTTGAACCGGTAGATAAACAGGCGGTGGCACAGCGTTTTAGCAAAGCAGCGCAATCGTATGATCAATATGCCTTGTTACAAAAAGAAGTTGGTCGTAATCTATTGAGTCTTATTCCTGATGAAAAATATGGGAATGGTCTCGATCTGGGATGTGGCTCCGGCTTTTTTTTGCCTGATTTGCAACAATTATGTAACTACCTGCTGGCGCTTGATATTTCACCCGGCATGCTGAAACAGGCCTCTTTGCGTGACAAAGCTCAAGGCTATGTTTGTGGTGATGCGGAAGCCTTACCGCTGCGCAGTGAGTCGTTGGATCTGGTGTTCTCCAGTTTGGCATTGCAGTGGTGCCATGATCCAGCGCAAGCTTTCAGGGAAATAAAAAGGGTATTAACGTCACAGGGTTACGCGCTGTTTGCTACGCTTAATTCGGGAAGTTTATTTGAGCTACGGGAAGCATGGATGGCGGTGGATGACCATGAGCATGTTAATCAGTTCATGGAGGAGCTGGAGCTTCGTTCAGTGTTACAGCAAGCGGAAATACAATGCAAAACCTGGCAGGTGCAACGCCATGTTATGTATTACGCAGATGTGAATGCCATCTTGCAGAGTCTGAAGCGGATTGGTGCGAGTCAGGTTAATGGTCAGCGCAGTCAGGGATTATTAACCAGACAAAAATTGCAATGCTTGCAGCAGGCATATGAACGATATCGGTTACCCACGGGACTGCTTCCGGTCACCTATAACGTGTGTTACGGAGTTTTACATCGATGAGCAAAACCTTTTTTGTTACCGGCACTGATACCGATGTAGGTAAAACAACGAGTACGCTGGCTTTATTACATGCGGCTGCAGCACAAGGATTAAAAGCGGTTGCTTACAAACCAGTCGCTGCCGGTTGTGAAATTATGGAAGATGGCCTGTGCAATCAGGATGTCTTGTTATTGCAAAAGAATAGCTCTCTGCAATTAAGTTATGATCAGGTGGTGGGTTATTCTTTCGAAGCGTTTTCTTCCCCTCACATTGCTGCAGAAGAGTCGGGAACAACTATCAAATTAGATATACTGTCGGAAGGGCTTGCCTATTTGCAACAAAAAACCAACGCGGATATTATTTTTGTCGAAGGTGCGGGCGGCTGGCGCGTTCCGATCGGTCATGGGCATTTTCTGTCTGACTGGGTTAAATATGAAAACCTGCCCGTGATCATGGTAGTTGGTGCGCGCTTAGGTTGTATTAACCATGCGGTGCTAACACAAGAAGCAATTCATCATGACATGTTGCAGCTGGCGGGTTGGTGCATGAATCGGATTAATCCGGCCATGAGCCACTACCAATCTAATCTCGAAACATTAAAGAGCTTATTACCTGCACCGTTTTTAGGGGAAATCCCTTACATCAATAAGCCTTATGAGCATAATCTCGGGCAATATCTCGATATCTCCTCGCTTCTCTAATTTTACGCATATAACCGAGGTGTTTTTATAAATACCTCGGTTTATTCGAAAGATATGCATTGTATTTCTTACATTTCATTTACTTGAAATTCCTGTTGGCGCCCCTATGATCAGGTTGTGTGCGTATGCACATTAACGCACGTTGAAAGGAGCTGAAATGAAACGCATTGTGCTGTTTCTTGCGACAAACTTAGCAGTGATGCTGGTGCTGTCGATCGTATTGAGTCTGTTAAGTAGTTTTTTTGGTATCAACACCCGTGGGTCGTCCGGTTTGTTGCTGATGGCAATGGTGTTTGGTTTCGGCGGCTCAATTATTTCTCTGCTGATGTCCAAATGGATGGCCAAACGTGCCTATGGCATTCAGCCGATTGAACAGCCACGCAATGAAGTTGAATACTGGTTGGTCAATACGGTTAAACGTCAGGCGGAACAAGCTGGTATCGGTATGCCGGAAGTGGGTATCTATGACGC
The DNA here is from genome assembly GCF_963556105.2 of uncultured Tolumonas sp. Classification (NCBI taxonomy): domain Bacteria; kingdom Pseudomonadati; phylum Pseudomonadota; class Gammaproteobacteria; order Aeromonadales; family Aeromonadaceae; genus Tolumonas; species uncultured Tolumonas sp. The sequence goes on from NZ_OY829944.1 coordinate 1,363,655, forward strand.
ACCGGATATGAATGCATTCGCGACAGGTGCTAACCGTAATGAAGCGTTAGTGGCAGTCAGCTCGGGTTTGCTTTACAGCATGAGCCGTGATGAAGCTGAAGCGGTGTTGGCGCACGAAATAAGCCATGTTGCCAATGGCGATATGGTCACACTGACGTTAATTCAGGGGGTAGTGAATACCTTCGTGATTTACCTGTCGCGTTTGCTGGCGGGCATTATCAGTAATGTATCGCGCTCGGATGATGAAGAGTCCAGTTTTGGCGGTGGGATGGCTTATTTTGCTATCTCCATGGTGCTGGAGCTGGTATTTGGTATGTTGGCATCCGTCATTGTGATGTGGTTCTCTCGTCAACGTGAGTTCCGGGCTGATGCCGGTTCTGCCCGATTAGTCGGTAAAGAAAAGATGATCGCCGCCTTGGAACGACTGGCTCGGGGTCATGAATCACAACTGGATGGCACTATGATGGCATTTGGTATCAATGGTAAAACGGCAATGACTGAACTGTTCATGAGCCATCCACCATTGGAAAAACGTATTCAGGCATTACGCGACATGCGCTAATAGCCAATAAATGAAAAAAGGTCGCTACGTTATGAGCGACCTTTTTTATTTCCATTGCTGGCTGTTTCAGTAAAAAATAATTAACCCGCTTCTTTGGCGTTCTCGGTCAGATAAGCCACCAAATCTTCGATACACAGCACCGGCATATCGTGTTTATCGGCAAATTTCACAATCTCTGGTAAACGCGACATCGAGCCATCTTCATTCTGTAACTCGCACAAAACGCCATACGGTTTTAAACCGGCAAGCTTCATCAGATCGACAGTCGCTTCGGTATGACCACGACGGGTTAAGACACCACCAGTACGGGCACGCAGAGGGAAGACATGGCCCGGACGATTAAGATCTGCAGCTACAGCCCCATCAGCGGTTGCTGTTCGAATGGTGGTGATGCGATCTTGAGCGGAAACACCGGTTGTAACCCCATGGGCGGCTTCAATGGTGATGGTAAAGCCAGTTTGATAAGCGCTGGTGTTATGTTCCACCATCATTGGCAAGGCCAACTGGCGTACACGCTCTTCCGTCAGACATAAACACACAATGCCGGAACACTCACGGATCATCAGTGCCATTTGTTGCGGGGTCATTTTTTCTGCGGAAAAGATAAGATCGCCTTCATTTTCACGATCTTCGTCATCGACGACTAATACACCGTTACCTTGCTGCAATGCAGTCAAAGCTCGTTCTACACGTTGAAATGGATTGCCAAACGGGGTCAGTAAAGACTGATTCATGGTAATACTCCTATGTATTGTTACCAGAATCAGGGCATGGAATAACAGAGCCTCCGCGAGACGCGGAGGCTTGTATTCTCTTTCATCCGGACTATAACCGTCGGCCCCGGAATTACACCGGATCTGCTGACATTAAAACGATGTTTTGTTTTAACCGCTCGCGGGCTCTCAGTCGGGAACCATTCCTGACTGTATACCGCCGGTGGGGACTTTCACCCCGCCCTGAGAATATGCTCTGCTAGGTTAGTCCCAAATTTCATAAAATCCAAGTAATAGAATTGAAACATATGCCTTTTTCTGACTCATGCGAAGCAGTGCTGTGATAGGATTGAAGGTGTTACAGTGTATTAACAAATCTACCCTTATGGTGCACGGGAATGAGCGGAGATTCGTTGAAATATAAAAAATACCGAAATTACCTGATTGCTGGCAGTCTGTTTTTGGGCTGTATTTCGGCTGCGCAGGCGAAGCCCGTTGTCTATGATATTCGCGGTGTTAAAGGCGAATCATTGGATAATGTGCGTTATTATCTTGCGGCATTACCAGCCATTGATAGCCAAAAAGTTGAAGGCCGGGCAAGAAAAGTTGAGCTGGCTGTTCGGCAAGCCATGCAAGCGATTGGTTATTATTCCCCGCGCATCAATTTCACCTATCCCGCAGATAAAGATAACCGGTTACAGATACAAATCGACGCGGGTAAACCCGTGTTAATTCGCCAGCTTCAGGTCGAATTAGAAGGTGATGCCCAGAAAGATCCTGATTTCCTGAAAATTTTATCGTCGATGGATTTAGACGTTGGCGACGTCATGCATCACGGTAAATATGAAAATATCAAACGTCGGTTAAAAACACTGGCGGCTACCCACGGCTATTTTGACGCTAAGATGGAAAAAGCCGACGTCCAACTCTATCCCAATGATCGGGCGGCTGATATTCATATCATTTTCAACAGCGGTCACCGCTATCGTTTTGGCGCGATTACGGTGGATGGTATTGCACAAACGAGTGTGATCCAGCCGTTATTACATTTTAAACAAGGTGATTTTTACGATACGCGGAAATTGGCTAAACTCAGTCAGGCATTATCACAAACCCGTTATTTTCAGGTGGTGGATGTTCACCCACAAATGACAGATAACAGCGATTTTGTGATCCCCGTAATCGTGCATTTAGAGAAGAAAAAACAGAATCAGATGGAAACCGGTATCGGCTTTTCGACCGATGAAGGCCCTCGGGTACAGTGGAACTGGGAACGCCCGTGGGTGAATGATGACGGGCATCGTTTTTCCTCACAGATCAAGGTGGCACAAACCACACAAACTGTTGATTTCAGCTACCGCATTCCCAAGAAAAATCCGATCGATGATTATTATCAGCTGCAGACTACCTATGCCAATGTGGATCAGGCGGATACTCGCTCGCAGAAAATTGAGACGGGGTTACATTACTGGACTACGTTGCTGGGACGATGGCAACGAGATTATTTTTTCAAGACGGCGTATGAAAAATATGAACAAGGTGAAGATACCGGCAATAGTTTGTTATTCATGCCTGGCGCTTCCATTACCCGCGTCCGTAGTCAGGGCGGGATAGATCCGTATTGGGGCGATCAGCAGACGGTTTCTGTGATGTTTTCTGACCCTAGCTGGGGTTCAGATACCCGCTTTGTGAAAGTATGGGGACGCACCAAATGGCTACGGACTTATGCCAGTAAACATCGTTTCATCTTCCGCGCCGAACAAGGCGCTTTGCTTTGGGGAAACCTGAGTGAGATCCCGGCATCACAGCGTTTCTTTACGGGGGGTGATCAAACGGTACGTGGTTTTGGTTATGACAGTATTTCGCCATTGGACTCTTCCGGTAAGCTTTCCGGTGCGTTGAATGTCAGTGCGGGGAGTCTGGAATATAACTATCAGATCGCACCGAAGTGGCGAATAGCGACTTTTGTTGATGCGGGTACCGCAACGAATGACTACAAAGATCCGTGGAAAATTGGGACTGGTGTGGGGGGGCGTTGGTTAACCCCCGTTGGTCAATTACGATTTGATTTAGCTTTTGGTGTATCGGAGCAACAGGTACCATTCCGTTTGCACTTTGCGTTGGGGCCTGAGTTATGAGTCTGAGAAGTCGACGTTGGGTTGCTTCTTCTATCTTGTTGATGGCCTTCTTAGTGGCTATCGTATTTTTTCTGCTTTTTTCTTCATTTGGCAGCCAATTGGTATGGAATCAGTTAGTCCGAGTCGTACCGGATCTGAAAGGCGAGTTAGTTTCAGGTTCTCTGGCTGATGGCTGGCAAGTGCATGATCTGAAATGGCAAAACAAAGAAATCACCGTTTCGCTAAAACAAGGTCAGGCACAATGGAAACTGGCCTCTTTGCTGGCCGGCGAGGTTGAGGTTAATTCACTGATAGTCGATGGTTTGACTGTTACTCGTCGGGATGTGGTTGAGCCTGCAACTCCAACAGTGGTGGCCGCCAATGCCTATATTTCAACACCGTTGCCTATTGTATTACATCAACTGCAATTATCAGATTTTACCTATGATGATCCGGTAGTTAGGGTCAAACTCCAACAGTTGACTACTGCGGCGGAATGGCAGACGCATCGTATTACTATTAACCCTTCACAATCAGACGCTGTCGATGTTTGGTTAAAACCAAGCGTACCTGCAAAGCCGTCTGTTAAAGCAGAAAAAACTAAAGCGACAGGGTCAGAATTACCGGAAGTGTTTGTGCCATTTGATATTAATTTGGCGCAATTAGACTTAAAAAATGGGCGCTACCACCAGCAAGATTTTGATACCGGTCAGTTAGATATCGGCCTGCAGGCGCGTTTTGATGGTACTGTGCTGACAGTGCAGAAACTGGCGGTTAAACAAGAAAAGCGTAGCGTTGAACTATCAGGCCAGATGACTTTTATTCAGCACTATTTGTTGGATGCCACCTTAAAAGCGCAGGCGGCGTTACCCGTTATATTACCGGAAACAGCACGAGTGCTTACTCTTGCAATAAAAGGTGATTTGCAGCAATTAACGTTTAATGCTGGGCTGGAAGGGAAAGAAAAGCTCCAGTTTCAGGGCAAACTGAAACCACTGACGGATCATTTACCTTTTGAGCTGACGGGTGACTGGTTGCAATTGCCATTACCCGCATCATTGGCTGGCTTATCGGTAGAGAAAGGCAAACTTGATTTACATGGTTCATTAACTAACTACCAGTTCAATCTGGAAAGTAATGGTAAGTGGCTTGATTTACCCTCAACCCGTCTGCAGTTAGCGTTGCGAGGCACAACAGAAAAACTAGAGCTGCAGCGGCTGCAGCTGGGTGATGGTGTGAATCAGCTGGAGGTGGCTGGCCAGTTAAGTTGGCAAAAAGGATTGCACTGGCAAGGGCAATCGCAGCTGCAATTACCGGAAGTAAACCGCTGGTTACCAGATACCAAAGCGAGTGTTTCTGGTGGATTAAAACAGGAATTGCATTGGCAGGATGATCATTGGCAAGGCAATGTATCGAATATCGATTTGAAAGGTAAATGGAATGGTTTTCCATTAACAACTCAAGGCGCTATTCGTGGTGATGAGCAGGGCAATTGGCAATTTCAACAAATTGCGATTGAAAATGGCCCGAATACTTTGACGCTAAATGGCAAATTAGACAAACAGTGGTCATTAGCCGGTAAACTGCGTGCGCAAAAACTATCCGCGATTAATTCACAATGGGATGGCGGTGTCGATGGTGATTTTCGTCTGAATGGCCCAGCCAAAGCGCCCGTCCTGGCGTTGCGACTGGCTGCAGCACGAATGGTCATGCCGGGGCAACTTATCCGTGATCTTGAAGTAACGGGGCATGCCACACTAAACCAAACTCTGCCGGGGCAGCTACAGCTCCACGCCAATCGCTGGAATATTAATGGTACACGTTTACAAAATGTCGCGCTTTCCATGAATGGAGATGTTCGGCAACATCAGCTGAAATTATCAGCCAGTGGTAAACAGTTAAATGGCAGTGTTTTTCTGACCGGTGGTTGGCAGAAAAATAGCTGGCAAGGGCAATTTAAAGAAGGTGTTATCGGCGGCTTGTTAGGCGAATGGACGCTTCGTTCTCCCGTTGCCTTACAGTGGAAAAATAGTTCATTCACCTTAAAATCACATTGCTGGAGTTCGTCGTCGTCGCAACTTTGTTTTGCCGACTCAGCGATGTCGGCATCTCGTGGCAAAATTCCATTTACGCTGGCCGAGTTTGATACGCAACGCCTTAAGCCTTGGCTTCCTGATGCGTTAGACTGGCAGAGCGCTTTACAAGCCAATGGTGTTTTAGGATGGAACGCTCATTCTCCGGATCTGTCGGTAACCTTGCACAGCCAACAAGGCGAATTGATTACCGATCAAATCCACACACCCTATCGGGATCTGTTGCTGCAAGTTGATGTGACGTCAAAATCAGCACAAATGAAGTTTGTACTCGATTCTGAAATGCTTGGAAATATTAACGTGACAGCTCAAGTCGCTGATCCGTTAAAACGCCGGCAACTCAGTGGCACTGTGAATCTGACAAATTTGCAGTTGTATGGTGTGGCTCCGCTGATCGATGCCTTGCACAGCACAAAAGGCACGGTTGATATCGACGGCCGACTGGCTGGTACACTCGATGCACCACTGTTTTACGGTCAGGCACGGTTGAAAGATGGTGAAGTCGATACAGAAACCGAAATGCTAAGCCTACGTCAGATCAATGGCACCTTAGTGATTAATGGCGATCAAGCGGAATTGAATGCCAGCCTGCTCGCTGGCAAGGGATCTGCCACCTTGACAGGCCATACGCGCTGGCCAGGTGGCGTACCGTCGGGAGTGCTGGCATTACGTGGTAAAGAAATGGAACTGGCTTTTGCTGGTTATGGTAACGGCAGAGTCGATTCTGATCTGCAATTACAATTTGATGCGGAGCAAGCCTCACTGAATGGCAATATCGTTGTGCCATGGGCACGAATTGATATCAAAAGCTTGCCCGAAAATGGCATTGAACTATCAGATGATGTGCATATTGTCCGACCGCAGCAACAACAAGATCGCCCTGCACCATTTCCTTTTTTTATGAATGTTGATCTTAGCTTAGGCTCCGATGTTCAGTTCAGTGCGATGGGCCTGAAAACGGCGCTGGGCGGCGGTTTGCGTTTTCGCCAGAAGCCAGGGCAGAACCTGATGACGCAAGGTGAAATTCGTCTGGTCAACGGTCGTTTCAAAGCGTATGGGCAGAATCTGGTGATCCGTAGCGGTAAGCTGATGTTTAATGGGGATGTCACTGAGCCTTACGTCATGGCAGAGGCAATTCGTGATCCGTCGACGATGGAAGACAGTAGTGTCACCGTTGGGGTGAAAATTAACTCGCCGATCAATGCTATCAGTGCGCAAGTTTTCTCTGAGCCGGAATTACCCGACACCGATAAATTGTCTTACCTGTTGCGTGGACGCAGCTCTACCGCAACCACCAATGGTTCGACGGAAGAAGCCATGGCAGCGATGATGATTGGTGCAGGGCTAGGGCAGACCAACGGTGTCGTGTCTGATGTAGCATCGACCTTTGGCCTGAAAGATGCGGCGTTTGATACCAGTGGCAGCGGAACAGACACTAAAGTGAATTTATCTGCGTACCTGCTAAAAGATTTACAACTGCAATATGGCGTGGGCGTTTACAGTGCCGTCAGCGAAGTGAAATTGAAATATTTCCTGTTGCCGCAGCTGTATTTACAAGCGGTGAGCAGCCTGGATCAGGCGGTTGATCTGTTCTATAAATTTGAGTTTTAAGAGATATGTCCGAGTGTTTTGAATGACTCGGACATAGATTTTTCAACTACAGTTTCGTTTGTTTAAGCTGTTCCAGCAAACGGGTAAATTCTTGCTGTGGTAATGGCTTGTTACGCAGATAACCCTGGAAGAAATCACATTTCAAGGTGCGTAACACATCCAGTTGTTGCTCGGTTTCAACCCCTTCCGCTAATACCCGAAAGCCTAAAACGGTTGCCAGATTCACCACACAAGAGACCAGCGCTTGATCTTTATAGTCTTCTGCTAGCCGGTTGATGAATGAGCGATCTAACTTCACTTCATTGACGGGCAATGTTTTCAGATAGGCTAACGACGAATAGCCGGTACCAAAATCATCAATTGATAAACTAACCCCTAACTGGCGCAGTTGCTGCATTTTATTGATGGTGTCTTGCAGATTTTCCAGCACGACTGACTCGGTAATTTCCAGCATCAGTTTTTCCGCTGGCATATTGGTATTTTTCAGCAGCCATTCCACTTGGGTTACGAAGTCATGGCAATGATATTGGCGGGCACTGACGTTGACGGATACTCCCGGCAGATGTAGCCCGTTATCCTGCCAGTACACAAACTGTTCGCAGGCCTGTTTCAGCACCCACCAGCCGATATCGTTGATAAGGCTGGTTTCTTCGGCGACCGGAATAAACTCACCGGGAGGGATCAGTTTTCCCTGATGTTCCCAACGGATCAAGGCTTCTGCGCCAATCAGCTTGCCAGTCGCGGTTTCATACTGTGGCTGATAATGCAGACGGAATTCACCAGAGGTGAGAGCGCTGCGTAATTTGATATTCAGCTCAAGCCGCTTTCTTATTTCATCGGCCATATCTTCCGTAAAGAAGGCAAACTGGCCACGGTTATGCTGTTTGGCAGTATGCGAGGCTGTTTCCACCTGCTTTAATAATTCTAACGGCTCTGACTCTGAACCAAACAACGTAATGCCTAACGTGCAGGTGACATGTAAAGAGATGCCATTCAGTATGTAAGGTGTTTGGAATATACCGAGTAATTGAGTCGCGATAAATTCGCAATGAATGCGTGCGGTGACATCGCTTTGCCCAAGTGAGGCGGCAATTAACAACAGCTGGTCGGAGGATATTCGAGTCAGATAATAGTTAGGGAATTGTTGCTGCAGGCGTTGAACCATTTTAATCAGCAGTAAATCACCATAAGCGTGACCGAGCGAGTCGTTAATGTTTTTGAAGTTATCAACATCAATTAGTAATAACCCATTGATCTCTTTACTTTGCTGAGCACTTTCTACGGTCTCGGCAAGCTTTTCCAATAACGATCTGCGATTAGGTAAACCGGTTAAATCATCGGAATAAGCCAATCGTTCAATTTGTGCTTCGGTACTGCGTTGTTCTGCCAAATCTTCAAAGGCACAGACATAATGGCGAACCACGCCATATTCCATAATGGCATTAACTCTGAGGTGCACCGGGAAATAAAAGCCACTGCTGCGAACCAGGCGCTCTTCGCCTTGCCAGCAATTATCTTGTTCCAGTGCCGTCAGTAATGTATCGAAGAAATCATCGCCGTAATAACGTGGCCGAAGTAGCCGGAAGTGTTTGTTTAACACCTGTGCTTCGCTGTAACCGGTAATACTGCAAAATGCTGAATTAACCCGCTCGATAATGCCGCGGTGGTTGATGATCAACATCGCCAGCCGGTTATCAAAGGCGGCTTCCGCAGTTTTCAGCTGACTCTTTAATGACTGATGGTGTAACTCAGCTTGTATCCGCACCTGCACCAGTGCGAGCACTTGCATGATGTTGGTCCAATGTTCCGGCAAATCACGGAAAAACAGCAGAATGACTCCGGACAGATTATTTTTGTCATCTTTCAGGGCCAGTGCAAAACACCATTGTTCATGTTGCATCAGCTGGTGGGGCAGCGATTCCTGATCCCAGATCATATGCCCGGATTGTAATAATTGCTGACGCAGGCTGTGGCTAAATTCCAGTACGGGTGGCAGATGACCATCATTGGTCGGGCAAGGCTGGATGTAGCCGGGTAAATCAGCGCATTGCACTGCGAGCAGACAACGTGTGGCACCGGTTTTTTGTTGCAATAATTCCTGAACTTCAGCAAAGAAATCCGCACCATGCAATGCAGCTATTTCCGTATTAAATTGGTGTAGCCAGTCAGACGTTTGTTGGGTAATTGCTTTGGGGGCTGGTGAGCTTTGCGGCGCTGGTAACTCATTGATCATAAGCAACGTTGCTGCAGTTTGCGCTAGCTGGAATAACTCGGGAGCAAAGCTGTCTTGCAACTGCCGATATTCCAGCGTCAACACACCGCACAGTTGTCGTTCTACCCGAATCGCCGTATCCAAACGTGCCAAAATGCCGCTTTCTTTGTAATAATTCTGGCCTACAAGCAGTGGTTGGTGATGTACATCAGAAAAGCCTAACTGCTGGCGGATATCCAGTGCCCGTTGATAGCGCCGATCGACGGGTTGGCTTCGTGGTAGTGCTTCATTACTACTGCTATAAATCGGTAATAGTGTTTGTTGCTGTAATTGCCAGACAATCAGACGGTCGCAGCCGGAATAGTATTGAATTGTTTCCAGTAACTGGCGGTTACGTTCAGGGCCGGATAATCCCTGTACTGATTTTTCCAGTTCAAGAACGGCTAACCCTTGTGTTGATGCAACTTTGCGCATCGGTTTGGCAAAAATAAGCCAATGTGAAGATTCAGTTGGCGTAACATTAAGTTGCCAACAAACGTTATCCAGCTCTATGTTGATGGTTTGTGGCTGATTTTTACTGAATATGGCATTAAGTCGCTGAGCATGAAGCGGCGGCAATTGATCGGGCCAGTACATTTCTGGCTTAGGGAATAACGAAACAGGATGATTAGCATGGGGGTTAGCCAGTTTTAACTGGCGAGTTGCTGAATTCCACAGCAAGAAACAACCATCGGTATCTGTATCGTCGTCTACAATTGGAGCGCTTAAAAAATTCATATAAAACAATGTTCTGCGTAGATGAACTAAAGAATAGCTTAAAATACTAAAAGCACAACCCGAGAAAACATACTTGTTATCTAAATTAGATAAAGCTAAATTAAAGCCATAGATTTTTAAGGGAAGCAAATATGACAAAAATAATCATTGTCGGTGGCGTAGCAGGCGGTGCCTCTGCCGCGGCACGAGCGCGTCGTTTGTCAGAAGACGCTGAAATCATCATGCTGGAGCGTGGCGAATTCATCTCTTTTGCGAATTGCGGTCTGCCTTATCACGTCAGCGGTGATATTACACAACGTGATGCTTTATTACTGCAAACACCGCAAAGTTTTAAGTCACGCTTTAATGTTGACGTTCGTATTTTCTCTGAAGTTGTTGCGATTGATCGTCAGCAAAAAGTGCTCACCGTAAAAAATGTGTTGTCGGGTGAAGAATATAAAGAGTCTTACGATAAATTATTACTGAGCCCAGGGGCTGCGCCAATTCGCCCGCCCATTCCCGGTATCAATAGCGCTAATACTTTTAGCTTACGTAACATTCCGGATATGGATCGCATTGTTGCTGCTGTTTCACAGAATAAACCACAGCATGCTACGGTCGTGGGTGGTGGTTTTATTGGTTTAGAAATGGTGGAAGCACTGCATCAGCTCGGTATCGCGGTGACGTTGCTCGAGCTGTCTGAACAAGTAATGGCGCCCGTTGATCTGGAGATGGCAAATTTCGTGCATCAGGTGCTGCTGCAAAAACAAACCGATCTGCGTTTGAACACCGGGCTAACAGCAATAACAGAACTTCCTGAACATCTGGAGCTGACGTTAAGCAATGGCGAGAAATTAACAACCGGGCTAGTGATTCTGGCGATCGGTGTGAAACCAGAAATTATGCTGGCATCAGCTGCAGGGCTTGAGCTAGGTGCGCGAGGTGGTATCAAAGTTGATGACGGTATGCGCACCAGTGACCCCGATATTTATGCGGTTGGTGATGCCGTCGAAACGCTGGATTTTGTGACTGCGCAACCGGCGCTGATCCCGCTGGCTGGACCTGCCAATCGTCAAGGGCGTATCGCTGCCGATAACATGCTGGGGCGTGACGAAAAATATCAGCGCACGCAAGGCACTGCGATTTGTAAGATCTTTGACTTCGCCATTGCCAGCACCGGCCACAGTGAAAAGAGTTTGCGCCGCCAAGGGCGAGCTTATGAAAAAGTGTACGTTCATCCGGGTAATCACGCCGGTTATTATCCGGGTGCATTTCCGGTCAGCTTTAAACTCATTTTTGATCCAGTTACTGGGCAAATTCTGGGTGGGCAGGCGTTTGGGAAAGAAGGCGTGGATAAACGGATCGATGTATTAGCCGTTGCCATGCGTGCCGGTTTGAAAGTACAAGATTTGGAACACCTTGAGCTGACTTATGCACCGCCATTTGGTTCGGCGCGTGATGTGATCAATCAGGCTGGGATGGTTGCAGCGAACGTGATCAAAGGTGATGAACGTGTTTGCCACACTGCGGATGTCTTGAATATCTCACCAGAACAGTTTTTGTTAGATGTGCGTAATCCCGGCGAGTTAACCAAGATCGGTACCATTGCAGGCGCAGTGAATATTCCGGTCGATCAACTGCGTGAGCGGTTAGCGGAATTACCGAAAGACAAAGAAATTCTGATCACTTGCCAGGTGGGGTTGCGTGGGCATGTCGCTTATCGTTTATTGGCGAACCACGGGTTTAATGCGCGTAATCTTTCCGGTGGTTTCAAAACCTTCCAGATCACCACCGCAAAATTCTGACGGCTGTTCATATGAAATGGGTGGCTGAGTAATACAAAGGGCGACTGTCATTGCGAGTCGCCCTTTTTAATCATTATTAGTCAGTCACTCGTTTGGCATAACGCTGCGCCAGCACAGCACAGACCATCAATTGAATTTGATGAAACAGCATGATTGGCAACAAGATCGGGCCAAGATGTGCACCGGCAAACAATACTTTGGCCATAGGCACACCACTAACCAGACTTTTCTTTGAGCCACAAAACACAATGGTAATTTCGTCCGGCACCGAGAAACCCAAGCGGCGACTGAGCAGGCGGGAACTGAATAGCGCAATGGCTAAGATCACCACACACACCACCAGTAAACCGAGTAAAGAACGCATTGGCACCGTGCTCCACAGATGTTCAATGACGGCGGCACTGAACGCGGTATAAACCACCAAAAGGATCGAGCCACGGTCGACAATACCCAGCATTTTCTTATGTTTAGTGACAAATCCGCCAATCCACGGTTGCAGCAGGTGGCCGCTGACAAAAGGCAGCAATAATTGCAGCAAGATCTTACTGATGCCATGCAGATCACTGTTACCCGTTCCTTTGGCTAAAATAAGACTCACCAAGATCGGCGTGACGAAGATGCCCAATAAACTGGAGGCCGATGCGCTACAAACTGCGGCAGGCACATTGCCTTTTGCCATCGAGGTAAATGCAATCGCAGACTGAACAGTGGCAGGCAAACAGCATAAATACAGAATGCCTTGATAAATCACTGGGCCCACTAACGGTGTCAGTAGCGGTTGCAGTAACAAGCCAATGATGGGAAACAACAAAAAAGTCAGGCTCATCACCAGCAAATGTAAACGCCAGTGCGTGATACCCGCTAATACCGCACTGCGTGATAATTTGGCGCCATGCAGAAAAAATAGCAATGCGATAGCGATATCGGCAATTTGATTAAAGATCACGGCAGTATAACCCTGACACGGCAAGAAACTGGCTAGGGTTACTGTGCTGATCAGCATCAGCGTAAATCGATCAGGGAACAGACGTGATAATCCACTGAACATATATAATTCCTGTGTTAATACTTTCCGACATACTCTAAGCTTTCCAGTAATGCACCACTAACGATAAAAAGTCATTTTATGTCGATAAAAGGACATCTCGTCCGCACAGAGCGGATCGTTCCAGATATAGAACAATTACCACGCCCTGTTTATGCCAGAAATGAGTCTGTTGCCCGTGATTCGCAAACGGTGTGGCATCAGCATGATTGGATACAGATCTCTTATGCGATCCGCGGCATGCTGACGGTGTATACCGAGAGTGGCAGTTATGTGGTGCCACCGATGTGGGCGGTATGGATACCTAACGGTGTTAGCCATCAAGTGATCACCTCTGATCGCGTGGAAATGCGCGGGCTTTATATTGAGGCGAGCGTCGCATGTTTTGACAACGAGGCAGCAGGATGTCACGTGTTTGAAGTGACACCGTTGTTACGAGAACTGATCTGTACGTTTTGTGCATTGCCTGTGTTATATGACATTGCTGGCGAACAAGGGCGGTTGGTGCAAGTTCTGCTTGATCAACTGCGGACAGCTAAGACCGTAGAATGGTCGTTGCCAATGCCGACCGATCCACGGCTGAAGCGATTGTGTGACGAATTACAGCTACACCCGGATGATCAGCGCACGTTAGTTGTCTGGGGGCAATTATTAGGTGCATCAGAAAAAACCCTCAGCCGACTTTTCCTGAAACAAACGGGGCTGTCATTTCGGATCTGGCGCCAACGGCTACGTTTATTCAGTGCATTACGCCGTTTGGAGTCGGGAGAAAAGGTCACCTCGGTGGCGCTGGCTTGCGGTTATGAGTCGACGTCCTCGTTTATTGCCGCTTTCCGGGCTCAGTTTGGTATGACGCCGGGCGAAGTCTTTTAAATACAAAAAAAGCACCCGACAATTGCCGGATGCTCTGCTTATGGACACGGAGGAGATTTTTAGGAACCGTTACACAAGTTCTTTGATAACGGCTTTCAGCAGTGCCATGCCTTCATCGATGATTTCCATTTCGGTGGTCAATGGTGGCAGGAAGCGGATCACGTTAGCGCGAGTGCCGCATGACAGCAGGATCAAACCTTTTTCAGCCGCTTTGGCACAGATAGCTTTGGTCAGATCTGAATCCGGCTTTTTCATGTCGCCGTCTTTGACCAATTCCAGCGCGATCATGGCACCCAAATTACGGATGTCACCTACAATGGCTGGGTGTTCGGCTTTGATATCGCGCAGATGGTTGACCATGCGCTCACCAATCGCCAGTGCACGATCACACAGTTTTTCTTCTTCGATGGCATCGAATACGGCCAAGCCAGCCGCGCAACCCAATGGTGAACCGGCATAGGTGCCGCCCAAGCCGCCAGGCTGTGGTGCATCCATAATTTCTGCCTTACCTACGACGGCAGAAATTGGGTAACCACCGCCCAGTCCTTTCGCCATGGTCACTAAATCAGCTTCGATGCCGGCGTAATCATGCGCAAACATACGGCCAGTACGGGCAAAACCTGTCTGGATTTCGTCACAGATCAGCATGATGCCTTTTTGATCGCACAGTTCACGTAATTTTTGCAGGAACGAAGCCGGCGCTGGGTAGAAACCGCCTTCGCCTTGCACACATTCAATGATGATGGCCGCAACACGATTCGGGTCGATATCGCATTTGAACAGCTGGTTCAGCGCTTCAAAACTGTCGTCTTCTGAGACACCCAGCAGTTCATTTGGGTAAGCGACATGATAAATTTCAGCCGGGAATGGGCCAAAACCCGCTTTGTATGGCTGCACTTTACCGGTTAAACCGACGGTCAGCAGGGTACGACCGTGGAAACCACCGTTGAATGCGATCACGCCAGAACGGCCAGTGTAAGAGCGGGCAATTTTCACTGCGTTTTCTACCGCTTCCGCACCAGTAGTAACAAACATGGCTTTTTTCGGTGTGTTGCCTGGAACCGCTTTAACCAGTTTTTCCGCCAGTTTCACAGCTGATTCATAAGGCGTTACCGTCATGCAAGTGTGGCTGAAGTTATCCAGCTGCGCTTTTACGGCGGCAACCACTTTCGGATGGCTATGGCCGGTATTTACTACCGCGATACCACTACCAAAATCAATGTAACGTTTACCTTCGACATCCCACAGTTCGGCATTTTTGGCTTTCGCGACATAGATACCGTAGGCATTGCCTTCACCACGAGCAAAAACAGCTTGTTTACGTTGTTGCAGTTCAGCGTTATTCATTGGTAACTCCTTAAAATATGCAGCCACAATCCTTTGAGAACTATTTTAAGCCGCCCATACAGAGGTATTTGATTTCAGTAAATTCTTCCAGACCGTATTTAGAACCTTCACGACCCAGACCTGATTCTTTGACGCCACCAAACGGGGCGACTTCGCTGGAAATTCCGCCTTCGTTGATACCAACCATGCCGTATTCCAACGCTTCGGATACGCGCCAGATGCGGCTGATATCCCGGCTGTAGAAATAAGCAGCCAGCCCAAACGGGGTATCGTTTGCCATGGCGATGGCTTCGGCTTCCGTTGAGAAGCGGAACAGCGGTGCCACTGGGCCAAAAATTTCAGAGTGGAAAATTTTCATATCACTGGTCACTTCTTTCAGCACGGTTGGCTGATAGAAATTGTCACCAGCTGGATGAACTGATCCGCCGGTTAATAATTTCGCGCCGCGCGTGATGGCATCAGAAACCAAGTGCTGTACTTTGTGCATCGCCGCTTGGTTGATCAGCGGGCCAATAGTGGTGCCAGCGTCAGTGCCTAAACCGACTTTTAATTTTTTCACTGCAGCAACCAGCTTCTCTGCAAAAGCATCATAAATGCCATCTTGCACCAGAATGCGGTTAGCGCAGATACAGGTTTGCCCAGCATTACGGTATTTCGACACCATCAAACCGGCGATAGCGGCATCAATGTCTGCATCGTCGAACACGATAAACGGTGCATTGCCACCCAGCTCTAAGCCCAGCTTTTTCACAGTCGCGGCGCATTGGCTCATCAATTGCTTACCAACAGGAGTCGATCCGGTAAAGGTGAGCTTACGAACCCGACTGTCGCCACAGAAAACCTGGCCAATTTCCGCTGCTTTGCGACTAATGACTACCTGGAAGACATCTTCCGGAATACCGGCCTGATGCGCCAGTGTGATCAACGCCAGTGCAGATAGTGGCGTTTCATCCGAAGGTTTCACTACGATAGTGCAGCCTGCACCAAGAGCGGGCGCTACTTTGCGCGTGATCATGGCGTTCGGGAAGTTCCACGGGGTGATCGCAGCGACGACACCAATGCTTTGTTTGATGGTCAGAATTCGACGATCACCGCTGGCAGCTGGAATGATGTCGCCATAAACGCGTTTGGTTTCTTCGGCAAACCATTCGATATACGAAGCGCCATAAGCGATTTCACCTTTGGCTTCGGCCAATGGTTTACCTTGTTCTAAGGTCATCAGCAGGGCTAGCGCATCTTGGTTTTCCAGAATCAGATCGAACCAGCGACGCAGCAGCAAGGCACGTTGTTTGGCTGGTAAGGCTTGCCAGGCTGGCAGTGCGGCACTGGCGCGATCAATCGCGGCTAAAGCATCACCTGCGGTTTGATTTGGCAGCGTGGCGATAACGGCCCCCGTCGCAGGGTTGGTCACAGAGAAAGTGGTGCCAACTTTTGGCGTCATCCACTGCGAAGCTTGCCATTGGCAAAATGGAGCTAGCAACGGATCAATAGATGGGTAGCACATACGGGATCTCCGGTGACTGTTGGATGCCCTGAATTATCGGGCTGATGTGTTCATACTAGCGCGTTATACCGTTGCATAAATGACTAACAATCAACTCTTACATTGAGGAAGTTAAAACAATGGTGCAGGTTTCACTGATTGAGTTAGGGCAAGTCGGCGATTACGAGATCCGCCTGCTGAAAGTGTTCAAAACCGTAGTGGAATGCGGCGGGTTTTCTGCTGCAGAAACTGTGTTGAATATCAGCCGCTCAACGATCAGTGTGCACATGGCGAATCTTGAGCATCGTTTGAAATTAAAGCTGTGCAGCCGTGGCCGTTCTGGTTTTTCGCTGACCGAAGAAGGCTCAATCATTTATGAATCGGTGCGCCGGCTGTTTTCGCAATTGGAAGATTTCCGCTCAACCGTAAATGCCTTGCATGTACAGCTTTCTGGTGAACTGAAGCTGGTGGCCAGTGATACGATCAGTTTGGATGACCGCTGTCATTTTCCGCAGGTTCTAGGCGAATTTTGCCGACAAGCACCCGATGTGTTCCTGCAATTTGAAACAGCGCCAATGAATGACATCGAGCGCATGATATTGAACGGGGAAGTCGATGTTGGCTTTATTCCTTACCACCGCAAACTAGATGGTTTGATTTACCAGCCATTGTATGAAGAAACCTGTTACTTGTATTGCAGTGACCGGCATCCGCTGTTTAACGAGCTTGATGATGAACTGATCCGTCAAGGTTTAAAGAATTGCCGCTCTGTGCAGGCCGGTATTCAGAGTAATCCGGATGTGGCTATGCAAATGGCGGGGCTGGCCAAAGCTGCGACGGCATATTATTACGAAACACGCGCCACGATGATTTTATCCGGTGCGTATGTGGGTTATCTGCCTGAGCATTATGCCGATCGATGGATTGCGGAAGGTAAGTTGCGCATGCTGTTACCGGCTGAACGTTGTTACAAGCTCGGTATCGCGGCGATCACGCATCAGTTTGGCCGCTTGAACAAACCACGCGATTTCTTTATGCGGTTACTGCAAAGCCATATCACGTTTGGTTAAGGGATAAAAAAGCGCCGCGAGCGGCGCAATAGGTGGAACTTGCTTGCAGAAAGAAATAGCTTCTTAAATCAATGCGCCGTGGTGCGCATTTTTTCTGAACGACCGCGCAACCATTCCAACGTCAACAACATAGCCACTGAGATCAGGATCAAGACCGTTGCCGCTGCCGCAATAGTTGGGCTGATATTTTCACGAATACCACTGAACATTACGCGTGGTAAGGTTGCCTGCTCTGGCCCAGCCAGATAAAGCGTAACCACCACCTCATCAAAACTAGTTGCGAACGCGAACAGGGCACCGGAAATCATGCCGGGGCCAATCAATGGCAAGGTGATTTTAAAGAACGTTAATACAGGATCAGCGCCTAAGCTGGCTGCCGCACGGCTTAAATTCTTGTTATAGCCTTGCAGGGTTGCCGTCACGGTAATGATCACAAATGGAATGCCCAACACGGCATGTACCATGATCAGTGAGAAGTAGCTGTTCGCCAGCCCGAGTGGAGCGAAAAACAGGTACGACGACACACCAACAATCACCACTGGCACCACCATCGGCGAAATCAAAATACTGGTTAGCAGCGCTTTACCGCGAAATTCAGCACGCGTCAGGCCAATCGAGGCCAGCGTACCGAAAATCATCGCGACTAAGGTCGCCGCCGGTGACACAATCATGCTGTTAGCCAGCCCGCGCATCCACTCCGGTGAGGTGAAGAAAGTCTCATACCAACGCAGCGACCAGCCTTGCAATGGATAAACCAGAAACGCGCCGCTATTAAACGACAGCGGGATCATCACCAGCACCGGCAACATCAGGAACAACAGTACCAGACCGCACAGGCTACGGTGAGACCAGTGCCAAATCCGTTCAAAATTAGAAGCATAAGGTTGTAGCATCATGACATCCTTCTCAATTAGCCCAGACGTAAACGGTTTGCACCGACCAGCCAGCTGTAAATCACATATAAGATCAGCGTTGCCAGCAGTAATAAGCCACCTAACGCCGTCGCCATACCCCAGTTGATCGTGGTGTTGGTGTAGAACGCGACGAAATAACTCACCATCTGATCACTTGGGCCACCCAGCAATGCTGGCGTGATGTAATAACCAATCGAGAGGATGAACACCAGCAGGCAACCGGCGCCGATACCAGCATACGTCTGTGGGAAATAAACCAGCCAGAAACTCACCATCGGTGGGCAGCCCAGCGAAATAGCGGCACGCTGATAGGTTTTGGGAATGTTTTTCATCACGCTATACAACGGCAAAATCATAAAAGGCAGCATGATGTGCACCATGGCAACATAGACCCCAAAGCGGTTGAAGACTAAGTGCAGTGGTGAATCAATCAAACCCAGGTGTTCCAGGAATGAATTGACCAACCCGTTATTCTGTAAGATCACAATCCAGGCAGCTACTCGCACCAGCACAGATGTCCAAAATGGCAGCAACACACAGATCATCAGCAGGTTAGCAGTGCGATCCGGCAAAGTTGCCAGCATGTAAGCCAACGGATAAGCCAGAACTAAACAGGCAGCCGTAATGATCAAACTCATCCAGAAAGTGCGGACAAATACATCCTGATAAATAGCCTGGTCTCCCGCCACTTTGACTACTGCACCGGTCTGGTCTTTTTTCAGATCTAATGCGGAAAGCAAATAATTAGCGGTGTAAGGCGAGCTATTTCGGTAAATAGATTGCCAGTAGGTGGCATCGCCCCAGCGCGCATCCAGATCAATCAGCGCCTGTTTGTAAGAGGCTGGCACAGGGTCTAACGGCAGACTATCGGCGGTGTTATTCAGTAAACTGCGATAGCCGGAAATTTCGGTGTTCAGACGCTTGCCCAGATTACCTAAGGCATCATTGTTGTTCGCTTTTTCGATATCGGTCGCCAGCGCTTTATAGACCTCTTCTGGTGGTAAGGCTTTACCATCCCAATTGGCCATGGCAGTCACCGTGGCAGGCAATAAAGCCGACACTTCCGGATTATCGACGCTTTTTTTCAACATGATGACCAGTGGTACTAAAAACACGACCACCAGAAAAATAATTAACGGCAGAATGAGCCCGAATGATTTCAGTCGGTTGATTCGTTCCGCACGATGAAGTTTTGCCTTCAGGGATTCGGTATCCACAGGCTGGGGGAGGGTGTCCGTAATGGTCGTTGACATCATAAATTCATTCCTGACAGACGGCTCACAGGCCTGGATCATTCCGTTGAGATTGACAGGGTGTTCGCGTCGGGCCCTGCAATGAACCCGACGCGAGAGGTATTACTTAGCTGCCCAAGCGTTGAAGCGACGTTCCAGCTCTTCACCGTGATCCAACCAGAAGGTTGGGTCAACTGCGACTGCCATACCTAAGTTGGCGGGTGAAGATGGCAATGTGGCTGCTAAAGCTGCATCGATCTTGCTTGCTGCACCTTTGTTCGTTGGGCCGTAAGGGATCTGTTTGGCGTAATCGATCTGGCTTTCCGGTTTCACGGTAGAAGCAATGAATTTCATCGCCAGATCTTTATTTGGTGTGCCTTTCGGAACAACCCAATATTCCACTTCATACAAACCACCGTTCCAGGTGATGTTCAGGTTTTTATTACCTTCTTTCTGCGCATTGGCAATACGACCGTTAAATGCAGAAGTCATTACCACATCACCGGAGATCAGATATTGCGGAGCTTGTGCGCCAGCTTCCCACCACTGAATGTTCGGTTTCAGCTCATCCAATTTTTTGAATGCGCGGTCAACACCTGCTGGGGTGGCTAATACGGCATACACATCTTTTTGGGCTACGCCATCAGCCAACAGTGCCGCTTCCAGTGCATATTTAGCGGTTTTACGCAGGCCACGTTTGCCAGGGAATTTTTTAACGTCCCAGAAATCAGCCCAAGAGGTTGGCGCTGCTTTCAGTTTATTTGCGTCATACGCGATAACGGTGGAGTAAACAAACATGCCGACGCCACATTTGCTGGCAGCACCCGGAATGAAGTCACCTTTCGCGCCGATCACTTTATAATCCAGTTTTTCAAAGAAGCCTTCGTCACAGCCGCGAGCGACTTCAGAAGATTCAACTTCGACGACGTCCCATGACACACTTTTGGTTTCTACCATCGCTTTCAGTTTGGCCATTTCACCGTTGTATTCACCGGCAACGACTTTAGTGCCTGTCGCTTTAGTAAACGGCTCATAATAGGCTTTGATCTGAGCTTCCTTGTTGGCACCACCAAAAGAGATAACAGACAGTTCGTCAGCTTGTGCTGCTACACAAGCGCTCGCTGCCAACACCGCTAACAGAGTACGATTTGCATTCATCGATATCATCCTTGTTTCAGTTATTAGGGTGGAACGTTTATTAGATAGGAACGTTATTAATCCAGCATGTCGAGGGCGCGGACATGATCCTTTTGCCACCCGATCGCCAGCTTGTCGCCCAGTTTGATGCTTGGATCGAACTGGCTCACTGGCATCTTCACTATAAAGTTAGAGCTGCCACAGGTATCAATACACAGGCGGATGTGATCGCCTAAGTAGATGAATTCTTTCACTTGTCCATGTACCACGTTATCGCAACTTTGGCTGGCAGCACCCAGTAAGATCCGCTCTGGTCGGATTGACAGCGAGGTCTGTTCGCCACTGTGTGACACATTGACTGCGAGTGATTTGATTAATGAACCATCCTGCATCCGCACCAGACAATAATTGCTGTCGATGCTCTCAACTACACCCTGTAAGCGGTTGTTTTCACCGATAAATTGCGCCACAAACGCATTTTTCGGTTCTTCATACAAGGCTTTAGGGCTGTCGATTTGCTGGATTTCACCTTTATGGAACACTGCAACGCGATCGGACATGGTCAGGGCTTCCGATTGATCATGTGTTACATAAACAATGGTCAGGCCAAACTTGTCATGCAAATGTTTAATTTCCATCTGCATATGTTCACGTAGCTGTTTATCCAGCGCACCAAGTGGTTCGTCCATCAATACCAGTTTCGGTTCAAACACCAAAGCACGTGCCAACGCAACACGTTGTTGTTGGCCACCTGATAGCTGTGCTGGGTAGCGATGGCCGAAACTGTCCATCTTGATCATGGCCAGTGCTTCCTGCACTTTTTCCTGAATATCGGCTTTTGCCATGCGACGAACAAACAGAGGGAACGCCACGTTTTCAGCCACGGTCATGTGTGGAAACAGAGCATAATTTTGGAACACCATACCAATGTCACGTTTGTGTGGTGGCTGGTTATTCAGCAATTTGCCGCCCAGTGTGATTTCACCGCTGGTGGCGGTTTCAAAGCCAGCCAGCATCATCAGGCTCGTGGTTTTCCCTGAACCACTTGGGCCTAACAGAGTCAGAAATTCGCCCCGACGGATATTTAAATTGAGGTCTTTTACTATGAGTGTTTCGCCGTCATAGCTTTTTTGTACGTTGCGAAACTGAACAAATGGCGTTTGTTGTTTCATAAGGTTCTCTTCACGTCGTCAGGTTAACGATGCTTCAGCAAGATACGTGCTGAATATTTAAAAGAACGCTAACTTTTCGGCCGAGACACTAAGTGCCTATCAGTTCCGTTGATGTAGCCAGCAGTCTGGAGACCACTATAGGTGCGGGGTATAGGTGTAAAAAGCGTAATGTTTAAATGTTTACATTGAAAAATATAGAACAAAAAGAGGGCTGAATGGTACTTGTAAGATCAATGCGGATATGGGAAAAAGAAAGGTTTTTGATCGTAAAAAAAGGGGCTAATTTGACGCTATTTTGCAGCAATGCTACCTATTATACGTCTTTCTGCTCTGAAAGGTAGCCCCAGAATGGGATTCATGTAGCAATTTGGTGCTGTAGGTGTTTGGTGCATATTTTTCTGATTAAATTGGTGCAATCGTGATTGAGCATCGTTTAGCACTGATCTGCGCTATGCTTCAAAACGTACATACAAAAATAATGCGGAATCAGCGTGTTAATCAGCGCCAGCGCCATATTTTGCTGGCTTACATATAAGGATAAACCATGACCCAGTTTGATACTCAACAGATCCAGGTTGGCATTAGTTCCTGCTTGTTAGGCCAGCAAGTTCGCTTCGATGGCGGGCACAAACGATCTGAATTTGTAGAAAAAGAATTAACCCGTTATTTTTCTTTTACATCTGTGTGCCCTGAAATGGCGATTGGTCTTGGCTCACCGCGTAAAGCGATCCGGCTGGTTAAACGAGACGATATTATTCACGTCGAAGCTTCAGATGGCAGTATTGATGTTACTGACAAACTAACTGCCTTCTCTTATCAAAAAACAGCAGAGTTTGATCATCTGGCGGGTTATATCCTCTGTGCCAAATCACCAAGCTGTGGCATGGAACGCGTCAGGATCTATTCATCGCAAGGATCAGCGAAAGAAGGTACCGGCGTTTACGCCCGTATATTGATGGAGCAAAACCCACTGTTGCCGGTGGAAGAAGATGGTCGTTTGTGTGATCCGGTGTTGCGTGAGAATTTTGTCACTCGCGTGTTTGCTTATCATGATTGGTTAACGTTACAACACAGCGGTATTACGCGTGGCAAGTTGATCGCTTTTCATTCCCGCTATAAATACCTGCTGTTTGCTCACCAGCCTTCGGCCTATAAGTCACTTGGCAAACTATTGGGGGATGCCATTGATTTACCATTAGAGACGCTGGCTGCCCGCTATATTTCAGGCTTGATGCAAGGCTTACAACAACGTGTAAGCCGGAAAAACCATTCCAATGTATTACAACATTTACAGGGCTACTTCAAAAAGCACCTCAGCCCAGCACAAAAAGCAGAATTACAAACCACCATCGATAAATACCGCCGAGGCTTGTTACCACTGATGTCGCCGATGACACTGCTCCAGCATTATCTGCGGGAATATCCGAATCCTTATTTAGCATCGCAGGTTTACTTTAATCCTCATCCTGAGGATCTGGCGCTGCGTTACAGCTTATAAGGAGGTATTGATGTCATCATTAGTCTGGTTTCGGGACGATCTGCGTCTGCACGATCATCCGGCGTTGTATGCCGCCAGTTTGCGCAATGAGCCATTACAGGCCATCTATTTCATTACGCCAAAGCAGTGGGAAAAACACGATCTGGCGCCGATTAAAGCGGATCTAATGGCGCGGCAACTCAATCAATTGGGGGCAGAGTTGGCTGTGCTCGGTATTCCATTAACCGTATTCACAGTCGATGATTATCAGCTGTTACCTCAGATGTTACTGAATTTCTGCCAACAGCAGAGCATTACACAGCTATTTGTAAATCGAGACATTGGTGAGTATGAACTACAACGTGATCTCGCGGTGCAACAGCAGTGCGATGTTGCCAAGATTCAGGTGCAGTGGTTTGATGCGCGTTGTGTGTTTGCGCCTGGAACCGTGTTAACCGGTAGCAAAGAGATGTTTAAAGTCTTCACGCCGTTTAGTAATGCCTGGTTAAAACGATTAATGGCGGAAGGTTATCAGGTCTGGCCAAAACCTGTGAGCAGGGGGGAAGCACTTAACTGGTCGCCCGTGCAATTTACTTATCCAAAAGTGGATAGTAGTGCTTGGCCTATTGGTGAAGAGCATGTGCTTGCCCGATTGCGCGATTTTTGTGCTGAAAAAGTGGATGCCTATGGCGAACAACGTGATTTCCCCGCTACTGCTGGCACCAGCCAGTTATCCCCTTATTTAGCGCTTGGAATTATTACGGTTCGCCAGTGTTTAGCGGCGATGCAAGGTGCTCTGGGTCAATTGCCTTTTGAGCGTGGTGCTGCCGGATTTGTGTGGTTGAATGAATTGATCTGGCGGGAGTTTTATCAGCATCTGCTGGTGGCATTTCCTCATCTGTCAAAACATAAGGCATTTAAACCTGATACTGAACATGTACGCTGGCTTTGGGATGAAACGCGGTTTAATGCGTGGTGTGAAGGTAAAACGGGTTATCCAATCGTCGATGCCGCCATGCGCTGTCTGAATCAAACCGGCTGGATGCATAACCGCTTACGCATGATTGTGGCGTCCTTCCTGACCAAAGATCTGCACATCGATTGGCGTCATGGTGAACGTTATTTTATGCAGCAGCTAATTGATGGTGAATTAGCCGCCAATAACGGCGGTTGGCAGTGGGCGGCGAGCACAGGTGCCGATGCAGCACCTTATTTCCGTATCTTTAACCCGACCACACAAGGAGAGCGATTTGATGAGAAAGGCATTTTTATCAAACAATGGTTACCAGAGCTTGCTGCGGTACCAGAAAAATACATTCATACACCGCGAGATTGGTTAACCGTTTTCCAGCCACAAAATGAATATCCGGCACCGATAGTTGATCATAGTGAAGCGCGGGCTATTGCTTTGGCATTGTTTCAGCGATAGGAAATACAACAAACGCTTGTACCGCACCGATGTGCAGGCGTTTTGTTTTAAAAAAGCGGAATTAAAGAGTGAAAGTGACTTGCTGAGAATTTATTTGTGCTGAACTTTACCCAGACAGGTAAAGAAGATGGCTCCCTCGACTGGACTTGAACCAGTGACATACGGATTAACAGTCCGCCGTTCTACCGACTGAACTACGAGGGAATCGTGGCTCCTCCTGCTGGACTTGAACCAGCGACATACGGATTAACAGTCCGCCGTTCTACCGACTGAACTAAGGAGGAATTACTGTCTGATGATGGCTCCCTCGACTGGACTTGAACCAGTGACATACGGATTAACAGTCCGCCGTTCTACCGACTGAACTACGAGGGAATCGTCGCATCAGGACGGGGCGCATGTTACTGATTGGTATGGTGGCTGTCAACCAAGGAAACAGCAAAAAGTGTCTGTAATGGTTTGATTGCCGAATTGATGAGCAGTTTCATTCAGGTTTTTTTTATCAACAGAAAGGCAATGCCAGTGGTGACAAGGGCTGGCGTCGTTTACCCACAGAATCTGTGGATAACCCTGTGTGTTGTTTTATTATATTTCTGTGTAAGCCATGTGGCTCAAGGGGTACAAAAAACCCACGCAAAAATATTGCAAATTTAAAACACAGTAAAATCAATTAATTAGTTTTTTAGGTGCGGATAGTTGAGATTTGGGTATGAATAGAATATGAGCGAAAATACAGCATGACTAGATGTGCATTATTTTGGCGCAGTATAGATGGAAACCGTGGATAAGTGGGTTCTTGCAGTATGAAACGCTGAGAAATTTGGCTCCCTCGACTGGACTTGAACCAGTGACATACGGATTAACAGTCCGCCGTTCTACCGACTGAACTACGAGGGAATGGGCCAATAATCCTACGCATATGAGTAAGGTCGGTCAAGACAAAAATACGTGCGAGATCACACACTGCTGAAAAGTTCACCGTAATGGCGAAAATATATACGACGGTGTGGCTTTATTGTTTTTGTTTGGGCGTAATTGTGTCGCGGTAACACGGGAACATATTATGATGTTGTTAAGATTTCTGGTGTGGTAATCAATATGAGTAAAGCCTTTAAGCTGGCGAGTCAGTTTCAGCCAGCAGGAGATCAGCCCAACGCCATCGCTAAGTTGTTGGAAGGTATCGATGCAGGTTTGGCGCATCAAACCCTGCTCGGGGTGACCGGTTCCGGTAAAACATTCACGATGGCGAATGTGATCGCTAAATTGAATCGTCCAACCATGATTTTGGCGCCGAATAAAACACTGGCCGCACAGTTGTATGGTGAGATGCGGGAGTTCTTCCCCGAAAATGCGGTTGAGTACTTTGTTTCTTATTATGATTACTACCAGCCAGAAGCCTATGTGCCGACTACCGATACTTTTATTGAAAAAGACTCATCGATCAATGATCACATTGAACAGATGCGTCTTTCTGCCACCAAGGCTTTGTTAGAACGCCGTGATGTGGTGATCGTGGCGTCGGTTTCTGCGATCTATGGTTTGGGTGATCCGCAATCTTATCTCAGTATGATGTTGCATTTACGGCAAGGCGACATCATTAACCAACGTGATATTTTACGCCGTCTGGCTGAGTTGCAGTACACCCGCAACGATGTGGTGTTTCAACGCGCTACATTTCGGGTGCGTGGTGAAGTGATCGATATTTATCCGGCGGAATCTGACAAGCTGGCACTGCGTGTTGAGTTGTTTGACGAAGAAGTGGAACGGCTGAGTTTGTTCGATCCGTTGACTGGTGCGGTAGAAAAAGTGATCCCACGCTTTACCGTATTTCCGAAAAGCCATTATGTCACGCCACGGGATACCATCTTACAAGCAATTGAAACCATTAAGGTCGATCTGGCTGAGCGTCGCGAGCAGCTTTTATCAGCGAATAAACTGCTTGAAGAACAGCGGCTAACCCAACGCACCCAGTTTGATATCGAAATGATGCAAGAGCTGGGTTATTGCTCCGGTATTGAAAACTACTCTCGTTATTTGTCTGGCCGCACTGCTGGCGAACCGCCGCCAACATTGTTCGACTATCTGCCTGCCGATGGCTTATTGATCATCGATGAATCGCATGTCACGGTGCCGCAAATCGGCGGTATGTATAAAGGTGACCGTTCCCGTAAAGAGACCTTGGTGGAATATGGTTTCCGTTTACCCTCCGCGTTGGATAACCGGCCGCTCAAATTCGACGAATTTGAAGCCTTGATGCCGCAAACCGTCTTTGTATCTGCTACGCCAGCAGCTTACGAGTTGGAGAAATCGGGTGGGGATATCGTGCAGCAAGTCGTGCGTCCGACCGGTTTGCTGGATCCTGAAGTTGAAGTTCGTCCAGTTGCGACACAGGTAGACGATCTGCTGTCTGAAATTCGCCAGCGGGTTAAGTTAGAAGAACGAGTTCTGGTTACTACGTTGACCAAACGGATGGCCGAAGATCTGACCGAATATTTGCATGAACATGATGTCAGAGTTCGTTATTTGCATTCGGATATTGATACCGTTGAGCGTATGGAAATCATCCGTGATTTGCGCTTGGGTGAATTTGATGTGCTGGTCGGGATCAACCTGTTGCGGGAAGGCTTAGATATGCCAGAGGTGTCGCTGGTCGCCATTCTGGATGCAGATAAAGAGGGTTTCCTGCGTTCTACTCGTTCCATCATACAGACTATCGGTCGTGCAGCCCGAAATCTGAATGGTAAGGCTATTTTGTATGGCGATCGCATTACTGATTCGATGCGTACTGCGATTGAAGAAACTGAGCGGCGACGGTCGGTTCAACAAGCCTTTAACCAGGAACATGGTATTACGCCAAAAGGGCTCAATAAGAAAGTCGTCGATGTCATGCAATTAGGTGGTGTGACTAAATTGTCTGCCAAAGCGAGTCGCAATAAAGTGGCGGAAGAAGCGGCACATTATCAACGGTTAAGCCCTGATGCGTTGGCGAAAGAGATCAAACGATTGGAAAACCAGATGTTTGAACATGCTCGTAATCTTGAATTTGAGCAAGCGGCTGGCTTACGCGATCAAATTCATGAGCTACAGCAACAATTGTTGTTGGGATAAATCAGGAACAGCGTTGAAAGGATAGCCACTGCCTCTTAGCAGTGGCCATATATCTATTAAGCGCGGCTCAGGAACTCATGTCGTGTTGCGGCATTACTCTTAAACACACCACCCAATGCGGTGGTCGTGGTCTGGCTCAATGCATCCATGATCCCACGCGATTTGACGCAATAATGTGTTGCTGTCATGGTGATTGCGACATTATCTGTACCCAGTAACACTTGTAACGCAACGAGGATCTGTTGTGTTAGTCGTTCTTGAACTTGCGGGCGTTTGGCAAAGAAATTCACGATGCGATTTATCTTTGATAAACCAATAATTTTGTCTTTAGGAAGATAAGCGACTGTCGCACGGCCATCAATAGTAACGAAATGATGTTCACAGGTACTAGTTACACCAATGTCTTGCACCTTGATCATTTCATCAGTACCCATTTTATTTTCAATCAGGGTAATTTTAGGAAACGTGCTGTAGTCGAGGCCGGCAAAAATCTCATCGACATACATTTTTGCAATTCGGTGTGGTGTTTCTGCCAGGCTATCATCAGCTAAATCAAGGCCAAGTAGCGTCATAATGGAGGCCATGTGTTGCTCTATCTGCTGTTTCTTCTCATGTGCCGAAACAGTGGTATGCAGCATGGGGGTTTCAAGCCCTTTCGCTTCCAGAGCAGAGCGAACAATTACAGCTTCTTTACTTAGTTGAGTCATTGTCTCTTTATCTCCTGCATCGGGGCTGATGCTTATTCCCGACACATAATTACGGCTTCTGAACTTATTATACACATCCAATGAGGCTTAGGCTTATTGAGCCGAGGCAAACCTGTCTTACTAATACGCATCGAATTTACGGATAGATTGCTGATACGGATAAAAATTAACGGGAAATAAAGTTTGGCCGTATTCCTGTCTATTTAGTGAACAAGCTTTCATTCGATGTGCATTTTGCGAAAATGCAAATCGAATATGGATTCATTTGCAAATTGCAAAAATGCGCAATTTGCAAAGTCTTTTGACTCTGTTGTGTTATAATTTAGATGCAATTAAAGACTTAATTGACGCTATTTTGAGGTGGAATCACTAAAAAAGTGCGTAATTTATATCTTTATAAAATAATTTAGATATATATGGAATGTTGGCACGGCTTTTCCATATATAAATATGTAAACCAGTTTTATCCCGTGCTCTCTTCAGCAAAAGCTGAAGTTCGGTCAACTACATTGTGGTTGACCTTTTTTTTGCCCGTCATTTACCCTGCAAATACAACGCCAGCGATTTAATGATGTTCCATTCGCGAGAACCCTGTATTTTGCCTTCCAGCAGTTGTTCTAGTCGCAGTAAATAAGTTTCTGCCTGTCGATTTAATGCATCAACACAAAACTGTTGCCATTGCTCTTGTTCGCGTGGTGACAGTGTGTGGGGATAATTTCTGGCCCGGTAGCGAAACAGTAATGTATGCAGACGAGGATCATGAAATTGATAACGGCCTGGTGTTAATTGTTCTGCCGTCGCTTGTTGGATCAAATCAATCGTTGCCCGATCTGCTTCAGAGAAAAAGCCTTGATACAGCATATGCTCGGGATCCTGATTTTCAGGCGGAACAAAATCATCATTGAATAAGGTGACCAATTTTTCTCTGATTTCAGGATTTTCTCGGATCAATTGCAGGTTCTGCATACAACGATCTCGATTGATACCTAATTCTTGCGAACGCTCTTCGCTCAGACTGGCGGCTGGTGCCAAGATTGGGCACTTATTTATATGGATCAATTTAACGGGGACTGGTGATTCACCAGCCAATTCATTACGTCGGGTATAAAGACGATCACGTAAAGCTGCGACATCTAATTTGAGCAAAGGTGATATGTCTTTGTGTAAATCCACGACAATCACGGCATTATTATTGGTTGGATGCCAAGCTAATGGGGCAATCCAACTGGCACAGCCTTGCCACGCGGAAAACATACCAGAGACATGCACCAGCGGTTTGATATTAATAATGTCGATCAGGTTTTTGAGTTTATGTTTATTGCGGTGTTCTAACAAATAATCAAATAAGCGTGGCTGGGCTTGTTTGAGACATTTGGCTAAACCAATAGTGGCGTACACATCAGACATCGCATCATGTGCATTTTCATGTTTGATGCCATTGGCAACGGAGAGTTTTTCCAGACGAAATGACGGTTTACCTTCATCGTCATAAACCCAATTGATGCCATCCGGGCGCAAAGCATAAAATGCACGGACTACATCTAACAGATCCCAGCGTGAATTGCCTTGTTGCCAGCTATAAGCATACGGGTCGAAAAAATTGCGGTAAAAACCGTAACGCGTAAATTCATCATCAAAGCGGATATTGTTGTAGCCCAGTATACAGGTTTCTGGTTGCGCAAATTGCGCATGAATCGAGCGGAAAAAATCGGCCTCACAGACACCGTTTTGGTTCACAATCTGAGGAGTAATACCGGTTATCAGGCAAGCTTCTGGCGCTGGTAAATAATCTGGCGCCATCTGGCAATAAAGAACGACGGGTTCGCCACAAATATTGAAGTCAGCATCAGTTCGAATTCCGGCAAACTGGGACGGCCGATCGCGGGCTGGGTCGATACCAAAAGTTTCGTAATCGTGGAACACGAAAGTTTTTTGCGGTTTAGTAATCAAAATGACACCACTTGTGGCTGTAAAACGTTTATTGAGCCTATTCTGGATGAATTTCGGGAATAAAAAAACCCAGTCAACTTTTCATTGACTGGGCCAAGACTCAATGTTTAATTGCAGTGGCATTAAGTTAGAGTTCAGACATTGTAAAAAGTTCCGCTAAGTCGCATAAAAATTGTGATTTTCATCTCGTTACGCATAGGTCTCTGCAATATTTTTTCCATTAGAACGATAAAAATGAGCAAAACCTAATTTCAAATAACGCGTTTTTCTTATCAATTGCATTGAAAGTAAGAACATTTCAAATTAAATTAGAATTATCTAATTTAATGGGTGTTTATGTATGCACAATTTTACCCCGTGGAGTTCGTTGCTTGGCGGGCTCCTGATTGGTTTTGCAGCCCTGATACTTTTATGGGGCAAAGGTCGGATCGCGGGTTACAGTGGAATTATCTCCGGGTTATTTTCAATGCCTGATGGCAAACGCTGGCGTATCTTATTTTTAGTGGGAACAACCCTCGGGGCGAGTGTGGCAACGTATGCGCTACATCTCAAAGTCGCAACGCTTGAAATATCGCCGTTGCTGATATTAGCAGGCCTCTTAGTCGGAGTTGGTTCTCGCTTAGCGAATGGCTGCACCAGTGGTCACGGTATTTGTGGAATTGGTCGTTTTTCAGTCCGTTCATTAATGGCAACCGGATTATTTATGTTTTCTGGCGCATTGATTGTTGCCATGACCCATTAAGAGGTGAGTAGTGATTTCTTTAATTGCCGGTGTTCTTTTTGGTTTCGGATTAGCGCTTTCTGGCATGATGCAACCCGATAAGGTAGTGGGTTTTCTTAATGTTACCGGGGAGTGGGATGCATCATTGATGTTGGTGATGGGAGGGGCTTTGGCTGTCTTTACTCTGGGCTATCACTTTTTTATAAAAAAACGCCAACAAACATGGAATGGTGCTGCTTTGCATTTGCCAACTAAAAAAGCGCTGGATCGCCAGTTGGTATTAGGTGCTTTGATATTTGGCGCAGGGTGGGGGCTTGCGGGTATTTGTCCGGGGCCGGCAATTGCTATGGCGGCACTGATTGGTTGGCCTGCGATTGTGTTTATTTTCGCTATGATTGCTGGAATGTTGATGGTTGGATACTGGCAGCAGAAAAAGAATCTATTGGCGGAACAAATGACACAATTAGCTGCATCGGAATAAAAATAATCAGCCAACCATCTTCTAACGAAATGTCTGGCTGATTATCACGTTATCAAGCAGTGATGATGTTACGAATTTCTTGAATAGATAATTTGTATTGACGTGGGCAATCACGCCATTCGGCCAACATGCGCTCATATTTGTCATGCATTGCCATTTCAGAATTTAAGCTTGCACAGCATTTACCTAAATCTGGGAAACGTTTTTCTACATCTAACAGATAACAGACATAATCGGCCAGTTCCCGTTCATAGCCTCTGGCATAACCAATGAAATCTAAGCGTGATGCAGAGATTTGCGCCTGATCTTCAGCAGATAAGTTTTCATAAGAAACTTTAAGAGCATGATGCATTTCCAATGTATCAATCACTTCTCTACACGTTTCTTCGGTCAGATGACCAAACTCTTTTTCCAGTTCCAGCATCTGTAAACAGTAACCACGTTCAACAATAGTCTTGCAGCGATGGTAATAATCAGCTTTCTCAGGATTCAGCTTACTCAGTATTTCATATTGATTACTGAGTATCAGTCGCTGAGCATGATTCATATTCATAAGTGGTATCCTGCCAGTAATAGATGTATTTAGTGTATAAGTATCAGGCGTTAAAGTTCTTTATCTATATCAAAAAGCAGGTGAAAACGTTTGCTTCGACTGTCAAGTTATCTGAAACGATATATTTTTATGTGATCAAGCCATCACTCTCTGTTGTTTCTCTGTGTTCTGAATTAGGATTGGCGCAAACGATAATGAGGTCAGAACTAATGATGACTCGTGGTGTTAAATTTCTCTTTATCCTGACGTTTCTGGCACTGAGTGCCTTTTACTTATATGTGCTTTATCTTGCTAAGCATCCTGATGTGTCAATGGCATATCGTATGTATTATTTGGACAAGAAAACCCATATTTGGAACCGTAACCAGACTCTCGCATACATTCCCGGCACGTTAATGGATCTCACCAATGAACGTGAGCGCTGCCCGTATCTCTCTCGTGACGGCTGGGATATTCCTGAAAAAGATGGTTCAGGTTCACCGTTTACCGATAAGGGCGGATTATATTTCACCTTACATCAAGAGCCTGGCGCCCTAAAATTCCAGGGCACCTTGACTACAAAGGCAGCGAATACAGAACTTAGTGTTAGTTTTGGAGATAAATGGTCTCAAACGGTTAAATTTGATAAAGCAGGCCCACAACAATTTGAATTATCACTTCCAGCGGGTTTATTCATTGCTGATCCGCTAGAACCAAATTATGTGTCACTGCATAGCAACCAATCTGTCATGTTCAAAACATTTAAATTATCCCATGTGGGATGAGGTTATTATGAGCAAACAATCATTCACTGTTTCATTAGTTGTACCTGTTTATAACGAAGAAGAAAGTATTGATACCTTTATTGAAACGATCGACAAAGAACTAGCACCACTGCGTGATCAGCTGGAAATCGTTTTTGTTAATGACGGTAGCCGTGACCGTACACGTGAAGTTGTTGAAAAAGCGATTGAAAAAGACGGCCGTGTAACTCTGATTAACCTTGCTCGTAATTTCGGTAAAGAAGCTGCGATGACTGCGGGTCTTGCACATGCCCGTGGTGATGCGGTTGTTCCAATGGACGTAGATTTACAAGATCCACCAGCATTAGTGCTGGAGTTTGTCCGTATGTGGAAAGACGAAGGTTATGACACCGTATATGGTGTTCGTACAGACCGTAACGCAGACACTGCAATGAAACGCCTGACTGCGGGCGGTTTCTATCGCTTCTTTAACGCGGTATCAACTACCACCAAGATCCCAGAGAATGCAGGTGATTTCCGTTTAATGGATCGCCGTGTCGTGGATGCGATCAACCAATTGCCAGAGCGTAACCGCTTTATGAAAGGGCTGTTTGCATGGGCTGGCTTCCGTTCAATTGGTGTACCTTATGCTCGCCCGGAACGTGCGGCCGGTACGACAAAATTCAATTATTGGAAACTGTGGAACTTTGCTCTGGATGGTTTGTTCAGCTTCTCCAGCTGGCCATTGCGGGTTTGGAGTTATATCGGCGGCGCAGTTGCTGGGATCAGTTTCCTTTACATGCTCATTATCATCTTAAAAGTGATTTTCGTCGGTGTTGATAGCCCTGGTTATGCTTCATTAATGTGTGTGATCCTGTTCCTTGGCGGTATGCAACTGTTATCTATTGGTATCATGGGCGAATACATTGGTCGTATGTTCCTCGAAGTAAAACAGCGTCCGGTATTCCTTGTGGAAGGCGTTTATGGTCAGTATTCACGCCCAGCAGTAACTGTTGCTACGGAAGAAGATAAACAAGCATGATCACAAAGAGTGAATTCTGGCGGTTATTCCGGTTTGGTCTAGTCGGTGGCGGTGCAACCATTGTTGATTTAGGTATAGCGACGCTATGCCTTCATTTATGGCCAGAGATCTCCGAGTATCTGGTGACATCGATAGGTTTTTTTGTGGCGTTCTGGTTTTCTTTTTTTGGGCACCGATACGTCACGTTCCAGAAACACGGTAAAGTTAGTAAATTTTTACTGGTAGCGCTCAGTTCTCTCGGCGTTCGCTATGTGTTGTTATCTGTTTTACTGTGGATCGGTTTGTCGGGTCTGCTGCCAATTGTTATAGCGACACTGGCGGTTACCGTTCTGACTTATGTGTTATCCCGAATTTGGGTTTTTGCCTGAGTAACGCTGGAGTAAGTTGTGCCAACAGATAAGGTAGATGTAATTTATTCTCCATTGCAGATCAGTCGGCAAGACTGGGGCATCATTGGGCTGGCCTTTTTGGTCAGCCGCATCATGCTGTATGCAATCGGTTATTTTGGTGCCATGCACTACAACGTCGAAACCGATCAGATCGGGCGGATCAATCTGCTTGAGTCTGTTGAAACAGATGTCTGGAATGTCTTTTGTCAGTTTGATTGTACTTGGTTTAAAAGTATCGCAGATATTGGTTACGACACCTATCCTCATGGTTTAACTACTGGTCATGCGGCGAATTGGGCCTTTTTCCCCATGTTTCCGATGTTAGGCCATTATATTGGTGAATTGTTCGGCATCAGTTCCTTACATGGATTTTATGTCGTTGCCAATATTTCGTCCTTCGCTATGTTGCCACTGTTTTTCTTGTGCTTACGCCAATTAGGTCAGGAACTGGATGTGGCACGCTTTGGCGTTTGGATGTTAGCTTTTTCACCCTATTCCGTTTATTTCATCGCACCATATACCGAAGCTTTGTTTATCACACTGACCATGGTGGTGTTTTTATTCGCTTACCGGCATCAGTGGTTCTGGGTCGGATTGGCGGGTATGCTGATGACCGCCACCCGAAATATCGGCGTTATGGTTGTTTTTTCGGTAGCGATTCTGGCCTTACAAGCATATGGCTGGCGTGAACTGGTGAAACTTGGCGACCGTGCTTATCGGGTTATTTTAGCGATCTGGTTTATACCGCTGGTTATGTTCATGTATATGTTCTACATGCATTACCATGTTGGCGATGCCTTTTCATTTAAAAATATTCAGTTGGCCTGGGGACGTATTGCTGGCAATCCATTTTATTACTGGATTGAAGGCTTTGAAGCCGGTGGCAGAAAATTGTACCTCGCAATCATGGTTGCAATCGGATGGAGTTTGAATATCTATCTGGTTAAGCAAAAGAGATATGCTGAGGCGTTGTTTATGTTCATCTGTACATTCGTGCCTATTACTACCAGTATTAATACAATACCTCGGTATATGTTCGGGTTGTATCCAACCACGCTTGCTATCGTATTGATTGCGCGTGATCGCCCTAACTTAAGACCGATAATGCTGGCGGTCTCTGCACTATTGTCGAGCTATTTCGTGATTGCGTGGGTAAACGCGAAATTCTTTACTGTTTAGTTCTGCAAAGAAACAAAAAAGCCGGAATGAAATTTCCGGCTTTTTTTATTGTAATCATAATGAATCGAGGTAATCGATAACGATTTGATGATGGTTGCTGGTTTTGAAGTTATCAAATACATGTTCGATAACACCCTGTTCGTTGATCAAAAAGCTTATGCGGTGAATACCATCGTATTCTTTACCCATAAAAAACCACCCTTGGGAATACGCTAAGACATAAATTTTGACGATTCTTAATAAAATCTATCTTTAACAGTGGGTTAAGTTAATGAGTTTCTTTTTTGAACCCAAATTATAGCAGTCGTCATATTTTTTTGTAAATTTGGCTATTTTTGACGCTTTGCCAACCGGGAACTTGTCATAAAAAGTTTAAGCGATGTATGAGATGAAGCTGATTGTCATTGCGACAGAATCGATCGGTTTCACAAGCATGACTCTAAATCTGTAACTCATTTGTGGACATTTCCTAGTTAAGTATTGGATCAAATCATAATCGGATTTATCCAATTAGATTGTCGCGAGCAAAAAATGTGGCTCCTTTTTGCTCAACGAGAATGAGCAACATAAAAGAGCCCATCATCAAACACTATCGACAACCTTCCAGTATTGACTGCAAAATTATCCCACGAATATTGAAAGATATTGTGTCATCAGCAATTGCATCCATTCCGCTGTAAGTCCTTTCATCCCAGTTGTCGTTTGTGAATTAGTGGAATATGGCGTTATGCGAGTGATTGATGGGTTTGAATAAAAAGAGCTCGCTCTTTTTATTCTCTATAGAAAACCATGCTCAGATCACTCATGAAGACGAGCAAAGCCATATTTAAGGTCTGTCTTCAAGTCATCCAGGTCCTCTAATCCAATTTGTAATCGAAAGGCAAATCCCTTATATGGCCAAGCTGTTACTGACCTATCACGTTGCGGTTGGATTGGAACAACAAGACTTTCATATCCACCCCATGAGTAACCCAGTTTAAAGATACTCATATCATCAAGCATCTTTGTAAATCCTGTCCTTTTGAAGTTGGCATTCAAAACTACAGAGAAGACACCAGAAGACCCTTTGAAATCTCTTTTCCAGATATTGTGTCCAGGGCAATCATTTATCGCAGGATGAAGAACTTTTTCGACTTCCGGTCTTTTCTGAAGCCATAAAGCCAGTTCTAAAGCTTTACGTTCCGTTTCTTTGATACGAAGGTGCATAGTTCGAAGTCCCCGTAATGCGAGCAGACAATCCTCAGCACCAGGTAACATGGCCATCGCATCATAGGTAGCACGTAACTCTGGCCACGTTTCCCTGTTTGCTGATGCTAATCCAATGAGCAGGTCTGAATGTCCACTTAAATATTTTGTTCCCGCTTCAACGGATATATCGATACCATTTTCATGAGCATCAAAGAAAATTGGTGTAGCCCATGTATTATCTAAGATGGTCTTTAAACCATATTTTTTTGCCACGGAGACCAAAGCAGGAATATCTTGAATCTCCATTGTCTGTGAACCAGGCGATTCCATAAAAATCGTGCTTGTGTTCTTTTTGACGAGTTTTTCTATATCAGCACCAATTAGTGGTGCGTAATATTCCGTATCAACACCATATTTACGTAAAAAATTATCGCAAAAGCTGCGAGAAGGACCATAGATAGAGTCAGGAATAAGAATGTGATCGCCTGATTTAGTTGTGGTCATCAAAGCTAAAGCAACTGACCCAAGCCCAGATGGCGATAACACAGTTCCGTGAGCACCAGTGAGTTGTGTCCATGCATCCTCAAGACTTGCGATAGTTGGCGAGCCTGCTGTACCGTAAAAGAAACGTCCACGCCGTTGTTCGATATCCTCTACTGTTTTATGAACAACCGTAGATCCACGGTATAACGGTGGATTAACAAATCCACATTGCTCATCCGTATTCCGCCCCAACATCGTGATCCGAGTAGCAAGCTCGAATGAATGTTTTTGACTGTTTATGCTCATAAAAACCTCAAGCTATTTCTAACTCATCAAGAATCTTGCTGAGACGTTGTCGTATAGTGCTATCCAGTGTTTTGACTGGGTGAGGTAAACAAGGCGTTGACACCAAATCGCGAATTTCCGCAGCCGTAGCAATAACGCGAAGGCTGCCATATTTAAGAAAAAGCGCCCACAAAGGAGCCAAACGGTCGGACAGCTGCATGGCTTTCGCTGTCTCTCCAGCTTGTGATGCTTGAGTAATTGCCAAAGCGATATGTGGAAATAAACCGGCAATTACAGAGTACCAACTTTCACATCCTGCATTTAAGCCACAGGCACCGTAAGCATCACCACTGACACCAATGGTCACATGTTCTGGGAGCATAGAGCGCAGTTGTTTGATACGAACAGTCGCTGCATCGATATTGGACGGTACACCTGGAATTTTGATTGAAGCGACGTTGGGAAGTTGTGCGATACGACCGTGTAACTCGTCGCTGAATTCAAAATGAGTCGTTGCAGGATTATCATAAACGCATAATGGCACAGATAAAGAACGAGAGACCGTTTCGTAGAGACTGAAAACCTCTTCATCCGTGAGCTTTTGATAAGATACAGGGGCAAGGAGCACTCCTTGAGCGCCAGCCATTTGTGCATCCTGTGCAAGTTCAAGTACATCGCGGGTACGCAAGGCTCCGATCCCAACTATGACCGGAATATCGCCTGCGGATTGAACAGAAAGCTGAGCGATTCGCTTACGCTCAGAGCGGGACAGATAGGCGTAGCTGCCTGTTGATCCCAAAACACCTATTGAATCAACACCAGCATCACTCAAACGTTCGATCAATTGAACAAACCTGGCCTCGTCAATATCGCCCTCAGTTAAGGGGGTCAAAGGGAAAGCACTCAATCCGGAAAAGATCATTCGACCTCCATGGAGAATATTGTAAAAACCTCTATGAGGCGTATTTTTTCGCACCGGCGACGCAGAGCACAGCACCTAACGTCACCAATAAAAGAATCCAATTCACTGTTTCATGAAGAAATAACACCGCGAGACCTAATCCGATAAACGGTTGAAGTAATTGAAGTTGACTAACAGCTGCGATGCCGCCGACAGCGAGACCTTTGTACCAGAAAATAAAACCAATCAGCATGCTAAAAAATGAGACATAGAAGAGCGCTACCCATACAGAAAAACGAACGCTACTTAATGAAACAGGCATGGTAATGAATGTCGCGATCAGCATGATTGGTAGCGAGATGATCAGCGCCCAACTAATGACCTGCCATCCACCAAGCTCGCGAGACAACTTCGCTCCTTCAGCATATCCTAGCCCACATGCCAGAATTGCCGCCAACATCAGCATATCGCCAACAACGGATACAGAGGCATTCTGGGAAAGAGCATATCCACCAACAATCACGCTACCCACAACGGAAAAAATCCAGAATTTTGGCTGCGGTCGTTCGCCACCCCTGATGACGCCAAAAATGGCTGTAGATAAGGGAAGAAGACCCAAAAAAACAATGGAGTGTACGGATGTTACATACTGCAATGCTATGGCGGTTAACAACGGAAAACCAATCACGACACCAAGAGCAACAAAAAGCAGTGAACCAATTTGAGAACTATTTACTCTCTTTTCCTTGAACCCCAAAAGAAGAAGAGATGCCAATACGCCAGCGATAGATGCTCGGCTAAAAGTTAGAAAAAAGGGGTCTAAATCTTGTACTGCTAAACGAGTCGCAGGCAGCGAACCACTGAAAATAATAACACCCAGTAATCCATGTCCCCATCCAGCCAGAGGGC
The DNA here is from genome assembly GCF_963556105.2 of uncultured Tolumonas sp. Classification (NCBI taxonomy): domain Bacteria; kingdom Pseudomonadati; phylum Pseudomonadota; class Gammaproteobacteria; order Aeromonadales; family Aeromonadaceae; genus Tolumonas; species uncultured Tolumonas sp. The sequence continues at coordinate 1,403,321 of NZ_OY829944.1, forward strand.
TTTGTTCGTTTTTACTACTATTTGTATTAACCACGAAATACCTCATGTTATGAAAAAATTACCTATAGCGTGATGCAGAGAAAACGTTGACAGAGGAAATATTAAATCCCATCATTTAATACAATCAAATTATTGTCATAGATACATTCTGTGAAAGCACGTTACAAAACAATAGTCGATGAATTTGCATCTGCGATTTATTCCGGTGAGCTGATGGCTGGAACTCGTTTACCAACACATCGTCAACTTTCTGCTGAAAAACATATATCTCTGGCAACTGCAACTCGGGTTTATTTTGAGCTGGAGTCCATGGGGTTAGTCAGTGGAGAAACAGGAAGAGGAACCTTTGTTCGGGAAATATCCTTGCCGCCAGGGCTAGGGATCGATCAACATGCTATTGCAACGGATGTACTTGACCTTAATTTCAACTATCCAGCACTTCCCGATCAAGCTGAACTACTACGTGATGCGCTAAGGCAACTAACAACAACCGGTGATATTGAATCGCTGCTGCGTTATCAACCTCATGCTGGCAAACTGGGCGAGCGCAACATTATTGCATCATATCTCTCAAGCCGAGGTCTTTTACCTTCTGCTGAAGATGTTTTGATTGTTAACGGAGCTCAGCATGGTTTAGCGGTCAGCGTGATGGGATTGCTCAAACCAGGTGATGTGATGCTAGTTGATGCGCTCACTTACCCGGGGTTCAAAATTTTAGCCGGACTCTTTCATCTAGAGTTAATTCCCATTCCTATTACGTCACAAGGACCCGATTTATCTTTTTTGACTGATATTTGTAAAAAGAGACGGGTTCGGGCGATCTATACTATGCCGACAATGCATAATCCTCTTGGTTGGGTTCTCGACCTAGAGCAAAGAAAAGCTATCGCAGATATTGCTAAGCAACATGATCTAATAATCATTGAGGATGCTGCCTATGCTTATTTAGTGGATCATCCGCCACGTCCAATTGCTTTTTTTGCACCAGAACAAACAATTTATATCACCGGATTCTCCAAAAATATTGCTACCGGTTTACGTGTGGGCGCTATTGTGGCTTCCCAGAAATATCGCGCTTCACTTGAGCGAGCGATCCGTGCAACCACGTGGAATACGCCAGCAATTATGACGAATATTGTTTGTGGCTGGTTATTAGATGGAACAATAGAGCGATTGGAGATGCAAAAACGAGAAGACGCCTATTCGCGCCAAAAGTTAGCTCGTGAAGTTCTTGCTCCATTCCCCTTTATTAGTCATCCAAATTCTTATTTTATATGGCTTCCACTAACTGATGAGGTCCGGGCTGAATTTGTGGTTAAAAACCTGATGGGAGAACATATTTCGGTTTCCACAGCAGAACCTTTTTGTACAACACAAAATGCACCACATGCTATTCGATTAGCTCTCGGATCAGTAAGTTATGAAAATCTGCATTTTGCTCTGACCAAAATTAAGAAGCACATCGAGTATGCTCAATATTTATAAAATCACATTGATAGACGATTAATGTGGGTATTCCTATAATCCTCAAGGAAATTAGCAATGCGACTAATGGCATCACGTAGATCTGATTCATGAGGAAGGAAAACCATACGGAAATGATCAGTTTGCGGCCAGTTAAAACCTGTTCCCTGTACAAGCATTACACGAGTTGCTTCAAGTAATTGTAAGAAGAATTGACGGTCATCCTTGATAGGATAAATATCAGGATCGAGGCGCGGAAACATGTAAAGTGCCGCGTTTGGCTTAACACAGCTTACCCCAGGGATTGCATTTATTAACTCAAAAGCCAGATCACGCTGACACCTTAATCGGCCTCCATCCTTCACTAAATCATTAATACTTTGATATCCACCCAATGCAGTTTGAATAGCCCATTGACCTGGAACGTTAGCGCATAATTTCATATTGGCTAACATATTTAGCCCTTCTATATAATCCGAAGCACGATCCTTACATCCGGATACAATTAACCAGCCAGCACGATACCCACAAGCTCTGTAACTTTTGGAAATTGAATTAAAGGTTAAAGTTAGAACGTCAGTCGACAAACTGGCTATCGCTGTATGTTTGACATCATCATAAAGTATCTTGTCATAGACTTCGTCGGAAAAAATGACTAGTCCATATTCTCTTGCGATCTGTATTATTTCCAAAAGAATATTATCCGGATAAAGTGCACCTGTTGGATTGTTAGGATTGATGACAACGATGCCTTTTGTTCTTGATGTAATTTTGCTTCGAATATCGGCAAGGTCTGGTATCCAGCCTTTACTTTCGTCACAAAGATAATGCACGGGTGTCCCACCAGATAAGCTAGTCACAGCAGTCCATAGTGGATAATCTGGTGCAGGAACCAGCAATTCGTCACCATTGTCTAGCAATGCATTCGTTGCCATTGTTATAAGCTCAGAAGCACCATTACCGAGGTATATATCATCTAGTGTTACCGATTTTATACCTTGCTGCTGCGAGTAATGCATTACCGCCTTGCGTGCAGCAAAATTACCTTTGCTATCTGAATAACCAGCTGAATTTGGCAAGTTGCGGATCATATCTAACTGAACTTCTTCTGGGGCTTCGAAACCAAATACAGCAAGATTCCCAATATTAAGCTTAATAATTCTCTGACCTTCATCTTCCATTTGTTTAGCCCGATCCATAATGGGACCACGAATGTCATATAACACATTGCCCAATTTGCTCGATTTATTGATAAGTTTCATTAATCAACCCTATGAAAAAATGGCAAAAATAATTTAAAAATAACGTCCATATAGACGTTGCAGGTTCACGACTGAGACATATATGGGTGGCTCGCTTTCAACTCTTATGCTCATAGATAGGATTTTATTAACACGAACTATGACAATCAAAAAATTGTCATGAATACATTCATTGTCATCTATTTTTGCTGGTTATAGTGGTTTCTGTTTTGCTAACTCGCGTTGAATACATGTGTTCAACGCGAGTTCCACTGATCGGTTGGCAAGTTGTTCAATGAAATAGATATGTGGGTGATAGTTGCTGCTAAACACGGAAAGGGGCAGGAACGCGTTTACTTTGGCTAACTCAGTGATGGATAAAACTGAGGTTACGACTTCTATTTATTTCTACTGATTACAAAATAGTGGGCTATCGATAACCCACTCACGCATTTAAACATCATGGCATTCCTCATACAGTTTTACCCATAGTAATCGCTGATGAATTTCTCTATCCATAGACATCAAATATAGTTGAAATGATGTCTATGAATCACACACTTAAATTATTTCTTTTCCAACCGACTTGGCGTCCAACCAATCCTTCTGTTCGCTGTCCATTGGTTCATCAATGGGATAATTCTCCAATAAAACATCGAGCTTGCTCAACTTCTTTAAGATCCAACTATCATCCCCATTATCTATCCATTCTATAAGGTCTCCCTCATTCCAAGACAGCTCCCTTTGTAAATTATCGGGAATTAAAAAGTAGTGTTCGCCATTCTCATTTTGTTCAATTTTAACTCTCATCTGTTCACTCTACAGAGCTTGTGGAATTTTTTAGGTTTATCCCATTACAAAAATTTAGGCAATAATGACACAGTAAAAATGCATAGGAAGCATCGCTAAATAGGAATGGGGCGAGCGACCTGGAAGCATATGAAGCGCCGTTCACCGCTTAAGAGTGAACCATCTGTATCACAAGATGACCCTAAGGCTCTGAATAAAGCAGCGATGTATTTGATTTGTTTGCCGCCTTTTGAGTTTTATCGATTGTTTTTCAAAGAATGACATTTGATGGAATGCAAAGAAAATCAAATGAATCTGTGCAAAAATGTGCTCATATGGGCAATGCAGAGTAGTACCGCATGGGTAACGTGAACAAAGCCAAACTGACTGAAACAGACATCATTACTAAATTTATTCTGCCCGCAGTAAAAAAGGTCGGCTGGGATGATATGACCCAGATCCGCCAAGAGGTGAAATTGCGCGATGGTAAGGTGGTTGTGCGTGGTCAGGCTGCTGCTCGCAAGAAAGTGAAGTCTGCGGATATCGTGCTTTACCATAAGCCCAACATGCCACTCGCTGTCATTGAAGCCAAAGCAAACCATCATGAGATGGGGAAAGGTATGCAACAAGGGCTCGATTATGCGCGCTTGCTTGATGTGCCTTTTGTCTTTGCCTCGAATGGTGATGGATTTGTTTTTCATGACAAAACCAACCAGACCACATTAGAAACTCAGATCTGTTTAGAAGACTTTCCCACGCCAGCTCAGTTATGGGATAAGTATTGCGTCTGGAAAGGCTATACCGCAGCGCAGTTACCCATTATCACACAAGATTATTATGACGATGGCAGCGGTAAAGCACCGCGCTATTATCAATTGCAGGCTATCAATAAAACCATAGAAGCCATATCAGCGGGTCAAGATCGCGCCTTGTTAGTGATGGCTACAGGAACAGGTAAAACATACACCGCGTTCCAGATCATCTGGCGTCTGTGGAAGTCACGCAATAAAAAGCGCATTTTGTTCTTAGCCGACCGTAACATTCTGGTCGACCAAACCCGTATCAATGACTTTCAGCCATTTGGTCAGGCGATGACTAAAGTGGAAGGTCGCAAAGTTGACCCCGCTTATGAAATTCACCTTGCGCTATATCAAGCACTGACTGGGCCAGAAGAGTCGCAGAAAGCGTATAAGCAGGTCGCGCCTGATTTCTTTGATCTCATTATTATCGACGAGTGTCACCGTGGCAGTGCGGCTGACGATAGCGCGTGGCGTGAAATTCTGGAATATTTCGGCTCTGCCACTCAAGTGGGTTTAACGGCAACACCGAAAGAAACGGATGAAGTCTCCAATACCGATTACTTTGGTGATCCGGTTTATACCTATTCGCTTAAAGAAGGTATCGAAGATGGTTTCTTAGCGCCTTACAAAGTTGTCAGGGTTGACATCGATGTCGACTTACAAGGCTGGCGTCCGACAAAAGGTCAAATCGATAAGAAAGGCGAAGTCATTGAAGATCGGATCTACAACCAAAAAGACTTCGACCGCACGATGGTGATTGATGAGCGAACCGAACTGGTTGCTCAAACCATTACGAACTATCTCAAGCGTACCGATCCACTGGCCAAAACAATCGTGTTTTGCAATGACATCGATCATGCAGAACGTATGCGCCGAGCGTTGATCAATCTGAACCCAGAACAAGTAGCGAAGAACGACAAATATGTCATGAAAATTACCGGTGATGATGAAATCGGTAAGGCGCAGCTCGATAACTTCATTAATCCGAAAAAGACTTATCCGGTGATTGCGACCACATCTGAATTGATGACCACGGGGGTTGATGCCAAGACCTGCAAACTGGTGGTGCTCGATCAGAATATTCAGTCGATGACCAAGTTTAAACAGATCATTGGCCGTGGCACGCGTATTGATGATAAGTACAACAAACTGTGGTTCACCATCCTCGATTTCAAAAAGGCTACAGAGCTGTTTGCCGATGAGCGGTTTGACGGCGTACCAGAACGAGTCATGGTCACGACCCCAACGGATATGGATGACGATGAAGCGTTTGATACCATCTTACATGGCGCTGATGAACCGCCGCTGGATGGCGAACCGGTTGATGTTGAAAACGCTGATGGCGAGCCACAAGAAACCACCGCAGGCTCACAAGCAGGCGGAAGTTCTGGCCCCGTTCATGGCGGTGACGATGAACCGAATACGGTCAGAAAATTCTATGTGAATGGCGTTACCGTAAAAGCCATTGCGGAAAGAATTCAGTATTACGACACCGACGGTAAATTGGTGACAGAATCGTTCCGCGATTACACCCGTAAAACACTGTCGAAGCAGTGTGCAACGTTAGATGACTTTGTGAAGCGTTGGAACAGTGCGGAACGTAAACAAGTCATCATCGATGAGTTGGAAAACGAAGGCATTATCTGGCAAGTGTTAGAGGAAGAGGTTGGCAAAGATCTCGACCCGTTCGATTTGATTTGTCATGTTGTTTACGACCAGCCTGCATTAACCCGTAAAGAACGGGCGAATAACGTCAAAAAACGGAATTACTTCACCAAATATTCCGACACCGCACAGACGGTATTGAGCACCTTACTTGAGAAGTATGCCGATGAAGGTGTGCAAGAAATTGAGAACATTCATGTGCTAAAAGTGAAACCCTTCGACGAGTTGGGCAGCCCACTCGAAATCGTTAAAAAAGGGTTTGGCAACAAACAAGCGTATTTGCAGGCGGTGAATGACCTCGAAACCGAGATTTATCAACTGCCTTCGCGTTCAGCTTAACCTCATCACAGGTTACACTGTTGAACAATTTCATATTCACACAGTCTGATATGGCCATGCTGTATCAGACTTTTGCTATTTAAAGAGAAAAATATGTCTGTCAGTTCCGTGATCAAATCCATTCAAGACATTATGCGTAAAGATGCCGGTGTAGATGGCGATGCACAACGTTTAGGCCAGTTGTCATGGCTGTTATTCCTGAAAGTATTCGATGCGCAGGAAGAAGCCTTAGAGCTGGAAATGGATGATTACCAATCGCCGATCCCTGAAGATTATTTGTGGCGCAACTGGGCTGCCGATGATCAGGGTATAACCGGTGATGAACTGCTGACTTTCGTGAATGATGAGTTGTTTAAAGATTTAAAAGATCTGTACGCACCAATGGATAAAAATCCGCGTGGCTTTGTGGTGAAAGAAGCGTTCAGCGATGCGTTTAACTACATGAAAAACGGCACACTGCTGCGACAGGTGATCAACAAACTCAATGAAATTGACTTTACTGACTCGAAAGAACGCCACCTGTTTGGCGATATTTATGAGCAGATCTTGCGCGATTTACAAAGCGCAGGCAATGCAGGGGAATTTTATACCCCTCGCGCAGTGACCCGTTTTATGGTCGACCGGATCAACCCGAAATTGGGTGAGCGGATCATGGACCCCGCCTGTGGCACCGGTGGTTTTCTGGCTTGTTCATTCGACCATGTAAAAACCAACTATGTAAAAACGGCTGCGGACCATCAGATCTTACAAAAGCAGATCTATGGTGTTGAGAAAAAACAGCTGCCGCACTTGCTGTGTGTCACCAACATGCTATTGCATGGCATTGAAGTGCCAGTGCAGATCCGCCATGACAATACGTTGAATAAGCCGTTGTCGAGCTGGGACAGCGACATTGATGTTATCGCGACGAACCCACCGTTTGGTGGCACCGAAGAAGACGGTATTGAGAAAAACTTTCCAGCGGAAATGCAGACACGCGAAACCGCCGATCTGTTCTTGCAATTGATTGTGGAAGTGCTGGCTAATAAAGGCCGCGCTGCGGTGGTGTTACCCGATGGCACATTGTTTGGTGAAGGTGTGAAAACCAAAATCAAAAAGATGCTCATGGAAGAGTGTAACCTGCACACCATCGTGCGTTTACCCAATGGTGTGTTTGCACCTTACACCGGCATTAAAACAAACATCTTATTTTTCACCAAAGGCCAACCGACTCAGGATGTTTGGTTTTATGAACATCCGTATCCGGCAGGCGTGAAGAATTACAGCAAAACTAAGCCGATGAAGTTTGAAGAGTTTCAGACTGAGATTGATTGGTGGGGCGATGAAGCGGATGGCTTTGCAGCTCGTGTTGAGAATGAGCAAGCGTGGAAAGTCAGCATGGCAGACATTATTGCCCGCAACTTTAACCTCGATATTAAAAACCCGCATGTTGGTGAAGTCATCAGTCATGACCCCGATGAGTTGTTAGCCGATTACAACCGCCAGCAACAGGAAATCAGTGTACTGCGTCAGCAGCTGAAAACTATTCTCGGTAACGCATTAAGCGGTCAAGGGGAATAAACATGGCGGAATCATTGATCACCCAACATATTGATTTGTGGACTTCAGCCATTGAAGCCAAATCAACCGCAGGCCGTGGCAGCAAGAACAAATTTGACCTGTATGGCATCAAGAAGTTACGCGAACTAATTCTTGAATTGGCCGTTAGAGGAAAGCTGGTGCCGCAAAATCAGAGTGATGAACCAGCTTCAATTTTGGTTGATAAAATAATATCAATCCAAAATACTCTGAAAACGAGCGAAGGATTAAAAACAGACGCATCTTTGACAATTAAAAACGATGAATATCTTATCGAAATACCAAATGGTTGGTCTTTATGTAGATTAGGAAATTTAGCAAAGTTTATTGACTATAGAGGTAAAACGCCTAACAAGGTTAGCTCTGGCGTTCGTCTAATTACAGCAAAAAATATTAAATTTGGATTTATAAGTAAATCACCCGAAGAGTATATATCTCAAGAAGATTACTCTACATGGATGACAAGAGGGTTTCCAAGAGTCAATGATATTTTATTTACAACGGAAGCACCTCTTGGAAATGTAGCTATTATTGATATAGAAGATAAATTTGCTCTAGCACAACGAGCTATCTGTTTTCAATTTCATGAGCCTAAAATATCAAAATTTATGCTTTTTCAGCTTATGTCCCCATATTTTCAAAAATCGATTTATGATAAACAAAGTGGAATGACAGCTCTAGGCATTAAAGCTTCTCGTTTAAAAGAAATTGTTATTATTTTGCCCCCTTTAGCAGAACAACACCGCATCGTCGCCAAAGTAGACGAGCTAATGGCTCTATGCGACCAGTTAGAACAGCAAACGCTAACCAGCATAGATGCTCATGCCACATTGGTTGAAACGTTGCTGGAAACATTAACCAACAGTGCCGATGCAACAGAGTTAGAGCAAAACTGGGCTCGCATTTCAGAACATTTCGACACCCTGTTCATCACTGAACAAAGCATTGATGCGCTCAAGCAAACCATTCTGCAATTAGCAGTCATGGGTAAACTCGTGCGACAAGACCCAACCGATGAGCCTGCATCTGTTCTGCTGGAAAAAATTGCCGCTGAAAAAGCGCAGCTCATCAAAGACAAGAAAATCAAAAAAGAAAAACCATTACCGCCAATCACTGATGAAGAAAAACCATACGAACTGCCGCAGGGGTGGAAGTGGTGCCGTGTTAGTCATCTAATGAATAATATGCGAGACATTTCCTACGGCATTATTAAACTCGAGCAAGAACCCGATGTTGATGGAGTTCCAACTTTACGTTGCAGTGATATTAAATCAGGGTATATAGATTTAACGGGCGTGAGAACTGTGCATCCTGAAATTGAAAAGGTATACCACAGGACTAGACTTCAAGGTGGGGAAGTTCTAGTTAACATTCGCGGTACATTAGGTGGTGTTGCATTAGTACCAAAAAAACTAGCTGGGTTTAATATTGCTCGTGAAGTTGCAATGCTACCAATACATAATAGTATATCTGGCGAATATTTAGTTCAATTAATAGCATCTCCTTTTTTTTGGAAAAAAATAGAAGAAAATTTAAAAGGTATAGCTTATAAAGGACTAAACTTGAATAATCTAAGAGATTTGGTAATGCCAATCCCTCCAGTTGCAGAACAGAATAAAATTGCAGATAAAACTATTTATCTACTTGAACTCTGTGAGCAACTAAAAAAACATCTTCAACTCCTTCGGAAAACTCAGTTATACCTCACTGATACCATTATTGGCGAGGAATTTAAATAGAACAATAAATCTTCTTACGGCTAAATCGGAAGGATAGAGAAGACGCTATTACCGCTTAGGCGTCGTTTAATGTAAAGGATAAAAATTATGCCTTGGTTAGACAAAAAATATCAGTCACTAACTTTATCTGATGACTGTATGAATGATCCTTTATGCATGGCTTTGGCCTGGAAGAAAAGCCATCAATATATTCGTTGTGCTAACTGGTATGCGGATAATTTTGACTTAGATTTTTCCGCGCTTAGCTTGGTTGAAAACAGTAATAAATGGGTAGCTGACATTCAGAAAAATGATCTGAAATTTACTCCTTTAGAGCTGGTTCCTGCTCCAAAAGCCTGCTCTTGGGTGTTTGAAAAAAATAATGATCCACAAGTTGAATCTGATGAATGCGTAGTCTGGCGTCCAGAAATTTCTGATAAAGTTGAATTAAGACCACTAGCTCATATTGCTATTCGCGAACAGACCATGTTGACTTTGGTTATGATGTGTCTGGCAGATAAGGTTGAAACTCTTCAAGGCGATCCTGCGACTGAATATGAAAAAGTGCATGAAACTGGGGTTGTCAGTTACGGTAATCGTCTTTTTTGCCGTTATGATGATGGGAAGGCGGTGCATAGCTACGGGGCAACGACGTCTTACAGTAAATATTTTACAGATTACCAACGGTTTTTAGAACGGCCTTATTACTTTGCGCAGCAAGCAAGTAATGAACAGGATGATGAACAAGAAATTTATCTGGTTGAATTGGATTTCTCTAAGTTTTTTGATCTTGTAAATCGGGATTTATTAGTTGAAAAAATAAACTTCTTTGCTGAAGAATTTTCATTAGAAAAAAGAAAAAGTCTTAATCATTTGTTAGCAGCATTTAAGCAATGGCAATGGACTAGCGAAGCCAAAAGTAAATTCGAGGAAGTTTGTACGTCTGCTGATAAGGTAACAACTGCACCGCTAGGGTTGCCGCAAGGGCTGGTCGCAGCTGGATTTTTCGCTAATGTGTATTTGTTAGAGTTTGATTCTTTACTGAAAGAAAAGATTGGTAAAAATCTTGATGATAGCGAGCCTTCTGTCAAATTACTTGATTATTGCCGTTATGTAGATGATATGCGCCTAGTAATATCAGCACCTAATGCTAGTGATGAAAAACACGTAAAAGCAATAGTTGAAAAATTAGTTATTGGTTTTGTCGAAAAATTTAAATTAAAGTTGGAAATTAATGAGAAGAAAACAAAAATATGCATATATCGCGGTCGGGCAAATGGAATATCCAGAGATCTGAAGAAAATTCAAACTAGATTGAGCGGCCCGATATCATTCGATGAGGCCAATGAACAGTTAGGACAACTAGAATCGCTTTTATCTCTGACCGATACGAACTTTCAACAAAGTTTGGATTCCGAATGTAGAATAAATAAATTATCACAAATCGAAAAGTCTAAAATTGATGTGCGAGATGATAGCTTAAAGCGATTTGCTACAAATAAAATTGCTAAAATCTTAAAAGAAATTCGTCATTTCACCGCGCATGATATTAACAATAATGGTCAACCTATTCCTGGTGATTGGGATTATCAGCAAGAACGCATAGCTAGGCGATTAATAGCCTGCTGGAGTCGCGATCCATCATTGGTTGTTTTGCTAAAAAAAGGGTTAGAGCTGTTTCCATGCTGTTGGTTGTTGACTCCTGTTATAGAACAATTAAATGCACGTTTAGTCGATACTAACCCTAAAGTACAAGCTGTTGCACGATATTGTCTGTCAGAGATATTTCGTCATGCCGCAACAGTAATTCATAGAAAAGATAAAGCAGACATCCCTGTCCATGCCGATACCGATACCTTTTTCGATACATTGCAATGTTTGGCTGTGAAGCTATCCAAGCCTGAAGATCGAGAGGTTCAGCCATTTGATTTGTTAGCAGAACAAGCTCGTTTCTTATTGATGGTGAGACTTGATACCAGTCTGGAAACGTCGAGTGGCAAAGTTGAATATGACCTTATTTTTAAACTTATCTCCGGTTTTAAAGCCATAAAATTACCTGCATTACTTGATCCAGGAAAAATAGCATCCTGTATTTTACTAGCAGCACAACTGACTAATGAAACAAAACCAATAATTCGATCTGTTGCAAATCTGCTCAGTTCAGATGAGTTTGTATCTTCAATAGAGATATTGAGAAAATTGGCTTATCAAAACATGTCATTGTTTAGATCGCTAATTTTATATGCTAGAGCAATGAGCTATGAATGGGTGAAAAATGCGAATGTAAAAGAACTGATTTCTCAGCATGCATTAGATCAGAAACCGCAACTGAAAAAATTGGATGAAATTAGTGGTAAGCAGTCTTTATTGCGATTGATTCGACGGATTGATAACCCTTTCGCAAATGAGTTAATGGCTTTGAAACTGATGGAAGCATTACTCAATGATGAAACACTTGCTAAGAAAATAGACGCTAATTCATTAATTGATCTGTCAAAGACTAAGATAGAGTTTTCCGGTTATGCCAACCCACCTAAATTCTCTGCTTTTGAAAACGAACTAAATATTTTTGTTGAGCTTGAACCTTTAACCCACGAATTAAGTTTCCATTTACAGACTAATGTCAAAGATACGTTGATACTTCAGCGAATCGCAATGTGCTTGCGAGCAGTGTTGATAGGTAATCACGATTGGACTGAGTTTGGCCGAAAAATTGAACCTAAAATCGGGTATAGAGGGATAAAAACCAGCTCTGATAAGAGATCTCTTGGTTTGCTCACAACCCCATATTCGATAGGTGGTGAAGCTGTTCAGGTTTCGCAGTGGCTCACAACCTTGATTTCTAAGTTACTTATTTGGCCTGGTATTTTTGTAAACGACCAAGGTTACATTTGGCCTACAGAGTGGACTGTTGCGACAGTCAAAAAATTAGTATTGAATCGTTTAGATGAACTGAGACATAAGTATTGTAAACAATCCGGCATACCAGGATTAACTCAGAAAGTGCATCTAGAATGGGGTGAGACCAAAAATAACTTAACAGTTGCGATGGTCCAATCAAAATTGCCAGCAAAAAAAGATTTTGGTGAATACGGGCTCTTACTCGACGATCCTGAATATCGTTCTAAACATCGAAAGCACATTGCAGCTGTTGCAAGTCTTGTTTGTAAACATATTCAAGCGCAGCAGACGGGGGTTTTGAAAGCAAAAAACAACAATCGAAATATCGATTTAATTGTATGGCCAGAACTAGCCGTTCATGAGAAAGATTTAGATATCTTAATCGCTCTCTCTAGAAAAACATCTGCAATCATATTTTCTGGCTTAACATTTATAAAACAACCAGAAATTCCAGGACCAAACAACTGTGCAATCTGGATAGTGCCTAGTAGGAAAAATTCTGAGCAAAAAGAATTAATGATGTATCAGGGCAAGCAAAATATGATGGCGGATGAATTAGGCAAAGTTGTGCCATGGAGACCCTACCAGTTGATGCTGGAATTAGTTCATCCCCAATTTCCCAATAAACCTGGTTTTATATTAACTGGTTCTATTTGTTACGATGCCACAGATATTGCGTTAAGCGCTGATTTAAGAGATAAATCCAATGCCTATGTGATATCGGCATTGAATCAGGATGTAAATACGTTTGATTCCATGGTAGATGCTTTGCACTATCACATGTATCAACCGGTAATACTGGTAAATACTGGAGAGTTTGGTGGCTCATATGCCAAAGCCCCTTACAAGGAACCTCACCATCGATTGATTGCTCACTCTCATGGCAATGATCAAGTGTCTATTAACACTTTTGAAATGAATATGTTCGACTTCCGGCGGGATAATGTTGGTGAATCTTTAAGGTCGGATAAAAATCGTAAAACTATTCCCGCTGGTATAACAAAAAAATCAGATTAATCAAAGTTCTTTCTGTATTTTGAAATTAAACATGTCGAAATACAGAAAGATCCACTTGAGTTTATCCATTGTATCCCCATATTAATTTAGTCACTTACTTGTCTGCCGAGTGACTAACAGACGGTTTTAGGTTGCTTCCTCATATCCTGGAGAAATCCGATATGACCAAGCGAACCCAAAAAAACCATAAATCCACCGTAAATACACGTAATAATCCCACTCATAGTCATGAACAAGAGGAGCAACCAAAACGTAGATTTGATTTGACCCAATGTGCCGGTTTGACAAAACTATGCTACTGGTTATTACGAATTGCTCATGAACGAGATTGGTTCTGATATTCATTGGCATGAATATTCAGGTATTACGTTTCGGAGGTTTGTAGCGCGTAACTATATAAAAGTTATAAAAATAAAGAACCCATATCTTTAACCAACAAAAGAAAAAGGAAGTAGTCATGAAAGAATTCTTTTTTCCATCAGTTGTAACACTCTAACCTCTGTTATTTAGGGGGAAGCGCCAAATTCCTCCGAGATGATGTCGATGTTGTCGGAGCTGCGATAACCACGACGAGGTAGACATGACGTAATGGTGAACATGATACATCAACCCCTTAAGATTATCGGGAACATAGGTGGCGAATATCGCGAAATTGATTCTGATAGAATCTATCGTGCGGTTATGATGGCTGCTGAGAACCTGCATTCTTTTCGCTGGGAAGATTCATATCAACGCTATGCATTCGCTGAGCTATTGTTCGAGCAGCGCATACCTGTATCAGGTTACTACCTTGCTTATCTGCAACATTTTAATCAACGAGAAGCATTTTCTGAGTCATCAGAAATAGTAAGGTATGCAAAAGCACGCAGTCTGTATCAGATAGAAACGACATGGCAGACAAACAGTAGAATGAGTCCACGCACAAAGGACGTCACTGTTTATTCATTCATTATTACACTAGTCGAACAGCTCCGAAATTTGTGCAAGTTGGGTTGTTCGCCACCGCGTAATCACAATCAGAACTATCAGTTTTTTTGATTAAAATGAAATAAGCTGATTTACAGCCCTAAGTTTACCGTTGAGCTGGTATAGTTTTTCGGATGCTGTTTTGTGTAGCTTGGTTATTTTATGCTTTTCTTGTGGAAGTTGTTCCAATAATTCTCGATATGCTTGCAACTCGTAGCGAGTTAATAAGAGCTCTTCTTCTAATGAACGTTGCTCAGACGTTAAGTTATAAATCTTATTGTATTCGTTTGAAGATAATCTGACATTTTCTAACAATTCATCTGTAAACACATAATTTCGGTATTTATTGAATCCATTTGGTGTTGCAAATCCCTGTTTTTTCAGAAAGTGAATATTACGATCAATTAGCCCTGAAGCTTGTTTTTGAGTCAGATTATTATGGGTCATGGCTAATAAAATAAGCTCTTTCCTGCTGATAGTCGTGCTTTTGACTTTTGCTAAAACTCGGCAGAAATTAGCGCTAATTCCGTATAAATCTTTCTGAGGCATAGAAAATCCAGGGTTATTAAACTTAGGATTGCTAAGTATACATAAGTCAGCGAAACTTAGACAATCTAAGCATGTGAGAATTTATATGATGAAGAAACGTTGCAGAAAAATCCTCTCCCTGAACGGCTCAGAGATGCTAGAAAAAAAGTCGGATTGTCTCAGAAGGAACTGGGTGTGAGAGCCGGTATGGACGAAGGATCTGCCAGTGGCCGTATGAATCATTATGAACAAGGTCGGCATGTGCCCGATATTGAGACTTTACGAAAAATAGCGAAGGTGCTGAATGTACCTCTCAGTTATTTCTTTTGTGAAGATGAAATGAGTGCTGAGTTAGTCTGTCTGTTTGAAAAATTAAATGAAAAAGAAAAAGTACAATTGATCACAATCCTGCGAGATGACACCCCCAAGAGTTTTAAAGAGTAAAAGTTACATGAGTGAAAAAACAAAAACCAAACCATACTCAAATGGGGCATTAAATATGGTTTTCATATTAGTTTTCGATGATGTGTAATTTCGATACAAATTTTCGAATGGGAGTTGGTAATCCAAATCCGTTATTTGTATTAGTCGCGACTTGATCTGACACTTCTGTTTGAAAAGAAGAGAGTTACCGGTTTTGATATGGGTGTCGAATCCTTAATCAAAACAACCTAGAGGTAACTCTCATGATCCATAGTAACAATCCCGTTATTAAACACAAAGCAGGTCTTCTCAATTTGGCAGAAGAGCTGAATAACGTTTCCCGTGCCTGTAAAGTCATGGGCGTATCCAGAGACACCTTCTATCGCTATAAAGAACTGGTCGAAGAAGGTGGTATCGATGCTTTGCTTGATAAATCTCGACGCGCTCCCAACTTAAAAAATCGCACTGACGATACGACAGAACAAGCTGTCATCAATTATGCCATTGAGTATCCGGCACATGGACAACAGCGAACCAGTAATGAACTTCGTAAACAGGGCATCTTCATCTCGGGAAGTGGTGTGCGTTCAGTCTGGCTACGTCATGATTTAGAGAACTTTAAAAAACGACTTAAGGCGCTGGAACACAAGGTGGCTCAAGACGGTATATTGCTGTCTGACGCTCAAATTGCAGCGCTGGAACGCAAGCAGCAGGATGATGAAGTCTGTGGCGAAATTGAAACGATGCATCCAGGTTATCTGGGCTCACAGGACACGTTTTATGTTGGCAATCTAAAAGGTGTCGGAAGAATTTATCAACAAACGTTCGTCGATACCTATTCCAAAGTTGCTTATTGCAAACTGTATACAACAAAAACGCCCATTACAGCCGCCGACTTGCTGAATGATCGCGTATTACCGTTTTTTGCAGCTCAGAATATTCCGATGCTGCGAATATTGACCGACCGAGGCACGGAATATTGCGGGAAAGTTGAGCAGCACGATTACCAGTTATATCTGGCCATTAACGATATCGATCATACAAAAACAAAAGCAATGTCCCCGCAGACGAACGGCATTTGCGAACGATTCCATAAGACAATCCTTCAGGAGTTTTACCAAGTCACATTCAGGAAAAAGCTGTACAGCGATTTAGATAGTCTTCAGTCAGATCTGGACATCTGGTTGAGCTATTACAATAATCAGCGAACCCATCAAGGAAAAATGTGCTGTGGCCGAACACCAATGGAAACGTTTATTGATGGTAAAAAAGTCTGGGAAGAAAAGAATTTGAACCAGATTTAATCTGACAGACACCCATTAAAAATCGGTAACTGTCAGATCTTGTCTGAACTAGTACACGTTATTTGTATGCCACGTTTAGCAGTATACGCCTTTGTGATGCGCCATCATCCTTTTAAATCTGATGCTCGAATGTAGCCAATCATGGCCTGTTCCAAAGTTAAGAGTTAATTGCTCATGGAAGCTTATTTGCTATTTAGGTAGTCTAATACGACTTCATGGTGATCTTTGGTCTTGAACTTGTTAAATACATGCTCAAGGTTACCAGACTCATCAATCAGGAAGCTTGTTCTTACTACGCCCATGCTTTCACGGCCCATGAACGTCTTGAGTTGCCAAACATCGTACCTTTCACAAACTGTGTGCTCTTCATCGGCGAGCAAAGTGAAGTTAAGCTCTTGCTTGTTGATAAAGTTAGTTAATTTTTGCGGTGTGTCTGGGCTAACACCAAGAACAACAACATTATGGGCATCTAACTCAGCTTTAGTGTCTCGCAACCCTTTAGCCTGAACTGTGCAGCCAGGTGTTGAAGCGCGTGGGTAGAAATAGAGCAGTACCTTTTTCCCCTGAAGCTCAGATAGTGTCACAGGGTTATTGTCTTGGTCATTTAAGGTAAAATCTGGTGCGATTTGTCCGACTTCGATTGCCATTGGTTTTGTCCTTGCTTTCTCAATTAGTGGTATGTGGCATAGCGTTATACGCTACGCCCTTTGAAGTTACAGTGCTAAACGCTACTTTGGTTTTCTAAATTGGGGAGCAATAATATTATCTGGGCGAGACGATACGATTTTATCCATTGCCTTTTCTCGCTGACTTTCATGCAACATATCCATAAGTTCTTGAACTAACTTAATATGAGTAGCTGCTTGAACAGCTAACGCTTCCTTATGGTTTTGAGCTTCGTCGTAATATTCCTTTTTCTTTTTATTCGCTTGCGCTCTTTCACCTTTCAGTGACTTTATTTCTTTTTGAAGAATGTCAATGGGGGAGTCAGTTGTTTCATCTTGAGCAACTTGTACTTCTAATGACTTATTTTTTATCATTAAAACAACGTCATCATGCCTTCTGAGTGCACCAGCGGAAAGCCCCGCTTCTTTTTCAACATTACTATTGTTGATTTTGAGCTTGCCCTGTCGAGCTTTATTACGCAGCTCTTTCGATGCCAACTTCGTTACATCACCATCCAAAAGTCTTTCTAGTGCTTTGATTAGCTTATTTTTGGTTATCTGTGACATTATGATGTAACTCCGTATGGGATAAGTAGGTTCTTAACCTCATCAGGAAAAATGACGGGCTCATACTCGATACCTAAATCGTCCATAATACGTTCAGCAGCTTTAACTTTTATGTAAGATTCAGAGGCGGTTTGAGGAGTTAGCTCATCATTTTCAATATCATAAAGCATGTGTATTTCTGCTTCCTTACGCTTAGCCTCGGCAAATACGGCATCAACGATGTAATCATTCTTGCAGTCTACACATTCGATTAGGTTAACTAGCGTTCTTAAACCGCAGGTAGTCGAAGTGCAATATACCCCTGGCGCAACAGCATGAATGTGGCGGTTTTGAGTTCGAATTTGCTTTTCCCAGTAGCTTAGAGACAGCATATCGTTATCGACTTTATCCTTGAATAAATTACGGTCTGTTTTCATCATATTCTTAGCAAACTCTTTGCCTTTGCCTCCGGCAACTCGCTCTTTGTTTGCCAGCTTTTGATAGATGCTCAAATAAATACGGGCTTTCTGGTTGATCCTTTCATCATCAATTTCGTTCGCGAGATTCTTTTTCATTTGTCTAATCTTTTGGAATTTACTGGCGTTCTTAGCATAATGCCGAGTCATTGCCATAGACACATGACTAAATTGCTGTTTAAGTTGCGGAAAGTTACAAAGCTCGTATCCAATTAAGTAGTAGGCAAAAGAGCGGCGAAGTTGATGTCCTGAAAACTCATAATCATCACCCACTTCAAACGATAAATTTGGGTCAGACGTTTTTAGGTCAATAATGTCTTCATTGGTTAGCGCAAGTTCTTCGCCCATAGCATTTTCAAACCAAGCTTTAGAATGTTTCCCTAGTTGAGACTTGGTTATTTCACTACAGTCCGCTGTTATTTTATGGAAAAAGTATTGTGAATCTGGATGTAGCTTTCTTAGTGGTGCATGTAGCGCTTGAAGAACCTCATACGCTTTCATGCCGATTTCGGTAGTGACAAATTCATCTTGCTTTGATTGAGAGCCTTTAGCTGTCTTTGACAAGTTGGCATGAATAACGTGTATCTTCTGTCTTTCTATTATCTCAGTTGTGCAACCCTGAACTGTGTTTAGGTCATGTATCTCATCGGCTCTCATTCCTGTTCGAGCCATTAAACCCCATAGGCAGCCACCATTAAACTTTTTAAAAAGCAATTGGGCATCTCTGAGATTGGTGATTATCCATTGTCCAATGGTTAGCTTACGTTCGGTGTGGAACTTATCAATATAACTGCCATGTATCTCTGGTTTATGAAGGCGTATGAGAGCAAGTGTCTCTTCTTCATTTGGAGAATGAAGTGCTGCAAAGGCTTTTTGAAAAGCAAGTGTGTGCTGTTTATTTCCGTTCGATTTTCCTAAATACCATTGAATGTTACCATTTTTAAATTTGGTTTCATCATTGACAAGATACTTGGCATAACCTGCATACACCTTATCAAAGTATGTGGCGATGTATTCTGCTAATGACTCTAGCTCATCACGAAGCGCATAAGCTTGACTAATCAGGGCTTCTGATCTTTGAAGACCATGATAGTAAAGTCTCTGTGGAATGACGGTAAACTGCTGTGCCTCTTTGAGAGCTAAACCAAAATCAGAGGCGTTAAGCTTTTTATTTAGGTTAACTTCAAACGGTAAGCCTCTCGCTTCTGTGTAAAGGCGATTTAACCCGTTGTAAATTGACGGTCTTTCAAAGTCGATGTCGGTCAAGCTTGTTAAAGCCCACCTTTCTAATCGGTCAAAGTCTAAAGCAGATAAAGTGTTATATCCATCATTTAACAGTGGGATAATGACTTTTTTTAGGTCACTTAATGCATCTCGAAGAGTCGCAAATGAATGGTCATGAGGTGATAGCCACATCATTTTGAGTAGTAGGGTTTTAAGCTGATTTTTTAGATTACGCTCAATGACTTTACCACCGAGCGTAAAATCAATGGTTGAGGTTCTCTTTGATCTTGGTTCAAAATAAGGCTGTAGGTTTCTCCAAGCTTCATCATCGCCAATTTTACCTAATGATCCACCCATAACAGTAAAGCCTATCTCAAGACTTTCAAGTTCATCCCAATCGCCAAGCGCAATTGCTGGTTTCAATACATCCATTAAGTAATTTGCATGAGAGCCAACATTTTCTTGTGCTTTAAGAAGCTTATTTTGATGCTCTAGGTCAGTGAGTTTTATCATTTTAGCTTCCGTCACTACAAGGATAAAAGCGCGTGGCCGAGAGAGACTCTTGGATGACGGCCTTGGGTGTTGAATCGTTCCATTGCCCCATCAAATACATCGTCACTTGCCCCGTCTAGCGTATATTCATAATGTTCAATTTTTTCATGAATATCACCTTTCGTATCAGGGTACACATCAAGGCTTTCTTTAAGAACATCAATGTATGAAATGAGCTTATAAACAGCCTCAACGTCATCTACCGCCTTGGCTGATTGGCACTTGTAACACATATCAAATTCAGCACAAGGTAAGCTTATACCTACCGCATAGTTTGTTTCTCGCTGCGTGTTTTTGCCATCACTTATGGCTTGTTGCCCATTACAAACCAATCCATTGGGGTTGGTTTTGGCGCCTTCTGCGCGCATTCGCTTCCCCTCATCGTGTGACAATATCGGAATACCACGCCTTTTCACCACAACATCTTTTGCTTGCTCTAAGCTCGTTTCATTATCGAGGTTTTGAATGACCTCTAGACCCTGAGATAGGATGACCTTATTTAGTAATGGGTGCCCGTTAAGGTAACTTCTTCCTAACGTTCCCTTCGCGTTTTGAAGTAAGCTTTGAGCGCTTTGAATGCCGCCATTGGCATAGGCTTGATTGCTAGTCAATTCTCGCCAGCGACTCGATTGAAGAGAAATGTAATAATGATTTGTCTCAACAGACCAAGTATTCATTAATTTTGAAGAGATAGGGCTGGCACCATCCCAATCATTAGGGGCGGCTTTGTAAGTTCTCGTTAAAAGCAGACGTTCATATTTCTTTGGTTGTTTGTCTGCTTTCTCATTAGCATATTGCTCAATATCTTTGATTAAAGCTAAATCAGAAGCAGGTACTTTAAAGAAGCCATTCATGTCATTTCTATAGTTGAAGGAAACGGTAATATTGCCATCGCTATCTTTTTCAGAGTACGAGAGAGGAAGTAAAATACCTTTGAGGGGTAAGTCTGTGTAGCAAGACAATATACAGTAGGCGCTATTGGTCGCCCCTTGCCCCGCCTTGGTTTTAGTTATTTTCCGTGTTTCTTTATGAACAACAATACGACCCAGTTGATTAACTTCTGTCTTTAGCGTGATTGTCTGTTGGTCTCGGTAGGCGTAAAACAGTTCTTTGAACCAAGGCAGGTTGCCAGCCCGATATGGAGATAACAGGTGCAGTTGGTTTACGAGCGTTTTATTTATCGTTGTTAAATTAAAGGTATGATTCACATCGGTGTTGTTATTGAGTGTGAAAATTAACTCAGAGCCATCTTCACTATTGCCATACAGTTTAGAGAGTTGTTCGAGTAACAGAATAAAATTCACACCATGGCGCTTATTAACATCAAATTGCTCACCCACCAACAGCGCATCGACCATTTTGTTCGCTCTAGGCTTATAGCTTGAGACTTTCACAACTTGCAGGCTCTTATCTCTATCTTCTGTGTGCACCTTAATTGGGTGAGCAATATCTCGAATGTTGCTGTCGTTCAGCGAAGTGAAATAGCACATCAAATGATATGCAGCACCCATTGTAAGATTAAAAGCTGCACCGTTATTCACGTTTGTACCATTTTTACTTGTTTTGCTCGATTTAGAATTCAACGATGTTGGGATTGAAACTACTTCCTCATGTTCACCAAGAGCAATAACAATAGGAAGAGTTTCTGGCAGAGGTATGTTGTTTACTCTGACTGCAATAAGCTGTGGTGCGAGAGCGAAGAATAAATCACTTAGACGAGTCACAAGGAGTTCTTCTTCTTCCTCTGAATACCCCTTATACGGTGTCTTTTCTCCTGAAAACCCTCGGTGAAGCAAAGCCCAATCAGAAACGGGCTGGCCGCACCAGTCGAGCGCACCACGAAGATGTGAAAGTAGAACCGAAGCTGTCGATTCTTTAATACCTAGCTCATCACCATGATTGTATTCCCATAGGCGTTTTGATGGACTAAACATCTTGATACGATGTCTTAATTCTCCATCGTTTCCAGCAAACTTCAAATACCCATTTTCGGTAAATGGATCAACATTTACCGCATCACAAAAGATAAGATAGGAGCGTAAGATCTCGTAGATTCCTGCAATTGTACGTGCTGAGTTGCCATTGCCGACATATTGGTTGGCTTTCTCGCAAAACAGCCGAATAAATACTGCTCGGCTGTCTATTTTCTCGCTTTCCTTATTACACCCTAAATGTAATAAGTGAGAAACATCGAACTGCCTTAGTTTATTTGAATTATAATCTTTATAAGGAATCGTCAGATTCAAAGACACAACATTTTGACTATTGCGTACACGTTTAACGGAATTGGTTTGTTGAGCAATTTTACTTTTCGCCATTACGCCCAACCTTCGTTTATTTTGCGGTTTTTCGATTTAGCCATGTTGATTTGGTCGTCTAGCTTATTCATGAACTTAATGTATTTTTCAGTGGTTGACGTGCTTGCGTGTCCCATTAATTCAGCTAATTCATCCATCAGAAAGTCATAGCCAACAGCACGTTTTTGCGACGCTTGCCAAAGCCAATGAGTTGCAAAGGTAGAACGTAAATCATGGATACGGTAGTACCAAGTAGGGTCCATTTCACGGATCTGTTTTCGAAGGTTTGAAAAGTGTGTTTCTAGGGTGTTGCCTGAATAGGGGATACCTTTATTCGAAATAAATAGATATTCAACGGTATCTAAGATCTCACCCGACTGAATAAGCGCATTGCATTTGTTTAGGTTCGTAAGTCGTGCGTTACTTTCTTTGTATATCTCTAGCTCTTCGTACAGCTCAATAGGAATTTCTACGGTACGAGGTTTGCTGCCTTTTGTGCGAATAATTTTGACTGGTACTACATCTAAATCACAGTAGTCTGCCTTTCCTATGTCGTGAGCGGGGAAATGAATGGCTTCGTCAATTCTAAGTCCTGCCTCGATACATAGCCGAAAGATTAATCCTGTCGCCTTCGGGAGTGAATTGACATATTCATTAAATAAAGCTTTGTGCTCAGGGTGCATAGGCTTTAGCTTTTTATGGGCGGGAGTATTTTCTTTTTTTGGAAACATCTTCATGATATTGGACGTTTCATAAGTTCGTTTAGAACCTGACTTTGTGTGAGCCAACATATCGTGCTGATTTAACTCTGGATACACTGTTCCAGTTGTGTAGTGGGTAACAACATTTTGATCGTTATTTTTAATGTAGCCGAACCGTTGCATCCACTTATAGAATCCAATTACGGCACTCATATAACTTCTAGCTGTCGATAAACTAAAAGCTTCATTGCCATTAGCACCTTCAATATTATTGCAGTTAGCAAGTAGAAACTCAGCAAATCGCCAAGGTGCACCTTCCTCTTCATACTTCGATAGGGCTTTATAAGTTAAATATTCAGGTGGTATTTCATTACCATCTTCATCAACTTGAGTGTAGTGAGTTGAATCTAAATAACGAGTAAAAGCCAGCAAGCCTTTCGCAATTGGGTCAGTGTCTTTGACAGCACCTTCACCACGCAATTTAGACACGAGGTATAAGGATTGTGGGTAAACAATAGTCCCATCAGGTGCAATGATAATATCGGTTTTCTTCAGGCGTGATTCAAGGTTGGAAGGGGAGAGGTAGGGAGAGAGAGTCACTTCTCCAGATTCAGTATTGATACTCGTTGAAATTTTTAGCTTTGCTAATGTATCTACCATTATGGAAAGCAGTCGGTAGTCATCATAAATATCAGCATATTTGTCTTCATGCGTTTTTATCACAAAACAACCCTCGATATGTTACCCACATATCAAAGATAGATTTGTCATAAAAAATATCAAGGATTTTTGTCATAAAAAAATTCTAAGGATGAATTTCTTAAGCCCCCAAACACCGAATGCATCGGCGACTTTATGTTCTTCATCCGCTAATAACGTGAAATTTAGTTCATCACGCGCTTCAAATTTTTTCAGTCTCATAGAGCTATCAGGGCTGATACCCAGCACAACTAAATTGCGTTGTTCCAACTCAGTTTTACTGTCACGCAATGCACAAGCTTGTGTGGTACAACCCGGTGTCATTGCTTTCGGATAGAAATAAACCAGTACCTTTTTCCCCTGTAATGAACTTAATTTAACTACTGTGCCATTCTGGTCTGGTAATTCAAAATCAGGGGCAACAGTTCCCGCTGTTAATCGATTCATTTTTATATCCTTATTGGTATTTTAAAGCGTAAAAAATATCATAATAACAATACGCTACTCATGTGAGATCAGATCAGCATTTTAGTCTTGGAACCGCGTTTTGCCTTGTTTTTGTGTATGGGGCGCCGTACCATTGGCTGCTTGTAAAATGGAGTCTGTGCTTTATGTTAACCGGTAGTCTCGTTGCTCTGATCACTCCAATGAACCGCTCTGGTTCTGTTGACTGGCCAGCGTTAGAACAGTTAGTGGAATATCATATTCAAGCTGGTACTGATGCTTTAGTTGTAGCTGGGACAACCGGAGAATCGGTGACCTTAAGCGAAGATGAACTCTTTACTCTCTTTGATAGAACACTTGAATATTGTAATGGACGCATTCCAGTCATTGCTGGTTGTGGCTCAAACAATACCGCGCATGCTAAAGAACTGGCTAAGCAGATCAGTAAACTTGGTGTGACAGCGGGCCTTTCTGTGACGCCATACTATAATAAACCTACCCAAGAGGGGTTATACCAGCACTACGCTGCGATCGGCGAATACAGTGGGTTGCCTCAAATTTTATATAATGTGCCTGGTCGTACCGGATGTGATTTAAAGCCTGAAACGGTTGCTCGTCTGGCGGGTAATTTTGGTATCTGTGGCGTTAAAGAAGCTACAGGTAATTTATCTCGCGTTGCCCAATTGCGTGAATTATGTGGGCGAAACTTTGCACTTTACAGCGGTGATGATGCTACCGCTTGTGAATTTATGTTAAAAGGTGGCAATGGGGTTATTTCGGTGACCGCAAATATTGCAGCAAATGAAATGAGCCGTCTGTGTACTTATGCGCTGGCTGGTAATCAATGCGCTGCATTGGAAATTGATGAACGTTTACGACCACTTCATCAAGAACTGTTTATTGAATCTAACCCGATTCCTGTAAAATGGGCAGCCGCCAGAATGGGGCTAATAAATTATGCCGATTTACGCCTGCCATTGACTTTGCTGTCCTCTACGGCACAAGCAATAGTTGAAGCGGCACTTGTGAGAGCGGAGCTGATCTAGCGTGCAAAATAATAAAATGAAAATGTCCCTGTTTCCGTGCAGTATCATTTGTATCTGCGTTCTTTCTGCTTGTAGCTCTGAAGTCGAAAGAAGACAGGCTAATCGCGATTTTGACTATACCTCTGCTGTTTTGCATCCACAGTTGAAAACTCCGGCTCCATTGCAAAATCCTGCATTTTCACAAGCGTATAGTTTACCTGTTGAAACGAGACAAGGGGCTTTGGCTCAAGACGTCGATGTTCGTCCTCCTGAACAGATCATGACCTTTGTCTCAAGTAGCCGCGCGGATAATAGCCGTGATGCTATCATACTGTGGTTTTCTGCTCGTAGTCTGAGTCAGCATATCGATGACGATCTTTGGTCATGGCTTAACGGTTACCTGACAACAAATAAGATGGCAATAACACGGCGCGATGATGCAAATAAAGTGTTAGAAACAGGCCCAGTTGCAGTCACCTTTGATGCAGAAAAAGCAGATGATATTCCACCTGCACCGGCTCAATATTATCAATTCCAAGTTAAAAGCGATCCTACTACGCATCGTGCTGGCTTAGTAGTTAAGTGGCTGCGTGCTGCTGATGAACAAGTTACACCAACCGTTTTTGAACAACGCCACTATGCGACACGTCTGCTCAACAATGTCAGTGCATATGCGGATACTCAAGGCCGAGGACAAACTGCGGTGGCGAGTAACGGCCCTATCCAGTTACTCTTAGGACAAGAATCCGGTTCTCAAGCCATCATCGCAGAGAATGGTTTTGTTAATACTTGGCAGTGGCTACTGACAGTATTACCGAAGGCTGGTTTGCCAATAGAACAGAGTTCACAATCACAAGGTTTGATCGTATTCAATTATGAAGGCGATTCATCAACGAGTGTGATGCAGGTATTGACCTTCTGGAAACCGGTTGAACAGACAGATGGCTTAGCATTGTCGGCGGGTAAATATCGTTTACAGTTAGCTGATCGTGGTAATGAAACGTCAATTACTTTACTGGATGACAGCAATAAGCCGGTATTGGCCTCGGCCGTTGAACGTCTGCATCAGCGCCTGCTGAAATTTACGAATGTGTCTGCTACTGCTTCTGTTGTGAGCAATAACAGTCAAGGCGCTTCAGCACAACCTGAAGTTAGTGAAAAGCCAATTCATTTGGTTAAGCTAAAAAATCAATGGGTTGCAGATGCGCCGGTTGATAAAGTGATGAATCATATGTCAGCTGATTTATCACAAATTGGCTGGATAGTGAAGGATGCCGATACAGCTGCACAGCGTATTACCGTGGAATACAAAGTGCCAGAAGGAAGCCTCTTTGATGCTTTAGCTATTTGGAAGCCATTGGCTCCGAACTATGAAGGTTTAAGTTCTGGCTCATATGTATTCCAGTTGCACCAGATGGACAAGGGGACGCAAATTGAGCTGCAAACTGCATCACAACAAGCTGTGCCTACTGGTGTTGCAGAGCGAGTGTATCAAGCTCTGGCCAAGAAATTACTAATGATTAATAAAAAGTAATTGGTGTCTTGAATCTGAAAAATAGGCGGGCTATATAAGTTCCGCCTATTTTTTTTCATCTTCATCAGCCGGTATTTTTCTAATTTTATCTTTATATTTGGGTAATTCTTTTTCCAATCGTTTCATGTCTTTTATGGCATTCATAAATAAACCAAGCAAAAAAAGTAATGGAATGCCGATTATTAGCCATAGACTCATAAGTTGTGATTCTCACTAATATTTATGATAAATCGTGTCCAGATCTGCGGTAAATGATGCAAAACTTGTGTCGTTTCTTCTATGTCATTTTGTATTAATACATCATGTAACATTTCAAGCGTGAATTGTTCTTGTAATAGTTTAGCCTCGGGATAATAGCTGAGATGCCATGCTTCAGGTGCGACCCCACCTCTATCTGTGACGTATGGTCGGAAAAAACCGAATGCATGCATATTGTTATCAAGCCATGCGGTCAGCTGAGCAAAATAGCCATTTGTAACGTCATATTCAGCAGGCGTTAATTGCAATTTTTGTCCTGCAGGCAACAAATCAGGCGCATAAACATCCAGGTCAGTCCCCCAGTGATGCCGACTGGCACCAGGCAGAGCACTCCATCTTAAAATGGCAAAAATCCGTTCCTGCGGTGATAACTGCCTCCAATTCGAGATCGGGAGCCCTGTACTATCAAGAACGATATTTTGCCCTCGATATTTACGATTCCAGATCTGAGTTTGTCGTTCGAACGAACGATAACTGGAGGCGATAGCAATGTTTAGTCCATCAGCTAAAGCAGCTTGCGACATATTCTGCAAAGCGGCTGCAGTGGCTGCTGTTAAAAAATGCCCTGGAGTCACAGGGCATAACGCGGAGTCATCTAATCCGACTAATTTGCGATTAATCATGCTCAACCAGCAACTGTTGCATCATGCTGTAATAGATATCACTCAGTGTCTCGAGATCGGCAACGCTAACGCATTCATTTACCTTATGGATAGTTGCATTGATTGGACCCAATTCAACCACTTGAGCGCCTGTTGGCGCGATAAAACGACCATCAGAGGTGCCACCGGAGGTTGATAATTCAGTGGTTCGCCCAGTTACCGTTTGGATCGCTTTTTGTGTTGCCTCGACGAGTTTTCCCGAGCCGGTTAAAAAAGGCTGGCCGCTTAATGTCCATTTCAGCTCATAACGCAGACCATGGCGGTCGAGCAATTCACAGACCTGTTGCTTTATTTGTGCGTCGGTAAGTTCTGTACTGTAGCGGAAATTGAATTGCACTTGTAACTCACCTGGGATCACATTTGATGCACCAGTACCAGCATTGATGTTTGCGATCTGAAAGCTGGTTGCGGGGAAAAATTCATTTCCGGCATCCCATTGTTTAGCGGAAAGTTCAGCCAGCGCAGGCATGGCAAGGTGGACTGGGTTTTCAGCGAGGTGAGGGTAAGCAACATGCCCCTGAACACCATAAATGGTCAAGTCGCCGGTTAATGAACCACGACGACCGTTTTTGACTACATCGCCAATCGCATTGGTTGATGATGGCTCACCAACCAGGCACCAGGTGATTTTTTCCTGACGAGCTTCTAATGTTTCAATAACTTTGGGAGTGCCATTAATAAATGGGCCTTCTTCATCGCTGGTGATAAGAAAAGCTATTGACCCATTATGTGCCGGATAATCAACCACAAAGCGCTGAACGGCAGCCAGCATTGATGCGATAGAGCCTTTCATATCTGCCGCCCCGCGGCCATACAAAACGCCATCAATAATAGTTGGTGTAAAAGGGGGGGTGTGCCATTTATTTTCTGGTCCGGGTGGAACAACATCCGTATGACCGGCAAAACAGAATAATGGTCCTGATGTTCCTTTTCTTGCCCACAGATTCGTCGTGTCATGAAATACCATTGGTTCAATGGTGAATCCCAATGGCGCCAAAAACTCAGCCATTAGTTGCTGACAACCTTCATCTACTGGGGTTACAGAAGGACGTGCGATCAAATCCTTAGCCAGAGACAAAACAAGAGAATCGGTCATGCACAATCCTTATTCATTACCTAATTAATTATTCAGTGTGTTATACGCAAGCTCAGAAAATCCGATCAATGTTTGATGCTGGGATATCAAGACTGGGCGCTTGATCAGTAGGGGATGAGCTAACATCAATGCTACTGCTTGGGTTTCATCAGCAATCGTTTTTTCTGTCGGAGATAATTCCCGGAAGGTTTTACTTTGTTTGTTGAGTAATTTTTCCCAACCTGCCGAATGGCACCATTGCGCTATCTGGGCTTCAGTGGGGGGAGTCTGTTTAAAATCAATGAATTCAAAAGTAATATTATTTTGTTTTAACCAAGTTTGAGCTTTTTTGACACTATCGCAAGTTTTGATGCCATACAGAGTGATTGCCATGCTTTACTCCAATGTATATTGCGGGGAAAGAGCCTGCGCTAATCCTTTATAGACATTAAATACAGCAGTAGTTTTTGCAGTCGGTAAACCTTGGTCATCAAGGAAGTATTCACCTTTGAAGACTAAAACGCCTGATTTCTCGTTAACATCGGTTACAGCCATGCCAGCCAGATAGTCATCATGCTCTTTCATGATCTCGTTTGCCAATTCAAGCAGAGATGCCTTAGCGATAGGTTCTTTAGTTTCCATATATAACCTCTGGTATGTATATCAAAACAAAACCGCACATAAAGCGCGGTTTTGTTGTCAGACAGTAGGTAAAGGATTATTTAACTACTACAGTCTTGCTACCTTTCACTTCAACGTTTACGCGACGATCAGGAGCCAAACAAACGATCAGATCTTTCTTCGCTTTGATTGCGTTACAGCTTGCTGGGCTTATTGGATCTGCTTTGCCACGACCAACAGCAGTGATACGAGTAGCAGACAGACCTTTAGAAGTCAGGAAGCTAGATACGCTCTTAGCGCGATCTTGAGACAGTTTCAGGTTATAACCGTCAGAACCGATGCGGTCTGTGTAACCATAAACAACGATGTTTTTATCGTTCATCTTCAGAGTCTGGATTTGGTTATACAGCTTGCTCAGTGCAGACACACCTGCTGGTTTCAGTGTGGCTTTATTGAAATCAAACAGCACATCTGAAGTCAGAGTAAAAGTTTTAGTTTCTTGCACTGGTTGTGGCGCTGGCGCTGGAGCTGCAACTGGAGCAGGTGCTGGAGTTACAACAGGAGCAGGTTCGCTAGTGCGAGTTGGGTAATAAACTACGTCCAGATTTACGTTCTGGCTGTCAGTCTCGCCAGTTTTAGCGTCGCCCACACGATCAATGATGCGATAACGTAGTTGCAGATCAACCGGATCTGATACGCGGTAAGCCAGCCCAGCACCAAAAATTGGTGATGTGCCGTGGTCGTTTACATTGGTTGCTTCGTTGTCCACTTTCCAGCGCATAACACCGACTTCACCTAATAGTGACAGATCGTCAGTCAGAGGATAACGTGGTATTAAAGACAAGTTTGCGCCGTGTGATTTGAAACGGCCGCCGTCTACACGGCCATTGCCCAGCCAGTTATAGCCAGCTTCAGCACCTAAAAATTCGTTGAAGGTGTAGCCACCAAAAACATGAGCTGTTGGTGTGCTGCTTTTGGTTGCAGTACCAACATCACCCAGATCAGAGTAGTTATTCCAACCGAAACCAGTACCCAAGAATGCGCCTTCTGCATCGTTAGCAAATGCAGTCATTGATACTGCAGATGCTACAAAACCGGCAACGATTGTTAATGCCACTGCTTTTTTCATGATTGTCTCCAGATTATGCTCGGAAAGATCCGATAAGGTTCGACATATTCATTATCTCTCAGACGTTCAATTATGCAAGATTCAACTGCGATAGATGCAAAAATGTTACACAGCCCACAATTTTAACTGTCGCGAGTATCCTCCTTGATAGTATAGATGTTTACGCGAGGTTATTTAGAGATTAATATGTGCCGCTTTTATACATTATAAAAATACAGACTATAATAAAGCTATAATAATGTGGAGCCGGATAAAGCTGTTGAACACCAAAGGTAGAGTAATTATTGGTAACAGCGAAAAATTCGCAAATGCGTGAGGAAACATATGAGTCTCGCTCCTGTGTCTGTTGGTCAAAAAATCCGTCATATTCGTGAAACAATGGGGCTTAGCCGTCCGAAATTTGCGGAACTGCTTGGCGTGCCACCAACTACACTGAAAAACTATGAATTAGGTTATCGTGAGGTTGGCGGAGCTTTTCTGGTGGCTTTGGCACATCAGGAACAGCTGCATAAATTCACTTTATGGCTATTGTCAGACAAAATTGCCCCTGAAATCGGCCAGATAAGTCCTGCAGAATACGTAGTTCAAAAGTAAGCCGATTTGGATTGAAAAAGAGCCAGTTTTTGACTGGCTCTTTTTGTTTGTCTGTTCGGCGATTTTATTACATTACCATTTTTTCTTTGGTTGAAACAAAACATCGAGATCGTCTTGTTTTTCCTTTATTTCTTCACGTTCTTTTTGTGATTCTCTTTCTAATTGGTCGTTAATATCACGCAGAGTTGACTTCATTTCTTCTTCACTGGCAATTAGGTAAGCATCTTTGTCATGAATAACACTCAATGCATTAATTCCTTTGGTCAATAATTGTTTTGCTGTACCCATTTGACGCTGAATGCGAGCATCCATAGCTTTTTGCAGTAAATTGGCAAGATTGATTTTTAGTAACATTAATTCCAAGCGACGATCTTCTACTGAAAATGACTGTGGATCAATTTTGCCTTTATTGTGTTCCATTCGGACAATAGCCCGTAATTTTTTAGTGGTTTGCAGCATTTGTATCGCTTGCCGATCAGAGTCAGGGGAGCGGAAGTGGCTGTCTTCTCCCTTATAGTGTTCATTGACATATTTGATCTGGTTTTTTACATCTTCAATTCGCTGGTTTATTGCCGGAACGTTCGGCGTAGTATTTTGAATGGTACGCAGTGCATCTAATAATCGATTTTGTAATAACATAACCAAAGTTTTGCTGTAAGACAGTCTGTTTACATTGAGTAAAATGTCTTCAGCTTCCTCAATGATTACCTTTTGTCGGGCTATAACAGCTCGTCTATCAATTTCTTGTTGCTGTTTATGCTGTTGGAAGATGTTGTAAGCAATCGTAAGAAATAACAAGGCGCCGATTGCGAGTAAAACCAGAGTTAAAACCATGCTGGCTCCATCAGAATTTGTGAATGCTGAAAATTGTCGTCATACATTTCATTCTACTGTCAAAATTAATCATCGGCATGGTTGATATAGCAATATCATCTTTTTTATGCAGAAAAATGATCTGAATTGAGATGTATTGCATTTTTATCGTAGTCTGTAGACGAAGTTATGATGTTTTTTGCTACTATCTCATAGAAATCAATGGCATTGGAATATTATGAAACTCCAGCAGTTACGATATATCGTTGAGGTTGCTAATCATAGCCTGAATGTGTCCGCAACCGCAGAAAGTTTATATACCTCGCAACCTGGCATCAGTAAGCAGGTGCGAATGCTGGAAGATGAGCTCGGTATTCAGATTTTTGAGCGTAGTGGTAAACATTTAACCCAAATTACTACGGCAGGACATGAAGTTATCAAGATTGCACAGGAAATTCTGGCGAAAGTAGAATCTATTCGTTCGGTTGCTGGTCAATATACCAATCCTGATCAAGGCACTTTGCATATTTCAACAACACATACGCAGGCACGTTATGCGTTACCTGATGTGATCAAAGGTTTCATCACGCGTTATCCCATGGTTTCGTTGCATATGCACCAAGGGTCACCAGCACAAATCAGCGAATCGGTGGCCAAAGGGACATCAGATTTTGCGATTGCTACGGAAGCATTACATTTGTATGAAGACTTGATCACCTTGCCGTGTTATCACTGGAATCGCAGTGTCATTGTTCCAAAAGGTCACTCTCTCGCAACTTGCTCTATGCTCACAGTCGAAGAACTTGCTAAATATCCTTTAGTTACTTATACGTTTGGTTTTACCGGTCGTTCTGAGCTGGATGCTGCGTTTAGCCGCGCAGGGTTAATTCCTCGCATTGTGTTTACGGCAACAGATGCGGATGTGATAAAAACCTATGTCCGATTAGGTTTAGGTGTTGGCGTAGTTGCAACTATGGCAGTTGATCCCGAGGTCGATAAAGATTTGGTTCTACTGGATGGCAGTCATTTGTTTCAGTCGAGCACTACTAAAATCTGTTTTCGAAAAGGCATTTTTCTTCGTAGTTATATGTATGATTTTATT
This sequence comes from uncultured Tolumonas sp., assembly GCF_963556105.2. Classification (NCBI taxonomy): domain Bacteria; kingdom Pseudomonadati; phylum Pseudomonadota; class Gammaproteobacteria; order Aeromonadales; family Aeromonadaceae; genus Tolumonas; species uncultured Tolumonas sp. The sequence continues at coordinate 1,436,471 of NZ_OY829944.1, forward strand.
GAACGTTTTGCGCCTCATTTGACTAGGGATTTGGTAGATAAAGCGCTTGCTATGAAAGCACCCTATGAGGTTGATGCATTATTTGCCAATATAGAATTACCGACGTATTAATTGGTGGGCAAACAAAAAGCCGCATAATGCGGCTTTTTACAATGAGTTAGCCTTATAAAGCTTTACGTAAAATTTCCTCACAAATATCGAGTGTCACAGTACCGTGTTCACCAATACCAGTCATACCGTGTTTCAATAATGTCGCTGCAATATCAGGAATTTGTTCTTCCTTGATATTATAAGCAGACAGATGAGTGGCAAAACCGAGCGATTCAAAAAAGGCGATTGTCTTATCAATAGCTTGTTGAATGACTAAGTCTTCATTCTTACCTTGAATGCCCCAAACGCGTTTGGCGTATTGTATTAGTTTGGCTTTTTTCTCTTCTTTTCGAACCGCCATAGTTCCAGGAAGAACAATTGCTAATGTTTCTGCATGGGCCAGACCAAATAATGCAGTTAATTCGTGCCCAATAGCGTGTGAGCTCCAGTCTTGAGGAACCCCAGATCCTATCAAGCCATTAAGTGCCATGGTGGCACACCACATCAGATTGGCTCGGCTGTCGTAATCATCCGGCTGTTGGTAGCTTTTTATTCCGTCATCCAACAGCGTTAGCATGATGCTTTCGGCAAAGCGATCTTGCAGATTTGCATTAACTGGGTAGGTTAAATATTGTTCAATTACATGGCAAAATGCGTCGACAATACCGTTGGCGATTTGTAATTTTGGCAGTGAAAAGGTAGTTACTGGGTCAAGAACTGCAAATTGTGGAAATACTTGATCGTTTGAAAATGCGAGTTTTTCTTTCGCAATCTGACTGTGCATGGACAGCGCACCGGCGTTGCCTTGTGAACCACTCGCGGAAGGTAACGATATTTGACGATTTTTACGACTAATTACGGCATGTTGGTTCATCTCGGAACCTGTTGCTGGTAGGGTTAAGATGCAGCCAAATGGAATTACATTTCTAATGCCTTTTCCTTTGTTATGCAGAATTTCCCAAGGGTCGCCTAATTCCCAGCAAGCTGCGGCAGCAATAAATTTGGTGCCATCAATTACTGAACCACCGCCAATTGCCAGTAAAAAATTGATGCGTTCTTTTTTTACAACCGCAACAGCCTGCATCAAAGTTTCATAATCTGGGTTTGGTTCAATGCCGCCAAATTCAGTAATGTTACGCCCGGCTAATGCGCGTTTGGCGAGATCCATCGTGCCATTGGCAATAATACTGCCGCCGCCGTAGACGATTAAAATTCGGGCATCGGATGGGATTTCGTGACTGATTTTGGCGATTTGACCTTTCCCAAATAACACTTTGGTTGGATTTTGATATTCAAAATTCAGCATATGGCCACCTCGGTAAATTTACATAATTAATATAGTTTCTTAGTATCTACAGTAACACTAACAGGTTCAGATGACTTAAGTTTTAGAAGTGCAGGAAGAAAATGAATTCCACTTCACAAAATCACTATATTATTGTTTTATCGAGGCTGATGGGTTTGAATAATCAAAAATAACCTTATATTTTCAGATGAATTGTTAATGGAAATAGTTGGAGCGTAGTAGTAATCGGAAGATGATGTCAGTTATTGCCGATATAGCTCAGTTGGTAGAGCAGCGCACTCGTAACGCGAAGGTCGCAGGTTCGACTCCTGTTATCGGCACCAGCGAATTTAAACTTATGTTGTTTTTTTATCAGCAAACGCTTATGTGGTTAATCTGTAATACGCCCACGTAATTCTTTTATCTTGCCTCTTTGTGTTTTGTTATCCATGCGTCGGCGCTGTGAGCTACGGGTTGCTTTGGTAGGTAGTCTTGCTTTCTGCACTACAGCGACACTTTTTATCAACTCTTGCAGGCGCAGTAGCGCATCATCCTTGTTTTGTTCTTGTGTCCGGAATTGCTGCGCTTTAATCATGATCACGCCATCTTTGCTGATCCGTTGATCACGTAGTTCTAACAACCGTTGCTTATAAAATTCAGGCAGTGACGAAGCGTTAATAGCAAAACGCAGGTGAATGGCAGAGGACACTTTATTGACGTTTTGCCCGCCAGCGCCTTGTGCTCTGACAGCAGAAAGTTCAATTTCATCGTCAGGGATGGCAACATAGTTCGATATTTCCAGCACTAACGGCGTGTCCTTAATCTAAAAGAATTTTGCTGACGAGATCTGAAAGTGTTTTTTCACTTGTTAAATGCATTTAGCGGGTTTAGGTAAACCAGCAATTTTGGTGGCCTGTTTAGCGGGGCCTTCAGGGAACAGACGATATAGATAGCGGCTATTTCCTTTATCTTCTCCCAGTTTCAGCGCCATCGCTTTCACTAGTGCGCGAATGGCCGGGGAAGTCTTATATTCTGTATAAAAATCGCGAACAAAGTGGATGACTTCCCAGTGAGCATCGCTCAATGAGATCTGTTCACCTGCCGCAATTAATTCGGCTAATTCGGGTGTCCAGTCACTGATGTTTTTCAGGTAACCATGAGTGTCAGTCTCAATTTCTTTGTTGCCAATGACCAGCATTTATCTACTCCAAAAACGTGATTGATCTGAGCCATGACTTTGGATCAACGGCCTTAGCAATCGGGATAGTTTTAAAATTTCGCCGGTCATAATACCGATAAGATTCATTTCTTGCTGAATTAATCCTGCGCGCTGATCTGTACAGGCTTCTCCATCTGAGGAAGGTAGGCTTGATAACGAAGATAACTCGATTGGCGCATCGTTATTTTTGCCTGATAGGGCGGTGACTGACTCCTCAAGCGCCTGAAACAGAAACTCGGCATAGCGAATTAGTTGTGGTTCGAACAATGAGCCGTGCAGTTCCTGATGTACTCCGAGCGCGGAAACGTAAGAGAGTAGGCTGTGGTTTCGATATATGAGTGCCGCACATAATTTAGTGTAACGGCGTTGTTGTTTCGGGTCGGTCTGCATATTGACCCACGCTTGAGCCAGCGCACTATCGGCATGATGTGCGGCGATACGTTTTTGGTTAAAGGACGAATCCTGATTCGAAGTTTGTAATGCAGAAACGATCGCTTTCATATATTCGGAATTACACTGTGTTGCTTTGGCTAACAACTCGGGTATCCGTTGAAATTGCCATTCAGGCCACAGTAAGGTCACTGCGCCAAAAGAGAGAATGCTACCGAGTAACGTATCAACAAAGCGCGGCAATATAATGCTTTTTTCTTCTACGCCGAGCAGACCAAATGCGGTCATGGCATATAAGGTAATAAATATGACCGCCAGGCTGTAATTACTTCTTAGTTGTGCAAAAAACAATATTGCAGCGATGGCCATCAAAATGAGTTGTATGCCTGGTGTTGGTGAAAACCAGAGTAAGGGGAGGCTTAATAGTAGGCCACTACAGGTGCCAGCAATACGTTGGAATAGGCGGCGACGTGTTGCTGTATAGCTAGACTGACACACGAATAAACAGGTCAATAGCACCCAAAAACCTTGTTTAATATCGAATAAAGCGAGTAAACCATAACCTGTTACTAAACAGAGGCTCATGCGGCAAGCATGCCGAAACAGCGGTGATTTGAAACTTAAATGTGACCAGAATTGCTGTACGGCTGAGATGGCATCTGACTTGACATTAGTCTTATGACTTTTATTTTGCAGTTGTACAGATGCATTGATTGTTTCATCAGCATGATCTAACAGCGTCACTATTTCTTGCAGATTCTTTTGTAAAAAGCGCAAGGCATTAACTGTTGAAGCTGAGAAAGGCGTCTTTTCATGGCTGAACTGTAATTGATCGCCGAGTGCTTGCATACCCCAAAGCAGGCCGGGGGACACCTCATAGCGATTATTCATCAATGTGGCATAGCCTAGTTGCTGAACCGCACTACCTAACTGTCGCAGTTGTTCTCTGAACCCATCCAGTAAACGATTGCTATGCACGTCTTCTTTCAGACGGTTATAAAGATAATGGCTAGAGGTGATCCGTTCATGGATTTGTTCATTAATTGCCTGAAGTGCAATCAGTTGTTGTAGTTCTTGATCTGGATGCTCGGTGCGGCGGGCAATCATTTCCTGACATAAATTAATTGAAGCCATACAATCGACATTTAATATGGCCAATTTTTGGTGGATTGATGGCTGTTCATCGGCACTACTTGGGAATAACCAGGCTTTTTGTGTGCAATAGCGAGCCAGCGAAAAACAAGTCTGGGCTAGTTGTTCCCGCAATGGTTTGTTGGGTGTAGCTCGCAGCCAACACAAAGAAATAAAACCGTACCATAATGCGCCAGTGCATAACCAAACTGGTTGGAACCAAATCGTAGGCGCTTGTGCTGCGCCCATCATCGAATATACCGCAACCAATAAACTACCAAAACTGATGCTGCTATAGCGCTTGCCTAAGCCGCCTAACATGATAAAAAACCAGGTTGAAGAGAATAGTCCGGCAGCAAATAACCATGGATATGGAAACAGTAGCTGTACTGATAGCGTTGCAATCCAGAAACAAGTCAATGTTAGTAACAGTGACTTTATCCGTCCGGAAAGAGAATCGTCGGGTTCGGCGATGGCTCCGGCAACAATACCGAGCGACATTGCTACCGTCTCATGGATCATTCCAAAATAAAGACCCGGTAATAATATGACAGCTAGGGCACATGATACTTTTAAGGCGAAAAAGACGTGTGTATCAGTAATAAAACGCTGCAAAAATCGACTGAAGGCAAGCATGCTATGAGTTAACCATAAAACAAGTATGTGATTTATAATAAACAAAACCACGCTAAGGGCAAAACAAACAGTATGGTATGAGCTTAACGAATGATTTAGCTCAAGATGTGCTCATTTAGTCAGGTTCCGAGAGCATTCATGTTTACAACTAAAATGCGCTTTAGTATATTTGCGGCCTTCGGAAGGATGGCAGAGTGGTTAAATGCACCGGTCTTGAAAACCGGCAAGGGTTTGTAGCCCTTCTAGGGTTCGAATCCCTATCCTTCCGCCAAATTCAAATGCTTCCATTGAAGCACAGAAACCCGCAAGGCATTAGCTTTAGCGGGTTTTTTGTTGCCTATAACATGCCATATTAATGTCTATGAATGCTTAGGTCTTTCGGCGTCCATTAGGTAAATAGCTTCAAAGGTTGTGTTACATATGAATACCAGTAAAAATAAATTATTAATCTGCGGTGCGACAACCCAGGCTGGTCCATTATTAATTCATCAGTTATCTAATTACGCTAAAATAATTTGGTGTCTTCACCTATAAAGTAAAGAGGTGACGTATGCGTGTTTTAATCAACGGATATGAACTTAAAACGCTCGATCTGTGGGATGACGGTCGTGATGTGTCAGTTGATTTTTTGCAGAAACATCACGCTATTTCGAATGAAGGAAAGCTAGGCGCGTTTACATGGGTAGCAAGTAAACAGGTATTCGAATGCACACATGATGCTTATATTTATTGGTACGATATTTTTGAAAACCAAAAATATTTAATGCGTCATATTGAGTTATTTAGTCGTGTTTGTGGTAACGATGTTGTTGAATTGGTTCTGAAAAAAGCAAGAGAGAACCGAACAGATAGTAATCTATCTGAGGCTATTAAATCTGACATAATAGCTTTAGAAAAGGCTTTCATTCGTGTGCCAAACATAACGATTTAGCAATCGTATATTTGATAAACCAAGTAAAAGAGACGTATATGACATCCAGACAGATTTGTATCTTCATTGGTGGTCCATTCGATGGCGAGGCCATCGCTGTACCACTTGAGAGTAATACCATTAAGGCAAAAGATCAAAAACGACCGGATAAAAATATTCAATACCAGCGAACAACATTAATTGTTAACGATAAACCGTTTTCTGTATTTACTCTGCCAGACGTCACTGAACTGCAGATTGAAAAAGTTAAAAAACGCTGGAGTGTCTATTTTCAGTAAGTGAATGAACTCATCCCTAATGGGTATTTATTTCGATATTTCCCAAAAATATCGGAAAAATTTCCATCAAACCAATGATTTTAATCTTTCAGTCGCCAAATATGGACGGTGGATTCGCGAGTATGTATTACATCATCTTTAAGTATCTAGTTACGTCTGGTCTGATTGTTCTAATCTCTGAGCTTGCAAAGAAAAGCGATAAAGTTGGTGCGTTGGTTGCTTCTTTACCATTAATAACCATTCTGACTTTGATCTGGTTGTTTATTGAAGGACAACCAGATACCAAAATAAGCAATCATGCGTATTACACTTTCTGGTATGTCATTCCAACATTACCAATGTTTATAACCTTTCCATATTTATTGCCACGCTTTGGATTTGTCATTACCTTGCTAATTTCAATTGTTATTACATTAGCCTGTTTCGTCGTTTTTGCTGCTGTTGTGAAGCGGTTTGGTATTTATTTAATGTGAAACATGCGTAGAGGCTCCATCTTCGTCAAAAATATCTGCAACATTACTATTTATATCTATAAAACCATCACTCATATCACTAATAATTAGATTAAAAAAAGCCCCAAACAGAAGGCTGCTGGGGCAGAAACGATCAAGGAGCTGGTATGGGATAACAAGTAACTAGCTAAAAGATAGTATGCAATGACAGATAGCGTAAACATAGCTGCAACATATATCTTCAATTGGTGATCTCTCCGACATTTCGATCTTTTGCTTGATTGTGATGGCACCAATTCAGCGCATTTCAGCACTGTGAATAAAATATATATTTTTCGCATGTATCTAAAGATCTGCAAAATAAGTAGTGATTCATGTCAGAATTAAGCACTAATTTCATATGGTTATTTGGAGTAAAGGGCACTCTGTAACTATGATGAACTTACTTATCTGCCGCATATGAATGGAGTCGTTGATTATGGGTTCGCAGATCATCCCTACGCAGACGGAAGTCAGGCTTGCTTATGATGAATTAATCATTTCCAAAACAGACCTATCTGGGCGTATTACCTATGCCAATAAGGTTTTTATGCGGATTTCTGATTTTTCAGAAGAGGATTTGCTGGGGCAACCGCACAACATTATCCGACATCCTGATATGCCTCGCGGCGTATTCTGGGGGCTGTGGAACACATTAAAACAAGGGCGAGAATTTTTTGGCTTAGTCAAAAACATGACTGCACACGGTGATTATTACTGGGTGCTGGCTAATGTTCGTCCTGACTTTTTGAATGGGAAAAGTGTGGGTTATTTTTCTGTGCGAAGAAGTCCGTCTCGAAAATTAATTGAAAAAATTATTCCGATCTATCAACAAATGCTCGCTATGGAACATGGACGATCTGGTGATTCCGCTCAGGTATCGTGGCAATGGTTGGAAAAAACATTGGCATCTGAAGATACGAATTACGAGCGCTTTATTCTTAATCTCGTCGAGTCTACTAAGGAGATAAGAGCATGAAGAAAATTCTTTCCCGAACCAGTAGATCGAGCCAGAAAGCTCTATTCATCAGCCAGAAGTTCATGTTGACCTGTGCGCTGTTTGGCGCATCTATCCTAGTATTGGTCATTACTTCCCTAAGGGATGTTGGCCCTGATTTTTTCAACATTAGCATTCCGTTGGTTATGTTTCTTTTTATGTATATTGCTTTAAGGGAGCAAAACCGCCTGATTTCAGCCATGGAACAGATAAATGATGTTCTGATGAAAGCAGGAAATGGTGAAACTCATGTCAGGGTGACACAAACCAAAGGATTAGGTGAGCTGGGCAAGATAGCTTGGAACCTGAATTCTTTGTTGGATATTTTAGAAGCGAATTTAAAAGACATGGTTTCCTGTTTTGAACATGCAGCAGAAGGTAATTACTACCGGCATGCGTTTAATCAGGGGTTACCTGGTGAATTTTGTAAGATCGCTGATAACGTTAATATTTCACTCGACGCTATTCAGGAAGCGACGGAGCTTTCCCGACAAAGTGGCCTGTTGAATCAATTACATGATCTGAATAACACCAGTTTGCGACAAAATTTATCCGGGAATCAGGAAGATTTGCTGACGCTCAGTCAGAGAATGGATGAAGTTTTGGATAATGCTCAGTCAGGGCTTGATGCATCAAAAGAAAGTTTGCATACAGCTGAAGTGCTAAGCCAAGATTTAATTGATATTAACCAAGAGATCCAGGATACCGGCAGTGTTGCTAAGGTTCTGGCGCAGGAAAGTGCCCGCATTACTGAGACTATTAATATTATCGATGCAATTACTGCGCAAACAAACCTTTTAGCATTAAATGCAGCTATTGAAGCTGCTCGGGCAGGAGAGGTTGGTCGAGGGTTTGCGGTAGTGGCTGATGAAGTCAGAGCGCTTGCTGAACGTACTCGTCAGTCAACAGAAGAAATTAACGAAGTAGTTCATAGCCTTACCGCTAAAATCGAAGTAATTGTAAAGAGCGTTTTATCGTTGGGTGATCGCAGTCAGAGCATCAGTGATAATGTGGCTGGGTTTCGTTATTCCTTCCAGAATGTCGCAGAGGGTGCGAAGAAAAATATTAATAACTTAAGTTATGCCAAAGACCTGGCTTTTGCTTCGCTCATAAAATTAGATCACGTCATTTTTATGCAAAGTGGATATCAGGGAATTGAGTCTCGTGGGCAAAGTGATGCAATACAGAATGTGGCTATTGATCATACACATTGCCGCTTAGGACAATGGTATGAAAGTGAAGGTAGCGCTTTGTTTGGACAACAAAAAAGCTTCAAGCAAATTAATAACCCGCATCGTGCCGTTCATGACAATGTTAAAAAAGCAGTTGAAGCGGCGCGAGGTGATTGGTTACATGACGACGAATTACTTAATGGAATTGTCGATGCGATAAAATCTGCTGAACATGCCAGTGCGCAGGTAATGAATTTACTAAATAGCATGGTCGAAGAAAAATATGCTCATCAATAAGCTAGGATTTTTATTAGTCTGTATGACTTGGTGCTGAATATGGGAAAAGTCATGGTTTATAAGTTTTTTATTTTTGATCCCATGCAAAAACGAACTACGCTCAGCAATGTGTTTATTACTAAAAGTGCCGGAGGGTGTCTGGATTTACTTGATACCTCCGCGCGAGAAATTGATGACTCAGAACTAAATTCAGATTGCATTTATGTCCCAAGTTCAGACTGTTATTTTTTGCCAGAGGAGCATGAAGCTTCTACGACACAAAAAATAGACGAGACAGATAATCACGGTTTATTGAGCACAGAATAATAATGATTAGTATGAATATAGAAATGAAATATAACGTTTCTTTATTACTGGTTAACCTCTAAGGCATTGTTTTGATTAAATAAAATGTTCATCGAACTCTGCTATATCAGGTTCATCCAGCAAAAGCATTGCACCATACATATTTAACAGGTCGGCAGAAATGATCGAAGCTTCCGGTGATAGGTAATAGATAGATTGGGTATCAGTCTGTTTATGATAGTACCGAGCATTCGACAGAGGGAAAGGTGTAGTGGTCAAGAGAATCTGGCCACAGTTTTGGAGTTTTTATCGTACAGCCGTTCTTCTGGAAACCCCAAGTCGCAAACAAAGGCGTTTCACAGAAAGACGAGAAGCATGTTTTCTTATGAATCGGAAGATTTCCGCCGTTCCTCGGATTGAAAGCGTTGCCACTTTTTTAGGATGTCATTTTCCTCTTCAAGTTCAGCGATCCGCTTTCTGAGCATTTTTAATTCATCTTGTTCTTTGAGCAGAGCATTGGGCTTAGAAGGTTTAGCCGTGGACTTCATCGGACCATATTTTCCATCACGAAATTCTTTACGCCAACGAGACAACATAAAAGGGTGAATGTCCAGAGCAGCAGCGACCTCCTTCACAGAGCGTTGACGTTCGAAACTCCATTGAACAGCTTTTAGTTTGAATTCGTCAGAGTACTTAAAAATACGTTTAGGGTTGATATAAGCAGGCATTGATGACCTCAGTTTTAGTTATCAATGCGTGTCCGAAAAAGTGGGTGAAGTCCACATCCGACATTAAATATTTGTTAGGCAAGCGCAAAAAATGAATGGGCTAGTCGTCTGAACAACCTAAAAAACTAACGCAAATTTCTCGTGTAACACACCGACGGCGTTGAATAAATGAGCAATGATGAATTCACGTCGAAATCAAATTAGTGAGCGATGCTTGACCGTAAAACCCGCAGAGGCGAGGGGCCACACCGCTTATTGTGCTCTAAGGAACACACACAGACGGCACTGAAGGTCGCCGAAGACGTAACCAGTGCAGGCTTGATGTTGCCGAATGAACGTGAATTCATGTGTTACGCGAGGCAACCCACTCGCAGGAAGTGAGCCGTAAATAACTCAAGCCTCTCGTACTCACCGCTTGTAGGGCTCGAATTCAACACAGAAATTGGTTAAAAATAAACCGCCTAACTTTTACTTAAATGGCGGCACGAAGTGCCGTCCAAATTTAAGTTTTTGTTATGTTTACCAGCGCATTGATATAGAAAGGCCTGCTTGATGTTTATCAATCCAAGGCGCAAGAGAGACACCGTCATTGAGGGGAGTAGTAAAAAAATAAGATGAAACAGAACCTATGGCAGCGCCAGCAATGACATCTTTCCAATAGTGTTTATCAGCCTCAACACGACCAACAGCAACTAAAGATGCAAGTCCATATGCAGGTAGGCCAGCCTGCCACCCATATTTGATATATAAATTTGTGGCAGATGCAAAAGCAATGGAAGTGTGATTAGAAGGAAAACTATCATTGCCTGAATGGTCGGGGCGCTCTTCGGTAATTAATGATTTACCAAGTAAACTAATAGCACCTGCGCTGCCGATGCTGAATGCTGATTCTTTAAGGCCCTTCATGTCTTTATCATAAGCTGGAAGCGCTAATGATGAAGCTGCGAGGGTGTATGCTGTATAGTCAGAAAAATGATCCCAGTCCGATTGATTTGATGCTGTCGCATTAAAGGAAACAATAACGGACGTTGCGGCGAGAAATACGAATTTTTTAGAGATATCCCTGTTCATACTTAGTCCCTAATAGCACAGATAAAGACACATTTTTACATAAAATCATTAAGCTATTCTTAAATCAGCGATAGCAGCAAAAACATAACTTTTAATTAAACGGCGGCACGTAGTGCCGTCCAGTGAGATCCTATGTTGTTGATCAAGCCGTTTTAGTTAAAAACGGGGATGAAAAACGATCTATTTTGAATTCTTCACCGCTTTGCCAGATAGCAAAAGCGATCCTGATCAGTTTACGTGCTAACGCAATAACGGCGCCGGCATAAGGTAAACGTTCTCGAAATTTATCAAGTAAAGGCTTAAATAAACCACGGCCAGCAGCGGCTGCTGCATTGTAAAGTAATCGACGCGCTTCGGAAGGGCCTCGCTTACTAAGTCGGCGTTTACCTTGTTTTTTCCCAGAGTCAGCAAACTTCAAATCCATTCCTAAAAAACAAACTGCCTGATCACTGGAATGAAAGGGAACCCGGGAAAATAAACCAGCCAAATAAGCCGCAGTAAGAGGGCCAATACCGTAGATCCCACGCATAGCCATCATTCGGTTGTAGTATTCATCACCTTGTTTCTTGCTGAGATGCAGGATCTGTTTTCCGATACTATCAATCAAACGTTGCATAGAAAGTAAGGCCGCAGCTAATTCAGTATCAACACCAGTCAAAGTTGATGTAGTCATCATCAGAGCATGCCTTATTTTAACTAAGGAGCTGCGACGCAGGAAAAGAGCATGAATTTGTTCTTGTTCCTGACTCATGGGCAGCCACTCACGGAGGAGAGGTTGCTCCGCAGCCAAATAACGGGCAATGAGAAGAGCATCCCCGCGATCTGTTTTTGCCCGGCGACCGACTCCTTTGGCATAATAGTGTATGTCTTTGGGATTAAGCACATAGACTCGCATTCCGGCAGCAAAAGCGAGTTTGGCTAGCAGTAAATGATAACGTCCCGTCACTTCCATACCGATAATGGAAGCTTTAGGAATTTGTTCTAACCATTCAGAAATGGCCTCGATGGAATTATCAATATGAAGATTGGAAGCGGAGCCATATTGATTAATATCAAGCCAGAGGCTGGACACATCAACGCCAAACAACACGAGATCAACTTGCATAAATCCCCCTGTATTGCTTAGATTGAACAAATCAGGGTGGCACATGTCTGACGTTAGCTTGCGAATAAATCGGCTTTACGAAGCCAGATCCCTCATAGACGTTCTCACATGTGATGGAGCATTTCTCAGTCAGTCTGTCCAGGCTAGTGGCAGATAGCGAGCAGAAGGCTCTCACCCTGATACCTTCCTCAAATAGAGTCTGATATCAGGGCTAAACATACAAGCAAAGCGAACGGGTTTGAATTAGTTGTTAGGTATGAACAAAGAAAAGTCATTAATTAACAACAACAGAACTGGCTAATTGTGACCTCGGACTTTCAATTTTCACTGCGCCAGCTTTAAACAACCGCTCGGAATTACTCGCCGACAATATTGAATCAGCGAAATTTGCTGAATCATCGACTGACTTATTCAGTGAGCGGGAGTGGTTGCTAAAAACACAGCGCCCCGATGATGAGCCGCTCAGGTGTTACACACTGACAAAGCTGATGGTTGCCGACACGTAACCAGTGCAGGCTTTCAGTTTGCCGAATCAACGTGAATTCATGTGTTGCGCGAGGCAACCCATTCGCAGTTAGTGAGCCGCTAACACCACTGGACTCACGTAATTAGCCGCTTTAGGGCTTGAATTCACCGCCAACAATTAAGCCGTTTTTATTACCTAACTTCAAATTGTGGGGAGGCTGAAAGCCGTCCCACACTAATTTTTTGTTATTTTGCTATTCGTATGGAGCTGTGAAACAACTATCGGAGAACAATGCCAGCAATCCGATTTCACCTCTGCACTTTTCCATTTCACGGCGGCTTTGCGTGTAACGTAAGCATTGAATATTAAGTATATTGAATGGTTACGGACAAGCGAAGCCGACTGTATCGAATACTAACTATAGTTACTAATACCAGATCAAAATTACCTGTTCTGATGTTGTAACGATAGGTGATCATTCTAGGCGCTATATAATGAATAGCGGGTAAAAGGTCAGAGTTTCCCTGGGAGATCTCGTATCCGTATTAACCACTTGGCACCAATATCTCCCTCTCCGCATTTATCTGCAAGGATTAGGTCTGTACCTTCGGTATAAATGGCCCTTGGCTCGAATCGATTACATTTACCACTTGGACTCTTGGGTGGCAGAACTCTCGCACTCCAGTCCAATTTGCCATTGCTTGCGTATCTTAGGATTAATCCACCCTCTGCAGACCAAGATTGCGCCGAAAATGAGTATGCAATAAAGCCGTCATTAACAGCCTGAACCATCCACCATTTTGGTGGTTGAAGTGTCCTGATAACGCGCTCTTTCCAATCAATCAGGTAATGGCCGAAATTGCCCCACCCACTGTTCTTAGCTTGATCAATAGCCTTTATCCACAATGCATGTGAGTTTTCCGAACCAAAGAGCAGATCTATATCTTTATCGGAATACTTAACGCCTTGCTCGACAGTAGAAACTTTGGGTATTGCTGAGTTGTTCGCATCGAACAAAGGTGTATTACTTGTTATCTCCTTATCTAGTCTCAAGAGTTGTGGATAGTCACCTCTTGGTAGTTCAGGTGCAAGAATTCGATTTATGATCGCATTGCTTGCTGTCCGGCAATCTTGGCTCGGACCGCGTATTGGATCGATATTGAGTAGATCGGTTACAAATCCCACTGGTCGAAAAGTGCTTGTGTCAGATGTAGTTACCGTTGCCAACTGTTGGTTTTTTTCTCGGTCAGTTAGGGTCCAAGCGCCATATTTTCGGGCTGAAGACCACGTGCTGTAATGGCTTGGCGTTAATTCAAGTGCATATCTTGAGGTGGCTTTGTTCGAATAGGTAACTTTGATGCAGGTATCTGGCAAAAATGGCAGCTCTGATTCGTGACCTTTCACATGAGATGGCAATTCAGTACAGCTAACATCCCCCTTTTTGCCAAGCTCCAGTCGAGCGTAGGACCCCTCCGCAACACCCGTTTCCCAATAACCGTCGCCCTGACTGTCCCCGAATGCTATGAAGCCTTTTGAGCTTTGATTTTTCCCTACTCGAATTTCAACAAACTTTAGACCTCGCTCCGAAAGTAACAAAAGAACTGATTGGGTCCTAATAATCGTGGCTTCGTCAACAAAACTGTCAATGCGAAACCAGTGAGGAAAACTTGCAGTTTCTTTCTCGCAAACATTCCTGCTGGCTACCCTCCAATCTCGTTCTGCAAAATCACTACCGCCGCCTAAGTTTTTCCAATAGACAACACCCCAAAATACCAATACGAGCAGAATTACCGCAACCTGTCCAGCGCCCTTTAGCTTCCGAAGTGGCAAAACAATTGAAGTAACCAACGCCAATAAAACAAAGCTGTAAATCGCAATGAGAGGAAGTAAAAATATGTCGTACATGATATCAATCTGTTTCTCAGAGGAACGCTTTTCAAAGCGATGTGTAAAATAAAGCTACTTAGAAAATAAACACGAATTTAAACTTTAATATTTCATAGCCAAATAACTATAAGCTAAACGGCGGCACGTAGTGCCGTCCAGTGAACGAAGTGAACGGGTTTGAGCGCCTTGTTAGACGCTCTTGCTTTTGGCTTGTCAGTTTGTGCGATTGAAAAATAGGGCAGGGCTGATTTTGAAACGATCGCATAATGCCTGAATGTGGTCTTTTGATAATTTTCGTGTACCACCGAGGATCATGGAGACCATGCTTTTGCCACCAATTTCATTTTTAAAATCGTCGGTTTTTAAATGGTATTGATCCATGATAGTTCTCAATACCGCAGCACTGCTATCCAGCGCTGCCACCTTGCGATTGAACTCGGTAAATTCAGGGGCATTATTCTCCCAGCGTTCAATCGACGCAGAAAGTAACTCAATGAGTGGTTCGTAGAGATCGTATTCTTCAATCAGCTCCTCCATAAAGGAAAGAGCCTGTTCGTATTCTTCATTGTTGCTGATGTGAACAAGGAAACTGGCATTCGAAAACAATGACCGTGCCTGTTCTTTCACTTGTAAGAAGCTCATTGTTCAGACTCCTTAGCGTATTTTTTGCAAAGTTTATCGTATTCAGCATGTGTCACGATGTGTTTAACGTACATGCGGTTATCTCGGAACTCAATGAAAGCGATCATGCGCAGGTTGTTACCCCCGATGTCGATCACCCACCATTTTTTCTTGTATTTGAAGTTATCAAGGCTGGGGAAAACGGCTTTTAATTCAAGTGGATCGTCAAAGTTACCGTTTCGCAGCACTTTATAAGCAGCTTCAATGGCGGTTGCATCGTTAGGATAAAGTTTAACCGCATCATTAAACGGCTTTCGGGAAATCACATGCACAAGTAGACCTCATAAGTTCACTATACGTAAACTTTAGCAGTGATTTGTTGTGTTCACAAGTGGTGAATTGCTCTAGTCTAACTTCCAATTGTGGGGCGGTTGAAAACCGTCCCACACTAATTGTTTGTTAACTGGTAGTTGAGTTGAACTTGTTTATGGCACGACGGGATTTTGCGAACCACCGTCGTTGTTGATAAACATTTCTGTGTTCGGCCATAACTTGAGTTCACAACAGGATTTACTATCTTCACGACTCAAATAATGCGCAAATTTTGAATTTATGGCTGAACTTGCTTTCGCTGAAATTAAATTCAACGCAAATCTTGCTGTGCCCAGAAGTGCAGGGCGCGGCATTGAAAGTTTCGACAAGCAGTCTACACCAGCGAAAAACAAAACACACAACCAACAAAACCAGTTAACTTCGGCTTAATTGGCGGCACGTAGTGCCGTCCAAATTTAAGTTTTTGTTATGTAATTGACTCAATCAGCAACAGTAATCAGCCTAAGGAGATACGAATTGGACTGATTCTTGATGCAATATTGATATATGTTTTTAAATTAGCCTATATCCGACACTAATAAACTATCGCCAGACCAGTCATTGCGCGGCGTTGCGCTTCATTTTTACATTTCACTTTGCATCAAACAAAGATGCTGACAATCAGACATTGTACTGATCACAACAGAAGGAATGGGTATGTTGATATCAGTAGAGAATGATCTATGGCTCGCCATGTGGAAAAACAGCCAGACGGATTTTCATCAAGTTTTAGTGAACCAACAATTACAAGAGCACTGGCATGAGCTTGATATCCCTGCAAAGGGCAGAGTGTTAGTCCCTTTATGTGGGAAAAGTAACGATCTGATTTGGTTAGCCGCAGAAGGATTTCAAGTGATTGGGATAGAACTGAGCGCAATCGCGGTGAAAGCCTTTTTTGTGGAAAATAACCTCAAACCAAAGAAAACCCGTGTTGGAAACTTCACTGTTTGGCGACATGGCCGGATCAGCATTTATTGTGGCGATATTTTTTTATTAAAAAACTCAAATCTGGGTTTGATCGATGCAATTTATGATCGAGCCGCACTCACGGCGCTGCCAGAAGAAATCAGAAAGTTATATGTCACCAAGTTAATGTCATTCATGCCGCTACTGAAACCCATGTTGCTCCTGACAACCGAAGATTCTGATCCACTGAGGAGCCAAGATTCACCAGCAATGATAGATCAAGAGGTTGCTGATTTATATTCACCATATTTCGATATAGATGTTCGGTATGGCGATCAATATTCCGGCGAATTAGAAAAAGAAACCGTGAATAAGGTTTATCAAATGACCAGCTTTACCGAGGTTACACAATAACTTCAGAAATTACATAACTTCGACTTAAATGGCGGCACGTAGTGCCGTCCAATTTCAAGTTTTTGTTAAGCTGTAAGCGAGGTAAGATTCAGCGGATGAACATTTGAAAGATTCAGTGTTTGACGAGCTTGCCATAATTCATAGTTATCTTGCATAGCAAGCCAGCTTTCAGGTGTACGACCTAGCACTTTAGATAACCGCAATGCCATTTCTGGTGTGACTGAACTTTGACCTTTCAGAATACGGCTCAATGTTGATGCGGCAACGCCAAGGTGAGAGGCAAGATTGCGGCAACTGATGCCATATGGTTCTAAATAAATAGATTCAATAAACTCACCTGGGTGAGGGGGATTATACATAGCCATTAGTGGTAATCCTCATAGTTAAGGATGTACGCATTACCATCCTGAAACTCAAATGTGACTCGCCAGTTTCCATTAACTGATATCGACCAAGTGCCAGCTCGCTCTCCTTTTAGAGGATGAAGATCAAAGCCGGGAAGATCGACGTCATCAATGACCTTCGCCGTATCGATTGCAGCCAACTGCATTCTCAGTTTCTTTGAGTGTTTTGGCTGAATACCTGCGGTATTGCCATCTTCAAAGAATTGCCTGAGGCCTTTATGTTTGAATGATTTGATCATGAAGAAAGTGTAGCGTGTTGCGCAACAACTGACAAGAGCTTAACTTCGTTTTATGCGGTGGCACGAAGTGCCATCCGACATTAAAATTTTGTTAGCTAGTCATTTTCGAATGTAGTTTACTATGTCTAAAAACGACATAACTGAGGAATATAAAGGATAAATCAACAATGCAATACATGCTGTGCTGAATATATAAATTAATGGCATTATTGATTTATCTAGAATACTCTGTTTTTCTATTTTGAATCTAGAAATGTTCGCATATAACAGGCATGGTATGCCGAATAAAAATGACGAATATAAAAATATACCTAAACCGGCATTATATTCATTGGTCTTCATGGCGAATGTCACAATCCCCAAGCAGAAAACCCACATGAATAAAAAAATCTTAGATGGTAGCTTTGCTATAAATGACAACTTGTCTATTACAGCGTTAATAGTGTTTGCTGAGTTCGGGTATTTGTAGTAAGCAATAAGAGCTGAAGTCAAAAGAAAAACCAGAGGTGTTATTGCTGAGACGAATTTTTGTGTAATTAGATCTTCTAGATTAAACACCAATCCAAACCATTTTATAGATTTTATTTTTACTAAAATGGCTTGGGTATCTGGTTGTATGAAAATCAATGAAAAAATATAACCACAAACGAAAATTGATGTGCAAGTTATTGTCTTGATTATTTTTTTGTATTTCTTGTAAAACTGCCAGATGGCTGAAAGTATCAGGTACATATTTCGAATTGTGTAGTTATAGAAAGTTTGTATTGTAATGGATGGTTCTTGATTTTAAATGGTTTTTTTCATAGGACTACGTTGACTAGCTAACTTCGAATTATGGGGCCACGAAGTGGTCCCACATTAATTTTTTGTTAGAATAATTGCTTTGCCTATGCATGACGCCACACTTTAAATGATGAAATCACTAAAATACCAGCAAGCACCGGCAACAAATAATGTGTCGGCAATAGACCAAGTAATTGACCGCCAAGGAAAGCGCCAACCAAAGAGCCCATAGCCATAATAATTATGAATTTGCTTTGTTGTCTGATCACCGAAAAACTTTGATCTCGGCTATAACGACTAAAGCCAGTGATCATTGTCGGTAAACTGACAGCGAGCGATAAACTACCCGCTAATTTGATGTTGGCACCAAACAATAAAACGATAGTCGGTATTAATAACTCACCGCCCGCAACGCCCATCAATGAGGCAACAACGCCGATAACAACACCGGCCAAAGCACCAACGAACGCCAGTGCAACAGCATTGATATGGATCACCTGTGTATTAGCTTCGTGACCAAACAAAAGAAGAATGGCGATAGCCACCAATAAACCTGAAATGACCCGATAAAGCGTTTTCGATTTGAGGCGAGTGGCCCAGCCAGCCCCAAACCACGCCCCAGCAAGACTGCCAGAAAGCAAAGTAAGAATAATATCCCAACGTTCGAACACAGCAGAGAAAGGAACGCTATATGCTCTAAGGGGTAACGCTGCTGCGACCACCACCAAACTCATCGCTTTGTTGAGAATAACAGCTTCAAGTGCACCAAAGCCAAATAGTCCAATAAGTAGCGGTAATCGAAACTCCGCGCCACCCAGACCGATGAGGCCGCCCAAAGTACCGATGGCGGCACCACAACCAAAAGAAAGAAAACGACGATGAGACAGCATGACATATCCTTATGTATGAAAAGACACAACGCTCATACATAAGCAAATTTATAGTCAAGGTTGTGGGGCAAGAAACAAGCCATGATGCAAAGGGCTATCCCAATTATTTCTAACTTCAAGTTAACGGGCTGGGCGTAGCGAAGCGGAGACCAGTCCAGTGAGCAACGCGAACGGCGTTGAACGCCTTGTTATGCAGTATTGAAAAAATGAACCCGATTTCCTCTCGAAAATAACGACTGATTTCTCGGGCTAGCGTTCAACACTGTAAACAGAAAAAATGGTTGTAAGGAATTACCCACGACGGCGTTGATGTGCAGAAGCTCATAACCGCGTCGAATTTCTTGATGCATAGCGGCGAACTAAGTTGACGTGTTATGAGCGGGCACTACTCTCGATAGTGAGCTGTAAACAACACAGGACTTACAGTTAACACCGCTTTAAAACGTGAATTCCCCGCAAAACTTTCAGCAAATTAAAACTGCATAACTTCAACTTATGGGGCGGTTGAAAACCGTCCCACATTAAGTTTTTGTTAGCCGCTGGGTGCCAGATTGACACATATTGGCTAATCGTTAATAAAGTGCCATAATCATGATGTGCCACAATGACACACATTGGAGATTGATTATGGCAACCGTACTACCTCGTATCACTGCGCGCGTTGACGCAGAAACACAAGATTTACTCGCGCAGGCTGCTGCGATAGCAGGCATGACAAGCATTAACTCTTTTGTGCTCAATGCTGCCATTGATAAAGCAAAACAAATCATGGAACGTGAAAGAGCGTTAAAACTCTCTCAACGCGATGCAATGATGTTAGCTGATGCACTAGATGCACCAGCAAAATCGAATGCAAGACTGCAACAAGCCGCAGAACGGTACAAGGCTAAAACACAATGATGACGGTCAAGCTGGATAAAGCAACGCATGACCGCCAGCAATTTGATTGTGGTGTAGAGAGCCTGAATAACTATCTGAAAGTGATGGCCAGCCAGCAATCACAGAAAGATAACACGCGGACATTTGTACTCGTAGAAGAGCAAAATGCAGAACGGGTGATTGGTTATTACACGCTAACCATGACACCAATAGACCTCGGTGCATTACCCGATAAATTGCAAAAGAAGCATCATAATGCTAGTTCAGGTGGACTGATTGCTCGTTTAGCCATAGATAAACGCTATGCAAAACAGGGCCACGGAGAATGGTTGTTGATTGATGCTCTTAATCGATTATTGCAAGCCAGTGAAACCGTAGCCTTTCCGGTTGTTATCGTTGACGCAAAAGATGGTGCAATTGGTTTTTATGAAAAATTTGGATTTACGCCATTTCAAGATTCAACGAATAAGCTATTTCTTACCATTGCTGATATTCGCGCCAGTATTGAATAAACAACCGCTTAAAGCGGCTAACTTCAACTTATGGGGCGGTTGAAAACCGTCCCACATTAAGTTTTTGTTAACTGGTTGTATTGCGAGATTTGCTGATTTTATAGCTCGGCGATATGCGCTAAGGTTTCTGGATGACGTTGGACTAGTTTCAGTAGCGTAACTGCCTGACCATTTGGCACACTTCGGCCTTGTTCCCAGTTTTCTAATGTTCTTGATGAAGTATGAAGTAATTGGGCAAACACACCACGAGACATATTAAATCGTTCTCGGATGTGCACAATTTCATTAGGGGATATGTTCATTTCACTCGCAGTTGTCACCTGATGTGTTTTCAGGGTCAATTTGCCTTCGGAATGTTGTTTGGCTTCAATAAGAGCCGAGCTTAATTCAGCAAATAAATCACGATTGCTCATTGCGCCATGCCTCCATAAATGCCATTAATTGTTTCTTCTGATCTGCGCTCAAGTCTGTCATTTCATTTTTGCTATATATGGTGAGCAAGTAGAAACGTTGTTTTTCATCAAGGAAGTAGTAGATAACACGCGCACCGCCACGTTTACCCTTATCTTTTACGGCTACCCGAATTTTTCGCAAACCACCAGTACCTTGAATGACGTCACCCCGTTTGGGATCTGACATAAGCTCCGTTTGGAAAAGCCTAAATTCATCGTCAGTTAGATACTCTTCGCGGTACTTTTCAAAAATAGTCGATTCAACAAATATACTTTTCATAAGAAAAGTGTACGCAATGAACGTATAGATGGCAAGTCTGATTTTACTCGAAGAAAGAGCTTTTTGAGGCCTTAATATACAAAGTCGGGAATGAAATTACCGAAACCAGTTAACTTCGAATTGTGCGGTGGCTGAAAGCCATCCGACACTAATTTTTTGTTAGCTGTGTTCACCCTCTGAAAGGAATTCTAGAGTAAGCTACTGCAGCGGGTATATTGGATTTTTTTAATAGCAAATCTAATGATTTTTTACAGAGCTCATTATGTGGATTTGGCCCAATAATTATGTTTTTCAGGTTTTTATTTTCTATGTCGAGATTGATATATGGGATTAAGTAATACTCGGATTCTCTGAATTTGATGTTTTTTATGTTTTCGCCATATATTATATATCGCCATTCAGACTCTTCGCTAAAACTATCACTCTTCATAAGAGAACATGCCGCTTTAATTGTGGCAAAAAAATAGGCCATCACATTGTTATTATGTAGTGATGAAATATCCTCGCCTTTAGCAAATCGGCCAAAAGCATCATTGAATAAATGCTCTGCATATTCAAGCTGAAATTTTTCATTATAAATTACAGGATATAATATACTTTTTCCTTGTAATATAGATTGAAAGTTCGGGTCAATACCGATTGAAACACCATGGCACTGAGGGGTATATGCTCTCCATTGACTAAGAAGATCTTTACTTTCTGTAAATGATAATACAAATACACCTGTTTCTTGATCTAAAGTGGAAGTTGTATCGCCATTATGAAATATAAAAAATGGGTCGACTCTTTCGAGGAAACCGCTGGCTAATGGGTTATTTTTATTTTCATTCCTGAATTTATTGTAAGTCTGTTTGATTATAGATAGCCCATGCATATATTCACTTTTATCATTTAGATAGTTAATTTCTGTGACCCAAAAGGATAGTTTGTTTTCATTTGATATAATGCCATTTAATGCAGTCAATGAAGTATAGTGCCATAACAATTTCGGCTTATCTTGATGAAGGAATTCATTAAAGTTATTAAAATTTTTCATAAGTGATGGTTTCCATGGAGCAGCTAACTTTTAATTAAACGGCGGCACGTAGTGCCGTCCAGTGAGATCCTATGTTGTTGATCAAGCCGTTTTAGTTAAAAACGGGGATGAAAAACGATCTATTTTGAATTCTTCACCGCTTTGCCAGATAGCAAAAGCGATCCTGATCAGTTTACGTGCTAACGCAATAACGGCGCCGGCATAAGGTAAACGTTCTCGAAATTTATCAAGTAAAGGCTTAAATAAACCACGGCCAGCAGCGGCTGCTGCATTGTAAAGTAATCGACGCGCTTCGGAAGGGCCTCGCTTACTAAGTCGGCGTTTACCTTGTTTTTTCCCAGAGTCAGCAAACTTCAAATCCATTCCTAAAAAACAAACTGCCTGATCACTGGAATGAAAGGGAACCCGGGAAAATAAACCAGCCAAATAAGCCGCAGTAAGAGGGCCAATACCGTAGATCCCACGCATAGCCATCATTCGGTTGTAGTATTCATCACCTTGTTTCTTGCTGAGATGCAGGATCTGTTTTCCGATACTATCAATCAAACGTTGCATAGAAAGTAAGGCCGCAGCTAATTCAGTATCAACACCAGTCAAAGTTGATGTAGTCATCATCAGAGCATGCCTTATTTTAACTAAGGAGCTGCGACGCAGGAAAAGAGCATGAATTTGTTCTTGTTCCTGACTCATGGGCAGCCACTCACGGAGGAGAGGTTGCTCCGCAGCCAAATAACGGGCAATGAGAAGAGCATCCCCGCGATCTGTTTTTGCCCGGCGACCGACTCCTTTGGCATAATAGTGTATGTCTTTGGGATTAAGCACATAGACTCGCATTCCGGCAGCAAAAGCGAGTTTGGCTAGCAGTAAATGATAACGTCCCGTCACTTCCATACCGATAATGGAAGCTTTAGGAATTTGTTCTAACCATTCAGAAATGGCCTCGATGGAATTATCAATATGAAGATTGGAAGCGGAGCCATATTGATTAATATCAAGCCAGAGGCTGGACACATCAACGCCAAACAACACGAGATCAACTTGCATAAATCCCCCTGTATTGCTTAGATTGAACAAATCAGGGTGGCACATGTCTGACGTTAGCTTGCGAATAAATCGGCTTTACGAAGCCAGATCCCTCATAGACGTTCTCACATGTGATGGAGCATTTCTCAGTCAGTCTGTCCAGGCTAGTGGCAGATAGCGAGCAGAAGGCTCTCACCCTGATACCTTCCTCAAATAGAGTCTGATATCAGGGCTAAACATACAAGCAAAGCGAACGTGTTTGAATTATTTGTTAGATCGTTGTTTCTATATCGACTTTTTCTCTAGCAGCTAAATTGCATTCGATAATGAATTTACCTTTTTCTAATCTATTAATTAAACCAATTACAGGTAAACTACTAAAATAAATTCCTGCGGCTAAACCAACCATGAGATAAAACATAATTCCAGGTTTGGTGTCGCTGAAAAGCTTAGTTGCAGTGACGTAAAAACCAATAATTGCTGGAAATATACCTAATTTATCGATTGCACCAATAAGCGTTCCTAAACGTTTGTCTATACGCTCTAACTCAAAAGATAATCTATCTTTTGTTTTTTCTAAGTGTTTTGCATCAATGGTGTTTAATTTTTTGTGAATTTCTTCCTCATCATCCAATGCGATAAATACATTTTTTAAGTAATATTTAAGAGGGTTGATGAAGAATTTATAACTACTATAAAAGGATGATGTTGAGTAAATAATTGAACATAAAAATGAAGCCAACAAAAAATACCCACTAAGATTGCTTTTTAACGTTGACATTAAAAAAGTAAACAAGAGAAACATGACTGTTAAGATAAAGGATATTTTTTCTACTTTCGTCTCGCAGAACCATTCGGTAATACTAGTTGGTTCTTGCTTTTCAAAAAGTATATTAAATACTTCTCTGATGCTCAATTTATATACCTTTTAAGATCTAACTTTTACTTAAATGGCGGCACGTAGTGCCGTCCAGTTTCAAGTTTTTGTTATAAATTATTTCCTCTAAATTCTATCATTGTTAAATTGTGAGCTAAGGAAATATTTTCTAATTTTGTTCTGTTTAACGGTTGGGATGATATTATTCTTATTCGGTGTTCATTGTCATTTTTTCTTCTGTTTTCGCTATTTGAAATTAATGTGAAACCGGTTCTTTCTGAAATTACTGAGTCCATGCTTCGTATCGCTGATAATAGTTTCTTTGCATCATCCCTTGTGCCGCCTAATTTTATTGAATATCTAAATGTGTCATAAGCAGTAGATGTTGGATTCTTATGTTTTAATTCATTTACTGCAGATTCGATATAATCAAGCTTTTTTAGTAAATATGATTGAGCATCATCAGGTTGAGTAATTTCACGCATGACCTTTGCTTGTGATACTCGATATATTGGGTTATCAGGCTCTTGTTCAGCTATGGCTTCTTCAATTATGTTTGGTAATTTAATTCTCAGTTCTACGACTCCAGACATATCATTGCTATAGAAAATAGTTCTTTCATCTGATATGTCGAATGGAAGATTTGTGTTTTTTTCAGCAAGAGTAATAACAGGTAATCCTGTACAATGTCTTATCGCTAATTCATACATGACATTAGGATTTAATTCTGTTAAATTCGCAATAACTAAATCGTCATACAATATATGTTCAATAACTTGTTTTGTTATTGAACCAGGTGTTGCTATTTCATGAGCTACAAATAGTTCATAATCCAAATCATTTAGAATTGGCTTTAACACTGAATTTATTAGCCCATCAGCAGATCGCCTAGTTGATGAGTTTTCTGCTCCGATGGGTGTTACAACGAAACAGCTTTTTTTATCTCTTTTTTCTTGTGTTTCCATCATTGGTTCCAATAATTTATAACTTCGAATTGTGGGGCAGCGTAGCTGTCCCACACCAATTTTTTGTTATGTGTTTATAGCTTGCGGCCAAGACGCTTTTCTATTTGACGTTTTTCCCACGCGGGGCTGAAGAAATGAAAAACTTCAAACACATTCAGGCCATGAGAAAGCACACCCAAACCCCAGCCAAGCATTGGCCACCAAGCCCAAATATAATCGGGGTTTGTTGTTAGATTTATGATAAATAGGGTCGTGATCACAACCACGTATTTAATCAGGTGTGAATAGAAACCCTTAATATCTCGTACATATTCAATCGCTTTTGCTTCGTCACTCGTAATTTGTTGTTGAGTATCCATGTCATTCTCCGGTGCAGAGTGTAAATCAGAGACCTGAACCTCAAACACAGCAGCTAAAGACTTAAGTGAATCAAGACCAGGATTTTGACCACGCTCAATGCGCTGAATAGTACGGATGCTTAACCCAGAAAACTCAGCCAATTGCTCTTGAGACCAACCTCGTTGAAGTCTTAATTTACGAATAATCATTGAATTGCCCTAGTTGTGAAGTTCGAAATGACTATGAATAAATAAACCTAAAATTGTAACGACAGCAAGGCGACATGAATATGACAACATAGAAAAATCAATAGAATAGTACACACAGAACGGAGATTGATTAGAACTCATTCTTTTGGACTATCTGCAACCAAATGCTATTTCTTAAACACATAACTTTTACTTGTGGGGTTGCGTAGCAATCCCACACCAAGTTTTTGTTAGCTTTCGCATATTAAATTGAAATTATATAAAATAAAACAAACTATTGGATTGCTAATAGTTTAAATTGAATAGACATTTATTTAGATAAATATTCTTTATCAATTCATGTTCATGTCTATAAATCAAAGCCTCAGTTGAACAGATAAAAGCTTGCTTTGATAATTATAGTTTTGATATTAATCATCAATGATTTTTTCACCACAACTTTCACAAATGAGATGACGGGAAAATTCATCCATAGAAGCAATAAAACTGCCTAAGAACCAGCTTTTGATGAAACCAGCAATGAATTCCTTAAGTTTTCTATTAGAAGAATTTTCAAAACCAGTTTTCTTTCTTACCAAAATCAATACATGATTCGTTTCTTTACAACAGCATTTACAATAGTGCCTTTCAATTTTATCGGCCATATCTATCTCCAAGAAAGCTAACTTCGACTTATGGGGCGGTTGAAAACCGTCCCACATTAAGTTTTTGTTAGGTAAACGTATATACGCGGACATATATCAAGACTCGTCGATATAGCCCATGGTGAAGGCATTATTTTGATCTTCAAAAATAGCCATTGCTGTTGTCATACGTTTAAAGCCTAATTTTTTGTAAAAAGCCTCTTTGCCTGGTACTGCATAAAGAATAATTTTCTTATGACCGGCTGAAAAGCGCAGTAATTCTGAAACAATGTGTTTGCCTAAACCAGCACCCTGATAGTCTGGATGTATAGCGACATCGCAAATGTAAGCACAATCAACACCATCAGCTAATACCCGACCCGCACCAATGTATTGTGAGTCATGAGAAACAATACATTTGAACATGCTATTCGAATAAGCAAGAGATAACCCTTCAGGTGTTTTGTTGCCTAGCGGAGCAATTCGATACAAATGGGCTAGGGCATGCCAATTGATATGATCAGAATCAAACTGCCATGAAAACTGTGGATCCATAGTAATTACTCTTAATAAGGTCTATGGCAAACGACACATAATTTATTCCCATCCGGGTCGCGAAAATAGGCGCCATAATAATGCTCATGATATTCAGGGCGAAGATCCGGAGCCCCCTCAGATGAACCACCATGAGCTAATGCAACGGCATAGGCTTCATCAACAATAGCGCGTGTGTCAGCAGAAAATGCAACCATCTGACCGTTACCGCATTCATGAGGTAATTGATTGTACGGTTTACCAATTAGGAAGAGAGGTCTTGGGTCAGGATCAGATTGCCAACCAGCCCATGGTCGGGCTTTATCACAAAATCTGGGTTTTACGCCTAACACATTCATCAGAGGATTATAGAAAGCCAACGCCTTATCAAAATCAGTAACACCGACGAATATATGTGAAAACATGGAGACTCTCCCAGTTTACCTAACTTCGACTTGTGGGGCCGCAAAGCGGTCCCACACCAAGTTTTTGTTAATTTGAAGCCCGCATATGATTAACTTTCATTAAAAAATTTAGCAGATATAGTCATAATCGAACCTATGAAAAACAGCAGAATGAATAAAACTGTAAACATGTTTTGCCTTGAATCAATACCTGCTAGAACAAAACTTATTATTTGATTGCATTTATTATTTTTACTCTCAATAAGGTACTCTATTTCATTGATGTGTCCGATAGGGATTTTTATCATATCTTCATTAATTTTTGCTTCAGGGATCAGGCTATCAATTGAATTAGCAAGCCCCTTTGTGTTATTTAATTCGTGTTCTAAATTTTTTGATTGTTCATGGTCTAGGTAATTAGAGTAATTTTCAATTTTTGTTAGTAGATTGGCTTGTAATTCAAAAGTTGTTTTGTATATAAATAGTATTTTTTCAAGGATTTTAACTGTTTTTTCTAGTTCATCTTTTGGTTGGCTTGATATATCACTAAAATTAAGCGAATTAACATCAATTGAGTTAACCAATGTAATCTCACTTTTTGAAGCTCCAATAGTATTTGGTTGTTGTTATATAAATTGATGATTTCAACTTGGAACTGTTGCTTTTCGTCACTTAAGTTTTGAACACCAATGATCTGGCATAGTGTTGAGAATAAAATAATAATAAGACCTAATATGTCAATTTGCTTGTGTTTATATTTTAATTTTTTAATTATATGGTTCATAATGGCTCTAATGCTTTCAAATTAACTTAGACTTAAGTGGCGGCATGAAATGCCGTCCGACTTTAAGTTTTTGTTAATTGGTTTGTTTGACTCTCGATTTTACTACAAAACGTTTTAATGAATGACGCTGCCGACGCCAATTTATTTCGATAAGCACGTCAGCCCTGCGCTTGTTGGTTACTGGGTGTTGCGCTCACATTTGTGTGACAAGGTCAATTAAGGGTAACAGCGCATGGATACCAGAATTCAATTTCGTGTTGATGAAGAAACAAAACGCTTGGCACAACTTATGGCTGAAAGCCAAGGCCGGACATTAAGCGATGCTTGTCGCCAGTTAGCCGAACAGTTGGCTGACGAACAAAGAAAAATCATGTCACACGATGCATGGTTAACAGAGCAAGTGAATATAGCGTTTGAAAAAATAGACTCAGGAAACGCTGTGTTTCTCACACACGAACAAGCTCAAAAACGAATGGCAGAACGTAAAGCAAAAATTCGCAGCAGAGGCTAAACCATGATTTATTGGGAAGAGGAAGCTCTGAATGATCGTGAAAAAATTTTTGAGTTTCTTTATGAGTTTAACCCTGTTGCCGCCGAAAAAACGGACGAAATAATAGAAGCAAAAGTCGAGAATCTGTTAGCGCAGCCTTTGATGGGTGTCCGGCGTAGTGGGCTACGAGGCCGACTGCTGATAATCCCAGAAGTATCAATGGTTGTATCTTATCGATTTGATGATGTAGATATCTATGTCATGCGCGTACTTCACCAGAAACAGAAATTCCCGACGCAGTAAATATTATTTTTGCCTGATATTAATGTTTAAACAGCCATATTTTAGAAACCAATTAACTTCGACTTGTGGGGTTGCGAAGCAATCCCACACCAAGTTTTTGTTATGTTTTTTACTTTACTATGTTGAAATAACATGAAATTTAAAAGTTAACGCATTGTCTTTTGGGTTTAACTTTAAGTCTTGCCTGATAGCCAAAACTAAATTGGTTAATAATTTGTCATGCGCTTCAAGAGGTACCTGTGATAAACGAGTTAATTCTTGATATTGATGTAAACATTCAATTACTTGCTGAGAGGCAAATAGCGCGACTGAGTTAAATGCAAAAGTATAGCGTTTCTTAGATTCAGGACTTGAGTTTGAGCCTAAAATACCAGAAAGAGCTGACATGTATTCTTTATAATGTATTAATTTTTCCTTTCGCCAGTCAGCTTCTCGTTCTCTGCTTTTTGTTGTCCAATACGTTATTGCCGCAACTACTATTGAAGCTGATGCAGCAATTATTGAGACCACAATAGTATTGTCCATGATGCTCCCTTAAACATAACTTTGACTTAAATGGCGGCACACAGTGCCGTCCAGTTTCAAGTTTTTGTTAGGCTAATTTACATTGAGACCAAATGCTCGACTACCTAATTTTGTTTTAATAAGATTTTCTTGTTCAATTACTGTTTCTTTAGTTGAACTGTGTTCAAGAACACGTAGGATTGAGTATTTGAAATTTTTGTAGGCATCTGGGCGTTCAAGCAATAGTTCATTGATAAGTTTATTGCCGCCAGTTGGATTTTTTGCATAAAAACCCCATCTCTGCCATATACCACCTTTGCCGTAGGCGCTACCAACATATTGTTGGCCTGTTAAAGAGTCTAAAATTATATATACACCTGATGTTGACGATAACATTCGAAACCATTCCCTATTCGAGTCTGGATTGGAAAT
The DNA here is from genome assembly GCF_963556105.2 of uncultured Tolumonas sp. Classification (NCBI taxonomy): domain Bacteria; kingdom Pseudomonadati; phylum Pseudomonadota; class Gammaproteobacteria; order Aeromonadales; family Aeromonadaceae; genus Tolumonas; species uncultured Tolumonas sp. The sequence goes on from NZ_OY829944.1 coordinate 1,466,205, forward strand.
CATCACTTTCAGTTCATTATAGGTCAATTGGAAATCATAAAACCCAGGGAAGTCCATAACATAATTTTCTGGTAATACTTCTGAAATTTTCTTGTTACCTTTGCTATGTAGCCATTGAGCCCAAGATCTTGTTCCTTCGCCCCAATTTATAATTAATCTACCTTTTAAATCTTCATAACCATCACATTCAATCGTTGTATAACTGTAGTCGTTAGTTTCTTCATTTTTGCTTTTATCTATAACCTGCCAAACACCTATAAATTTAGCATAACGATCTCGATCAGCTATAAATGATATAATGTATTCAGCATCGCCAAAAACGTCCCATGATTGTTTATTTTGATAATTTTCAAATTTTCCTTCTTGCATCATATTCAAAAGGTCATATTTATCATCTTTATGTCTGAGTAATTTTACTTTTTTTGATTCTTTAAATCTTTCAAAATGTTTTAAATCTAAGATATACATATTTATGCCTAGATATAGATAGAGCCTAACTTCGTTTTATGCGGTGGCACGTAGTGCCATCCGACATTAAAATTTTGTTATAACTATGTATAGCTCTTGCGCTATATAGTCTTTGAGCTATACTTTCTGCATACATAGGAGCTTGTATGTGGACTGTTGTCACCGTAGAGCGGTTTGATGAATGGTTTCTGACACTTGATGAAAGTGAACAGCAAAGCATCTTAACCGGCGTATTTAAACTTGAACAGCTTGGCCCCATGCTAGGGCGTCCCGATACAGACACTTTAGCAGGCACCAAAAAAGTTAAAAATCTCAAAGAGCTTCGCGTTCAGCACAACGGAAAACCTTACCGGATTTTCTTTGCATTTGATCCACTCAGACAAGCAGTTATGTTATGTGGTGGCGATAAAACAGGGAATAAGCGTTTTTATGAAACGATGATCCCGATAGCTGAACAAGAATTTTTAGACCATCTGGACACACTGAGGTGAGCTATGGCCAAACCACTGAATGAGTTACTTAAAAAAGTGAATCCTGAGGTTGTTCAGGCGGCAAAAGAACAGGCTGAGCAAGAAATCCTGGAACTCAGACTGTCAATGCTTCGTGAACAACTCGAATTATCACAAGTTGAAATGGCGCACCGATTAGGGATTTCACAGCCCTCTGTCGCGAATCTTGAAAAAAGAGGGCAGGAGATCAAACTGTCATCATTGAAACGCTATGTTGAAGCCATGGGCGGCAAACTAACCGTTGATGTTCAATTCCCAGATGGTCGTCATATTGGCATGAATTTCTGATTTATGTTTTTACTGTGGGTAAACACAGATATTTGCCCATAGTTATAACTTCGACTTAATTGGCGGCACGTAGTGACGTCCAAATTTAAGTTTTTGTTAAGTGTTGTCAATTAGCTTTTTAGTTAAATCGTATAACGCCTGACGACCTTCACTTGTTTTTAAAATCTCTTTAATAACTTTCAACATCTTATTCGCTGCTGTTTTGTACCAAACACCCTTTGGATAAACATCTAATTCTGATTTTGTTTTATCTATGGTTTTGGATAGTTTCGAACTCTCTGCCTCCGATAACTTCATCGTGCGCTCAAGTTCAGAGACTCTTTCTTGTATTGCATCCAATTTTCGTCTGAGTTCATCAGCTTCATTTTCGGTGAAAAAATCATCTGGATTGTTAATGGTTTTATCTATGTTATCTTGGAATTCTTTTGTTATATCATCAAAATCAAAAGAGTTTTTGTTCTTGGTGCTTTTTAAATCATCTTTTATATAATTAATCCATGTGGAAATGAACGATATCGCAGAGTCTAAGTCTTCAAAATTTTTAGTTTGTTGGTTTTTATATTCACCTGGAGACATTCTACACTTGAAGAGTGTTTTTTGATCAGAGTCAGGTGTTCTAGGCATGGTAACTAAAAACAGCGGATTGGTAGAGTTACTACTTTCGATGATTTCAAAGAAATAATTTCTTTTGGCAAGAAACTCGAGCGAAACTAGACAACTTCCATTGTCAGGAAATTTCACATCGAAATCTTCTTTACAAAATGAACTTAAATTTAATGTTTGAATAACATTAGCTATAACTGAATTTTTTAATAATGGCATAATTTCTCCATTAGTTAATAAAACACTTAACTTCGTTTTATGCGGTGGCACGTAGTGCCATCCGACATTAAAATTTTGTTATGTGATTTTGTTGTTTCAGCAAACAAGTCGATTTTGATGGTCATGGCTACCGCACTGATTAATGACGGATCAGATGCCCAACACCGGTTTTCTGCTTTTGATTTGCTCATAGAAACATGATGCCGAATGGTGCTGAGAGAGACAAATGAAATCGAGGACTCAATTAAGCAAAACTGAGCTATATCAATGTTGATCGGGGATTTGGCAGGATAAACGGATCGCGTTAAAACTTGGCACTGACGACAACCCCAGAATAATTAAGACAGTCAGAAATGCGCTGTTGTTGGACGCCACTGAGTTCTGAAATGGCGGCATAGCGAAATTCAGAATGTTCGTTGCTGAGGATGATGTTAGAAGGTGAGGGCAGTTCACAGCGAAAAATGAACGCCTGTGAATTATAGGCTGAATGGAAATACACACCGCTGAGATAGTTGATGAGAACATCAGAACCCAGTTCTTCACGGCACTCTCGGAGCAAGGCTTCGTGAATGGTTTCACCAGGTTCTAATGCACCACCAGGAAGCCCCCAAGATTTAGCGCCATAATCCGCTTTTAAGAGCAAAACTTCGCCGACAGAATTGAGAATAACAGCGTGACTGCTGAGTCTGAATTTATCATCAAAGGCATGACTACCTCTAATCACATAACTTCAAGTTAACGGGCTGGGCGCAGCGAAGCGGAGACCAGTCCAGTGAGCAACGCGAACGGCGTTGAACGCCTTGTTATGCAGTATTGAAAAAATGAACCCGATTTCATCTCGGAAGTAACGAGTGGTTCTCGGGCTAGCGTTCAACACTGTAAACAGAAAAAATGGTTGTAAGGAATTACCCACGACGGCGTTGATGTGCAGAAGCGCATAATCGCCACGCCAAATTTGCTGAAGCTCACGACTAACTTTGTTTGGCGTATTATGCGCGGGCACCCCGCTGCTATAGTGAGCTGTAGATAACATGGGACTTGCAGCTAACACCGCTTTAAAACGTGAATTCCCCGCAAAACTTTCAGCAAATTAAAACTGCATAACTTTTAATTAAACGGCGGCACGCAGTGCCGTCCAGTGAGCGAATGCGAACGAGTTTGAATTTTTTGTTATGCCTATAGTTTGAACATCGGTAATGGATCGAATGGGTTTTTCACAAAATGCTTTAAAGAAATAGCTATTAATCGTTTATGAAAACCCGAGTTAGGGTATTTATTTTTTACTGACTGAACAAATTTGGTTGTAATGTTAAATTTTATGAAGCCTAACGAAACATCAATCCAATCAGCTTTACGGAAAATATTAACCAAATTTGTGCAAGTTTCATTATAGCTGGTCACTTTATGATGGTTTTCGATCATAGAAGCTATTTCTTCGACCCATTCTGTTTTTCCCGAACTGATTAAGTATTTGGTCGATAATGCTATTGATGGTTTGATATAGTCAAATGTATTATCAGTCCACATGCCAAGATCATGAAAGGCAGAGGCTATAGCCAATTTTTCTATATTTTTAGCATCTTGACTGTTATTTAATAAAGTTAAAGAAAATAAGAAAACCCTAAAGCAATGAAAACGATATGCTTGGTAATCTAAGCCAATGATGTCTTTATATGGAAGTAAAACATCATCAATGAATTTAATATATGGGTTATCTTCAAACATAAAGTCATTCATATCTACAAAACTTTGCAAAGGGCATAACTTCGAATTATGGGGCCACGAAGTGGTCCCACATTAATTTTTTGTTAGCTGGCTTTGCCTAAAATTCGCTGTGCTCTATGCAAGATATGATCGAAGGTGATAATGGTCAGATTATGGTAACTAGAATTCAAAATTCGAAATGCTTCTTGTTGAGCATCATTCCAGTTATTCGAACGGCCGTATATGAGCGTGCAGCGAGGTTTTATTGTTTTAACACCGCCAACACTTTGGCAAAACTTCATGCTGTCGGCTTCTCTTTCTATTTCATGAATATATTTTGAAGATTGGGTAATAGCTTTTATTAAATCAGAATGTGGCACGTAGTTATTGTGATCTAACTGACTATGCCAAAATTGAAGGCCTCCTTCGGGACGCTTGATCTCAACAATATCAAGAAAACCATCATAACTTTGCATCAAAAAATCAGATATATTTCTTGTATCAATTTTTCGCTCATCAAGTAAACGAACAAAGTCACTACCTAAAACCCAATGGTTTTGTTCAAACCATTCTTGCCATTTATTTTCTGTTAAATCAGATTCAAGCATTGCTTGAAATTCATCTATTGCTCTGGCTCTTCGTGCATGAGCAAGGCCCAGTTCTAAATCAGCTGGAATCACATCATTGTGAATAAGAAACTCTAACATTTGTGTTTTGTCACTCTGATGGAGTAGCTGTTTTATTTGATTAGCAACAGATAAATCATATGGATTATCTAATGGTAGATAGGCCTTTGCACCATCTTTGAAAGCAACATAGTTGTCTTGAATAAAATTAACTAAACTTTTAAATTCTTCGCCATCAAGTGTTTATTCACTTTTTGGATCATTGAGTTCAACTAATTCATCTTCAAACCAATTCAGTGGTTTTTTATAACGTCCAATCTTTAGATGAACCTCGTCTGGCCTTGAATTGTGAGGAACTTTCCAGAAACCAGCCCGAGTAACAACTGTCTGTTTATTTCTGAGAATGGTGAACTTTTGGTCTTTAATTCCAGCCACTAAACCTCCTAAGACAGCTAACTTCTAATTGTGGGGTGCGTAAGCATCCCACACCAATTATTTGTTATGATGCTATTCGTCTATTTTTTTAGCTACTAACCCAATGAATCCAACACCTTCTGGTGGTTGTTTATCGTTAGTGTTGTACCAACGAGAGTCAGGCACCCATTTTTTAATTTCTCGTCTTTCTTTTTTCACCCATTCTGGTCTGTAATATAATCGCAACACTATGCAGACAATGGCATTTATTAGACGAAACCGAGTTGTAATCTGTTCTGGTTTTGAATTATCAGGAAGCGGTGATTTTAGGCTAGTGCACAGACCTTTAATCTTTTCACTTTCGAATGACAAACCATGTCTAGCATGTGCGAATTCATTTCTAATCTTTCTTATAAGTCCAATTTCTTGATATTCAAATTGGTCAATCAAGGCTAGTGAATAGCAGGCTTCGATTTTTGCTGAAAATGTGCCTAATGGAGCATTGGGATCAGTTAATAGTTTTTTGGATGATTTGCTATCAACAAAGAAAGACTCCAGTGTCTTATGTAGTTTTTCATCGATTAGTGCAGCACCAACAAGTGGTAATCCACGGTCTGTTTCGGCTTGTAATTCTTGAATGAAGTTTGCCAGATCTTCAGCATGTTCTAATAACATTTATTATCCCTAGCATCATAACTTCGACTTATGGGGCGGTTGAAAACCGTCCCACATTAAGTTTTTGTTAAATTTTTCTTTATGGATCAGACTGGCTCTTTTGATGCAAAAAATCCGTAAACATTGGCATCAACATAGCCGCTTTTAAGTTGAATTCGTTGTTTATCGACGTATTCAAATCTAGCACCCGATTTAATTGCAACACGATTGCTAGGTTTGTTATCAATCGCAGCAACGATTTCTAAACGAAGTAGTTTTAATTCTCGAAAGCCAAATTGTTTAATCGCTAGAACAGCCTCATGGGCATAACCTAGACCTTGCTTGGATCCGCGTACCCAATAACCGATATTGCCAATTTTCATATCGGGTTTGAGTTGGTTAATTGTCACGCTACCAATGAGTTGATTCGTCTCTTTATCGAATAAACCGAACGTAAATGCTTCACCTTCTTTCATTGCATCATCACAAATAACGAACCATTCAGCGGCATTTTTTACTGTGTAGTCAGGTGTACACCATGATAACCAACGACCTACAGTTGCAACTGACTCAAGCACAGCCTCGGTTTGTTCATTGATATCTGAGGCAGAATAAGGCCGAATGAATAATCGAGAGGTTTCAATAGGAAAATCAAAACTCATAATCACGTTCAACTTTGGCGATTCTTGTTTTAAAAGTTTTATACCATTTATCACGGCCAAGCTTTTGCGCTAGTAAGTGCTCAGAGTTTGATTTCCACTGCTTGATTGAATCAAGGTCAAGCCAATAAGAAACGGTAATACCAACGTCATTTCGTGCAGATTCAACACCAAGAAAGCCAGGCTGTTTTTCAGCTAATGCAACCATTGCATCAGCAGTCAGACCGTAACCCTCATCAATATCAGTGCGAATAGAAGTAAAAATCACAGCGTAGTAGGGTGGTGCTGGCGTTTTGGCGATCATGGAATATCTCAGAAAAATTTAACTATTACTTAAATGGCAGCACGTAGTGCTGTCCAGTTTCAAGTTTTTGTTAGGTTGGGAAAATTAAGAGTCTTCATTATTCCATAGGTGTAAAGAATATTGATGAATAACATCTTCATAACTCCATTCTGGCGCTATTATGATAGTTTTATTTAGCAATTTAATCTGTTCGTCTGATAATTTATCTTGAAGTTTAACTCTAAGGCTATCCGGATCTGGAGCTATTATTGCTGCAATATAATTATAATTAAAACTGAAATTACCAATGTGCCTCCATTCTCTTTCCCATGAAAAGTCATATCGATTATTTATGGTGTTTATTAAACTATAATACTTAGATATTTTATTTAATTTATCTAATTTTGCACTTTCTCGTTTTAGTTTTGAAATGTTCTGTAGGTGTGAGACAAATTCATCTCTAAGTGTTTTATCAAGACCGGAACTAACCCCATTAATATATATTGCTGGACTAGCATTCTTTTTCAAGAGTTCATCTCGCCAAAAGGCCAAACCATATGGACGAAGTTTTACTTTTCTATCTATTCTTTCATCTGTTAGATGCTTGATATTAACTAATGGTGTTTCAGTGAAACAAACACTTTTAAATATGCTTTTTTGATCTTTTTCTAATTCTGAATTTCTTATTTGATCATTAAATAGGCAGTGATAATTTCTTGCCTCCAAGGTTTGAGATTTTAGTATATTGATCAAATTATCTTCCGCAGAAAGATTTGTATAATCCTTTGTTAAATGTACTACGAATTTAGATATGTCATCTCTGTTTTTTAATGGATTCATAAATTCTCACATACTAAAACCTAACTTCGACTTAAGTGGCGGCACATAGTGCCGTCCAGCTTTAAGTTTTTGTTACATATCTTTTAACAAGCTAACTATTTTTAAATATAATTCACTGAAATCTATCAGTACTGGTGATTTGAATATGCCAGCTTGAAATGCAGTTAAGATAGTAAGTAGGATTGTTAATTTCAACATCCAAGATTGATTTTTTTGTGCATCAATTGCTCTATTTTTCTCTATCCGATATTGTTCTAATGTAGCAATCGCGAGACCTGTAATCATATATCCTCCTTTGACAACTTTAAGTTCACCTGTTTCAGCTAGTGAACTTAAATATAGATTCATTTTTTGTCTTAAGGATAAAAAATTAGGATGAAAATACCAACGAGAAGAATACATGTAAGTCAGCATTGAGTTTGCTGTTATTGAATAGTCTGGTGTAGAAGATTGATATTCAATAAGTAACTCTAGCAATCTCATTCGTTCTGGGATAACAACTCTTTTTCTATTAAAAAAGAATTGTGGTATTTTATCTTTAATTGAATAAATGATGCTTTTTATAATAAAAAATTTAGTTATTTCATTTAGGAAATAACTAAATAAATTAGGGTATGTAAAATCAATTAAACCATAAAAGTGCTCAATTCTTATGCTTAGTCCATGAGATAAATTAAATGGTATGATGCAATTTTTTGAAAAACTTCGATTATCCCAATACTGACCTGAATAACCATGCTTTGATATTGAGTCTACAAGTAAGATCGGAGTGTCATTTTCATGTAGAGTAATGACATTACAATCTACTTTTTCGCCAGCGCTTCCGGATCTTGGTATTCGATCCATAGCTTTTTTTCGAAGTGCATGACTGATTAACATTATTTTAAATTTATTAAGCATATCGATTCTATGTTTAGTATGTAACTTTTACTTATGGGGCAGCACGTAGTGCTGTCCGCCATTAAGTTTTTGTTATATGACTTACTCTGCGATTACCCAATCTTCAGCCAGCATGTCATGAATCGAAAATATGTAAGGAAAATTATTCCCATTTGATTGCAAGAAAACTGATTTTATATTGTAACGCCTTGCAATAATGTATGTTGTTATTTGTGGTATAAGCAAGAAAATGGACTCTGCTTTCTGGGCTAAACATATATCGGTTTCAGGACGAAAATTAGCGTCGTGAACAACTTTATGCCTAACTGAAAATGCCTGATTTAGTATGTCAAGCCAATCAGGAAAAACCATGCTGAGGCCTAACTCAGCGAAAACTTTACCATTAAAACCACAGGGGCTAATTACTGTATTACTGAGTGTATTTAGAAAATTGTCATTCCCAAGATTGTTGAAAGCAGTTTCAATATCGTTAAGGTTTTGAAAGTTGAAACTTTTACTAAACATTTCTGCGAGTGATAACTCATCAGATGTATTAAAGTCATCAGGTGCATTAAATTCACTTAGAAGGCTATTGAGCAAGTTGTCATCTATAGAGTGAATGTATACAAATAAATCTCTAAAAAATGTTTCCAATCCACCAACTAAAAACACAAAATATTGTCTATAAGCCGTTGGGTTAATTGAAGAGCATTTTTTTAATGATTCATGCATTAATTTTGCATTTTCATAAAAATTTTTTAGATAATTAAAACAAAATGAATCGAGCGAACCTCTATTCAGTCTTAATTCTAATAACTCATTTTTTAATTTTTCGGTAATTCTACGAGGTTTCATATAAGTCACTTGTCATATAACTTCCAATTGTGGGGCGGTTGAAAACCGTCCCACATTAAGTTTTTGTTATATTTTGGGTTGAACAACTTCTTTTTTAATTAAATAAGAGTCAGTTATTTTATAGATCGTCGAGTCTATGCCATTATAAATGGCTATTGTATCAGAGCCTCGATGAATCAATATGCCACTAATTTCTTTTTTCTGATCTATGGTTTTATATGTTATGCAATCAGAAAATAATTGCTGTGCTTTAGCCAAACAACCAACTTTGTTGTAACGAGCTAGTGACTCGAATGCATTGATTTTGCCTGTGTTGTAAGCCCAATATGGGATTATAAATATAAGAAAAAGGAACATAAATGCTACATAAAACACAAGGTAAATTGGTGAAATTATAGAGCAAAGTAATTTAAATGCTGAAAATAAATGGCCTAGCATCCTGAGAGGCAAGCAAGGATGGATATTTTTGATGCTATAGGATGTTTTAGTGAAATTACGTCTAATTTCATTCTTGAATGCAATAATTATCGACATTATCACTAATGCCGCTGCAATGCTTATAGCAAAAATATAAATATGTTCAGTTACATACATTATAATTTTCATCACAGCTAACAGTGATTTAGCTGTTTCATAATAGAAAAAATAAAATGCATTAACATAAGCATCTTGAATTGATAGAGGAAAATTATCACTATCTATACCAAAAGCATTAAGTTTTCCTTGGTAATAGAATAAACCGAGTATATAGCCAATTGGTGCAAAAGAAATTGCCACAGCAGAAAAGAGTATAGATTTATATTTCAATATAAGCACCTCGATGGCCAAACAGATTAAAAATATAACTTCAAGTTAACGGGCTGGGCGTAGCGAAGCGGAGACCAGTCTAGTGAGCAACGCGAACGGCGTTGAACGCCTTGTTATGCAGTATTGAAAAAATGAACCCGATTTCATATCGGAAGCAACGATTGGTTTCTCGGGCTAGCGTTCAACACTGTAAACAGAAAAAATGGTTGTAAGGAATTACCCACGACGGCGTTGATGTGCAGAAGCTCATAATCGCCACGCCAAATTTGCTGAAGCTCACGACTAACTTTGTTTTGCGTATTATGAGCGGGCACCACGCTTCGGTAGTGGTCCGTAAACAACTCAGGACTTGCAGACAACACCGCTTTAAAACGCGAATTTCCCGCAAAACTATCAGCAAATTAAAACTGCATAACTTCGACTTAATTGGCGGCACGTAGTGACGTCCAAATTTAAGTTTTTGTTATGTTTTTTTGCTCAAACCAGTGACTCGTTCAATCAACTCAACGATTTCGTGAGCCATTGCATCAGAAATGTCGAAATTATGGTTCGTGTTAAGAAAAGAGACCTCTATTTTTTCACTGAGGACATACTTATGTTCTATTTCTAGCCCACCATATTCATCATCAACACCTTGAATGATAAGCATTGGTGTCTTTAGCTGCGCTAAGTGAGCATATCGTTCAGGCTCATCACCGTGATCGGGATGCTTGAAAGGGTAGCCCAAACAACATGTTTGATCCCCAATTGATCTGCAATTAACGATGAAACTCGCCCACCAGAAGAGCGCGAAAGAATGATCGTCTGTGCTGCGATACCACGTTTGCAAATTGTATTTGCCAATGATTCACAACGAGATAGCACATCGTTGTTTTTTCTTTTGTAGAGATAGACAAGATAAGATGGATTTAACAACCCATAAACTATCTGAATCATTCGGAGGTTAAACTTTTTTATTCTTTTTGAAATAATGCCGAATTTTATCTCAATTTTTCTGAGGAAATGAATAACCTCAGCAGCCGGATCTTCCCAAACGACTTCGATGTTATTCGTTCTCAATTTATTGAGTAGAGCTAAATTTAAAGCTTCATCTTTTTGCCAATCATCGCGACCGACTAAAAGAAGAATATTATTTTTTGTCACACTCAAGCCTCGGGAAATGAGGAAAACATAACTTCGACTTATGGGGCGGTTGAAAACCGTCCCACATTAAGTTTTTGTTATGTTTTCTACTAATAATTAGAGTTGTAAAGTTATAAATCGAATATATATCAACTCATTAGGCTATCAATTAATTCTTGAATGTCAGCACTTATTATTCCTTGTGTAATAAAATCCTTTACTTGATTTTCTTTGTTGCTATTTAATTTATAACCGTCATTGGTAGACCCTTTTGCAGACTCACGGTTAAAGAATTGCTTATTATTTAAAAATTCAAAATAGTTAGACAGTATCAGGTTATGCTTTAGAGAAGCACATTGTTGTTTATACAATTGTTCTGACTTCCAAACAAATGCATTTTGTTTAAAGCCAACTTTAAATATTTTTTTAAGATCTTATTTTATATTGTTAATTTGATCTTGTAGGGATTTTTCACCAGTTTCAATTAATTCCTTTATGTTGTCAGGTAATATGAAGTTTTTGAAAATTTTATTTGAAAAGGTGTTTTTTGAAAACAGTTTGGTATCAATGTTTTTAAATTCACAATCTATAAATGTCAGTTCACTTTCAGGGAACGTTGATTTGGATAGATTGTTGAACTCATTAAAGTAACCATCAACAGAAATGAATTTCCTGAAATTTAGCGGGAAAAACTCACCATATATAGAAAGATAAACTATTCTTTCTCCAATATTTTTGCCAAAAAGTGATAACAATATATCGGAGTATTTGTCTTTGTTCTGAACTTCTGTTGGCATTGCCAAGTACAGTAAGCTTGATATTACTTTTCTTGCAAGTTGAAGATTAAAATCAGATTGTGGCAATTTACTTAACATCATCTTTAACGTGTTAGATAAATAATCAATGTTGTCATGGGTTACATTGTTTTTTATCTCAAACACTAACGAACCACCATTATAACAATCTCTAGCTAAAACTTTTAAAACATTCAAGCTTTGTTCATTGGTGCTCGTATTTATTCGATTTGATATAAACCTAGCTTTTACCCAAAACTCCAATGAGTCATATTTTATTCTAAAGTTAGAGCCGACTCTTTGAAGTAATGGTGATACATAAAAACTTGTGAAGTCTTTTATTTTTTCTTCACTCATATCTATAAGGGAATATTCTAGTAACTCATCTAACCCTGATTTTGTTATAGTGCAATTATTTTCAAAAACTATATCCTTTAAAATTTCAAAATAGTCATCACAAGTGATTTTTATCCCTTGTTTTATGATGTCTCTGTTTATTATTTGATAAATAACTTTGTCTAGGGCTTTGTTTTCTTTGAAATATTTACTTTCACTTTTAATTGCTATATCGCCTGAAACCCCTTGAGCTTCAACAAGCTCACATAGTAATCTAACTATAAGCGGAGTTACTATTTTGTTACTTTCTATCGATATTTCAGATACATAATCAGATACTTTTCGCTCATAACCTTTTCCTTTATGTTCACTACGGTTACCATACCGTGTTGTCAAATATGTTTGGATAAGATTTTCATCAAAGCCTTTAAGCTGGTAAATATTAACCTTATTTCGATCGAATTTTTCAGAGTTGTTTTCACGAGAGGTAATAATTACAGTACAGTTTAAGTATGTATCGTTAAGTTGAATTACCGACTCAATGAATGAATCTAGATTAAACTTGTCTTTTAACTTAGATTCTATTTCGTCTAAACCATCTATAAATATTAACAGATTTCCTGAGCTAATATTTAATGCTAAATTATGTGAGTCCAATGTTGTATCTGGATCATCTTGTAAAATTCTATATAAAGATTGAATAGAATCTATAGACTCCTCATAACTATTTAGCTCATCAGGCAGATCGAAAGAAGATAGTAGTAAAGCTTTTTTCTTACCACCACTAGCAAGCAGTCGATCTAACTTTTCAATGGCTTGAATGCAAAATGTCGTTTTACCAACACCGCCACCACCCAATAATATATGTATCGGTTTATTATCTTTATGTTTGTTTTGAATGATTTCATCTAAAAAATCTAAACTTAATTTCTCTGATGATTCATCATATAACCATTGATCGATGAAAAATGGATCTGTTGCAACATTACTGGCTTCTTTGAGTCTTGAAGTTAGACAATATTTCCATATGTAATCTTCAATAAACTCATAACTTAATTCTATGTTTTGACAGTCAGCTATATAATTAATGCATTTGTTTTGAATTGTTTTCTTTCTATCTTTAACTTCTTTCCCTGTTGTTTTGCTAATTTCTTTTTGGAATAGAAAGGTTAAGCTTATATGTTCTTTTATTTTAGATTTGTTGTTGTTAAATAATTTCTCTAATGATTTTGAAAAGCTTATATTTCTACCTAAAAAAACAAATCCTATTTTTTTTGCTGTTAACGTCTGAAATAGAGTAAAACTGGAAGTCTTTTTGTTCTTCTATTTTGGTTACAGAACGGTTTGGATATACTATTGAAATGATTTTATCACACCGCCAATCTTCATTTTTCGTAACCGTCTTCTCTATGAAGTTATATATTGAAACTGGTATCTTCTCATCTATATCAATGTAATCTTTATTGTCGAACACATTTCTTAATAAATTTTGAACTGCTTTATTTAGCGCGATTAAATCATTTTCATTAAGTGGGGTTCCACTGTCATGAGATTCGATGTTGCCAAATGTTTGAATTGCATTAAGATCGGTTTTGATTTTTTTTAGGTGATTTTCGTCTTCACTAAGGTTATTTTTGTTTAATGTGTCAATTAATGTTTGAAATTTTGTTTCTGAACTTTTTAATTGTGTGTTTTGATTTTCGGAGTTAAGTAGAATTACTCGACATATTGCTTCACCTATCTTTCTTGCATCGTTTGCTTTATTGCTAGATTCAAATTCATGCAAATAAGTTTCTAGCCTTTCTAATACTTCGGTAATAGTATGCACAAAATTTCCTTATAATTAAATAAAACCGATTTGATACAAAAACATAACTTTTAATTAAACGGCGGCACGCAGTGCCGTCCAGTGAGCAACGCGAACGGGTTTGAATTAGTTGTTAGGTATGAACAAAGAAAAGTCATTACTTAACAACAACAGAACAGGCTAATTGTGACCACGGATTTTCAATTTTCACTGCACTTGATTCAAACAACCGCTTGGAACTACTCGCCGACAATGTTGAATAGCGAAATTTGCTGAAACATCGACTGACTTATTCAGTGAGCGAGAGTGGTTGCTAAAAACACAGCGCCCCGATGATGAGCCGCTTAGGCGTTACACACTAACAATGCCGATGGTTGCCGACACGTAACCAGTGCAGGATTTACAGTTTGCCGAATCGACAAGAATTCATGTTTTGCGCAAGGCAACCCACGCTCAGGTAGTGAACTGCAAAAAACACTGGGCCATCTGCACAGCCGCTTTAGGGCTCAAATTCACCACCAATAAATAAGCCGCTTTTATTACCTAACTTCGACTTAAGTGGCGGCACGTAGTGCTGTCCAACTTTAAGTTTTTGTTAAACTTTTGCGTTTCTCAGTGAGAACTGAGTGTGGTGCTGATAACGATTGGAAAATCACCACAAGCCCACTATAATGACCTAATAAAAGACCTATTAGGAGGTTCTATGACAGCCCGAATTCTTGCTGATGTTGCCGCTAGTATCACTGAACTAAAAGCCAACCCCATGAAGGTTGTTAGTAGTGGCTATGGTGAACCAGTCGCCGTATTAAACCGCAATGAACCAGCTTTCTATTGTGTACCAGCAGAAGCCTATGAGCTTTTAATGGATCGCTTGGAGGATCTGGAACTTTTAGCTATCGCCAAAGAACGCCAGGATGAACCAAGTATCACGGTAGATCTAAATGACCTATAAATTAGATTTCAAGAAATCTGCATTGAAAGAATGGCAAAAGCTTGGTTCCTCAATCAGAGAGCAATTGAAGAAAAAACTGGCTGAGAGATTGGAAAATCCTCATGTACCAGCAGCAAAACTTTCTGGAGCAGATAATCTCTACAAGATTAAACTGCGGCAATCAGGCTACAGATTAGTCTATCAAGTCGAAGACAATATTATTACTGTTGTTGTTCTTTCTATCGGTAAACGCGAAAGAAATGATGTTTATAAATCTGCACTAGGCCGAATCGAGCAATAAGTTTAACTTTTAATTAAACGGCGGCACGCAGTGCCGTCCAGTGAGCAACGCGAACGGGTTTGAATTAGTTGTTAGGTATGAACAAAGAAAAGTCATTACTTAACAACAACAGAACAGGCTAATTGTGACCACGGATTTTCAATTTTCACTGCACTTGATTCAAACAACCGCTTGGAACTACTCGCCGACAATGTTGAATAGCGAAATTTGCTGAAACATCGACTGACTTATTCAGTGAGCGAGAGTGGTTGCTAAAAACACAGCGCCCCGATGATGAGCCGCTTAGGCGTTACACACTAACAATGCCGATGGTTGCCGACACGTAACCAGTGCAGGATTTACAGTTTGCCGAATCGACGAGAATTCATGTTTTGCGCAAGGCAACCCACGCTCAGGTAGTGAACTGCAAAAAACACTGGGCCATCTGCACAGCCGCTTTAGGGCTCAAATTCACCACCAATAAATAAGCCGCTTTTATTACCTAACTTCGTTTTATGCGGTGGCACGTAGTGCCATCCGACATTAAAATTTTGTTATGTGATTTTGTTGTTTCAGCAAACAAGTCGATTTTGATGGTCATGGCTACCGCACTGATTAATGACGGATCAGATGCCCAACACCGATGTTCTGCTTTTGATTTGCTCATAGAAACATGATGCCGAATGGTGCTAACAGAGACAAATGAAATCGAGGACTCACTTAAGTAAAACTGAGCTATATCAAGGTTATGAGCTGATTTAGCAGGATAAACGAATTGCGTTAAAACTTGGCACTGACGACAACCCCAGAATAATTAAGACAGTCAGAAATGCGCTGTTGTTGGACGCCACTGAGTTCTGAAATGGCGGCATAACGAAATTCAGAATGTTCGTTGCTGAGGATGATTTTAGAAGGTGAGGGCAGTTCACAGCGAAAAATGAACGCCTGAGAATTATAGGCTGAATGGAAATACACACCGCTGAGATAGTTGATGAGAACATCAGAACCCAGTTCTTCACGGCACTCGCGGAGCAAGGCTTCGTGAATGGTTTCGCCGGGTTCTAGTGCACCACCAGGAAGCCCCCAAGATTTAGCGCCATAATCCGCTTTTAAGAGCAAAACTTCGCCGACAGAATTGAGAATAACCGCGTGACTGCTGAGTCTGAATTTATCATCAAAGGCCATTACTACCTCTAATCACATAACTTCGATTTATGGGGCGGTTGAAAACCGTCCCACATTAAATTTTTGTTAGCTTCGTGCCTGACATTAAACGGTTAAATCTTGTGGCCACAAGAAGTAGGGGCCAAATTTGGGGCTCATTCTGAATTCGCCACCGACTTCTTTGCCTTTAGCGGTGATGTAATGTTTGCCATCACGAGGTTCAAGTAACCCAGTTTGAACCAGTTTATCCATCAGATCGTGAGTTTTGAGGCCGAGTTTTAAAGCTAATTTTGATGATGTTAATTTCTCAGGGGTATTTGCATCAGTGGCATCATCACCGGCTGCCACAGTGTCTTTCTCTGTAGACTCGCCGACAACACGTTCGAGAGAGATCCGGACTTCATCACTGACACGGATGATGCGTTGAGCTTCATCGTAAGCATCGCGGTATAATTCGTTATCTTCTGAGCGTTGGATGAGAACACCCATTTCATTGTTGTTCACTTGGCTGAATTCGTAGAGATTCAGGCTTGTAATGATGCACATTTCTTCATTGAGATAGCATTTAGCATGCAGATTTTTACAGAAACTGGTGCGGATATAAGTCAGCTCTTTTAACCAATTAATTTCTTCTGGTTGTAATTCACTTTTGCCATAAACGATACGTACATCAATTTTCAGGCGATTTTTATCAGCTAAAAGTTCTTTTATTCGGTCATTCAGCTTTAAGAATGGGCTGATTAAAATTAGGCGTTCTTTGGCATCTTTGATTAATTCTTCGAGGAAATAATTAGTAGCACTGGTATTCAGGAATTTAGCCATAAGAATAATCTCAGAAAGTGTTAATGGTTAAAAAGGAATTCGAATTAAACAAAAAAGAAGCTAACTTCGAATTATGGGGCCACGAAGTGGTCCCACATTAATTTTTTGTTAGCTATCACTTCATTGGTTGTCTTATGACTGTTTTCCATTTGGAAGGAGCAGTCTTTCGTGTGTCACTCAAATAAATTTCATGATGTTTACCAGTTCGAACACCACGAGCATCAATATATCTATGAATTTTTTCTACGGTTGGACCTTCTTCTGAAAATGGACCAATGTATAAAATTTGAGCGGATAGACCTTCTGAGAAAGATTCAAAGCGAACATTAACAGTCGAAATGTTTTTCTTTTTCTCTACAGCATCTAATGCGTGAGCGACCATTTCCTTGGTAACAAAATCAGGTTGCATGATCATGAGTGTCCACAACCAGTTTGATTTGTCATGAACTGAAAAATTAGTCATATCATCAGTCCACCATAATCCTTCTAGCGGCATGACTGCATAATCAATTTCAAGGCTTCCTTTTTTCACCATGAATTTCAATGTGTATGAAATAGAGAAAAGTGTTTCTACAGCGTTAGAAAATAATTCAGATGTATTGGGATCACCATGACCATCAATCATTAAATAATTCATGCCTGGAACTTCAACTTGGGTAACTTCTTTGCTTGATGGCAAGTAAAATTGTTTTAGCGTCTTTTTAAGGTCTAATTTTTCCATATAAATTATCCCGTGATAGCTAACTTCGTTTTATGCGGTGGCACGTAGTGCCATCCGACATTAAAATTTTGTTAGATATGAACAAATAAAAGCTGTTTATTATCAACCAAAAAGCTGGCTAAGTGGTGTCACAGACTTTCGTTTTTCACTGTGTTTGATTCAAACAACCGCTTAGAATTACTCGCCGACAATATCGGATCAGCGAAATTTGCTAAAATCTCAATTTGCTCATTTAACGAGCGGGAAGTGGTTGCTAAAAACACGGCGCCTCGATGATGAGCCGCTTAGGTGTTACACACTGACGGCGCTGATGGTTGCCGACACGTAACCAGTACAGGCTTTCAGTTTGCCACTTCACGTGAATTCATGTGTTGCGCGGAGGCAACCCACGCACAGGTAGTGAGCCATAAACACCGATGGACCATCTACACAGCTGCTTTAAGGCTTGAATTCACCGTCAACAATTAAGCCGTTTTTATTATCTAACTTCGAATTATGGGGCCACGAAGTGGTCCCACATTAATTTTTTGTTAGCTATCGCTCTTTGATGGGGAATTCTTCATCAGCATTTTGCAGTTCACGCCGGATCTTCATCAGGATTTCACCCGTCATATTCGTGCCATGACCATCAACCCCAATGCCCCAGAAATTGTCTGCCGCTGAGTGATCATAGAGTTTACGCTTGGTCAGCTTGAGTGCTTTAGCCAGTTCGGGGTGTTGCTCAAATCGAGCTCGAATAGCTTGCTCCATCACCGACACTTTAATTTTTTCCCAATCATCACGAATTTTAAAACGTCTGGTTTGTCCGATGGCGGCACAACGGAACGGGCTTTCACAGACTTTAATTTTCTCAATGATTTCATCATCAGTGAACTTCGCCGCCTGAAAGAATTGTTCGGCGGAATGCCATGTAAACCCAGCCAAAGAAAAAGGAATGATAGCCAGATTTGAAAAGATATCTTCTTCAGTCATGATCAGGTTGATTTTCTCATATGGATCAGCGCAATCGCATGATCATTTTGGTCAGAACGCTGCTCAATATGAAAGGGGACAAAGCCACGACGAGCATAAAGCAATAACGCCTGCGTGTTGGTGTTAAAGCATGAAATTTCGATGTGAGTGGCAGAGTAGGCGACTTTTGCCAAAGTCATCATATGTTCTAGCAAAAAAGAACCTGCACCTTGACCTCGATAGTCTGGCTTAACGATGAAATTGCCAATTTTGCAGCAACCCTGATTTTCCCAGTGATAGAAATTAGCAAACCCGATCACCGAATTATTATGAGTAAGCACCGTAGAGTTTTGCCGATTATCAATGGCAGACTGTAATTGTTCACATGTAAGTGGATAAATTGCTTTCGGATAAACGAAATAGAGTTCATCTGCATTTTGAGGAAATGAGCAGATGTGCTCTAAATCGTTTGGCTCAACAGGCCGACAATTGAAATTCATCGAATATCCCTATGAACTTACCCAAGATAGCTAACTTCGACTTATGGGGCAGCACGTAGTGCTGTCCGCCATTAAGTTTTTGTTATGTTTTTCTCATATTCATAAGTAGTTAAAAGCCAGAATTCTTGGTTCTTCCAGCTAATTTCTTTAAAAGAAGTTGTTAATTCACCTGAACAAAGTAATTGTTTCATATAGTCGCTAGGAGATGAGTACGATTTGTAATCGTAACTAAAAGCAAACCCGAGGCTGTTCAGTTTTAACATGAGAACTAACAGTTTTTGCTGCCTCAAATCATCATTTGTATAGTCGAGAATAATTTCGTCACCAAAACCAAGTATTTTCCGTTGTAGAGGATCACCACTAAGTCTGATGATCTTAGTATCTATTGAGTAAACAGGGCGGGGGCTCTTGACGGCCATCACTAAATATTACGTTGTAAGGAGGCATTTTTATCATATACATCCTAGATATATCGCTATAAATAAATGTTTGCGTGCTGCGTCTAATATTATCGTTGAATAAGGTTTCATGCTTTTTCTAGGAATGCTACTTTCAGTTTAGTAAGCAAATGCTCGTCATTTTTTTAGAGGGGAAAACTGTTTGTTTATTTCTGTCTCGATTATTTTTTTGGGATCTTTACCTAATTTTATAAGAGCTTCTTTGTATGTGTTTATTTGCCACCACGGACAACTAGGATCATTACATGCCTTATCTGGATCACCATCATGCTCATATTCAAAATGAAAGCAAATCCAGTGCATTTTTTCGAAAATATCATAGTATTCACGATTAACATCGACTGGTTTATGACATTTTACGCACAACAATTCATCATCTTTCATTTTAATATTACCACTATATTGATGAGGTGAAAAAACATAACTTTTAATTATGGGGCGGTTGAAAACCGTCCCACATTAATTTTTTGTTATGTGCCGGGTATCAGAATATTCAGTTAAGCTAAAATGATTTTATATTCAACACTCGACACTTTCATGATGTCGCTAACGACGATTTTTTTACGTTTTTGTGTTTCGATCAGGCCATTGACCAGTATGCTTCCGTATTCAATCATCGATTTTACTTCACCACTGCTTGATTGATGCAATATTATAAGTCAGCCAACTCAGATCTGGCTATTTTCCATTCTTCCCAAGCATTTTCAGGATTTATATCTATATACCCTCGACTTTCCTCGATTTTTTTCTTAGCAAATAACGGCATTGCAATACATTCAGAACTGTCTCTGATTTCTACAACTTCTGCTTCAGTAAGTGGTCTACCTTTCTCATTTTCAATGCTTAGGAGAACTGCTACCAATGCTGGAACGTGAACTAAAAATAACTGGTCTAATCCAGAAGCATCGTGATTTTCATATTCGTTCATTTCAGAGTTCCGTTATTAGTATGCTTACTACAAGAGGCTCATAACTTTTAATTAAACGGCGGCACGTAGTGCCGTCCAGTGAACGAAGTGAACGGGTTTGAATTAGTTGTTAGGTATGAACAAAGAAAAATATATTCATCATCAACAACAAAACTGGCTAAGTGGAGCCACAGGCTGCAATGTTGCAACTGGGCCAGCTTTAAACCCCCGCTTGGAATTACTCGCCAACAATATCGAATCAGCGAAATTTGCTGAATTCTCAAATTAGCTCATTTAATGAGCTTGAAGAGGTTGCTAAAAACACTGTGCCGTGATGATGAGCCGCTTAGGCGTTACACACTGACGGCGTTGAAGGTTGCCGAAGACGTAACCCGCGCAGGCTTTCAGTTTGCCAGTTCACTTGAATTCATGTGTTGCGCGAGGCAACCCACTCGCAGGTAGTACACCGCTCACACCACTGGACCATCTGACTAGCCGCTTTAGGGATCGAATTCACCGCCAGCAATAAAGCCGTTTTTATTACCTAACTTCGATTTAAGTGGCGGCACATGGTGCCGTCCAACTTTAAATTTTTGTTAGGTTTTTGATTGCAGCAATGTTTGCTTTCTGAATTCTGTAAACTGCCACCATGACTGTGCGTCTTCACCTGCCATGAATCGTGTTACAGAGATAAACACATCAATGACACATGGATCGTGACGAATACCGGTCATTTGACAGAGTGAGTCGTACATTTCAAATGGACATCGCCCAATTAAGTCTTTTGGAGTATGGATACCTAATAACTGCAAATCCATAGCACTGGCTTTACCAATATTAGGCAAGTCAGTAAGTAGTTTGACATTTTCTCGTACTACTTTTTGAGGATTCATTTTTATATTGAATATTATTAATTGTTCATCGGTGAACAAAGTTCAATTAGTATGCCGCTTGGAGTTTGAATATATGATACGCGTTGTCCCCAAGGTTTTTGTTTTGGTACAGACAGTTCAGTTGCACCCGCAGTTATGGCTTTTAGATGTGCCATATCAACATCATCAACAACGAATGCCAGCTCAAAGCCTAAAGGCTTAGGAGTATCATTCACAGCGATATAGCCATTCGGCAGATTTATCTCACCTAGGTTATGTGATGCAAAAGCTAGCGTTGTATCACCGGTATTTAGTTCACCATATTCGCCTGATTCATGGATGAATTTTCTTTTCCAGCTAAAAGCCTGTTCGAAGAAAGAGAGGGTTTGTTCTACATCTGGAACATATACTATTGCATAGCCAAATTTCATGATTATTTCCTGAGAAAACCTAACTTCAATTTAAGTGGCGGCACGTAGTGCCGTCCAGCTTTAAATTTTTGTTAGATTAGTTCGGTCTACTCGTGTGGCAAGTTAAATAGTGATAAGTCTTTTGCTGAAGGCGTGTTTTTAAATGCAATCATTTTAATTTCAATATTCTTTGTTAAACTGTAGGTTTTTTTAAAACCAGCATCGTTAATTGCTTTTAATAATGATTTTCTTGTGAATCCGGTTTTGTGAGCAAAATACTCTAATCCGCTTTTTTCTATTTCATCACTGTAACCATATAGGACGTCTCGCACTTTAATGGGCCCCGCAGATGATTTGTATAAAATATCATCAATATCTAAGTTTTTTTCTACAGTAATACGCATCAACTCACTTATGTCTGGTACACGTATTTGCACAAAACCATCATCTTTAAGTACATGAAGAAAACCAGCAAGTACCTTTTTGACTTCATGATGATAGTAATGCTCTAAGTTATGAGAACAATAAATCGCATCAAATTGACATGGTTCTAGTGTTTCTAGCTTTCTTGCATCGCAAACAATATCAGGAAGACCTTTTGGATCGATGTCTAGAAGTATATGTTGGAAGTCATTATATTGAGGCGGGAGAAGAATCGCTTTGCTGTTTCCTCCAACATTTAATACTTTTCTCATTTTTTCTCCATAATTGCTATCAATGTTCTGTAATAATCTAACTTCTAATTGTGGGGCAGCGTAGCTGTCCCACACTAATTATTTGTTAGGCATGTGATTGCCGATATTGAAAAAATAAATAGATCAATAACCCATAAACTAGTGAGCCAAGTGGAATACCGGCGAAAAATAAAATAAGTTGAAAACTCGTTACCGGACAAGCCCCTGAGATATTGGGAGAACACACTATTAACTTCTCTAGTAATACGCTGGGCCATTGTAAAATAGTTACCAGTTGCAACCACTGTTCAGAAGGATATTCAAGTTCTGCAATTAAAATTGACAGGAAAAAACAGCATAGAGAAGTAAGAAAACCTAAGGATAAGGATAAGGATACATTATATATTCTCTTAAGTTGTAACATATCACCTGATTTTTATTTTTTGGTTAATATTAAAGTGAACGTGAATTTTATAACTGCCTAACTTCTAATTGTGGGGCCGCGTAGCGGTCCCACACCAATTATTTGTTAGAGTTTTCACTTGTTTTTTCTAGATTCTTTAATGCATTTGGAACGAGCGTCTCGCTAAAGCCTGCTAGCAAGCAAAAAGCCATAATAGGATAGAGCTTATTCGATGCTGCATTTAGGAACCCGAAAATCAGATTGCTTTTTATTAGGACTAATATAAATAATCCGCCGATGAGAGAAATTATCATGCGTTCAATCCCATATGCAAAATAAACTCTCTTTTTTAGCCCTTTATCAATGGTTAGCTCTTTCATTTTGATAGAAATTGATAAAAAACCACCTAGTGCTGCAAAGGCCGTAGCAATAGCGATATGAAATAGGAATTGATTTTTTATGACGAATTCATCAAGTCTGAAAATGTATAAACAAAATGAAATTGATAGCAATATTAATGAGATAAACAAAGCACCCGCTTGATAAGATAATTTGCCATAAATTTTTTCTGAATGATCATTTATCGCATCTGCTTTAATTTTATTGAACAGTAATTTCGCATTATCTAAATCACCGTTTATGGCCATAGTTATAGCGCTAGCTGCTCTTTTTTTGAATGAAACATCACATTCATATTTAGCATGTATTGATATGAATTCATCAAAATCTGGTTTGATTTTATTAAATCTAGATATAGCAGCAGTATCCTGCTCAAGGATTGTATCTATAGCTACTCTAATTGATTCTTGTGGCGGGAGGTTTGATACTTCATATATCACATATTCATCTCCACGGGCTAGAATCTTCTTTATTTCATACCCTAATGGATCTGTAGCTCCTGTTACATAGCTATTAATACGCGCTTTTTGCTCAATTTTATATTTTTCACTCGCATCATTCGTATTGTTTTTATGGCTGTTTATATCTTCTATGTTATTCATTTTTATCCACAATATTTGAGGGTTAAACTTTATAAAATATGATTGGTTGATTGACTCTAACTTCCAATTGTGGGGCGGTTGAAAACCGTCCCACACTAATTGTTTGTTAACTGGTAGTTGAGTTGAAATTGTTTAAGGCACGACGGCATTTTGCGAACCACCGCAGTAGCAAATAAACATTTTCATGTTCGGCCAGAACGTGAATTCACGAACGGACTTACTATTTTCACGACTCAAACAGTGCGTTGATTTTGAATTTACCCACTGAACTTGCTTTCACTGAAACCGAATTCAACACAAATCTTGCTGTGCCCAGAAGTGCAGGGAGCGGCGTTGAAAATTTCGACAAACTGTCTACACCAGCGAAAAATAAAACACACAACCAACAAAACCAGTTAACTTCAACTTGTGGGGTGCGTAAGCATCCCACACCAAGTTTTTGTTATTCGTAACTTATATATCATTGCTTTGAATCGACAACCTTTGCTCTTCTTTTGCTTTTAAATACTCTTGTAAAAATATATTTTCACCCCAAGCTGAAATTTCATAGTTATTAAAAATGCTATCAATTAAAATATTTGTGTAAGCATCTTGACTAATCATGTTTACATGTTCGAACATTGAAAATTCTGTTATTAAATTATGATATTCTTCATAATTTGGTTTAGTATCAGTTATTGAGCAATTAATGGCTAGTAATTTTAGCTTAGATGGATTTAGTAGAGCTCTAATGTGACCTGAGTAAAATTTTCTATCTGATTTATCATCTATATGGTAGATGAAGTGGGAATATTTCACATCGGATCTCTTTTTGGGTATTTTTTGATCTATGAATTTTAGTATTCTAAATAAAAAAATAAAATACTCATTAAGGTTTGGGATTGTATGTATATCTCTCTTTGTTTTACTCAGTTGAACATCTAATTCATCACTTATTTGATCTGGGTAAAAGTTCAAAACTTCATATCTGGAAATGATATCATCAAATTTTATTTTTGATTCTAATTGAGATAAATGACCCAGCATGCTAAAAAAAGTGGACTCAAAGGTTTGTTTTTCTGAATTATATGAGCTGATTTCTTGCTCTTTAAGTTGGCTATTAAATTGTGACTTCGTTACATTGTATGTTTTTATTAAGAAAATCATGCCAAATAATGAAATGATTGGATTTAGCATGCCACCAAAAAAGTCTCCTGTAGCCCCCCAAATTGGCATGCTATTTGAAATTTTCTCAATAGGAAAACCTAAATAAATAACCGTTCTATATAAATAACTATCATTAGATATATAATC
This sequence comes from uncultured Tolumonas sp., assembly GCF_963556105.2. Classification (NCBI taxonomy): domain Bacteria; kingdom Pseudomonadati; phylum Pseudomonadota; class Gammaproteobacteria; order Aeromonadales; family Aeromonadaceae; genus Tolumonas; species uncultured Tolumonas sp. The sequence continues at coordinate 1,491,459 of NZ_OY829944.1, forward strand.
ATATTTTATGAGCCACAAAATGATAGGTGTTAAAATTACAATAAAAAATACAAACAGAAATGAATATTTTCTAAGTGTGCTTTCTAAATATTTTAATATGATAGATATCTTTAATGAGTTCATACAAATTTATATACTTATAAGTTTACGAATAACTTTTACTTGTGGGGTGCGTAAGCATCCCACACCAAGTTTTTGTTAAATGCCGCGACTTAGTTTACACTTAATGCGTATATATCATGCGCATGAGGTTTGTGATGAAAACAAGTTTTAATGCTCAGGCACCGAAAAAGCCAACAAATTTGAGTTTGAACAGTGACTTATTGGCTGAAGCTAAACGTCTTAACATCAATTTGTCAGCAACTTTAGAGAAAGCACTGATTGAAGAAGTAAATGAACGAAAAAGAGCTGAATGGCTTCATGATAATGCCGCAGCAATACAAGCCTGTAACGAACTGACTGAAAATCACGGCTGCTTTTCAGATTCATTCAGGGTGTTTTAATCTATGTCACAATTTGTTGTTTATAAAAATACTGATAAAAACACTTCGAATGCTTACCCGTATTTCATTGATCTTCAATGCGATTTTCTGTCAGGTCTAAATAGTCGACTAGTAGCACCGTTGACACCTGCTGATTTATTAGAGAATAAAGCTCCATCACATTTGTGCCCGATAATAAAATTGCAGGATGAACAATTTGTTGTTCTAACACATCAAATGGCGAGCGTGCCGTCTAAATTGCTTTCGCAAGCTATCGCAGATATGAGTGAATACAGAGATGAACTTGTTGGTGCTATCGACTTTCTCATCACAGGCATTTAACTTCGAATTGTGCGGTGGCTGAAAGCCATCCGACACTAATTTTTTGTTATGCATTGATAGTCGGAATAACTAGCATCTGATTTATCAATTTTATATGACATCAAAGATAGGTTATTATCTAAACCGACTGCATATGTTAATTTTGCTTGCAGGATTGGACTCTCACCAGTCTCCTTTAGATAGCTCTTACTCACATTAAAATACTGAGATTGAATATCTATGTGTGGGACTATAACTATGTTTAATTGACTATCTATTTTTATTTTATCCATTGGTATTGCAATGTAATTGCTGCCATCACCACAGTTGCATGGGTATATATAAGTTATGGGTTCTTTTTTTATTATTTTTTCTGTTAGACCCTTTAAGTCATTTTCATCTTCATGTATGAGATGTCTGGCATTTATTGCCTTTAAAAAGCCATGAATATTTTTATCTTTAAATGAAAGGTGTGAAAGTGTGGATTTTAAATCACACAAAGAAAGTGATTTATCAGTGTAGTCCATTCTCAGTCTTGACTCTGGCTCTGCATTTTCATAGGCATGGTCAAAAACAAGCTTAATGATTTCAGTGTCTGTGAGGAAATGATTAACTTCGTAATAATTTATTTTTACGAATAATGTAGATGAAAGCCATATACTTAGAATTATAAATATTTTTATCACAAAAGGCCTTCCGATATTAGATTAATGCATAACTTCCAATTGTGGGGCGGTTGAAAACCGTCCCACACTAATTGTTTGTTAACTGGTAGTTGAGTTGAACTTGTTTATGGCGCGACAGGATTTTGCGAACCACCGTCGTTGTTGATAAACATTTCTGTGTTCGGCCATAACTTGAGTTCACAACAGGATTTACTATCTTCACGACTCAAATAATGCGCAAATTTTGAATTTATGGCTGAACTTGCTTTCGTTGAAATTGAATTCAACGCAAATCTTGCTGTACCCAGAAGTGCAAGGAGCGGCGCTGAAAATTTCGACAAACTGTCTATGCCAGCGAAAAACAAAACACACAACCAACAAAACCAGTTAACTTCGAATTGTGCGGTGGCTGAAAGCCATCCGACACTAATTTTTTGTTAGGTGTGTTCTCTATTTATTGTTTCGTGTTCTGATAGTTCGGCATGTATGAATTCATTAATCATTGTTCGATAAACAGCCTCAACAACAGATGATGGAGCATGAAGTTCATTTGCCTGTGCGATAACCTTTTTAATGATTTGCTCCACACGACTAGCCGCTTTTACTTCAGTTGTGTTCTTTTTAAACTTTGCTGCTTGTTTTACATATTGTGAGCGTTCGGCGATTAGACCAACTAACAGAGTATCGATACGATCGATATTAGCTCTAACTTCGTCGATTGATTCGCATTGTTGAATATTAATCATTCTATTGCCTTTAAATGATATGGAAATGCTATAAGTGGCTGTTTGACCGATTTATTAGGCGTTTGCTTTTTTATACAAAGCCAAGAAAACAGCGAGAGATATTAATGAGGATGCACATGCTCGATTTAGTTTCGTTAATCCTTTAGCAGTTAATAATCGAGCAGCCTGAGCACCACCAGATGCATAACATGCCATAATTGTTATATCTAATGTTGCAGTTAAAATTGCAAGCGTGATGTATTGGATTGTTTGTGGTTCAGAAGTATTAATAAATTGAGGTAAAAATGCAGAGAAAAAGAGTAGTCCTTTGGGATTGGAAAGAGCAACCAACAAACTTCTACGGAAAGCTTTAATTGCACTAGAGCTAGGATTATTAATGTTAGCCCCTAATGAGGTTGGTTTATGTCGCCATAACTGAATTGCAAGCCACAAAAGATAAACAACACCAACCCATTTAATAATCGAAAAGAAAAGTTCAGATGCAGCAAGAACAGCACCTAAGCCAATAGCAACAGCACCAATTAGGATGAGATCAGACAAGGCAGCACCAAGCATACCCATGCCAGCAATACGCCAGTTTCTGGCAGTACCATTAGCAAGAGCTAGTAGCATGGTTGGGCCCGGAATAATTGTGACAGCAAAGCAAGCTGCCAGATATAAACAGATAGTCGAAAATGTCATGAAATTCTCCTTTAATCAGCCAAACACCTAACTTCGTTTTATGCGGTGGCACGTAGTGCCATCCGACATTAAAATTTTGTTAGTTGTCTTTCTCGAGAGCCTCTATAGAGCTCTTTAGGTACTCATCAATCAAGAGTCCTATTCTAAATCCACTAAGTTTACCGTGGGATTCATTTCTTTTCTTTTCTAATAAGGAATTAATTTTTTTTAACCAGTCTAATTCACTTATAAGATTTAAATTGAATTCACTAATGGAATAACGTGTTCGAAACATGTACCCAACGTGCCTGAAATCATTTCCAGATAAAGAGATAAGTTTTTCAACAAATGCCTCTGGGTCTATATTTCTTAAAATTGGTGTTTTGTAAAAAATATTTTCTTTGTTGTTGTTAAGAATAAGTCTTATGCTGAAAAGCGTTACATCATGCTGCATTAAATCAAGTAACTCTTTAGCAATGCCAGGTAGACATTTAACTTTGTATTCATTTATTTTATTATCAAGATACACGGAAAATTCTTTGAATTCATTAGTATCTCTACCACAAAATCCCAATCCACCCCAGTTGTCTGAGTCATAATCAAAGATATGATCGTTTAGTTCTGAAGGAAGATATCCATTATCAAAAAGATAATCTACATATTGTTTGAATTCGTTTAAAATACTTAGTTTGTCAAACGATATTAAAAATATATCAGATAATCTAATAAATAATCCCATAATGTGTTTTACAACTTGGTGATTGGTATACTTGCGTTCATGTACTTCTTGGCTGACAACTGAAAAAAGTTGGTCAAAATCGCTATCTGAAAGATCATGGTAATGCCATAGCTTTACCCAGTTTTCAGTATTAACATCTTGATAATATTTATTTATTTCTATTGATTCTTTAATTTTTACTTCATCTGCTATACCTCTATCAAAAAAGTCGACCCATATCGACTCTTCTACAAGCACATCACTGAAGTTAATCATAGGATATTTTGAAGATAAAATAGAATATAATGATTTGACCGAATTTTCTTTATTTTTATTAAATATGTCGTCATATATGCTATTTTTTACATTCGAAATTTCTTGTATTGTGTAATTGGCGCTTCTGGTTTCGAATGAAAAACACAAGAACAATCTGAGCAATTCAATTTTCAATTGAACTTTATCGAAAGTTGAATCTGGTAATACATTGTGAAATCGTTCAAAATCCCATAAAGCTTGTTTTAAATGGCGCAAATTTTTGCATTCTGAGCTTGCGTAAACAGAAATTATATTACTTATATTATCTTGATAAAATGCCTTTAGAGAAGATGAATCAATAAATGACTCAAGCGCAAGATTAGTATTAGGAACCAATTCAAATGTTTTTCCAATGAGCTTTTCCTTTGCTCTTGAATAACATTTATTAGCATCAGTTTTTTCTAATATTTCATTTTCATTGGCAATTATTACTACCTTATATCCTTGATGCTCCACAAACTGGTTTATATACCCCAAAACATCAGCAATATTCATTGAACATCGTTCTAGATCATCAAAAACAAGTACAAAACCATCTGTATTTTTGAGATAGTCGGGTAGCTTAACATCTTCTGGTGGGATTTTAACGTTCGTTTCAGCTTTCCCGTTATCATCAAGGTCTAATTTTATGGTTGCTCTTAATAGTCCTTTTGCAATTTTCGCAGTTAATTTCATACCTTTTGAAGAAAGGATAGGGTGCATTTGTTCAAAAAATGAATTTTCAATATCATCAAAACTAACCATTCCATAGAGGCTAACATAAAGATATTTGCCTCCGTTTTTCTTTAATCGTTCAAGTGCTTTTTGTACGAACCAAGATTTTCCAGAGCCCCAGGCGCCTTTAATCAAAACCGCGTATTCGGGTTCTTGAGAAAAACTAAAATAGTAATCCAAGAAATCATTTATATTTTTATTTTGTTCTGACATAGAACGCCTATAAAGTTTTTATGTAGACAACTAACTTCGTTTTATGCGGTGGCACAGAGTGCCATCCGACATTAAAATTTTGTTATGTGATTTTGTCGTTGCAGCAAACAAGTCAATTTTGATGGTCATGGCTACCGCACTGATTAATGACGGATCAGATGCCCAACACCGATGTTCTGCTTTTGATTTGCTCATAGAAACATGATGCCGAATGGTGCTGAGAGAGACAAATGAAATCGAGGACTCAATTAAGCAAAACTGAGCTATATCAAGGTTATGAGCGGATTTTGCGGGATAAACGGATCGCGTTAAAACTTGGCACTGACGACAACACCAGAATAATTAAGACAGTCAGAAATACGCTGTTGTTGAACGCCACTGAGTTCTGAAATTGCGGCATAACGAAATTCAGAATGTTCGTTGCTGAGGATGATGTTAGAAGGTGAGGGCAGTTCACAGCGAAAAATGAACGCCTGTAATTATAGGCTGAATGGAAATACACACCGCTGAGATAGTTGATGAGAACATCAGAACCCAGTTCTTCACGACACTCTCGGAGCAAGGCTTCGTGAATGGTTTCGCCAGGTTCTAATGCACCACTAGGAAGCCCCCAAGATTTGGCGCCATAATCAGCTTTTAAGAGCAAAACTTCGCCGACAGAATTGAGAATAACAGCGTGACTGCTGAGTCTGAATTTATCATCAAAGGCCATGACTACCTCTAATCACATAACTTCCAATTGTGGGGCGGTTGAAAACCGTCCCACACTAATTGTTTGTTAACTGGTAGTTGAGTTGAACTTGTTTATGGCTCGACGGGATTTTGCGAACCACCGTCGTTGTTGATAAACATATCTATGTTCGGCCATAACTTGAGTTCACAACAGAATTTACTATCTTCACGACTCAAATAATGCGCAAATTTTGAATTTATGGCTGAACTTGCTTTCGCTGAAATTGAATTCAACGCAAATCTTGCTGTGCCCAGAAGTGCAGGGAGCGGCGTTGAAAATTTCGACAAACTGTCTACGCCAGCGAAAAACAAAACACACAACCAACAAAACCAGTTAACTTCGTTTTATGCGGTGGCACGTAGTGCCATCCGACATTAAAATTTTGTTATGTAATATTTAATCGCCGAGCCCAAAGCTCTCGCATTCTTTTGATATGTTCTTCAGCCAGTTCTGACAAATGAGCTTTTGGAACACCACTATTTTTAAGTTTATTTTTAACTCGTTTGAAATATAGGGCTTCCCAGTAGTCAGGTGTGGTTTCTTCTGGAACTTCAAACATAATGCTAGGTGCATCAATATTTTCAGAAAATTTTTCACCGGTAACACTAGAACGGATTATTAATGCTCGGCTTTGAATTATTCCATCTATTAATGCAAATTGAGTATAGGTATTGAACTCTATGACTGTCTTAATTTGCGATGGTTTCGTGAAATTCAAAAACAGATACATAAATTGTTTAGTTATTCGAGGTATTGCCCAAGTTGAGACTACATCGCCAGGTGGTGTGTGTTTATGTAGTTCTATGAATGTGGATAACTCTGGTAATGAGCTACAGTCCAGAACTGCAATTGGGATCAATCTACCATCACCAACATGTGGATTTGCTATACCAGCGTCTGAGATGACTTTAAGGATCGGAACGCCTTGAGGTTTTGTAAATTTATTCAATAACATATGAAACAAGTCCCGTTTTTACATTTGTAGTAAAACCACTTGCTGTTTCTGCTTCAACAATAAACTTTTCTATGGTTGTTTCTTTTATAATTTCATGTGGTAATTCAAAATTAACCCAACCGGATATGGTTTCTTTGCTGTTAAACATCAACGGACAACCTAGTGACTTATAGTTTCCAGATTTTGGTTGTTCATTGCAAAGAGGTAAATATAATTCTGGATATGACTTGGATGTATTTTTTAACTTTATAATCAATCGGATATCGCTAATTGAATTTTGCAGTGTTGATTTATTTATGAAGCTCACCGCAAATGAGACAAATGATTTTTCATTTCGTTTCCATTTTAGACTTTCGATAAGGTAAATGGATATTTCTTTTTTTTGATCTTCATATGTTTCTTGTGCGATTTTATAAGCACGATTTGATGTGTAATAACTGATTAACGCTATAAATAGAGATATAACACCAGTTATCGCACCAATCAATGCAATCCAATTGTCGAAACTCACCGGAACCTCTTTATATTACATAACTTCAAGTTAACGGGCTGGGCGTAGCGAAGCGGAGACCAGTCCAGTGAGCAACGCGAACGGCGTTGAACGCCTTGTTATGCAGTATTGAAAAAATGAACCCGATTTCCTCTCGAAAATAACGACTGATTTCTCGGGCTAGCGTTCAACACTGTAAACAGAAAAAATGGTTGTAAGGAATTACCCACGACGGCGTTGATGTGCAGAAGCTCATAACCGCGTCGAATTTCTTGATGCATAGCGGCGAACTAAGTTGACGTGTTATGAGCGGGCACTACTCTCGATAGTGAGCTGTAAACAACACAGGACTTACAGTTAACACCGCTTTAAAACGTGAATTCCCCGCAAAACTTTCAGCAAATTAAAACTGCATAACTTTTAGTTAAACGGCGGCACGTAGTGCCGTCCAGTGAGCAGCGCAGCGCGAACGGGTTTGAACTTTTTGTTATGCAGTATTGAAAAGATTGATTTGAATTCGCCTCGGAAATAGCGACGGGTTTCACGGACTCAAATTCAACGCCGATAGTGAAACAACGGTTGTAAGGAATTACCCTCTGACGGCAATGAAGTGCAGAAGCGCATAACCGCCGCACCCAATTTCTTGATGCGCAACACCGGAATAAATGGGCGTGTTATGTGCGGGCACCACTCTCGGTAATGAGCCGCAAAAAACACAGGACTTGCCGGCCAACCGCTTTTAACACTCGAATTCAACGCAAAACTACCCAACGATAAAAACTGCATAACTTCGAATTATGGGGCCACGAAGTGGTCCCACATTAATTTTTTGTTACATGCCTTTTGCTAGACGTGATCGCCATTCAATTAGGGATGAAGCAGAACAAACTGCGTTAAGGAGTTGAATGACATCCTTGGCGGTGTAGTCGAAATCAATCCTGCCGTGCTGAATCCAGTGTCGGTTTAGGTTTCTTGGTTTTTCTTCCTTGAAGCCATGAGGCTTGAAGAAAACTTTAATGAATTCGTTTATGGATAAAGCTGTAAAAAGCTCAACACCGGTATAAGAATCTGTATCAATTTTCTTTGCTAAGGGTTGTTGATACTTGATTTCATTGATGCCGAGTTTTCTTGCAATGATTCCTTCAAATATGGACGTTAATGTTGGTATGCATATACCAAAGTAGCCTTGTCGAAGACATGCTAATACTTGATATAAAATATCATGATATTTTATATCCGTGTGTGAAATTAGTATGTCAAATATCTTGTAGTTATCTTTTGAATAAATATTAAGAAACTTCGTAGCAAGCTCATCAGGGCTATATTTTTTAGGACTCAACATCTGCGCCCCAAATAAAGCAAAGTTTGGTGGAATAACCCAAAGTTTATTGGCAAGATCTTCAAGTTGTCTGGAGTAAATTTCTGATACTATCCCACGATATTTAGGAATGAATTCTTCGATATCAAAATTATCAAAAAATTCTTTTATCGCTATTTCATTGGTATGCACGCTATCTCCAGTTTGAGCATGTAACTTCAACTTGTGGGGCCGCAAAGCGGTCCCACACCAAGTTTTTGTTAAGCCTCATTTCACATTGGAAGCAGAATCTTTATTAGGTCGCGCATCGATCGTAACTAATGTATCACCTTCAGTCAGTTTTAATTCTTTAAATACTTTCGTGAGTTTTAACAGTTCTGAGTCTGTAAAGTATAAGATTACTTTAATTGATTTTTTAGTCTGGTTGGCTGCTTCATAGACTGGGACTTGATTTTGAAGATTTTGTTTTAACTTACTATTAGTTGCCAGTTTGAATTCAACTAAAGTTTTATCTTTATTACCTCTTGATATTTTATAGTCAACAGGACCTCTTCCATTATTGACTTCAGCATTGACATCAGAGACTGATGCAAACCATGTTAGCCGAAATAGTAATTGCAAGTCGGACTCTCGTTTGACTGGAACTCCTTTAATATAAAAAATCTTGTAACCATCATTATTTTCAATAACTTGTTTTAGAAATTTAACTCTTTCTAATGTCTCATTAAATGTATCTGATGTTGTGGAGTAAAAATCTGTCTTCTGTAATTTTGCAGCCAAAGACTTAACTCTTTCGATGAACATCGTTTCTGTTTCTTTAACTTTTTCTTCGCTTAGCGTTTTAGCTTCATCACCAGATTCTTCTTTTGACTTGATAAAATAGTCAATGTATTCAGGATATTTAAGAATTGTAGCTATGATTGCTTTTTCATAGTCTTTTTTCTCTGGTTCATTTGGTAGGTTTCTAGCGAAATAATCGTTAAGTTGTGCTCTGAGTTGGTCATTTGGTATGGAATTAGCAATGCCAGAGAAATTGGCGATCATGTCTGATTTATTAATCCATGTTTCATCTTTTGTTAGGATATCTTTGGGGGTTAAAAGTACATAATCACCATCTATTGTTGGTAAATCGTATTTTTTATTAACCCACGTCCTTGTTTGGTAATTGAACTCTACTTTTTCAACTAAATGTATCTGGCGGTATTTCTCATCTATATTTTGTTTAGCAAATGATTGAGTGTATTCAAGCAAATACGATTTTATTAAGTTGGTTGTGAAATCACTAATATTGTCACGGCCCACACCATCACGTATCAAGCACAACTTTTCTAAATGACTACTAGTTGTGATTTCTTCTGCACCGAAGTTCGTGAAAACCGTATTTAAGTTATCATTTAATGCTTTTGCGAATTTTGCACCAAGACCGCTACCACCATTACCAACAATACTGTAACCAAACCAGTTTTGTTTTACTTCGGAAAACATAAACCAGCTTTTTAGTAACCCCGGATTTAAACCTTTACTCATTGATACTTCACGTAAAAAAGCTAGATATGTAATCATGTTGCTGTGAAGTTCTTGGTATTCTTTTTTATCGCTGTTAAATAATAAAAATGGATCAATGAAAAGAGGCATATCATTAATTAATGATGGGTTAAAAGCGCCATAAGCTTCAATCACATCTTCATTAACATTAAAAAAATCTGAGAAATATATTTTCATGATGACTCCAAAGTTGGGATTGAGGCTTAACTTCAAGTTAACGGGCTGGGCGTAGCGAAGCGGAGACCAGTCCAGTGAGCAACGCGAACGGCGTTGAACGCCTTGTTATGCAGTATTGAAAAAATGAACCCGATTTCGCCTCGGAAATAACGACTGGATTACAGGCTGGCAGTCAACTTTGCGATTAAAAAACAGGGTTGTAAGGAATTACCCTCGACGGCCTTGATGTGCAGAAGCTCATAATCGCCGCATCGAATTTGCTGAGGCCTAGGGCTAAAATGTTTGGCGTATTATGAGCGGGCACCACTCTCGATAGTGAGCCGTAAACAACGCTGAACTTGCAGCAACACTGCTTTAAAACTTGAATTATATAAAGCTACCAACTACGGCCAGTGTAGGTACAAAGCACCGGAACGGGTTTGAGCGACTTGTTAGAAATTATTTTGGAGTGAACTCAACCATGTAGAGCTCCAGTATTGATGTGCTACTACATACACCTTCGTTTTTAACAAAAATAAAATTTAGAGATTGCCCCGTCGTGTACGCTGTTAAAAGAGCACTTATTAACTCTTTGTAATTGGTAGCCGTATTTGGAACTCGAGCGTGCATTCTATATTGATTGCCTCCCCCGCAGCTTGCCGGTGCTGGATTAAATTGGACATATAAACCCTCTGGGGCAAACCTCAAGCTAGATACCGACCAAGAACCCATTTCTGCAGTATCAGCAAAAGACCTACAAGTTATAGCCAATAAAATTGCTAGCCCCACAAGATATTTTAATCTATTCATAATTGATCTCCATTTCTAACTTCGAATTATGGGGTCACGAAGTGGTCCCACACTAATTATTTGTTGGGTTTTGGTGTCGTTTTGCTGCAATTTTATCAATAGTAATTATCACTGTATATGTCGTAATTGCTACAACTCAGGGCTAACTTTGTTTGGCGTATTATGAGCGGGCACCACTCTCAGTAGTGAGCCGTAAACAACACAGGACTTGCAGCCAACACCGCTTAAAACTTGAATTCCCCGCAAAACTATCAACAAATTAAAACTGCATAACTTCTAATTAAACGGCGGCACGTAGTGCCGTCCAGTGAACGAAGTGAACGGGTTTGAATTATTTGTTAGGTATGAACAAAGAAAAAACGTTTATTATCAACCACAACACTGGCTAATTGGTGACACAGACTTTCAGTTTATCACTGCGCTTGATTTAAAAACCGCTCGGAATTACTCGCTGACAATATTGAAACAACCTGCTTGGCTGAAATCTAAAATTGGTTCATTTAATGAGCGCGCAGTGGTTGCTGAAAACACCATGCCCCGATGATGAGCCGCTTTAGGCGTACACACTGACGGCACTGAAGGTTGCCGACACGTAACCAGTGCAGGCTTTCAGTTTGCCAATTTACGAGAAATCATGTGTTGCGCGAGGCAACCAACGCAGAAAAAGTGAGCCGTAAAAAACACCGGACCATCCGACTAGCCGCTTTTAAGACTCGAGCTCACCGCAAAAAACTGAACAAAATTAATTACCTAACTTCCAATTGTGGGGCGGTTGAAAACCGTCCCACACTAATTGTTTGTTAACTGGTAGTTGAGTTGAAATTGTTTAAGGCACGACGGCATTTTGCGAACCACCGCAGTAGCAAATAAACATTTTCATGTTCGGCCAGAACGTGAATTCACGAACGGACTTACTATTTTCACGACTCAAACAGTGCGTTGATTTTGAATTTACCCACTGAACTTGCTTTCACTGAAACCGAATTCAACACAAATCTTGCTGTGCCCAGAAGAGCAGGGAACTGCGTTGAAAATTTCGACAAACTGTCTACACCAGCGAAAAATAAAACACACAACCAACAAAACCAGTTAACTTCTATTTGTGTGGCGGCTGAAAGCCGTCCAACACTAAATTTTTGTTAATTGGCCAGATAAATGTAATTAATTAGACCTCTGGTAAAAACGCATAGAATATTTAATTTGTAATGCCTCGCTAAACAGGGCGGTCTGAGGCCACGCTTTTGGTGGCCGGAACGAATTTGAGAGGTTTGTTAAACGTTGATTTCTTCGATTTCACTTCCATTTATTGAATGCTCTTTTAAAACTGTTAGTGCCGCATCTGAAACGACTAACCTTAAATTGGCGCCAATTCCAAAATCATCGACTCCAGCTTTACCAACAACTTTAAACCACAAAAACATGGGCAGTTTTCTATTCGGATATAGCTCATTGAAAATCTCAGATTTTGTAATTTTGCAGCTTGCTAATTCATAACCAGATAGTTTTGCATTCTTTACAGATTGCGCCAGCTCTTCAGTAACTAAGTAACACGGAAACGAGGTGACAATCGAGTCGCCGAGCCAACCATCAAATTCATAAACCAGCTTTTTTACTTTAGGTGGATGGCATGTTGTGTCTGCCTCTGTACCGTCCCCCCATCCTCCTGCTACTTCTGGTTCAAGTTGATAGTACATAGTTTTCCTAGACGTTTAATGCAATGTTTGATTGTACCAACACTTACGGACTCGTTACGAACGAATAAACCTGTAGTGTTTGCAATATCTTACTGGCTAATGCCAGTGTTGTTGAATGCTAAAAATTCCGTAAATGTTGAAACAACTACCGTTTAAACCAGGAAATTTTCAAGCCAAATTAACTTTTACTTAAATGGCAGCACGCAGTGCTGTCCAGTTTCAAGTTTTTGTTATGTGCGTAATTGATATTCAGGTGATTATTGTAGTAATTCAGAAAGTTGTTGAAATGAGTCATCTAATTGTTTGACTATAGATGTGTAAATTTCCATAAGTCCAGAGTTTTCTACTATACCTAAACGCTTAATTACAAAATCCAGTTTTTCTTGTTCACTTTCTGACGAACCTAAATGAGAGTAAATTACCCGCAAATCATAAAGAACATAGAAAGGACACATTAAAGCAGTCACATCGGCATCTTTGCAGGAAAGTTCGATAACTTTTTGTAAGCGTTTAATACTACCAAGACCCTTCGCATCGCCACCTAATTTAGTTATCACGTCACCTAAAGCCTTGTTATCAAATGATTCTAGATAAATTTTGTTTAGAGTATCAGCTACGTAGCGCCGTTCTTTTTCTGTATCAACTACAGGAGAATTGAGTGATACTGATAAGTCGAATACTTCATCATCAAGATGTGCTACTTTAATACCGAATTTATTGAAGCATTTTTCTAAGAAAATAGATCGATTTTTGAATAAAGCATTTTCTTTAGATAAATCAGTAAAAATACATTCAATTTGCCCATCATAAAATTCTGAGCCTATCGAGTGATCGGATGGGATATTTTCTGAACGTAAATAATATTGCTCAGTATCTGGTAGGCGATCAATATCACCAAGCCACATAACCACTTTGCCATTCTTATTTATACCAAATGGCATTGAGAAGTCATCCCCTCTACAAATTTGGCCATATGTAGTTGACGCGAAACTAAGATGATAGGTGGGAGATGCATCATATTTTAAAAGAACTTCGCGATTAAAAAATACTGGTGTAAGAAATCCATCATCCCATGGTCTTTTCAATCCTGGAATGTATTTGTAATCATCAGAGTCATATATAAATGGAACAGCACAAAAATTATAAACTTGATTCGTCTTATTTCGAGTTACAGTAACTTTGTTTGATGATTTTTCTAAAGCTTGTTTGTGTAAGTGAATAATTGCAAATCGTGAATCATCAGGCAGGAAGTTTTGTGTGCAAATTGAACAATGCAACATGGGCAGCCCATATATTTTTATGTCAACCCCAGTAATAAATTCATGAAAATCAGTAAATGTTAAATCTAAATGCTTTTTACATTTATCACAAAAAAGAGACTGAATATGTCCATCTTCTGGAAAGAAACTTATAATTTCCACGATTAATCCTTAGCACATAACTTCAAATTGTGGGGCGGTTAAAAACCGTCCCACACTAATTTTTTGTTATTTGGCTATTCATATTGCGGCAGTGAAACAACCACCGGAGAACAAAGCCAGCAACCTGATTTTACCAGTATATTTTTTCATTTCACGATGACATTGCCAGAAACACACGATTTATCAACCTTGCAGCCAGGCTACGAACGAATAAATCGGCAGAGTTGAATTCATTGCTAAACTGGCTAACACCAGCGAAGTGCAAGGAGCAGCAATGATTTTTGGCTACAGACTTTCAACGCCAAAGAAGAAAAATAAACCGCTGTAAAATTCAACACAACGCCCTCAACACCAAAGAATAACGGAACGTAAATTCACCACAGAAAAACCGACAGCCAAGAAGTGCAGGGCGCGATGATGCCGATTTCACAGGACTGGCTACACCAAAGAAGAGCAGGGAACGGCAATAAATTTTGACACTGAAATTGCTACGCCAAAGGAGAAAAAAGCACAGGAATAAGCTCTATCGCTGTATTCTCAACGCCAAAGAAGAACAGAACGATGAAATAGAATTCAGCGCATTATCAACAACACCCGCCGTAAAAAGCTGAAAACCTCGGCGGAAATGAAACAACCACAGGTTTAAACCTTAATATTTCAAAGCCAAAATAACTTCGACTTAAGTGGCGGCATGAAATGCCGTCCGACTTTAAGTTTTTGTTAATTGGTTTGTTTGACTCTCGATTTTACTACAAAGCGTTTTAATGAATGACGCTGCCAACGCCAATTTGTTTCGATAAGCACGTCAGCCCTGCGCTTGTTGGTTACTGGGTGTTGTGCTAACATTTGTGTGACAAGGTCAATTAAGGGTAACAGCGCATGGATACCAGAATTCAATTTCGTGTTGATGAAGAAACAAAACGCTTGGCACAACTTATGGCTGAAAGCCAAGGCCGGACATTAAGCGATGCTTGTCGCCAGTTAGCCGAACAGTTGGCTGACGAACAAAGAAAAATCATGTCACACGATGCATGGTTAACAGAGCAAGTGAATATAGCGTTTGAAAAAATAGACTCAGGAAACGCTGTGTTTCTCACACACGAACAAGCTCAAAAACGAATGGCAGAACGTAAAGCAAAAATTCGCAGCAGAGGCTAAACCATGATTTATTGGGAAGAAGAAGCTCTGAATGATCGTGAAAAAATTTTTGAGTTTCTTTATGAGTTTAACCCTGTTGCCGCCGAAAAAACGGACGAAATAATAGAAGCAAAAGTCGAGAATCTGTTAGCGCAGCCGTTGATGGGTGTCCGGCGTAGTGGGCTACGAGGCCGACTGCTGATAATCCCAGAAGTATCAATGGTTGTATCTTATCGATTTGATGATGTAGATATCTATGTCATGCGCGTACTTCACCAGAAACAGAAATTCCCGACGCAGTAAATATTATTTTTGCCTGATATTAATGTTTAAACAGCCATATTTTAGAAACCAATTAACTTCGAATTATGGGGACACGAAGTGGTCCCACATTAATTTTTTGTTAGTCGTTTATTTTAATAAATTGGTTGGGCATCCGTTTGCCATCGCACCAATCTTTATATGTGATGGCTGTATTCCATGCAACTTCATCAGACATTCTTTGGGTAGGAATAAAATTTTCAGTTTGTTCTTGAAATGCAATTAAACTCTTAACTTTTTCTGTTTTGCACCAACGAATTCGTTGTTTATTTGCTTCCAATGATGATTGTTTCTCTGTTATATCTGCGATGAATAGAATATTTTCTTCACCATCGGCATTAAAAGTAATATCTTTGAGTGTACCGTCGTCACCTTGCCATACAGCATGGCGTTCACCTTCGATATAATTTGGTTCGTTGTACCAAATTTTGTAACCACAGATAATTCGTCCTGCGTTGACCTTGATATACTCTTGAACATTTAAGTCACAACATGACTGTCTACTCCAGTCTTCAGGTACTATGTTCAAAAAAATCGGATTGAAGTCACTTATTTGGTGGCAAAATTCTACAATATTTGCATCAATCTTCTTTGGGGTGGTTAAGGATGCTGGGGAAAATAACTTATTAAGTTCATTTTGCATGCTAACCATTTCATCTAGAGATGATGGCATACCAAAAATTGGACTGGAGTGAGCATTGTTAGATGTTTGTTTTTTAAGTTTCTTTTTCTTTTGATCACGTTTTGTTTTACTATTTTTTCCCATAAAAATCCTTCCTAAATTTAGTTTATTTCTTCATACGGCTTTGTAGCGACTAACTTCGTTTTATGTGGCTGCACGTAGTGCAGTCCGACATTAAAATTTTGTTATGTGATTTTTATGTAGAACAAAATTCAAGTCTCTGACATCTAATCAAAATTGAATCGCCTGATTGCATCATAATTGTGTATTCGAAATCATTGAGCTTTTCAAGCTCAAGAATGGAACTTGATGGGCCCCATTCAGCATCGTGTGGAATGTTTATCATTTCGCAGTCAATAAATTTCAAAGTAAAATTATGTTCATTTTCAGAACACAACTTTCCAGTCACAACAGCTAATTTTGCAGCCCAATTATATGTAATTGTTTCGATAACTGAGTCGTGAAATGATGATATTGAAAGAGTCATTAATTTTTACTCGTTAGTTGCGGGGTAAGCACTAACTGACAAATCTAATCCAAGATTGGAAACTAGCAGTAGTATTTTCTTAGGAAAAAGAACTGTAGAAAAATATTGTGATTCATCGCCAACCGTAAATCCGATTGACAATCTTGCATCTAATTTAAGTTGATCAAATTTTATATGCTTTTCATCTAGATGATGTAGAAATATAACTAATTTCTCTATCATGTCTGATGGAGTCAAAGACTCAGCGATACATGCTGTAAATCCTGATTTTTCTATGATTTTACCAGTTATCGTTTGAGTGCCTTTTTGCCATGATGCGTCAATATCAATATTTAGTTTGTTTTTGATAAAGCTCAGGCTTTGATCATCACCTTCAATAACTAAAGAAACTAGATTCATTGTATGTTTTCTCGGATGACGATAGCAGTTAATCACATAACTTCAAGTTAACGGGCTGGGCGTAGCGAAGCGGAGACCAGTCCAGTGAGCAACGCGAACGGCGTTGAACGCCTTGTTATGCAGTATTGAAAAGATTAACTCGATTTCAGCGCAAAAAATAACGATTGGTTTCTCGGGCTAGCGTTCAACACTGTAAACAGAAAAAATGGTTGTAAGGAATTACCCTCGACGGCGCTGATGTGCAGAAGCTCATAATCGCCGCGTCGAATTTACTGAGCCCACGGCTAAAATGTTTGGCGTATTATGAGCGGGCACCACGCTTCGGTAGTGAGCTGTAAACAACACTGAACTTGCAGCCAACACCGCTCTAAAACTTGAATTTCCCGCAAAACTATCAGCAAATTAAAACTGCATAACTTCGTTTTATGCGGTGGCACGTAGTGCCATCCGACATTAAAATTTTGTTAAGTTCGCTTTTTGACCTGATCGATCATTACATCAGTTTTAATAATCGTTCACTTCGCCACACTCTGATGACTTGCACTTCATCTGCTTTCAGCAGATAAACAATACGGTAGGGCGGATGAATAAGTTCTCGGAGCGATGGAAGACCATATTCAGGGACAATTCGCCCCATCTGAGGATGTTCAGATAGATTTTCAATATGATTAAAAACATCATCAACATGTTTCTCCCCGATATGTTCAACACCTTCAAGTTTATAATGCTCTTTGATATCGATAAGATCTTCGTAAGCCGAATCGGTGATCGTAATTTTCATTAGCGCAAACCCAGTTTCTTCTTGGCATCATCAAGTGACATTGTTCTGCCTTCTTGAACATCCGTAAGACCCTGAGCAATTGCTTTGAGAAAAGCGCATTCTTCTTCACGAGTTTCGTATTCAGCCAAGGACTGAACGACAGCAACACCACGGCCTCTACTGGTAAGAAGAATAGGGCGTTGAGTTTCAACAGTTTGATTAACAATTTTGCCTGGGTTCACTTTGAGATCTGATAATGGAACCACATCTTCAGAGAATTTGACTTGCATTATGGTATCTCGATTGCGATGAGTAGACCTGATTATAGCACCAGTTAACAGGTCTTCAATGTTTCGTCGAGGCTTGCTATGACAAATAAGAACTTAACTTCTAATTGTGCGGTGGCTGAAAGTCATCCGACACTAATTATTTGTTAGGCGTAAGTGGGTGAGAAAATAACGACTTTAAAAACAATTGTTATTTTCGATTTCTTGTGCGTTTTTAGCAACCTTAGTTTTTTGTGTTTAGTAAAATCATCCCAAAGCCCATAAGCATTGCCATCGATATTAGCCATAATAAATATATTGCCTTAATACCGGCAGGTGCGGTGATTGGCAGTATTTGTTTCCCATTCGGTAAATTAACGAAATATATCTTTTTAATGCTTCCGTGTACTAACTTTACAAGTAAAATAATAATTGATGGGAGTAAGATGAAAATAATTTGAGCCAAAGCAACTTGCCCATTTATTATTAATTTGTTCGATGTTATTAATGTAAGTATTAGCGTTGCAAAAAATGCTAGCGTTTGCATTAACTCCCTGCCTTTATGTCATCATTGTTCTGTAAAGGAACATTTCATTTTTCAGTGATTACGTGTCGCGCGTATGAGTTCAAAATCATAAAACGCCTAACTTCTAATTGTGGGGCAGCGTAGCTGTCCCACACTAATTATTTGTTAGGCGTAATTGCTGCCGATGATTTAGTTGGTGAGAATAACAAAAATATTTGATTTAACTAAGGTAAAAATAATTTAAAAGAAATTCACTTTTTGTATAGAATGCTGATTAACACCAATTAATGATTAAACAAATAATCAAATTCAGCTTGGTCTACACTATGAATTTCAACTAATGTTTCGCCTTTATGCTGTATTGTACATATTTTTATTATTTTTCCACCATCCCATTCTTCTTTTGCATAGATACAAGTAGATCTTCTCCGTGCTGAAGGATTGTAACTGTTGTGACCTTCAAATTGATTAATCTTACGATCTTTTATTATCGTGATGAGTGCAGTGGAATCATCCTCATCACGATCAAACACAACAGTTGCAAACTGTTGACTTGAATATACTTCAAAGTCAATTTCACCATAATCAACGCTCTTTAAAAGGGTCATTTTAACCTCCGATATATAATGAGTTTACGCCTAACTTCGACTTATGGGGCGGTTGAAAACCGTCCCACATTAAGTTTTTGTTGTGCGGCCAGTTACTCGCGCAAATGTTTAGCTAATGACGCCAGTTCATTGTCATCAGCGCGAAGATGATCATGAGAGGATAGATAGCCTTCATATTGAAGGAAATATTTATCAACGCGAGATTCAATAGGCCGCCAAGTCTTCAGATCTGAGGTGCCATGCATTGGAAACAGCTTGGCATGAACATGATCAACGCCAAAACCTTCGAATATCATGCCAGTCCGGCCAACATCATCTAATTTTGCATCAAGCAACTTTGCGACAGATTTTGTCGCTAGCATTAAATCAGTTAGTACATTGTCAGGTAAATCAAACGCGTAACTTGAATGGTGTGCTTTAGGTATAACAACGGTAACGCCTTTTGTATTTGGGAAAATAGATAAGAAAGCTAAATGATGTTCATTTTCCCAGACTTTATGACAAGGCGATTTACCGGCGACAATATCACAGAAAATACAAGACATGATGACCTCGACTACAGCGCATCTTTAAAATGCTACCGCCCTTGGTAGCGAAACCAATAAAGAAAAATATGTGAAGAAAGAGAGTGGTAGCATCCATGCTCGATAGGAGTTGATTGAGATTAGATTGACAAATGAAGCCAGAAATTGGAAGCAAAACACGAAAAAAAGTAAGGGAATTTCACGTTTGATTAAAATTCAACCGTTGTTGTTTTTGGTGACTTGAATGTCACGCCGAAACATGAAAAGAGCATAGCCGCACAACTTCTAATTGTGGGGCAGCGCAGCTGTCCCACACCAATTTTTTGTTAGGTGAACGACATTTTAAATGCTACGAAAAGGAACATAGATAACATCTTCGAGAGAGGAGTCTGCATATGCATCAGAATTAGTTAAATGCCCATCGAAAGGACTAACTTTACATATCTGATTGCCATCACGGAATACTAATTGTAAGCCATGCTCGGGTTCCCATTCGCAGTTGCATTCTATAGATATGTAAATTTTATTATCGCCATGAAAGCGCCGACTTATGTAAATTTCAAATCCAATCGTTATATAATCTAAAATATCTTCAGAATGCTGAATTTGAACTATTTTTTCATGTCCATGATAGTGGCTAAGATAGTCTTTATAATATTGGTAAATGTGTGGTTCTATGTTTTTTAAATCATTGTCAGTTAAGTTAATAAAATTGTATATGGCATTGTGAAAGTCGTTTTTTTGATCATCTCGCTGATAACCTTCAATAATAAATTCGCAATCTATATTAAATGAATTGATATGAACCAAATCACTGTGACAAATGTCATTATTTTCATCTAAATCGCATGTACCTAAATATGGTATTTTCATGTACCCTCAATTGCTTTTATATTTAATTATTTTTCACGATTTTTTGAACTGACAGATCCGCAATGTTTGATATTGGAGTCACCTAACTTCAAGTTAACGGGCTGGGCGTAGCGAAGCGGAGACCAGTCCAGTGAGCAACGCGAACGGCGTTGAACGCCTTGTTATGCAGTATTGAAAAAATGAACCCGATTTCCTCTCGAAAATAACGACTGATTTCTCGGGCTAGCGTTCCACACTGTAAACAGAAAAAATGGTTGTAAGGAATTATCCACGACGGCGTTGATGTGCAGAAGCTCATAACCGCGTCGAATTTCTTGATGCATAGCGGCGAACTAAGTTGACGTGTTATGAGCGGGCACTACTCTCGATAGTGAGCTGTAAACAACACAGGACTTACAGTTAACACCGCTTAAAACGTGAATTCCCCGCAAAACTATCAGCAAATTAAAACTGCATAACTTCGACTTATGGGGCGGTTGAAAACCGTCCCACATTAAGTTTTTGTTAACTAGCAACAGTTGGGTGTACGTTATAAAAAATAATCCCAAACTTGCTTTCTATAACATCAAATTTCACTTTGAACTGACCTGATGGTAATTCATTATCTTGTTTGTCGGTTAAACAAAACGAAAAAAAAGCATCTTGAATTGGATAGACTAAATCTAATTTTCCAAGACCACTACAGTAACTTTTCCCTGTAGGGTGTGATTTTTTGACATCTAGAGTCATTGAGTGGTGCGCACCATAGACTGTAGTTAGGATAAATGAAGGAACTCTATTAAATTCACCGTAGCATATAACAGAGAAAAACAGTATAGCAATACATTGAAATGCTAATGGTTTTCTTTTGTTGATATAATACGGATCTTGGTTTTCTAGTTTAACTTGGAGAATTAAATAGCGTACCAGAAATACTATCCAAACTATAGTGATAATAACCCCTATATATCTATATTCATACTTAGATAAAAATCTAGATAAAAAGATTTGATCTAAAATAAATATAAGAAGTGGAATGCATATTAATGAGTATTTCTTTAGCTTTGTATTTTTTAATTTCGATAACACTAGATTTATACCATTGCTAGTTAACTTTTAATTAAACGGCGGCACGCAGTGCCGTCCAGTGAGCAGCGTAGCGCGAACGAGTTTGAATTAGTTGTTAGGTATGAACAAAGAAAAATATAGTCATCATCAACAACAAAACTGGCTAAGTGGAACCACAGGCTGCAATGTTGCAACGGTGCCAGCTTTAAACCACAGCTTGGAATTACTCGCCGACAATATCGAATCAGCGAAATTTTCTGAACATTCACACATTTTCATTTAACGAGCGGGTAGTGGACGTAAACACCACTGTGGCCAAACGATGAGCCGCTTAGGCGTTACACACTGACGGCGTTGAAGGTTGCCGAAGACGTAACCCGCGCAGGCTGTCAGTTTGCCAGTTCATGTGAATTCATGTGTTGCGCGAGGCAACCCACTCGCAAGTAGTGAGTCGCTAACATCACTGGACCATTTGACTAGCCGCTTTAAGGTTCGAATTCACCGCCACCAATAAAGCCGCTTTTATTACCTAACTTCTAATTGTGGGGCAGCGTAGCTGTCCCACACCAATTATTTGTTAACCCGCTATGTGGTATCCAATAAATGAACCATCGAAAGTATAACGTCCAACCCAGCCATGTGGTCCACACCATTGCTGTTTTAGGAGCTTAATTAATTTTTTTGTATATGCCCTAGTTAGCCATTTATAGTCAGATATTATTTTTATATTTAAAGATAAAGGGTTGTCAGTATTATCTTTGTTTAAAGAGCATGGATATCTGGCCCATGATTCATTGCCGTTTTGAAACACCTCTAGAATCGGAATTGACTTGTTTTTATATGGTATTAAATCAGATTTATTAGCTAGCTCAGTCAATTTATGGCTTTTAAGGTTTTTTGACAGAACTCCATTAGATATCCATTCAGGGTTTTCATAAACGAGATATGCCTTGATTAAGTTTTCTAACACAAATGATGCCAATAAAAATATAGTTCTATTTGTGCTATCTAAAGTTATTGCTGCATCTTGTTCATTATTTATCTTTGATATGTATCCTGTACCAAAATGAGTGATTATCTTTTCAATTTGAGTATGCAGTTCATCTGCAACAAGAAACCAACTATGAGGACATGAACAATCAACGAACTCTAAATTTGTCATCGAGGTTTCCTAGCGGGTTAACTTCGTTTTATGCGGTGGCACGTAGTGCCATCCGACATGAAATATTTGTTAGAATGAGATTAAATGTGTACATAGTCAGATATTAACATTTCGTAGTCAGTATTTGATTGAGTTGCTTTTTTGAATGAAACATCTTTATTATGTTTTACTGCTTCGAGTATGGTTTCAATGTCTTCTGATTTTGATCTTGCGCCGAATATTATCGAAGTTAGCTTGAAAGGGTTATTAATTAATTGGTCACTTTTATCGTTAACTATATACCGCCATTCTTTCTCGTAAGACCAATCTGCCGATTTTGTCGCTAAGATAGAATGTGTTGTTTTAGCTAAATTAATCCCCATATCATATATGGATACTTTGGGGTATTTCGTTGCATAATTAACGGCAAGTAATGTGTTATTTAACTTCAAATCAACATCGAACTCTAGACAAATCCCTTTGTGATTATCTGCATAATGAGACCACATCAATATAGAATCTGGTATCTCACTTAAGCAAAAAATACCAAACTCATACAAATACTCCTGTGCACCATGATACATGGCATTGGTTTTGACGTCGTTAAATATTATTTCATTAAATTCAAATTTACTAAACCCAAGATCTACATAAGGAATATCTTGTTTTTTACGAAAATCATTAATATGTTTGAGTTCTATATATTCATTTTCTGTGAATTTATCTTGTTGAAACTTGCAGTCAAATAAGTCATTGAAGTTTTTAGCTCCAGATAGCCATATTTTATTTTTAATAATAGAACCCAAAGTTTGATGCGAATATTTCTGATATTTATAAAGCTTCATAGTGTCTTCTCATTCTAACTTCGTTTTATGCGGTGGCACGTAGTGCCATCCGACATTAAAATTTTGTTAAGTTTGCTCTTTGACTTTATCGATCATTACATCAGTTTTAATAATCGTTCACTTCGCCACACTCTGATGACTTGCACTTCATCTGCTTTCAGCAGATAAACAATACGGTAGGGCGGATGAATGAGTTCTCGGAGCGATGGGAGGCCATATTCAGGGACAATTCGACCCATCTGAGGATGTTCAGATAGATTTTCAATATGATTAAAAACATCATCAACATGTTTCTCCCCGATATGTTCAACACCTTCAAGTTTATAATGTTCTTTGATATCGATAAGATCTTCGTAAGCAGAATCGGTGATCGTAATTTTCATTAGCGCAAACCCAGTTTCTTCTTGGCATCATCAAGAGACATTGTTCTGCCTTCTTGAACATCCGTAAGACCCTGAGCAATTGCTTTGAGAAAAGCGCATTCTTCTTCACGAGTTTCGTATTCAGCTAAGGACTGAACGACAGCAACACCACGACCTCTACTGGTAAGAAGAATAGGGCGTTGAGTTTCAACAGTTTGATTAACAATTTTGCCTGGGTTCACTTTGAGATCTGACAATGGAACCACATCTTCAGAGAATTTGACTTGCATTATGGTATCTCGATTGCGATGAGTAGACCTGATTATAGCACCAGTTAACAGGTCTTCAATGTTTCGTCGAGGCTTGCTATGACAAATAAGAACTTAACTATTACTTATGGGGCAGCACGTAGTGCTGTCCGCCATTAAGTTTTTGTTATAAGCTTTCGTCATTGTGAGTTAATAACTTTGTTTTACTTTGTTCAATTAATTGGTGTTTGTATGCTTCGCCAATGTTATGTATTTTATCATTAACTTCAATAGTGGGCTGATCACTTAATAGTATATCAAGTTTTTTGGCTATCTTTTTGGTGGCGGAATTAAGGTGGTCATTTATCTCTTTTGTATCAATACCTTGTTTATTAAGCTCATCAGATATTTTTAATAATTCATTTATTGCTGTCACTGTTCCAGGTAATTGTTGCAGTTGTCCAGTCTTAGTAAAGTTTTCCTGATAATAACTTGAAGCTGAGTTTAAAATGGCTGTTAGTATTGTTGCTGTAAGAGTGTGTCCCGCTATTTTTAGCCATAAACTCCCACTCTCTATATGGTGAATAATTATTGGATTGTCGATAACAGAGACATTCAATAAGTTGCATATTTCGGTATATATTACCTCTACAGCTTCAAGTTTTTTCCCAAATGATGTCAGGCTGTTTACATTTGTTAGATATAAATCCAGTGAGGTAAGTTCGTTTTCTACACCATCTGAATCATTGGACCATAATAAAATATCAATCAATTTCTCTATGTTAATTATTTTGTTTGCCAATTGTAATGATATGAACGAAAGTTTGTAAAATATTTCTGGTTGAGAATTTAATCTATATTTGTCATATTCATCTAAAAAAGCATCGAGGGTACTTGCCAAGTCTTCCAAGGATTTTTTCAATTGATCGTTATACTTGCATGCCTCAATAAAACCTTGAATTTCTATATTTGCTTTGTGGCAGTCTACAATTAACAATCTAAAATTAATTGAATTCTTTTCATTTGTGATTCCTTGTGATATTTTTCGGATAAATTCATTTCTTGAAGTTTGTGCTTGTTGGTTGTCATGGAAAAAACTATAGCTAAAATTTTGTGTGTTTTTTGCTGTTTCACTTAGTAGTTCGCAAGTATTTTTTATGTTCTTGATTTGATTTTCATTTAGTTCTAATTTTAACGTTTGAAGTGTTCTGTAGAAATTTCTTTTAATCACGATTTACCTCTATATGCTTATAACTTCCAATTGTGGGGCGGTTGAAAACCGTCCCACACTAATTGTTTGTTAACTGGTAGTTGAGTTGAAATTGTTTAAGGCACGACGGCATTTTGCGAACCACCGCAGTAGCAAATAAACATTTTCATGTTCGGGCAGAACGTGAATTCACGAACGGACTTACTATTTTCACGACTCAAACAGTGCG
Organism: uncultured Tolumonas sp.; assembly: GCF_963556105.2. Lineage (NCBI taxonomy): Bacteria > Pseudomonadati > Pseudomonadota > Gammaproteobacteria > Aeromonadales > Aeromonadaceae > Tolumonas > uncultured Tolumonas sp. Next base: position 1,517,080 of record NZ_OY829944.1, read on the forward strand.
TTGATTTTGAATTTATCCACTGAACTTGCTTTCACTGAAACCGAATTCAACACAAATCTTGCTGTGCCCAGAAGAGCAGGGAACTGCGTTGAAAATTTCGACAAACTGTCTACACCAGCGAAAAATAAAACACACAACCAACAAAACCAGTTAACTTTTACTTAAATGGCGGCATGTTATGCCGTCCAATTTCAAGTTTTTGTTATGTTTTGATATCATTTGATTGTCAATTGGTTATTGGATAACTTCTTTAAATCAGGATAAGGGTTTAGATTAGAGTTTTTTCTTAGTTCTTCAATTTTAACATAAGTAGAAATAATTATTTCTGGAGATAATTTTGAAATTTCAACAATTTTTTTCATGTATTTTGAGTCTGTCCTTTGGGGTAAATATTCGAGATAAAATCGGTCACAGAATTTCATGAGTGAGGGGGAGTTTTCTACGGTCAAACATGTACCAAAATCATTGATAGCTTGCGCATCTATACTTGCTTGAATTACTGCTGGTCCAAAGTTAGTCAAATAATAACGATAACCACCACTAATTAATGAGATACCACATAATCCAGCCCAAAACCATTTTTTATTTAATATTTGCAATATCATTTCATACCTATTGTTTTTTATAAATGCTGCAGATGAATGCTAACATTTATTATTACATAAACAATTATTGCGTAAATTAAGATGAGAAACCATCGTAATAGCCAACCTCTTTTGTAATTTCTCCCTGGAACCCTAATCGGTTTAAAAGTGACGTAAATTAAATTAATGAATTTAAAAGAGTTCACTAATGTCAAAACGACAGCAATTAATATTACAAAATAGGCTATTTTAACGCCAAAATCTCCGAGGTATAACCATTCTGGATTGTTTTTAGCACAAATCCCCACCCATAATAATGAAGCACAAACAATATAGTTAGTGAAATGTTCAAATACCACTTTCATGTAATCATTGTTGTTTAAATTTTTTTCTTCAGATGTCATTTGTAGAAAACCCGTGTTTATATGATTTCATATCAGTAATAGTATTAAAATCTCTAAGAAAAACATAACTTTTAATTAAATGGCGGCACGTAGTGCCGTCCAGTGAGCAGCGTAGCGCGAACGTGTTTGAATTAGTTGTTAGGTATGAACAAAGAAAAGTCATTAATTAACAACAACAAAACTGGCTAAGTGGAACCACAGGCTGCAATGTTGCAACAGTGCCAGCTTTAAACAACCGCTTGGAATTACTCGCCGACAATATCGAATCAGCGAAAATTGCAGAACATTCACACATTTTCATTTAATGAGCGGGCAGTGGGCGTAATTGCCACTACGGCCAGATGATGAGCCGCTCAGGTGTTACACACTGACGGCGTTGAAGGTTGCCGAAGACGTAACCCGCGCAGGCTTTCAGTTTGCCACTTCACGTTAATTCATGTGTTGCGCGAGGCAACCCACTCGCAGGAAGTGAACCGCTAACACCACTGGACCATCTGCACAGCCGCTTTAGGGCTCGAATTTGCCGCCACAAATAAAGCCGTTTTTATTACCTAACTTCCAATTGTGGGGCGGTTGAAAACCGTCCCACAATTGGAAGTTAGGTAACTGGTAGTTGAGTTGAACTTGTTTATGGCTCGACGGGATTTTGCGAACCATCGTCGTTGTTGATAAACATTTCTATGTTCGGCCATAACTTGAGTTCACAACAGAATTTACTATTTTCACGACTCAAATAATGCGTCGATTTTGAATTTATGGCTGAACTTGCTTTCGCTGAAATTGAATTCAACGCAAATCTTGCTGTGCCCAGAAGTGCAGGGAGCGACGTTGAAAATTTCGACAAACTGTCTACACCAGCGAAAAACAAAACACACAACCAACAAAACCAGTTAACTTCGTTTTATGCGGTGGCACGTAGTGCCATCCGACATTAAAATTTTGTTATGTGATTTTGTGCACTGCTGAAACTTAGTGTTCAATTTTCTCAGTCATATGCTTTTATGAGCCAATGTAGCCGCATTAGTTACCCAATTCTGTCCATCAAACCGACGATATTGATATGCTGAGGTTTGGTGTTTAAACAGCGAGGATTGATGTCTACACCATCTGGGTTAGAGCGCAGTTATGGTAGTTAAATATATTCCATGGCTTTTGGCTAAAACCCCTGTAACTTGTTGTCAATCATGCTTGTTACCTACGTTTACCCAAGGAAGGCAAGCCGCCTGATACTGTATAGACACTACGGGACTTAGGCTTTTTCTTTTTAGGCGTTGGGGCTTTTTTTTCTTCTGCTTGAGCTGCATTTAATAATTTTCTTGTAAAAACAATTTCGTCATGCAATCTATTCATTAAACTTGAAATTACGGTGATTTCACTTTCACTAAGTTTAATATGATTATGTAGCGAACTCATAAGATCTTTACGTTTTTGAAGTGCATTAATTCTATTTTTAAATTCATTTAATGTATTCAATATACTTGCCCTCATAAATGGCATAAACATAACTTCGATTTAAGTGGCGGCACGTAGTGCCGTCCAGCTTTAAATTTTTGTTAGACATTTATTTCTGCGCTATAAAGAACTCTTAATTCAATATCTATGCTGGTTTCTTTCAAGCTATAACTCCATGTATCAGTTATTAATTTAAATTTATCCTTATCTCCATCTAAAATTAGTACTACAATGAAATTTGTTTTAATTTTCATGTATTCATTGGTAAGTTTTGCTCGATACATGAATTCCTGTATCGTTTTCATCATAATTCTTGGTTGGGAGTAGTACTTAATTTCTAGTATAGTCGCACCAACACCTGGAGTTATATATGATGCATCGAATGTGTAATATTCTTGACTAATTTGCACACCAATATTTGGGGCGATATTCAACTCTTTAGATAGAAGATTAATAACATAATCTTCATATTTTTTGATTTTGTTTTTTACTAAATTTACAGAGAAATTATCTTCTGATGTAAGGTTTTCAATGAATACATTGCCTGCAGCTTCCATGGCATCTTCTTCAAGTTTTTTCTCTTTTTCTTCTGCAGATAATGTTTTTAGAAATGAGTCATCTGTTTTATAGTCACTTGGACTATAAAGCTTGCCATGATGTTCTGTTACCAGCTTGTAAAATACAAGTAGAACCGTAAAGGGAAACGAAACAATAAATATCAAAAGTGGCCAACGTTCAGATGACTCAAGTTTATCTGCCGAACTCCCTAGTAATAAAGACGCAAATCCGTAGATTAATGATATGAATAAAGCAATAATCCCCAATGGATTTCTTGCATATTCTTTAGCATTTTTGAAAAATTCCATAGTTATCTCTTAAATGTCTAACTTTTACTTAAGGGGCGGTGCGTAGCACCGTCCAACTTAAAGTTTTTGTTAGGCCTAATCAACCAAGTTTAAATTTTTCATTCAATTTGTTTTTATTTTTTTCTATCATTTTTTGCTCGAATATATCAATGCAAGGATATGAGCCATGAACAATACTTCTAAATTTTCGTAGCGCCCCATTATTGTGTGCAAATAAATATTTAAATTCAGACTCAATCAACTCTCTGTCTGCTACATTATAAACATAAGCAGACACGATGCTTTCAAGCATATTTAAATATGTTATAAGCTGCCATCGTAACTGTAGTGAGTACTTTCTTTCGATCAATATGTGACCGTTTTCGATTTTCTCATTTACTTTATCGATCTCAAGTTCAAATATCGCACTGATAGTTTCTTTGTTGCTATTATTATCATCAACATAGAATTCTTCGTTGTTCACAACAGAGCGAAGCACTTCTTCACTTAATGTTTCTGCAAATTTTCTAGCAAGAGAACTTTTCTGATCTAACTCTTTAAACCAACATTGCAATAGATCAACAGCTTTTTCACGGCGAGAACGTTCATGATCTTGAGCAGTCTGTTTTTTCTGTAAGTATACTTGCAATATAATGAAAACTAAGGAAATAGTAGTGATTGAACTTGCAATTGCTGAAATCCAATCAGTTATTTTTATTTCTTCCATATTAATGTTCCTGACGATAATTTCTTGTAATACTAACAAAAATGCCATGAGAAGGGCCTAACTTTTACTTGTGGGGTGCGTTAGCATCCCACACCAAGTTTTTGTTAGGCTTCGGGATGCTGCATTAAGGTTAATAATTTTCATTTATACGACAGGCAGTCATTAATGGAATACCAGTTTTAGGCTCCAGATATTCGATGCATGCTTTTTCATTTATTGTTCGGTGTTGAATCCATAGACCATCACACTTCTTTGCGGCTTCTTCACGCTGGACATGCCCATCATGGTTAGTATCAACATCAGAAACAGTTACCGGAATTTCTGAACAGTAGTATGAATACCAGAAGCCATTCTTATCAGAAGAATAGATCAATAAATGCCAGCAACCATATAAAACAGAGCAAAAACCTATAACAGATAAAAAGACTATAAATTTATTTTTCATTTATTTCCTGATGGTTTAAATCTTATATTATATAAGTCAGATTTCTTTATAAGTTAAACGTGCATTAAAGCAGAAGTTGTTTCTGAAGCCTAACTTCGTTTTATGCGGTGGCGAAGCCATCCGACATTAAAATTTTGTTATGTGATTTTGTTGTTTCAGCAAACAAGTCGATTTTGATGGTCATGGCTACCGCACTGATTAATGACGGATCAGATGCCCAACACCGATGTTCTGCTTTTGATTTGCTCATAGAAACATGATGCCGAATGGTGCTGAGAGAGACAAATGAAATCGAGGACTCAATTAAGCAAAACTGAGCTATATCAAGGTTATGAGAGGATTTTGCAGGATAAACGAATTGCGTTAAAACTTGGCACTGACGACAACCCCAGAATAATTAAGACAGTCAGAAATGCGCTGTTGTTGGACGCCACTGAGTTCTGAAATGGCGGCATAGCGAAATTCGGAATGTTCATTGCTGAGTATGATGCTAGAAGGTGAGGGCAGTTCACAGCGAAAAATAAAAGCCTGTGAATTATAGGCTGAATGGAAATACACACCGCTGAGATAGTTGATGAGAACATCAGAACCCAGTTCTTCACGGCACTCTCGGAGCAAGGCTTCGTGAATGGTTTCGCCAGGTTCTAATGCACCACCAGGAAGCCCCCAAGATTTAGCGCCATAATCAGCTTTTAAGAGCAAAACTTCGCCGACAGAATTGAGAATAACAGCGTGACTGCTGAGTCTGAATTTATCATCAAAGGCCATGACTACCTCTAATCACATAACTTCAAGTTAACGGGCTGGGCGTAGCGAAGCGGAGACCAGTCCAGTGAGATCCTATGTTGTTGATCAAGCCGTTTTAGTTAAAAACGGGGATGAAAAACGATCTATTTTGAATTCTTCACCGTTCTGCCAGATAGCAAAAGCAATCCTGAGCAGTTTACGTGCTAACGCAATAACGGCGCCGGCATAAGGTAAACGTTCTCGAAATTTATCAAGTAAAGGCTTAAATAAACCACGGCCAGCAGCGGCTGCTGCATTGTAAAGTAATCGACGCGCTTCGGAAGGGCCTCGCTTACTAAGTCGGCGTTTACCTTGTTTTTTCCCAGAGTCAGCAAACTTCAAATCCATTCCTAAAAAACAAACTGCCTGATCACTGGAATGAAAGGGAACCCGGGAAAATAAACCAGCCAAATAAGCCGCAGTAAGAGGGCCAATACCGTAGATCCCACGCATAGCCATCATTCGGTTGTAGTATTCATCACCTTGTTTCTTGCTGAGATGCAGGATCTGTTTTCCGATACTATCAATCAAACGTTGCATAGAAAGTAAGGCCGCAGCTAATTCAGTATCAACACCAGTCAAAGTTGATGTAGTCATCATCAGAGCATGCCTTATTTTAACTAAGGAGCTGCGACGCAGGAAAAGAGCATGAATTTGTTCTTGTTCCTGACTCATGGGCAGCCACTCACGGAGGAGAGGTTGCTCCGCAGCCAAATAACGGGCAATGAGAAGAGCATCCCCGCGATCTGTTTTTGCCCGGCGACCGACTCCTTTGGCATAATAGTGTATGTCTTTGGGATTAAGCACATAGACTCGCATTCCGGCAGCAAAAGCGAGTTTGGCTAGCAGTAAATGATAACGTCCCGTCACTTCCATACCGATAATGGAAGCTTTAGGAATTTGTTCTAACCATTCAGAAATGGCCTCGATGGAATTATCAATATGAAGATTGGAAGCGGAGCCATATTGATTAATATCAAGCCAGAGGCTGGACACATCAACGCCAAACAACACGAGATCAACTTGCATGAATCCCCCTGTATTGCTTAGATTGAACAAATCAGGGTGGCACATGTCTGACGTTAGCTTGCGAATAAATCGGCTTTACGAAGCCAGATCCCTCATAGACGTTCTCACATGTGATGGAGCATTTCTCAGTCAGTCTGTCCAGGCTAGTGGCAGATAGCGAGCAGAAGGCTCTCACCCTGATACCTTTCTCAAATAGAGTCTGATATCAGGGCTAAACATACAAGCAACGCGAACGGCGTTGAACGCCTTGTTATGCAGTATTGAAAAAATGAACTCGAATTCGTCTCGGAAGTAACGACTGATTTCTCGGGCTAGCGTTCAAAACCACAAACAGAAAAAATGGTTGTAAGGAATTACCCACTGACGGCGTTGATGTGCAGAAGCGCATAATCGGCGCGTCGAAATTGCTGAAACCCACTGTTAAAATGTTTGGCGTATTATGCGCGGGCACCACTCTCGGTAGTGAGCCGTAAACAACGCAGGACTTGCAGCCAACGCCGCTTTAAAACTCGAATTTCCCGCAAAACTACCAGCAAATTGAAACTGCATAACTTCTTTTTATGCGGTGGCACGCAGTGCCATCCGACATTAAATATTTGTTATGAGTGGCCTTAATGAATATTGATACCGGATTTTACTTGTGACAAGTATGAACTGAAATGCTCATTATTACTCTCAATAGGGAAACTGAATCTACTTATTTGAAGCTCACCTTCTTGGCGCTCCAATAAAAGAAGATACGTTGAATTCTCCTTGAAATATAATGGGCATGCAGCACGAGGATCTTCGATCTTCGCAGATACATGTATTACCTGATTCGGAGTTAATGCACCTTTTATTTTTTCTAAGACAGCAGCATCAAAGGACATCAATGGACTATACATTTCGTCGTCATTATGTTTTGAAGTGATTATCCGAGCGACGATAACATCACTATAACCAGAGAAATTCGTAATCTGGTATTTATCTTTATAAAGAGGGTCTTTGCACGCAAAGGAATATGTCGAGGCAAATACCAATAAAATACAGCTAATTATTTTTATCATGCAAGAATCTCTCTGGTGTTCATGCCACTCATAACTTCCAATTGTGGGGCGGTTGAAAACCGTCCCACACTAATTGTTTGTTAACTGGTAGTTGAGTTGAACTTGTTTATGGCTCGACGGGATTTTGCGAACCACCGTCGTTGTTGATAAACATATCTATGTTCGGCCATAACTTGAGTTCACAACAGAATTTACTATCTTCACGACTCAAATAATGCGCAAATTTTGAATTTATGGCTGAACTTGCTTTCGCTGAAATTGAATTCAACGCAAATCTTGCTGTGCCCAGAAGTGCAGGGAGCGGCGTTGAAAATTTCGACAAACTGTCTACACCAGCGAAAAACAAAACACACAACCAACAAAACCAGTTAACTTTTACTTGTGGGGTTGCGTAGCAATCCCACACCAAGTTTTTGTTATGTGTTTTTAAATCGATATAACAGATGGTTAATTAAAATATCATTAACTATGGAATTATTAGATCTTGTATCGGTGATCATCAGCGGAAACATGTCTGGCTAGGGCTATGATTATTTGATCGCCAATTTCACAATTGGCCAAAAGATAGTTACCTGACCAGTTATCAAATCCAGCAGCAATAGTAACCGAATTTCTGACAAAAGAAGGAAGAATGCCTTCGTCAATGGTTACAATTGATGTTCTTGATTCTGAAAATCCTGAGCCTTTCAGCCATTCGAGAGCTAATCGCCATTGATTTGTTTCATAATCTTCGAAAGTAAGGAAATTGTGGCCATTAGCCGCAATTGTCAGTAAAGCTGTAGTCATACCTATTTATCGCCTTAAAAAAAGGACTGTTCAATGAAATTAAGTTGTGAGCCATAACCATAGAAATTTGAGAATGTTAAATATCTAATGCAGACAATAATTATATAATTTCTTAAGCAACAAAGTTTATGGTAAAAAAATTAAATTATTACGATGGTTTAGGCTTTTAGTATTTAATAAACAGCATACAAATTCAAATTTCTTAAACACATAACTTCGACTTGTGGGGTTGCGAAGCAATCCCACACCAAGTTTTTGTTATGTGCGTGCATGAGCTACTATTTGCGCCACCAAGGAAATAGCATCATTGGTTTGCTGAACAATATCAATTTTCACCCCTTTGAAGGATGTATCGATACTAGGCAGATTAGCTTTGATTAGTTCCTTGGTTTCTTTTGGAATAAAATCGATTGCCAGCGATGCCTGAACTGCTTTTTTGAAGTCCGATTCCTCAGCGACAGGAATTTTGGCGCCTTCTCTTTTCAATAGGCCACTCAGGCTTGTTAATATTTCGTCTGTCAGATTGCAGCATAAAGTTAGAATGTCTTCTCTGGGTGGGTCGAACGGAATTATTTTGCCATGTCCGTCTATACGTCTTAGTGGGCCGATTATGTAGTTTTTTGTTCCTTGCCCAGAGTTGATTAAATGATACCCATCATGTGTCGCGGCATTTCTGCAATAAAAGATGAAGTCCCCATATGTTGGCGAAAGCTCGTTCCAGGAAAAACTTACTCCCATTGCTGTCTTGAACCCATCTTTGAGCGATTGGATTGCATTCAGATACGCGCTAAAGAAGTAGTTTAGTTTGTCTAGCTCGACATTTAATGGATAGTCCTGACGCAGATGCTTTTGTTCAATTGTTCTTGTGACGCCAGCTATTTGTTGCAGGAAAAAACCGAGTTCGCTAATCTTTCCCTTTAAACTATTTCCGACAGCCACTCTAAAATCTCTCATGTTTCTCCTTAAAGCACATAACTTTAACTTGTGGGGCCGCAAAGCGGTCCCACACTAAGTTTTTGTTAGACTTATGAACTAGAGCTCCATTCTATACACACTTTGTTTGTCATGAGAAAATAGGGTGTCAATGTATTATTCAAACATACGTGTTAACACATATTTTTACCCCACCAGACACCATTTTCTAGGTGGTTTAAAATAATATTGTTTTGAATGAAAAAACCATCTGTATGATATCCAACATAACCACCATATGAATTTTTTGCATTCACAGTGGCGCATACTAGATAACCATATTTAACACCTTGAAATCTATCTCCTAAAACTGTTTTTATTGGAGGAGAAATGTATTTATATACAGCCGAATCTGGATCTTTAAGACTTTTAGAATAAAATGTTTTAACGATTTCAGTTGAATTGGATGGATATTCACCATAGTCTGCCAAATTAATTTCTTGTTGTGTCGGCATTTGGGCGCAAGCTGGTAGAAAAAACATGAGTAGAATCGTAAATTTTTTCATGGCATGTCCTTGATTATGAAAGATATATACATCAATGAAATAACGTAAAATTAGTTTAGTCATTATCGATACATTTTCTCCTGTTGGTTATATACCTTATGTTCAAAGATTAATCTTGTACACCTAAATTTTGATTCATAGTATTAACTTTTGTTAAAGCGATGTGAGTAAATCTACCGTTTTTTATTATTCCATTCTAAGAGAAAAAGAAAGCATTTTTTAGTGACACAAAAAAGTCTAACTTCCAATTGTGGGGCGGTTGAAAACCGTCCCACACTAATTGTTTGTTAACTGGTAGTTGAGTTGAACTTGTTTATGGCTCGACGGGATTTTGCGAACCATCGTCGTTGTTGATAAACATTTCTATGTTCGGCCATAACTTGAGTTCACAACAGAATTTACTATCTTCACGACTCAAATAATGCGCAAATTTTGAATTTATGGCTGAACTTGCTTTCGCTGAAATTGAATTCAACGCAAATCTTGCTGTGCCCAGAAGTGCAGGGAGCGGCGTTGAAAATTTCGACAAACTGTCTACACCAGCGAAAAACGAAACACACAACCAACAAAACCAGTTAACTTCGTTTTATGCGGTGGCACGTAGTGCCATCCGACATTAAAATTTTGTTAAGTTTGCTCTTTGACGTTATCGATCATTACATCAGTTTTAATAATCGTTCACTTCGCCACACTCTGATGACTTGCACTTCATCTGCTTTCAGCAGATAAACAATACGGTAGGGCGGATGAATGAGTTCTCGGAGCGATGGAAGGCCATATTCAGGGACAATTCGACCCATCTGAGGATGTTCAGATAGATTTTCAATATGATTAAAAACATCATCAACATGTTTCTCCCTGATATGTTCAACACCTTCAAGTTTATAATGTTCTTTGATATCGATAAGATCTTCGTAAGCAGAATCGGTGATCGTAATTTTCATTAGCGCAAACCCAGTTTCTTCTTGGCATCATCAAGAGACATTGTTCTGCCTTCTTGAACATCCGTAAGACCCTGAGCAATTGCTTTGAGAAAAGCGCATTCTTCTTCACGAGTTTCGTATTCAGCTAAGGACTGAACGACAGCAACACCACGACCTCTACTGGTAAGAAGAATAGGGCGTTGAGTTTCAACAGTTTGATTAACAATTTTGCCTGGGTTCACTTTGAGATCTGACAATGGAACCACATCTTCAGAGAATTTGACTTGCATTATGGTATCTCGATTGCGATGAGTAGACCTGATTATAGCACCAGTTAACAGGTCTTCAATGTTTCGTCGAGGCTTGCTATGACAAATAAGAACTTAACTATTACTTATGGGGCAGCACGCAGTGCTGTCCGCCATTAAGTTTTTGTTATGTGATTTTGGTTGCAGCCAAAGCCGGTTTTTTGAGAGCAAAAGCTACCGCACTGACTATCGACAATCAGATGCCCAACACCCGTGTTTTGCTCTTGATTTACTCATATGAACATGATGCCGAATGGTACTGAAAGAGACAAATGAAATCGGGGACTCAATTAATGAAAACTGTACTATATCAATGCTGTGTATCATATCTGTGCAAGGTGATGATAGATTAATCTGAACTAGTACAATTAATCAGATTCATCTAGTCGATTTATATATGCCATTAGTACTCTTTTTGCCAGACCATAAGAGTCATAATATATCTTCAACATTTCATCACGATTATTTTCTAAAACACCAGCATGAACTAATTGAGACCTGTAATCATAAAGCTTGTAAAATAATTTTGCGTCTTTACTACCAAGTAAATCCTTTACTAAAGCCTTACAACTCTTACTAATTGATTGATACCTCAATGAGGTTAGGGCTTTAGTGATAGATTCCTTTTCACTCTGATCAATATCAGACTTCTCATCCAACACATTGGTTAGATAATCCAACACTCTGAGCTCTTCATCACTTCTAGATACTTTATCCGACAATACTTCTATGACTGTCATTGATAGTATTATCTTATTAATAAGTGAATCTTCAAAAATAGATGTAGTTAGTATGGATGTGGCTATCTCGATTTTATTAAAATTCCTTCCTATGACCTGCAAGCCTTTCAGATTGTCATAGACACTAGAAAATATTGCATCAAGCTTAGTTATATCTACTGGTTCTTTTTCTTCATTAGCGTTGCTATCCCAAGGAAATGATCTCTCTTGAAACAAAACCACACCAAACTTATCACTGAAATGAAACAAGGGTCTTTCATAATGTGAATCATATAGTTTAGTGTGTTGTTTTAAGAACTGAATTTCAGCTTCTCTCTTTATTTTTTCAAGCGTGGCTTCTGAAGCTAAGTTTTCGGGATAAGCAACCCCAATACCTAACTCCGCAAGTCCCAATATTAAAGCTTGTTCAACCTTTTTTGACTCAAACATTATCTCACGATAGGTCATACTATCTGAGCTTGTCAGAATCAGAATATTATCGTCTTTTAATGATTGTTTTTTAGCTGGCTTAATTTGATAGTTTCCAAGGAAGTCTATTGCGTTCTGATCCAAACCTAAAGGTTCGGAAACTTTAAACCGGATATAAAAATTCCACTTTGTTTCTGATGGGTCAATACTTTCAAAGTCATTATCAACTGACTTTGTCATTCTAGTAGAGCACTCGCTTTCAAATAGCTCTAAGAATATCTCAGATTCTTCTGGCTCAAGCTGTTCTGCAAAATTTAAAACTTCACTTATAATATTTTTCATTGTATCGTCAAAGCTTTTACCATCAAAATTTGCTTGTTCTATAACCACCTTCGGAATAATTTCAACTATTTGAATAATATTATTCAGTTCGATTGGTCGACTTACAGCAATACCAAACAATTCACCTAATAGGCTCTTTCTCATATTAATCTCTATATTTTCGGGGGCAAATCACATAACTTCGACTTATGGGGCGGTTGAAAACCGTCCCACATTAAGTTTTTGTTATGTTTATGATTCTGCCTGAGATGCCACCATTAGTGATAGTGCATAAAACGAGACATGGGTCAGAATCATTCGCTGAAATACATACATTGCCATCAGTGTCCCATGCTCGACTGTTGCCATTCGATAACCAGCCACCAGTTTCACCAATATAGTTAGTCATGACGATGTTTAATTTGTGTTCAATGGCTTTGCGTCTCAGGATCTCACTGTCATGAGCAAAGCCATTTTTAGAGATCAGAACACTGGATAAATAAATATCTGCATGGTCTTCATTTGCATCAATCCAATGTTGTGAATTAGTGAAATCAGCACATATGCCTAAAAACATCTTTCTCTGCTTGAACTCAAAACTATAATTTTTGGAACCAGCAGACATAAATTTGTCTTCGCCTGGATGCAGATATTGTTTTCGATAAAAATCAGTTTGCCCTGACGGAAATGAAACCAACGCACCGATATATGGTTTATCAGTGCTATTTATCAATGGGATGCCGGAGATAATAACCACATTATTATCAATAGCAGCATTCGATAAGTTAGTAATGATCGATGATGTGCCATCTATCGCCAGTTTTGATGCTAACTCTAATTCATAGCCAGTTAGTGATAGCTCAGGAAAAATGACTATATCAGCGCCAGACTCAGCAGATAATTTAATATGTTTTATATGGTTATTAAGATTATTTTTGATATCACCTTTGATTGAAGAATATTGAACTAGGCTGAAGGTAATTTTTTCATTATTCACAGGGATATCCTTAATAAACATAACTTCAAATTGTGCGGTGGCTGAAAGCCATCCGACACTAATTTTTTGTTAGAACTGCTGAAAACTTCAAGTCATCGAACCAGTCCATAAACATATCCTGATTTCTAAATTTAGGAATATTTTTTACACAAAATGAAATTGTAGATAATACAATGTAAGTTAATGTATTAAGATCATTGTCTGATATCGTTTTTTTACCACCATGTGCAACTGCACTCCTTTTGCCATAATAATCCCTCATTAATTTAACGAGACTCTTTCTGGATTCCAGAGTGTTCGCTAACATTAGTGCTACGCATTCAGAAACTGTACCTGTGATAGAGTTGCCACTTTTTTGTTTAAACAAGGACTCTAATGCAGCTATTAAGAATAGAAATGAATTTCCAGTTTCATCTTGTATTAGAGATATTGATAACCAATGTACGGCTTGTATTAATGATTCTTCGTAATTTGTTGTTTGTTTCTTTTTAAGCATCTCAGAAAAGTATGGTATTCCAATCTCATTCATTCTCTTAAGTTCTATTTCGGTTACATCAAAATATCTGCGAGAGCCTAAATTGTCATTTTTTGTATTAAATGAATCATCAGAAAGTATAAACCCTAATCGGCTAGATGTGGGGCGCTCGCCTTTTAAACCAATTCGGATGTCTTCATTAATTGGATATAGAAATTTACTTGCATATCTCAATATATCAATCGAGCGTTGTATTTCTTCTTTTGCTAATTCAAAAGCTCGTTCTGGTTCTGCATTGACTTTTACAATCGCAATAGTGAAATCTAATAACTCATCATTGAATTCATTTGTTATTTGGTTTGATATTGATTCTTTTTCCTGTTCTGAGTTTTTTGTTAATGCCAAAACAGAGTTCATTTTGTTTTTTAATTGTGCGATGGCGTTATTATTGCCATTAATAAACTTCACATTTCCTATTTCGAATTCAACATTTGTTTTTAATCCTTCAATCCTCATATGTATGGTTTTTGAATCTATGTCTTTTTCAAGGAATCGAATTAACTCATAAAACTCTTCATTTAGTTGGATTTTTGGGTTTTTTAGATATTTTGCGAGGATTTTCTTTACTTCTACTTCAATGTATCCGCTTGAAAACTTTGATGAAAAATTCTTGTGTTTTAATATCTTGCTAATTAATTCATTGAATTCAACAGCGGCTTCAGTTGATAAACCATATGCAACACCATCATGCATGCGTAAGTTTCCGAAGTTGCTGCTACTTAGTGGTGTTGATTTTGATACAATATTTTTAAGAGAATCTGTTAGCGAGGCAATAGTTTTTTTGTCCATATTTACCTACCTAGTTCTAACTTTTAATTGTGCGGTGGCTGAAAGCCATCCGACACTAATTTTTTGTTATATTTATGCTTGTAATTTACAGTACTGTGGTGCTGAAAGAACCATGAGTGAATGTTTCTTGTATTTCAATATTCGCAGCAGTCAACCATTCGTTCCATATTTTGTCTATGTCTTCTTTGCACTCTCTCATAAATTCAATAGTACAAAGATCATAAAAACTATTTTCTAAGTCCACATCAGGATTTCGTTCGTTGTTTAACAACTCTATTATTTCATTTTTGTTAATGTGTAAAGGCTTTCCATGTGCAATTGAATCACGATAATCCTTCAGGGTTAAAATGGTTTTGTATGGTCTTGAGTCCTTAATTAAATTTAACTTGAGAGATTTATATATCGTTTTCGTTTTGTTATGAAAATTATCTCGTTCATTCCATTCTTTAATTTTCATGTGTCCAATGAAGTTTACTTTAGCTTCAAATTCAAAGGCCAGCATAATCAAACAAGACATAATGTCTAAAGAAATACCTTCTTCTATTCCATTTATCTTGTTCGATTCAATTCTAGAGCTTAAGTGATGTGCAGCATTAGCTATATCGTTATGGACATATATGTTTTTATTTATCTCTTGCTCTACTCGTAATTTTTTAGACACCATTATGCCTCATAAATATAACTTTCAATTAAACGGCGGCACGCAGTGCCGTCCAGTGAGCGAATGCGAACGTGTTTGAATTGGTTGTTGTGTCATTGTGGATCAAATAATTTAAGTAATTCGCCATGACCCTCTAATAAACTCGATTTGCCAATGAATGTATCATTCAAAAGATATTTTTCACATATGGCTTTAATGCTACTTTCAAAAAGACTGTCAGAATATGGAGATATATAGATTTTATTTATAAGTACGGATGTTTCTACATTGATAAACTCTGGTTTAATGCTTTCACCAATGTCATGATCAATATATAGTCTTATTTCATTTTCATGCTCATACGATTTTCTTTTTATTAAAGGACTCAATGTTCTCTCGTTTATTACATAATCTTCAGGTCTAAGTTCGGCATTGAAGAAGTCCAAATATTCTACTTTTCCTATATGTATTGTTTTATTTGACCCACCTAACTCAATCGATTTTATTAGATTATCAACTGTTGTGGATATACAAATCCCCTTGTTATTTTCTGAATATAGTTTCCACATTGCTTCTGATTCATAATCATTCATATGCCAACAATTAACTTTTGTTCCTTTCATCATATCTAAGTACATTGCTTTGAATTTATTGTCTGCTTCTTTTCTTATGACGTTCCACTCAGAGTTTTCAGGTAGCTGTGCGGCAATAACTCTAAGAAAATTGGTGTCTTTATTTTTAAACTGGATGTATTTTTCTAAGCATGCTTTTGGTTGAAAGCCTTCAAATGGATCTGTCTTTGCGTACCACTCCAATGGTGTAAAAAATAATTTATTTGTTTCTAATAAGTTAATTAGTTTATCTAGAGTCATATATCTCCAGATTTTTTTCTTGTATATTCTTTTATGTTTTGCCCTAACACTATATTACTCATAGATTCCTTTGACATAACTTCGTTTTATGCGGTGGCACGTAGTGCCATCCGACATTAAAATTTTGTTAGCTTTTTTTCTGTGAATTGGTTGACGTTCGTGTGCAGTTAGCAACATAAAAACCATATGAATTATCTGAATCTTTTTTGGCCAAAATGATTTTTTCACTGTCAAGATAATGGATGTAATCACTAGTTTTATATTTTTCAATGCAACTATTTTTATAGTGATCAAATGATGATAATAACACCACATCAACCACATGGGAGTTTATATGATTACTATATAAATCTGAATATATCACCTGAGGGACAAATCTTAATATAACAAACAAACTGGCAAATGCAGCCTGATCTATGTAACCATTAAGCGGTTTGGGGATGTATTTTAAATTTGTTATTATTGTGATGGATTTATAGCATTGAGCAATATATTTAATTTGCAACATTGTCTTGAAACAGGTTAGAGCAGCTAAAGCAAAATAGAATAAAAACAATATTAAGATCACAACACCCAACCAGAACAATGGTGCGAATGTTACGGTTAGTATTTTTTCTGCATTTGGAAAAAAAGATGATGGGAGGTTCGTTTTCTCGGTAATAAGTGTATCTACATATGTTAGAGTTAGAATGGCTATTGTTAGAGCAATAACGCCAAATGTATAACTAATAATTTTCTCATTATTTTTTATAAAAGATAAAATGTTAAATCTAATAATTGTTAATGAAATCCCTAGAATGAGGCAAGATATTAAAACAGCATAAATAGGGTGTGGATTGTTTGAAACATTGAAGTGTTTTATTTTTGAGAAATAAAACATAAATGCCATATTTATCCATATAAGAGTTGCTATGGTATATTCTTTGTTAAAGTACTCTCTATACTTGGATAATCTTTTTATTTTATATTTATCTCGATTATGCTCGGCTATGCCGTAAAGAATGGAGAATATTGAAAAAGGCATTATGTAATAAACTATAAAATCCATTAATACTTTCCAAAAAAGCTAACTTTTAGTTAAACGGCGGCACGTAGTGCCGTCCAGTGAGATCCTATGTTGTTGATCAAGCCGTTTTAGTTAAAAACGGGGATGAAAAACGATCTATTTTGAATTCTTCACCGCTTTGCCAGATAGCAAAAGCGATCCTGATCAGTTTACGTGCTAACGCAATAACGGCGCCGGCATAAGGTAAACGTTCTCGAAATTTATCAAGTAAAGGCTTAAATAAACCACGGCCAGCAGCGGCTGCTGCATTGTAAAGTAATCGACGCGCTTCGGAAGGGCCTCGCTTACTAAGTCGGCGTTTACCTTGTTTTTTCCCAGAGTCAGCAAACTTCAAATCCATTCCTAAAAAACAAACTGCCTGATCACTGGAATGAAAGGGAACCCGGGAAAATAAACCAGCCAAATAAGCCGCAGTAAGAGGGCCAATACCGTAGATCCCACGCATAGCCATCATTCGGTTGTAGTATTCATCACCTTGTTTCTTGCTGAGATGCAGGATCTGTTTTCCGATACTATCAATCAAACGTTGCATAGAAAGTAAGGCCGCAGCTAATTCAGTATCAACACCAGTCAAAGTTGATGTAGTCATCATCAGAGCATGCCTTATTTTAACTAAGGAGCTGCGACGCAGGAAAAGAGCATGAATTTGTTCTTGTTCCTGACTCATGGGCAGCCACTCACGGAGGAGAGGTTGCTCCGCAGCCAAATAACGGGCAATGAGAAGAGCATCCCCGCGATCTGTTTTTGCCCGGCGACCGACTCCTTTGGCATAATAGTGTATGTCTTTGGGATTAAGCACATAGACTCGCATTCCGGCAGCAAAAGCGAGTTTGGCTAGCAGTAAATGATAACGTCCCGTCACTTCCATACCGATAATGGAAGCTTTAGGAATTTGTTCTAACCATTCAGAAATGGCCTCGATGGAATTATCAATATGAAGATTGGAAGCGGAGCCATATTGATTAATATCAAGCCAGAGGCTGGACACATCAACGCCAAACAACACGAGATCAACTTGCATAAATCCCCCTGTATTGCTTAGATTGAACAAATCAGGGTGGCACATGTCTGACGTTAGCTTGCGAATAAATCGGCTTTACGAAGCCAGATCCCTCATAGACGTTCTCACATGTGATGGAGCATTTCTCAGTCAGTCTGTCCAGGCTAGTGGCAGATAGCGAGCAGAAGGCTCTCACCCTGATACCTTCCTCAAATAGAGTCTGATATCAGGGCTAAACATACAAGCGAATGCGAACGTGTTTGAACTTTTTGTTATGCAGTATTAAAAATACTAACTCAATTTCAACGCAATAATAACGATAAGTTTCAGAGCAGGAGCATATTTCGGTTATTTTTTATTTATCAGGTGTATGATGTTAAAGATCTCAGTAAAAATTATTTTTTTTGATAAATCATGAAATATAAATCGCTACTTCTGATCGAGAACAACCGAAATAAAAAATATGATCCTCCATGGTATTCTATTAGAGCTGTTTTTTATGCTTATCTAAACCTTTCTATTTTTCCACTCATTTTTTATTACTATGACTAATGTTATTAATAAAATAATTAAAGCTTTTTTTAAGTCTTTTTTTTCATTTTCAATTTGCGTTAACCTTTGTTTGTAGTCGTATTTATATCCATCTACCATCTCATTGTAATTAAACATTGGTTTCCCATCAACTTCAGCCTCATAAATTAGCTTCTCTTTCATATATGGGTACCATTTCGCATGTATTGGAACAGCATACACATCTGAACTCAAAGTTATATGTTCCCAGTTTTTTTTAAAATAACTGCAACTGCCAATGAAAAATCTTGAGCAAAGATAAAAATCAGTTTTATTTCCATCATTAATAAATAACAAGGTTGGTCTGCCAGTGTGGACCCTGCCAACCAAGTGGCTTTCTGCCATGTCTTTTTCTATTATTCCGCTAACTGTATATAGACTTTCGTATCTAGGAAGAACATATGGATCAGGAAATGGCAGCATGTTCTTTATGCAAAAATAACTATATATTACACATAATAAACAGATAAAAATTAACCCTTGTTGTAACTCTGATCGTTTAGTTTTGTTCATTATTATCTTTCCTTAAAGCTTTCACTTTTATATTTCATCACTCCGTTTCCCAGTTTTTATTTCTACTGTCACGGTCATATTCATGTCTGGCATGCTAAGCGTTTCATCAGGCATATGACATTAAAATAAAAGTATGATCACGTCCTTGCTTCAACACTGTAAATAGAAATAACGGCTGAAAAAGTTTCCCGCTAAGCTGCATAACTTCGACTTATGGGGCGGTTGAAAACCGTCCCACATTAAGTTTTTGTTAAATTTTTCTTTATGGATCAGACTGGCTCTTTTGATGCAAAAAATCCGTAAACATTGGCATCAACATAGCCGCTTTTAAGTTGAATTCGTTGTTTATCGACGTATTCAAATCTAGCACCCGATTTAATTGCAACACGATTGCTAGGTTTGTTATCAATCGCAGCAACGATTTCTAAACGAAGTAGTTTTAATTCTCGAAAGCCAAATTGTTTAATCGCTAGAACAGCCTCATGGGCATAACCTAGACCTTGCTTGGATCCGCGTACCCAATAACCGATATTGCCAATTTTCATATCGGGTTTGAGTTGGTTAATTGTCACGCTACCAATGAGTTGATTCGTCTCTTTATCGAATAAACCGAACGTAAATGCTTCACCTTCTTTCATTGCATCATCACAAATAACGAACCATTCAGCGGCATTTTTTACTGTGTAGTCAGGTGTACACCATGATAACCAACGACCTACAGTTGCAACTGACTCAAGCACAGCCTCGGTTTGTTCATTGATATCTGAGGCAGAATAAGGCCGAATGAATAATCGAGAGGTTTCAATAGGAAAATCAAAACTCATAATCACGTTCAACTTTGGCGATTCTTGTTTTAAAAGTTTTATACCATTTATCACGGCCAAGCTTTTGCGCTAGTAAGTGCTCAGAGTTTGATTTCCACTGCTTGATTGAATCAAGGTCAAGCCAATAAGAAACGGTAATACCAACGTCATTTCGTGCAGATTCAACACCAAGAAAGCCAGGCTGTTTTTCAGCTAATGCAACCATTGCATCAGCAGTCAGACCGTAACCTTCATCAATATCAGTGCGAATAGAAGTAAAAATCACAGCGTAGTAGGGTGGTGCTGGCGTTTTGGCAATCATGGAATATCTCAGAAAAATTTAACTTCGACTTATGGGGCGGTTGAAAACCGTCCCACATTAAGTTTTTGTTAGATTTATTTTCGTGTAAGACAAGCCATTTCATAATAATGGTTATTATTGAAACTAAACTCCGATATCACATCAAGGCCCAACTTTCTTTTATGAGCTTCATAGGAGCGGCCATTGATTTTGTTCACGAAAGTTACCAAAACAGGGTATCGTTTGGACATTTCAGCCAAAGAGAATTCAAAAATTTCTTTCAACAAACCTGAGCCGCGAACACTTTTATCTAAACAGATAGGACCATATTGATAAGAGTTTTCTGCGCTTAATTGATAGCCTTCATATTGGAGATTAGGTAGACCTTGAACCATATATGCAAACATTGGCCATGAGGACCAAAATTGCCATGATGCAGCCATAATGTAAGCGACTACAGCTTTATCATTTCTGGCAATAAAGAGTCCATTCTCTTGTTTAATTAAAGCAGTCATTTCTTCTTTGGTGAAAGGTGTTGTGACAAAACCATCTTTTTTATCTTCTTCAGAGATTGAGTTAATTTGGTATTTGTAATGAAGAGAAAGAATGTCATCGATATCTGAAATTTCAGCGATCTTAAGTTGCATAGTTATCATCCTTGATTGCTTATAAATCTAACTTCGACTTATGGGGCGGTTGAAAACCGTCCCACATTAAGTTTTTGTTAGCTGCATTTCATTGAAATCAAATACCTGCGAATTTTTGTTATTTACTATGGCGTCATTCGACTAATGAGATCAACATTTTTTTGAGAACCACATAGACCAAATTATCTATGATAGAGAACTATTTTTTAATAGAATTAAATTGTAAATGCTTCGAATATAGAAATAATCTTATGAAGATTTGATGGATTAATTTCAAATTCACCTTTTAAAAAAGTTGGTCGATATTTTGTTCCATCAAATTGATAACAGTGTAGCTGTACCTCTATTTCCATATGGCCTAGATTATCAAAAGAACGAACCTCAAAAAGTAGCTCATCTGGGCTCACACTAGCTATCTTGGCACTTCCTCTGTGTGACGACTCAAGATTCTTTACTTCAGATAAAAATCTCATTATTTCAGAGTGTTCGAGCCAAACTTCATCATATGATCCTTGGAAAGAATGCAATTTTAGAGTTATTTCCGCTTTTATGTTACCGGCACATGGACTTCCTGCCGCATTTCTATCTATTTCAATAATATTTATGTATTCGTGTTCTGAACCAATATGCATTAAATGAATTCCCAAAGGCAGCTAACTTCAAGTTAACGGGCTGGGCGTAGCGAAGCGGAGACCAGTCCAGTGAGCAACGCGAACGGCGTTGAACGCCTTGTTATGCAGTATTGAAAAGATTAACTCGATTTCAGCGCAAAAAATAACGATTGGTTTCTCGGGCTAGCGTTCAACACTGTAAACAGAAAAAATGGTTGTAAGGAATTACCCTCGACGGCGCTGATGTGCAGAAGCTCATAATCGCCGCGTCGAATTTACTGAGCCCACGGCTAAAATGTTTGGCGTATTATGAGCGGGCACCACGCTTCGGTAGTGAGCTGTAAACAACACTGAACTTGCAGCCAACACCGCTCTAAAACTTGAATTTCCCGCAAAACTATCAGCAAATTAAAACTGCATAACTTCGAATTATGGGGCCACGAAGTGGTCCCACATTAATTTTTTGTTAGCTATCGCTTTTGAGGGAAAACTTTTTCGTCAGCATTTTGCAGTTCTCGCCGGATCTTCATCAGGATTTCACCCGTCATATTCGTGCCATGACCATCAACACCAATGCCCCAGAAATTGTCTGCCGCTGAGTGATCATAGAGTTTACGCTTGGTGAGTTTCAGTGCTTTAGCCAGTTCGGGATGTTGCTCAAAACGTGCTCGAATAGCTTGCTCCATCACCGACACTTTAATGTTTTCCCAATCATCACGAATTTTAAAACGTCTGGTTTGTCCGATGGCGGCACAACGGAACGGACTTTCACAGGCTTTAATTTTCTCAATGATTTCATCATCAGTGAATTTAGCCGCCTGAAAGAATTGTTCGGCGGAATGCCATGTAAACCCAGCCAAAGAAAAAGGAATGATGGACAGATTTGAAAAAATATCTTCTTCAGTCATGGTCACGCTGATTTTCTCATATGGATCAGAGCAATCGCATGATCATTGTGGTCAGAACGCTGCTCAATATGAAAGGGGACAAAGCCACGACGAGCATAAAGTAATAACGCCTGCGTGTTGGTGTTAAAGCATGAAATTTCGATGTGAGTGGCAGAGTAGGAGGTTTTTGCCAAAGTCATCATATGTTCTAGCAGAAAGGAACCCGCACCTTGCCCTCGATAGTCTGGCTTAACAATAAAATTGCCAATTTTGCAGCAACCCTGATTTTCCCAGTGATAGAAATTAGCAAACCCGATCACCGAATTATTATGAGTAAGCACCGTAGAGTTTTGCCGATTATCAATGGCAAACTGTAATTGTTCGTGTGTAAGAGGATAAATTGCTTTCGGATAAACAAAATAGAGTTCATCTGCATTTTTAGGAAATGAACAAATATGCTCTAAATCGTTTGGCTCAACAGGCCGACAATTGAAATTCATCGAATATCCCTATGAATTTACCCAAGATAGCTAACTTCGACTTATGGGGCGGTTGAAAACCGTCCCACATTAAGTTTTTGTTATGTGATTTTTGGTGATTGAGCCCAGCGTAGATAAATCGAATCAAGCGCGGTAACAACTCGATTTATACCCCAGAAACAAAATATAAATACAAAAAAATAAATGCACCAATGCAACAAGAAATTACTGATGGTGATGTTGATATGCGCCATCAATGTAACGGTAAGCCACGTAACGAAGACGGCTTGGAAAAAATTAAAAACACGGTCGTTAATGATTGGTCGCATAAATATACTCACCTATTTCTACGTGTTATGCAGGGGCAAGGCTACCGCACTGATTAATGACTGACCAGATGCCCAAACCCGATGTTGATTTTTAAGTTTTTCATAGATTAATGATGCCGAATGACGCTGACAGAAACAAATGAAATTTGGGGCTCAATAAACCAAAACTGAGCTATATCAATGTTGTGGTGGGGGATAATCAGAAAGATTTGCAATGTTATAATTTGGCACTTCCAGCAAAGCTAGCACCATTGGGGCGGTCGGATATGCTCTGTTGAAAATTGCACTGAGTTTTGAAATCGGAGTATAGCGAAAATCAGAAAGTTTATGCCTAAGCCTGAATTTATCATCAAAGGCCATGATTACCTCTAATCACATAACTTTTAATTAAACGGCGGCACGTAGTGCCGTCCAGTGAGCAGCGTAGCGCGAACGGGTTTGAATTAGTTGTTAGGTATGAACAAAGAAAAATATATTCATCATCAACAACAAAACTGGCTAAGTGGAACCACAGGCTGCAATGTTGCAACTGTGCCAGCTTTAAACCACCGCTTGGAATTACTCGCTGACAATATCGGATCAGCGAAATGTGCTGAATTCTTAAATTAGCTCATTTAATGAGCGGGCAGTGGTTGCTAAAAAACTGCGCCTTGATGATGAGCCGCTTTAGGCGTACACACTGACGGCGCTGATGGTTGCCGAAGACGTAACCCGCGCAGGCTTTCAGTTTGCCACTTCACGTGAATTCATGTGTTGTGCGAGGCAACCCCCTCGCAGGTAGTGAGCTGCAAACAACACTGGACCATCTGCACCGCCGCTTTAGGGCTAGAATTCATCGCCACCAATAAAGCCGTTTTTATTACCTAACTTTTAATTATGGGGCCACGAAGTGGTCCCACATTAATTTTTTGTTAGGCGTTTGTATCGTTCAACAAATCTTCAGATTTAATCCAGTTTTTATAATCACTATAGCTATACATATCAATCATGTTATTTAAAACATGCTTAGCCCCAACCCATATATGTAATTTTGGAGTTTGTTTTGCTCTGGTGATCATATTGTCTACTGCTGCATACTTTAGCATTTCGTCATCGTACCCTAGCTTTAACGTTTCATCGTAAGGAAATTTACGGATAAAAGTTTCAAAAGGGCTATATGAAATTGCAAAATTTTTTATAGTATTGGAATCAAAATTCAAGACCATTTTCTCAAGGCTGAACTCTGAGTTTCTTACATCATGGACCAATTTATTTCTTAACTCTGACAGAGCAGAGATTAGTCGTCGCTCTTCCGTACCTAGTAGTTCAAGTTCACTAAGAAAGGCAATTTTCCCTGTGGTTTTATTACTAAGCTCTAATCTCGAAATAGTTTTAGCTAGTTGAGGTTCTTTAAAATGAAAGAGTAAAAGATGGGTACACGCAGCTTCGAAAAGTGCATGTAATTTTATAATAAATGACCAGTCATCTTCATTTAATAAATTTCTGAAAAAATTAGATTTAACACCTATTTTCTCTTCTAATTCCAGGATTGAATCTCCTACTTGAATTTGGTCAGAAGTCATATTCATTTCCTAAGTTGAAGAAGCCTAACGAAGTGCCCAGATGGTTTTGTTGCACTTAAATATTGAAACTACTCGTGCTTTTGTCATTTGAGTAACCGAGCTTTTAGGCGAAGTGCTGCGGGATGTTCCGGAGCAACCCGCAGTGCGGCTTCCATAGCCTCAAGTGCCCCCTCCCGAAAACCATCAATCATGTATTTTTCGGCTGCCTTTATGTACCACTCAGCTGCAATATACTTGGATTTATTAACACCCCATCCATTCTCGTACATGAGCCCGATGTTGAACGAAGAACGAGGTATTCCACCATCGCTGGCAATCTTGAAGCTTTCAAACGTTTCGACCCAGCAGCGCTGACCCGCATCGCCTGTGCTTTTGTTGGTCTCAAGCACACTGCAGATACGAGAGTTGTGGCGCCCCCAATAATATGCGCCGTAAGGTTCTTTGGCGTTGCGCTTTGCTTCCAATGCGGATGCATAGCCACCTGCCTTAAGAGTATCGTCGTCTGTTAGGTCGGGTATGGCCGACCCTCGATTTTTGAGCGCTATGATGGTACGAAGTCTTTCAATTTCGTCAAAAACTTGCGGTGCTGCGAGTTTTAAGGCTTCTTGTTTGTAATGCTCCATGCGCGCAGTGGCCGTCTCGGCCAACTGGGTTGGCGGGAGCCCTTGGGCACTCACATTGCATGTGAGCCCTATCAAAACAGAGGCCAACAAAGAACGAGCTTTCATCTCTGGATTTTTCCTT
Source organism: uncultured Tolumonas sp. (assembly GCF_963556105.2). NCBI lineage: Bacteria > Pseudomonadati > Pseudomonadota > Gammaproteobacteria > Aeromonadales > Aeromonadaceae > Tolumonas > uncultured Tolumonas sp. The sequence continues at coordinate 1,542,707 of NZ_OY829944.1, forward strand.
TTTATAGCGCAGTATTATTAATCAAAATAGACAAGCAGGCCGTGATTGCGTCAAAGACGCCTAACTTTAACTTGTGGGGCCGCAAAGCGGTCCCACACCAAGTTTTTGTTAAACGTTTTCTTCTTGGTTGCTGTTTAGAAATTCTTTGATTTTTTCAGCTGCATTATATGGCCAATTTTGACGTAAGTAGCCTAAACCTGATACGAACATAAATGACATTTGTGCTAAGAGTATTAATGCTAAATATATAGTTAGACTATGAGCTATAAACAATGCAAGGGTATAAATTAGAATCAGAAAAGAAAAAATAGCAGAACCTATGCCGATGATTTTATTGAAGTAAAAATTGGCTATATTAAATTTTGTGAACTCTTTGTATTTGATTGATTCATCGATGCAATCGACATACTCTAGTGATAGTCTAATTTGCTCCCATGTAAAATTAGAGTTTAGTTGTTTATGTAACTTAATCAAAGCATTTCTTTTTTTAGATTCAGCATAAATTTTTGTTATTTCTTTGAAATAAAGAGCATCGCGAACGTCTTTTGCAGCAGCAATAAGATCTTCATCGACAGATTCAGTGGCTATTATTTCATTCAATGTTTTAATCTTTTGACGTTTGTGTTGCTCAAATCGTGTGAATGCTGAAGGGATATTTAATTTTGGCGTGAGCACTACAACAGCCAATAGGACTATAATCCAACTGGATGTTGAATTAATCATACTGTTGATGTGTTCAGTATTCGAACTGTAGTTAACAATCAAATCTAATATCTTTGATAAAAAATCTATAAGAATCACATTTGTATCCTAAAACGTTTAACTTCTAATTGTGGGGCAGCGTAGCTGTCCCACACCAATTATTTGTTAAATGCCGACTGATAGTATATTTCAATATTAACGGAATCTATTCTTTTTTCAGACTTAAAAATACGTATTGGCTTTATCGTATGAATAGTAAGATGGTCAGATGACAACCAGTTTATTGTTATTGTCTGTTCATCCGAGATGTTTTCAGCAACATAAGCATTACCTATATCAATTTTTTCATTTGCTGGGATCACTGAAACATTTAATGAATCAGATGTTGTAGCACCACACCCTCGAATAAATGATACGGCTTTTAATGACTTATCTGGACTTAACTCTTCAGACAGGACTGAGTTTTCACACATGCCATTGCTGAGATTTTTATAAGAAAAATAGATTAGTGCTGTTAAAATAAATAATACGATAGCAATGAATGTTGTTGCTTTCTTAATCAATGATTTCATAGGCATTTAACTTCGAATTATGGGGCCACGAAGTGGTCCCACATTAATTTTTTGTTAGCTATCGCTTTTGAGTGAAAATTCTTCATCAGCATCTTGCAGTTCACGCCGGATCTTCATCAGGATTTCACCCGTCGTATTCATGCCATGACCATCAACACCAATGCCCCAGAAATTGTCTGCCGCTGAGTGATCATAGAGTTTACGCTTGGTGAGCTTGAGTGCTTTAGCCAGTTCGGGGTGTTGCTCAAAACGTGCTCGAATAGCTTGCTCCATCACCGACACTTTAATGTTTTCCCAATCATCGCGAATTTTAAACCGTCTGGTTTGTCCGATGGCGGCACAACGGAACGGACTTTCACAGGCTTTAATTTTCTCAATGATTTCATCATCAGTGAACTTAGCCGCCTGAAAGAATTGTTCGGCGGAATGCCATGTAAACCCAGCCAAAGAAAAAGGAATGATGGCCAGATTTGAAAAAATATCTTCTTCAGTCATGATCAAGCTGATTTTAGTTGTTCGCACGTTAGCGGATAAATTGCTTTCGGATAAATGAAATAGAGTTCGTCTGCATTTTTAGGAAATGAACAAATGTGCTCTAAATCGTTTGGCTCAACAGGCCGACAATTGAAATTCATCGAATATTCCTATGAACTTACCCAAGATAGCTAACGTCCTTTTATGTGGCGGCGAAGCCGTCCAACATTAAATGCTTGTTAATTGGCGATTAGAACACTTTTAAAAGAGTGTTAGCCTCAGGTTTTAATTATTGTAACGCAACACTTACGTGAGTCAAAAATCATAAATGATTATATATGAATTGACCAATAATGCAGAACTCAATATCTTACCTATTGATTTAAATGATCGACAACTTTAAGTTTGCAGTGTAAAATATTAGCAATATTAGCAATATTAGCAATATTAGCAATATTAGCAATATTAGCAATATTAGCAATATTAGCAATATTAGCAATATTAGCAATATTCAGCAATTGCCTTTTTTACTGTAAATATTAACTCGTCAAATTCTGCTCTGGATTTTCTGTTTTTGTCAATTGGACCTTTAGAACCATTGGATTTAACTATAAATAACCTATATTTTGCTCTGAGTGAGTAACCTAGTATAAAAAATATAGACATTAATATTATCGAACCCAAAATTTGAGTGTGTTCGAATGCATCATTTCTGTTTTCTGATTCGATAAAAGCCCCAATGAGAACTGTTATTATACTTCCTGGGATAAAGGAAAAAAAGAAACCCCAGATACTTAGTGTTAACCCGGCAATTATTTTTTGTTTTTTACCATTTTCCACAACATATAGATCTGCAATATTTTTCAATGGCTCTGTGTACCCTTGATAGGTGAAGTTAGTCGGTGTTAATTTATAATTTTTTCTTGAGTATATTACATGGTTTGACATTTTTATCTGCTCTTAATGATTATTAAATGAAAAAATTGATATCATGATTTTTTAACAAATGCAAATATCTTGCGTTTTTTTAGTACTGGAATGTCTACCTAAATATAGGTGCAAAAGCCAATTAACTTCAACTTATGGGGCGGTTGAAAACCGTCCCACATTAAGTTTTTGTTAGCTGATTTTTAACTATGAGGATAAACACTATAATTATGATCAAACCATAAGACATAAAAAATATTTTTTTGTCGATAACCAACCATTGGCTTTTTGCCGTGAAAACGAAATGCTAAAAAATAGTCGACATCTTCGGTTATAAATTTTGGAATGGGGGCCTTAATGGATGACTTATCTATTTTTTCAAAACCGATACCATGTCTTGGTGCTTGTTTTAGCTCTCGCCAAGATTTGTCTTTTCTCTTAAATATTGAATCGGCGAATGCTGCCTTATGTTCTTGATCTAGTTCGCTAAGGCAATACTCACCGGATTGCAATCTTTCTAATGAGAATATAGGTGGGCGTTCATCATGATTTATCGTTGGTTCTGAAATAGACAACCTAGTACTTGTATTTTGTTCTGGAGCTTTAATTCTACGTTTAGCCATAAATTAATGAACTCTAGTTTTAAAATACTCATGCATTTCAGCAATAGATATTTCACTAGCATCCGACTCATGTAATAACCATGGCATTTCTTCATGAGTTAGATCTCTAAGTTTCCAAGCACTAAATTGCCCGAATATTTCATACACCTCTTGAATTAACTCAATTTGATCATCGGACAATTTCCCTGCTGGATCGAATTCTATATTTTCAATAGGACCTTTTCCGAATTTTTTGTATTCATGATAAAGATCTGGCGCTACAGGGCCATGTGTCCAAGCTTCGATTTTTTCATCGAAAAGTGGTTGACCTTCAAAAAGCGCCAAATGAAAACCTTGGGCGTAATACACCAATTTCTGAAGTTTCAGATTAGAAATTGCATCTTCATTTTTAGTGCTTAAGCTTAGGAAAAGCTTCGCTACATCATGAACAGTTGCCATATCATCTCCATATGAAGCAATTTTGGGGCGCGTATTGTACTGTATATATAACCACTATTAAACAAGTATAGTATCTATTATTCAAAGCGCAAAAGCTAAGCTTAAAGCAGCTAACTTCGTTTTATGCGGTGGCACGTAGTGCCATCCGACATTAAATATTTGTTAGGCAATATTCACGCATTTAAATTGTTGTGTGACATTTGATAATGTTTATCTATGCCAATGCGTAGAGTAATGCTTAATGAAGGAAATGTTTTCGTTAAGTATTTGCTTATTTGTTCTTGATATGTTTCGTAATGAGTTAAGGTGAAGTCATCAAAGTTAATTATTATGTATATAATCCCATTTTCTGAGTGTTTGGAAATTTGATCGCTTGCAATGCTAATGGTGTTTTGAAGTTTATTAAAAAAATTTTCATTTAACTCTTTGTATATTGATGAGTTAAACACTTCGCTGGTTTGCTGTAACTTCAATTCATTATCAGAAGCACCAATGGTTTTAACTTCACAAAAATAATCTATTCCATTGCAAGTGAATTTAATGTCAGGCATTTTATGCTTTTTTACTTCTTGAAGTAAATGTACATTATGAAATCCAGTATTAATTAAATATTCATACGCGAGTGCTTCGTTTAAAGTGTCAAAAAATTGATGTTTGCCGCGTGAATTATGGTTCGATGAAAATGCCAGTTTGGCTTTTTCGAACATTATTTTTTTAGAGTCATTATCCATAACCTCCAAAGCTTTTTCATGCACGTTCAATTCGTTTTCTAATTCTGGAAAAAGTTTAATGCTTTCTTTTCGACTATTAATCCACCAATCATCAGGATTTTCATCTTCTATGCTTTTAATTAATTCAGAAAGAAATGTCATATTTATATTGCCTAACTTTTACTTGTGGGGTGCGATAGCATCCCACACCAAGTTTTTGTTAGCATTATGACTGCAGCGGATGCCATGTAATACGATTTGCTTCGTATGAATTTTTAGAGAATTTTAAATTGAAAAACATGTTTTTTGTTTCATTGGTGAAAAGTCTTTCAATAACTGGTATGAATTTTTGATGACTTGCTATGTTATTTTTAATTTCATAATCAGCAAGAGTGCCGGCAATCAAATCTGGAATCCTATTCATTGAGTCATACCAGACATTTTTATCATTATTAGAGTCTGGTACGCCGAAAACTAATTTATTCTCTGATTTGATACCCTCAGAGTTACAAAATAAGTAATATAAATGTTCTGCAAAATCAAATATGATAGGTGATTTAAATTTAGTTGCCTTATATGAAAGCATTGAGTCTCTATCAGAAAACCAACCAATAATTTCAATATCAATTCTTTTGGTAATTTCAAAAGCGATGTATGCAGCCAAGGATGATAATATCTCTATATCTCGAATAACTTTCATGTTACCACCAGCGCTCGACGCTACATTAGATAAAATATCAAGTTTTTTAATAAACTCTAGATAGTTTTGTTTGCCTTCAGGGGTGGTTTCACACCAATATAAAAGCTGTTTTTTCATCATTGAAAATCTAGTTTCAAAGTAAAGTCTTTCATCTTGATGTAGTTTTCTCTTTCTATCTAAACAAAAGCTAATATTTAGAATTGGTGCATCGGTTAAAAAATTAATGAAATTAGCGTTAACTTTCTTGGATTTTTTTAAATCGGCTGGCGATAAATTGTTTAATATCTTTTTAAGATCATCAAAGCCAATTATATATGGTATAAGTGTAAATGTAATGACATCTTGTTTTTTGCTTTTGTCGTAAAGGGCATAATCAGAAAAGATCAGCCATTTTTTCACATCTTTATATTGATTTAGGTATGAATCAAGAATTTTATTTCCACTTTTATAAAAGGTATCATTAAAAGCTTGTAAAAAATAATGGATTCCAAAACCATGTTCAGGGGTTGATTCTGGCTGTGCAAATTTTTCAAAATTCACAGAAGTTCCTCATGATGCTAACTTCGATTTAAGTGGCGGCACATAGTGCCGTCCAACTTTAAATTTTTGTTAGGTTTTTGATTGCAGCAATGTTTGCTTTCTGAATTCTGTAAACTGCCACCATGACTGTGCGTCTTCACCTGCCATGAATCGTGTTACAGAGATAAACACATCAATGACACATGGATCGTGACGAATACCGGTCATTTGACAGAGTGAGTCGTACATTTCAAATGGACATCGCCCAATTAAGTCTTTTGGAGTATGGATACCTAATAACTGCAAATCCATAGCACTAGCTTTACCAATATTAGGCAAGTCAGTAAGTAGTTTGACATTTTCTCGTACTACTTTTTGAGGATTCATTTTTATATTGAATATTATTAATTGTTCATCGGTGAACAAAGTTCAATCAGTATGCCGCTTGGAGTTTGAATATATGATACGCGTTGTCCCCAAGGTTTTTGTTTTGGTACAGACAGTTCAGTTGCACCCGCAGTTATGGCTTTTAGATGTGCCATATCAACATCATCAACAACGAATGCCAGCTCAAAGCCTAAAGGCTTAGGAGTATCATTCACAGCGATATAGCCATTCGGCAGATTTATCTCACCTAGGTTATGTGATGCAAAAGCTAGCGTTGTATCACCGGTATTTAGTTCACCATATTCGCCTGATTCATGGATGAATTTTCTTTTCCAGCTAAAAGCCTGTTCGAAGAAAGAGAGGGTTTGTTCTACATCTGGAACATATACTATTGCATAGCCAAATTTCATGATTATTTCCTGAGAAAACCTAACTTCTAATTGTGGGGTGCGTAAGCATCCCACACCAATTATTTGTTATGATGCTATTCGTCTATTTTTTTAGCTACTAACCCAATGAATCCAACACCTTCTGGTGGTTGTTTATCGTTAGTGTTGTACCAACGAGAGTCAGGCACCCATTTTTTAATTTCTCGTCTTTCTTTTTTCACCCATTCTGGTCTGTAATATAATCGCAACACTATGCAGACAATGGCATTTATTAGACGAAACCGAGTTGTAATCTGTTCTGGTTTTGAATTATCAGGAAGCGGTGATTTTAGGCTAGTGCACAGACCTTTAATCTTTTCACTTTCGAATGACAAACCATGTCTAGCATGTGCGAATTCATTTCTAATCTTTCTTATAAGTCCAATTTCTTGATATTCAAATTGGTCAATCAAGGCTAGTGAATAGCAGGCTTCGATTTTTGCTGAAAATGTGCCTAATGGAGCATTGGGATCAGTTAATAGTTTTTTGGATGATTTGCTATCAACAAAGAAAGACTCCAGTGTCTTATGTAGTTTTTCATCGATTAGTGCAGCACCAACAAGTGGTAATCCACGGTCTGTTTCGGCTTGTAATTCTTGAATGAAGTTTGCCAGATCTTCAGCATGTTCTAATAACATTTATTATCCCTAGCATCATAACTTCAAGTTAACGGGCGGCACGTAGTGCCGTCCAACGAGCAAAGCGAGTGGCGTTGAACGCCTTGTTATGCAGTATTGAAAAAATGAACCCGATTTCGCCTCGGAAATAACGACTGGATTCACAGGCTGGCAGTCAACTTTGCGATTAAAAACAGGGTTGTAAGGAATTACCCACGACGGCACTGAAGTGCAGAAGCTCATAATCGCCGCCCTGAATTTGCTGCAGCTCTCGGCTAACCTTATTTGGCGTATTATGAGCGGGCACCACTCTCGATAGTGAGCCGTAAACAACACTGGACTTGCAGCCAACACCGCTTTAAAACTTGAATTCCCCGCAAGGCTACCAACAGATTGAAACTGCATAACTTTTAATTAAACGGCGGCACGCAGTGCCGTCCAGTGAGATCCTATGTTGTTGATCAAGCCGTTTTAGTTAAAAACGGGGATGAAAAACGATCTATTTTGAATTCTTCACCGCTTTGCCAGATAGCAAAAGCGATCCTGATCAGTTTACGTGCTAACGCAATAACGGCGCCGGCATAAGGTAAACGTTCTCGAAATTTATCAAGTAAAGGCTTAAATAAACCACGGCCAGCAGCGGCTGCTGCATTGTAAAGTAATCGACGCGCTTCGGAAGGGCCTCGCTTACTAAGTCGGCGTTTACCTTGTTTTTTCCCAGAGTCAGCAAACTTCAAATCCATTCCTAAAAAACAAACTGCCTGATCACTGGAATGAAAGGGAACCCGGGAAAATAAACCAGCCAAATAAGCCGCAGTAAGAGGGCCAATACCGTAGATCCCACGCATAGCCATCATTCGGTTGTAGTATTCATCACCTTGTTTCTTGCTGAGATGCAGGATCTGTTTTCCGATACTATCAATCAAACGTTGCATAGAAAGTAAGGCCGCAGCTAATTCAGTATCAACACCAGTCAAAGTTGATGTAGTCATCATCAGAGCATGCCTTATTTTAACTAAGGAGCTGCGACGCAGGAAAAGAGCATGAATTTGTTCTTGTTCCTGACTCATGGGCAGCCACTCACGGAGGAGAGGTTGCTCCGCAGCCAAATAACGGGCAATGAGAAGAGCATCCCCGCGATCTGTTTTTGCCCGGCGACCGACTCCTTTGGCATAATAGTGTATGTCTTTGGGATTAAGCACATAGACTCGCATTCCGGCAGCAAAAGCGAGTTTGGCTAGCAGTAAATGATAACGTCCCGTCACTTCCATACCGATAATGGAAGCTTTAGGAATTTGTTCTAACCATTCAGAAATGGCCTCGATGGAATTATCAATATGAAGATTGGAAGCGGAGCCATATTGATTAATATCAAGCCAGAGGCTGGACACATCAACGCCAAACAACACGAGATCAACTTGCATAAATCCCCCTGTATTGCTTAGATTGAACAAATCAGGGTGGCACATGTCTGACGTTAGCTTGCGAATAAATCGGCTTTACGAAGCCAGATCCCTCATAGACGTTCTCACATGTGATGGAGCATTTCTCAGTCAGTCTGTCCAGGCTAGTGGCAGATAGCGAGCAGAAGGCTCTCACCCTGATACCTTCCTCAAATAGAGTCTGATATCAGGGCTAAACATACAAGCAACGCGAACGGCGTTGAACGCCTTGTTATGCAGTATTGAAAAAATGAACCCGATTTCCTCTCGAAAATAACGACTGGTTTCTCGGGCTAGCGTTCAAAACCATAAACAGAAAAAATGGTTGTAAGGAATTACCCACGACGGCGTTGATGTGCAGAAGCTCATAATCGCCGCGTCGAAATTGCTGAAGCCCACGGCTAAAATGTTTGGCGTATTATGAGCGGGCACCACGCGGCGACAGTGAGCCGTAAACAACACTGAACTCGCAGCCAACACCGCTTTAAAACTCGAATTCCCCGCAAAACTACCAGCAAATTGAAACTGCATAACTTCGACTTATGGGGCGGTTGAAAACCGTCCCACATTAAGTTTTTGTTAGGCATTTTTTTGCTGGTGAACAACTTGCTGAAATAAACTTTTTGTAGTGCTAATTTCTATTAGCGCTGTGGTTAAAGCGTTTAGTAAAATATCTGATGCATAGTAGAACTTTGTTAATGCCGGTGCAAATTGTGTAATTTCTAAATTAGTTATGATTTCATACTGGCGTAGCGCATCAGCTTCTCTGTGAGCAATTGTATTATGCCTCGTTTCTGAAAGCTGACTTTCTATGTCCTTGCGAGCTTTCTTTAGTTCTTTTAAAGCCATAACTACTGCGCTCTTAGATGTATCTGATAATCCAGTGACTTCATAAATAAACTGCATTCTTCGGCCAGTCACTTTGCTCATATCCCACTCATAGATTGTTAATAATAGTGTTCTGAGAGCAATGTTTCTTTTAGTTTTGTTGGGATGAGCAAAAGCATCTGCTTTTAAAGCTTGAACGTCTCGCTCAGCGAGCAAAAAAAATAATCCAATGTTGAAAAGCTGCTTGGTTGCAGGAAACAGATTTTCATCTATTCTGCGATATTCAAATACAGTTGTGTCAATGGCGTGATTAATTGCTTTATCAACCACACGAAAATTTTTATTAAGTTTGCGGTGTAGATGCCAAAGAAACAAAATTTTCAGTTTGTGTCCAAATATTTTTTGGAACTTACTACGATACCAACGCTCTTGTACCGAGGGATTTTTCTGAAGAAATTTACTACTAAACATATTATTACCACTGTTCAGTGCCTAACTTTGACTTAAATGGCGGCACGGAGTGCCGTCCAGTTTCAAGTTTTTGTTAGGTTTATTCTAGAATTCGAAGATAAAAAGATGTATCGGTTTGCTCATAGCCGTCATCTATTAAATTTAACTTCAGTGATAGCTCATGCCTTAGCTTGGTTATGGCATTGTTTTCAGCCATTTTATCTTGGCTAAATGGCTTTTTTTCAACAACAATGGGAGCCAATTCAATTAGTAATAATTTCATTTTTCTTTTTGTTGAGATAATACTTAATGCATTTTTATAGTAAGTATGATTATGGCCGCTTGCTCCAGCAAACAGCGAATATTTTTCATTATGGGATGTGATTTTTGAAAACTCGGATAAATCAAGATGATCAACTTTGTCATTAAATAAAAAAGTCTTTCTGATGACACTTAAAGTTCTTTTATCTAAGAGGAAAATGATTTTTCTTTGTTTGTCTCGATAGATATCCCAAAATGATGATATTAAAAAGATGATGTTGGCGATGGATATATATAATAATAACTGGCTTTTATTCTCTCTGTTAAGATAAATAATCATAGATAAAGATATAATCAAAGCAATTGAAGTGTACATCGAAGAATGTAAACCAACATTAGGGTGGATGACTATTTGAGTGTCATTCTCTTGAATGTTTGAAATATTCGAATTTTTGCTTTTTATGGTTATAGCATCCAAGCCTAGACCAAAAAAGATCAATGGTGAAATCAGTAAAATTTCTATTGAATAATTCGGATAAGTGCTAAGTATTATAAAGGATGAAAAAAGTAGAACTAACATCCTAAAAATTATAGATGGATAGAAATATTTATTTTTCATATATGAATTAACCGATATAAACCTAACTTCAAGTTAACGGGCTGCGACGCGTAGCGGAGCAGTCCAGTGAGCAACGCGAACGGCGTTGAACGCCTTGTTATGCGTTTTTGCTCTTGATGTGCGTGATGCTGTCGATGTCAGGTATAAATGAAAAAAAGCTACCGCACCGACTATCGACGTGTCGGATGCCAAGACCACTGTATGTGCAAGGAAATGCTCATAGGTTTATGATGCCGAATGGCGCTTTTGTTGGCAAATGAAACCAGAGCTAAAGTTAACAAAATAAGCAGAAAGGCTATGCGTTAATGCTGACGTGAGAAAACCAAACCGCTTGCCAACGCGCAATTTTTTCAGCGGTGGAGAGTTTCTTGGGAGACGCAGAACAGGTGTCACCAAAACCAGCCTCTTTGATGATATTTGCATTGATGGTGGCGTAAGTATGTTGGGCTTGTTGAAAAGACACACCGACTAATACGCCACATTGGCGACAAAAGAGAAAATCAGCAGTACCACTGCCTTGATGATATCGGCCTAACAATGACGGTTCATTTACAGATATGGTGAGTTTACCTTGAGGGTCAGAAATGTAAGCTGCGCCATGTTCACGGCAGAAATCGCAATCACATGCACGAGGATTAAATGCTGAGGGCGGTGAAGAAAGTTCAATATCAGCAGTGATATTGCTGCAATGACAACCGCCTTTTAGATTGTAAACAGACATAAATCATCCTTGAAAAAACTAGAATTTAGCACAGAAAATTGAGCAGAAAACAGAACGCATAACTTCGAATTATGGGGCCACGAAGTGGTCCCACATTAATTTTTTGTTATGTGATTTTTACAGTTTTCTGCCAAGGCGTTTTTCGATTTGCCGCTTTTCCCAAGCAGGGCTAAAGAAATGAAACACTTCAAACACATTTAATCCATGTGATAAAACACCAATGCCCCAGCCAAGCATTGGCCACCAAGCCCAGATATAGCTGCGGTCGGTAGTAAAATTAATAATAAACAAGATAGAAATAACAACGACGTATTTTATGACGTGGGAATAAAACCCTTTAATGTCACGCACGTATTCAATTGCTTTCTGTTCTGTCTCATCAAGTTGAGTTGTCTGATTTACTTGAGTCATGTCATTCTCCATTTGTAGTTCAGTGACATGAACATCAAAAACAGCCGCCAGTGATTTTAATGAATCAAGACCCGGAGTTTGACCGCGTTCAATTCGCTGAATAGTACGAATGCTGAGGCCACTCAGTTGAGCAAGTTGATCTTGAGACCAACCACGTTGAAGTCTTAATTTACGAACAATCATTGTTATCCCTCTGTCTCTGGTGTTCGACTGAAACTATGAGACAAAATAAGAAGCTGGTGTAACGACATATCTACGACACGAACATGACAAACTAAGTAAATCAGATAGTTATAAATATAAAATTGCTTATTGCGTGGTGGTGCTGGAACACAAATACAGAATCAACTAATCACATAACTTCGAATTGTGCGGTGGCTGAAAGCCATCCGACACTAATTTTTTGTTAGGTGCGCTAGCTGATATAATTATAAAAATCAACGGTAATTTAGTTAATTTATAGGATCTACTAATATTAAAAACTTCGATGATGGCTACAACATTAATATCGAGTTTTTCGAAGTCATCGTATTAGATTGGTTCTCTTATACGTACTGACTGCATAGTTTTTCCATGAAAATTTTTAGGTTAAAAAACATCTAATTGGATGCTACTGAAAATAAAACATACAACTGTTTAGGTATTGAAATTTTTTATTTTTCATAAACATATTAGCAATATATTCCGTGATGAATTAGAGACCATAAGCTAAAGAGCCATTACTCAGCCTTACAGGTGCTAGAAAATAATATTGAGATGAACCTGAAAGCGACTGCCAGTGCCAAGAATCTGGATTTTTTGCAACCGAAATGGCCTGTATCTTTTCGAGAACGATTGGATATTGGTGTTCATTTGAATAGGTATATAGTTCAACTAAACCATGCTCAAGAAGTTCTAGTACTCTGCAATGAATTTCATTAGCTAATGATTCATGGCCAATAAGAAGATCTGCAAGATGGTCTTGATCTAAAACCCCAAATTTTATTATTTCTTCAATATCCATTTTTCATTCTCAAACCAAGAGTCTATTGCTCATAGCCACCTAACTTCGACTTAAGTGGCTGCACAAGTGCAGTCCACCTTTAAGTTTTTGTTAGCTGTATTTTTATCGCATTAGTTGAATATATGAGCCATTGACTGCATTAGGGACACTCGCTGGATCAATTAAATTAAGCACTTGTCTAAAATGGAAGCGATATGATCCACCGGAAAGAACTCTTCGACCAAGAGGATTATTATTATTCGTAGCAGAGCGAATTAACGTGGCGATTTCTCTAGGCGAAAAATTTTGAATCATCTGATCGTAATATTTGACAGCAGCATTAGATATTCCATAACCATTACCAACACGACAACAAGCAACCGTTTGTACATACTCTTCATGAACAGTTTCAGGGATGGCTCCTTGCAGTGAAACCTCTAATAACCGTTCTGCAAAAGCAGGCTCATTATAAAAATTATTCATACCATTATGGACTGTCCATAATCTTTCAACAGCACGAGAAAATATATGATGTTGTTCTGATTCGTTCAATAAACCTAGTAAGCCAAGTCTTTCAAAAAACTGTAAAGATGCAGCATGCTTATCTTGATGTCCCTTAGCTACTAGTTCTGTATGATTATTGATTAGCTCAGATCGTATTGAGGCCGTAAAACTATTAGTTAGTCCATTACAAATATCTATGGAGTTTAATCTGGCCTGTTCGGGGGTATTCGGATCACAATATATGCCATGTGCCATTGTTATGAGCATTTGACGTTGGGCATCATGAGTCTCATTTAGCCGTTGTACCCATATACCAGATTGGTTGTGATTAAATCTTGGTCCTTTAACTGCAGATATAAATGAACTTATATCTACACCTCTAGGAGATGATGAGTCAGCCAGTGCATATCGAACGCATCTATTTAAAAATGTTGTAAATTCTCTATCGTTAACTTTACCTAATGTTGGATGTGCTGCTGAGAAATTGTTTCTTACATCTCTACATTGATCGAGGAAAAAGAAACCATCTTCGTCAACAATATTTAATTTCAAGCATAATTCAAGAAGTTTGCTATCTTGAAGTTCAAGAAGGTGTTTTTCTTCAAAATCACTTTGGCGTATTTGAGCTACAACGGGTAAACCGAAAGTTCTAATTTTGTTTCGTAAATGCAATACAGCTGCATTCCATATGTAGTTCATCGCACCATCAAATAGGCCGGTACTCACAGCCACACACATTCGGGCAATAAGTTCGCCACGTAATTCTGCTGGTATTTCGCGAAGCTCACGAGGGAGATCTCGCCAAGCGTATTCTATTTCCTCTGAACTTGCTAATACTGTACGAGGAATTCCTAGAGCACTGACAAGTCGATCCAACGCTGGCAATACGGTTTCTGGTAAAGAAGGTAAAGATGGTGTTTCTTTAGGAATTAACTCATTCATAACCTAGTACCTATATTGAAAATACAGCTAACTTTTAATTAAACGGCGGCACGTAGTGCCGTCCAGTGAGCAGCGTAGCGCGAACGGGTTTGAATTAGTTGTTAGGTATGAACAAAGAAAAATATATTCATTATCAACAACAAAACTGGCTAAGTGGAACCACAGGCTGCAATGTTGCGACTACGCCAGCTTTAAAAAACCGCTTGGAATTACTCGCCGACAATATCGAATCAGCGAAATTGGCTGAAACATCGACTGACTTATTCAGAGAGCGGGAGTGGTTGCTAAAAACACAGCGCCCTGATGATGAGCCGCTTAGGCGTTACACACTGACGGCGTTGAAGGTTGCCGAAGACGTAACCCGCGCAGGCTGTGAGCTTGTCGAATCAACGTGAATTCATGTGTTGCGCGAGGCAACCCACGCTCAGGTGTGAGCCGCTAACACTACTGGACCATCTGCACAGCCGCTTTAGGGCTCGAATTCACCGCCAACAACAAAGTCGCTTTTATTACCTAACTTCGTTTTATGCGGTGGCACGCAGTGCCATCCGACATTAAAATTTTGTTATGACTCATATTGCCACAGGTGTAGCGTATTGCTACGATTGTGGCGTGAATCACAACGGAGATAGATATGTCTACAGTAAGCATTAGACTTGACCAAGATCTTGTCGATAAGGCAGCAATCATGGCAAAAGCGTTGAATCGCACAACGCCTAAACAAATTGAACACTGGGCCAAAATCGGCGAAATGATGGAAGATAATCCTGATTTGCCATACGAATTCGTCAAGCAAGCTATTATCGCTAAAGCCGAAAAGGAAGCTGGTAAGCTGGAGAGCTACAGCTTTGGCTAAAATAACCCAAGTTCTTCAAACACCTACATTTAAAAAAGCGGTTAAAAAGCTTCATAAGAATCAAAAAGCAGATCTGGATGAAGCAATTAAAGAATTGATGATAAATCCTCTTTTAGGTGAGCAAAAGAAAGGGGATCTTGCTTTTCTACGCGTACATAAATTTAGTATGGTGAACCAGCTAACATTACTTGGTTACAGCTATGAAGATGGCACAGTCACTTTGGAGTTGATGGCTTTAGGCTCGCATGAAAACTTTTACCGCGATATCAAAAAAATCTTTTGAGTCATAACTTTTACTTAAATGGCGGCACGCAGTGCCGTCCAGTTTCAAGTTTTTGTTATGCCGGGCTAAATAATTTTTTTATCCGTTCAGATTCTTCTTGAAACTCACCAATGTTTCTAATCGCCATTGATAGTTTTAAATTAACTTCCGTGGGTTTTTCAGCAACTAGAGCTTCTCTAATTAATGTATATGCTTGATTTATGAATAGTTCAATTTTTTCAATAGGATCAATAGCAAAATCGGATATAATATTAATTATGCGGCGAAAATCATTTTCGATATTGTCGCTCAGTAGTAAATTATTAAAGGATAATTTCCAGTCAAGAATCTTGTTGTATATATCAACTATTTTTTGGCAAGCATATTGAATGTGTTCTGCATCGCCAGCTACACTATCAGGCCCTAAAGCATCTATCAGCACTACATTTACTGATTTTTCAGCAAGACTTACTAATGATGCCAGTTCATCATTTTTATCTGATATAAGAGATATTACGTCAGATGGGTTTTCTATCTTTGTCTTTTTGCCAAAAGATATTTGATATTTAAGATCTAATCTTTTTTCTTGCAGGTTGTTGTAGTAAAACATTAATAATTCGGAAAATAAAAGATATTCCCAAGCTTTAGGTTTTTCAACAATAATTCTAACTGATTCAGGGTTGTATTTTTCTGATGGAGTTTTGATGTCTAATGCTGTTAGTCTTTTACGTTGAGTTAGTGCATCCATGAATAAATATGGAATTTGAATAAGTAAAGTTTCTTTAATGTTCTGAGCCCGTGAAAATGAATACACCCAATTAGATGAAAAATGCTTTAAGTTTTTGATGAACTCAAAAACCTTTGTTGAATCAACAACGCTTGAAAAGTCAGCATCAGGATTTGACTCCCAAATTGGAAGTATATTTTGTATGTTCTCTGCAATGAACACATAAATTGGTATGCCTTTTTTCTTGGCTTCTAAATATTCAAGATTAGTAATCGATTTACCATTTTCAGTTTGGAATCCATATCTGCCACCGACAATAAGAATGAAGATATCAGCTTTGTCTCTGACATTTTGCAAACAGGCTGAAACAGTATCTAAGTTTGTATTAATTGGAAATGAATCATATTCGGATAGCACTGGTTCTAGACCAAGCGAATGAATTAGGTCTCTGATATCGGCTCGAACCTGACCCAAATCATAGCAAGTTGAACTAACGAAAACTGCGGGTTTGTAACCTATAGGCACAGTAGACCTCTCTATTAGGGCATAACTTCCAATTGTGGGGCGGTTGAAAACCGTCCCACACTAATTGTTTGTTAACTGGTAGTTGAGTTGAACTTGTTTATGGCTCGACGAGATTTTGCGAACCACCGTCGTTGTTGATAAACATTTCTATGTTCGGCCATAACTTGAGTTCACAACAGAATTTACTATCTTCACGACTCAAATAATGCGCAAAATTTGAATTTATGGCTGAACTTGCTTTCGCTGAAATTGAATTCAACGCAAATCTTGCTGTGCCCAGAAGTGCAGGGAGCGGCGTTGAAAATTTCGACAAACTGTCTACGCCAGCGAAAAACAAAACACACAACCAACAAAACCAGTTAACTTCGAATTGTGCGGTGGCTGAAAGCCATCCGACACTAATTTTTTGTTAGGGGCTGTATTGGTATTCATTTTGAAGATCATTAAGTGTAGTGATATGAATCTTAACCTTCACTTTATAGCGCTTAACAAATATATGTAAATTATTTTTGAGTCTATCAATTTCGACTTCAGGCGAATCAATTACTGCGAATATATGTAAGATAAAGTTCTTGGGATCAAAACCTTTAAAGTGTTGTGCTGCTTGCTCTGATTGCTCAAGCACTCTTGCAAATCGAGACGGATCAATATGCTTTGCTTTAAATAGCTTCACTTCTATGGCGTGAATTTCGTTATCGTTAATGGCCAAAGCATCATATACAGCAGGCCGTTTGACTTCAGGCAAATCAATACGTACATCAGTTTTAAAATCTAGGCTAAGTTCCTTTGAGAGCTTATTTACTGCTAGCTTCTCGGCTAGAGTAACATCAGCCATTAACTGTCGATGTCTTGCTGCAGTTGTTTCCATCGCTTGCACAAATTGATTTTGGACTGAGTCTGCGTCTGCCTTTATCTCTTTTGACTCTGTTTCAGAATTCGATCCTACTGTTGAATCTGCCGCTTCTATTTCTTCGACTTCGTCTCGTAATTTTTTGCCTTGTTCGTCAGGCGAGGCTTTGCCATATGGATTTACAAAGTTCTTTTCATCTTTGTAGTCTGAAGGTGCATAGAGCACCCGATGATTAAAATTAAGCGTTAAAAAAAAGGTGCCAACAAGAAATATGGGAAATAACATCAAAAACCAAATATAGATACCCTGATTATCAGACGCTATGAAAGGAAGGACTGTTGTACCACTTATTTCAGAAATTGCAGAAAATATGGCAATTACCGTAAGTGGATTTTTTATATGACCTATTTTTTCTACCAATTCAGATCTCCTGAATTATTCTTCTTTCTCATAAACCGGCCAAAGCCCTTAACTTTTAATTAAACGGCGGCACGCAGTGCCGTCCAGTGAACGAAGTGAACGGGTTTGAATTAGTTGTTAGGTATGAACAAGGAAAAGTCATTTGTTAGCAACAATAGAACTGGCTAATTGTGACCACGGACTTTCAATTTTCACCGCACTTGATTCAAAGAACCGCTTGGAATTACTCGCCGACAATATCGAATCAGCGAAATTTTCTGAATTCTCAAATTTGTTCATTTTAGTGAACGAGTAGTGGTTGCTAAAAACACTGCGCCCCGATGATGAGCCGCTTAGGCGTTACACACTGACGGCGCTGAAGGTTGCCGAAGACGTAACCCGCGCAGGCTGTCAGTTTGCCACTTCACGTGAATTCATGTGTTGCGCGAGGCAACCTACGCTCAGGTAGTGAGCTGCAAAAACCACAGGACCATCTGCACAGCCGCTTTAGGGCTCAAATTCACCGCCACCAATAAAAGCCGCTTTTATTACCTAACTTCGACTTATGGGGCGGTTGAAAACCGTCCCACATTAAGTTTTTGTTAAGCAGAGATTTGAGCTATGTATTTGAATAATTTAACACCGTGCTCTGTTAATTTATCATCAGAGTTTATTATCTCAATTTTATCGAAGCCGTCAGAGTGTAAGTTTCGGATGCCAGTTATAGAACCACCATTTAATCCATCAACAAGGCCATTCAATATTCTATTTTGAACTACTTGAAAGAAGTTTATTAGCTCTTGTGAAGTCATAGTGTTTGTGTTTTCTATTCCTATAACATTTCTAACAATAGTCTGTAAGATAAAAACTCTTGGTGGACTAATATTGAAACCACAAAAATTTATCGAATCTGGAAATGTAGGTGTCTTATCTATGGTTGCATCGTTCATTTCAACTTTAGCTCCATTTAAGGCTGTTACAATTTTGTCGGCACCTAGGATGACATCATTGTTGCTGATCACTGAACAATCACCATCAGCGTGCAAATAGCTTGCTGCACCTGTTGAAAAGTTATTAGAGAGATTTATGCCGACATTCTGAGTAAGTCCACCATCAACGTCGCGGAATCTCAAAAGTTCATTACATTTAGGGCATTTATGTGGTCGAGAAGGTAATAACATGGATAATTTCAAACCACATCGAGAGCAATTAATTTTAAATTTATTCATTTGTTCTCTACATCAGTATCATTGAGTTCAATAGAACTGTTATCATTTGCCTTGGCTACTTTTGAATAGTTTTTTATCTTGCTTCTATTAATTGTAATAGAACTACCATGGCTGGCCTCAAATGCAGCAGATTTTTGTTTTTTCTTAAATTCAATAATATTGTTTTTGGAAAATTCGATCTGTTCTTTATGCTCAATATAGCGATTAATTATAATTAAAATAGATCCTAGAATTATACTTAATACAGATAATGCAACTGAAACAGGATTTGCACTATAAACTTCTGTTTTTGTTGCGATATTCAATGAGTTTCTAATTATATCTTCTATAAGAGGAAACCAATAGGGTAAGGAAACTCCGGCCAATCCGGAGGAGACTAGCAGTCCTCCAATTAAATAGCATTGATTTGGTTTAAGTGCTTTGATGATTTTCAGTATGGCATCTAGATTCATAGTGATTTCTTTTTTCAGTTTTTCGTAATAACGATATATAGGGTTATTTTCTGCTTAACTTCGAATTATGGGGCCACGAAGTGGTCCCCCATTAATTTTTTGTTATGAGCTTCGTAGGTTCTTGATTAATGAACCAATTTGCTCAATGCCATCAAAAGTGCTTGGTATTTTTTCTGGGTCAGTCAGCACACTGCTGAATATCAGATTTTCAAATTTATCTAATACGCTTGAGTCTTTTTCTTTAATTTTCATCGAATATTCAGAGTAGTTTTGAATAAACTGACATAGAGTTTTTCTGAGTTCTATTTGCACTAATTGAGCTTTTACTGATGTGTATTGAGCAAGGATTATTCTAAAATAATAAATCAAAATTATTTCTATAGATATAATTGGAATTATTGTGTAAAGGGTATTTAAACTGAATTCATTATTGTTATTGGATTTATATATAGATAGAATTAGCTCGGTGATTAATGGACTCAGAATCATGAAGCCCATAAAAACCAAAAAGAATAGCAACCATTTAAGTTCTGATGATTTCTTGTTTGATAACTGACTGAACCCGTCATATAATCCGACGAAATTAAATCCAGTCTCATATTTGTCAAGTTTGTCTTTTATTGTATTTACTGATTCGTTCTTTTGAGAGATTTCATTATCCCAATCAGCTTTTAATTTTTCGGCTTTCTCAACAGTGCTTTTGAATTCTTGCATGTGAGTAAAAGACGGGTTGTTAATCATTTCTTTAAGGATGCTTGTTGGCATTATATACGAAGCATATATAAGCTGAGATCTTAAGTCTGAATTAAGGTTATCTAGATTATCAAATATCTGCTGTTTTATATGTGAAAGCTCAAAGTTGAGCTCTTTATTTTCTTCAATTGTAAAATCATATTCGCATAAAAATCTATATGAAAAGACATATATTATATCTATTGAATCAGGTTCGTTGGTGCTAAAATTACTAATTCCATTAATGAATTGCTCTCCAATGTGCTTAATATTAAATTTGCATTTTTCATCCCATCTCTCGGGTTGGTTTAGAATAAATTTAATTATAGTGGCAGAGATGTTTAATCTTGTTTGCTGATCTTTATTGTTAAGCGTTACTGAGTTTGCTTTCTGCAAGAAAGAATTCATAATATTCAATTTGTCAGCGTTTTTAAAAAACATAATACCTCTGTGATGCATTGTTTTGCTCATAACTTTTAATTAAACGGCGGCACGTAGTGCCGTCCAGTGAGCAACGCGAACGGGTTTGAATTAGTTGTTAGGTATGAACAAAGAAAAGCCATTTATCAACAACAATAGAACTGGCTAACTGTGACCACGGACTTTCAATTTTCACTGCGCCAGCTTTAAACAACCGCTCGGAATTACTCGCCGGCAATATTGATGCAGCGAAATTTGCTGAACATTCACATATTTTCATTTAACGAGCGGGGAGTGGTTGCTAAAAACACGGTGCCTTGATGATGAGCCGCTTAGGCGTTATACACTGACGGCGTTGAAGGTTGCCGAAGACGTAACCCGCGCAGGCTTTCAGTTTGCCAGTTCACGTGAATTCATGTGTTGCGCGAGGCAACCCACTCGCTGGTAGTGAGCCGTAAAAACCACTGGACCATCTGCACAGCCGCTTTTATTACCTAACTTTTAACTAACCGGCGGCACAAGGTGCCGTCCAGTGAGCAACGCGAACGAGGTTTAGTTTTTTGTTATGCGCTGTAAAAAATGCTTAACGGATCTACTCTCTGAAATGGGAGTATAGAAGGCAAGTCTATTGCCAGTAGGCCGTAATTCAGCGTCTCTAATTATCATGTTTAACATTTTTTGGCCATCAATTATTAAATCCTCTAATGCTTGGGTTGTGATGTATCCATCCACAAGCTTTTTGCCAAGTTTTGCGTCAAGGTCAAAGTGGCCAACAAGTTTGTTTCTAAATAATTTCAAGTTCATTAACTGTAAATTTTTATTGATATTATCTCTTAATGCGTTTGTATCTGGTGCAAGCTTATTCTCATATCTCGCGTATAAGTTATTAAAGGACATATTTTCGGAACCGAAGCTCTTTTCTGGGTCTGTAAATAGAGCTGCACAGCCAATAATCAAATTAGTACTTAAGGATTTTTTTAATGCAGCTCCAATTTCGCGAAACTCTAAAAATAGAATATCAGCATCTTCTTTTTCCTGAAATAGACCTTTATACACATCTAAACATGATTGCAACTCTGCAAGAGCAAAAGCCATTCTATTTACTTGCCCCATAATCGACCTCAGCGCATAACTTTTACTTGTGGGGTTGCGTAGCAATCCCACACCAAGTTTTTGTTAGCTTTCGCATATTAAATTGAAATTATATAAAATAAAACAAACTATTGGATTGCTAATAGTTTAAATTGAATAGACATTTATTTAGATAAATATTCTTTATCAATTCATGTTCATGTCTATAAATCAAAGCCTCAGTTGAACAGATAAAAGCTTGCTTTGATAATTATAGTTTTGATATTAATCATCAATGATTTTTTCACCACAACTTTCACAAATGAGATGACGGGAAAATTCATCCATAGAAGCAATAAAACTGCCTAAGAACCAGCTTTTGATGAAACCAGCAATGAATTCCTTAAGTTTTCTATTAGAAGAATTTTCAAAACCAGTTTTCTTTCTTACCAAAATCAATACATGATTCGTTTCTTTACAACAGCATTTACAATAGTGCCTTTCAATTTTATCGGCCATATCTATCTCCAAGAAAGCTAACTTCGAATTGTGGGGCAGCGTAGCTGTCCCACACCAATTTTTTGTTATGTGTTTATAGCTTGCGGCCAAGACGCTTTTCTATTTGACGTTTTTCCCACGCGGGGCTGAAGAAATGAAAAACTTCAAACACATTCAGGCCATGAGAAAGCACACCCAAACCCCAGCCAAGCATTGGCCACCAAGCCCAAATATAATCGGGGTTTGTTGTTAGATTTATGATAAATAGGGTCGTGATCACAACCACGTATTTAATCAGGTGTGAATAGAAACCCTTAATATCTCGTACATATTCAATCGCTTTTGCTTCGTCACTCGTAATTTGTTGTTGAGTATCCATGTCATTCTCCGGTGCAGAGTGTAAATCAGAGACCTGAACCTCAAACACAGCAGCTAAAGACTTAAGTGAATCAAGACCAGGATTTTGACCACGCTCAATGCGCTGAATAGTACGGATGCTTAACCCAGAAAACTCAGCCAATTGCTCTTGAGACCAACCTCGTTGAAGTCTTAATTTACGAATAATCATTGAATTGCCCTAGTTGTGAAGTTCGAAATGACTATGAATAAATAAACCTAAAATTGTAACGACAGCAAGGCGACATGAATATGACAACATAGAAAAATCAATAGAATAGTACACACAGAACGGAGATTGATTAGAACTCATTCTTTTGGACTATCTGCAACCAAATGCTATTTCTTAAACACATAACTTCGAATTATGGGGCCACGAAGTGGTCCCACATTAATTTTTTGTTATGCAGTATTGAAAAATCTCAGCGACGTAGTGCTTTTAGCATTTGTCTGTCTGCTTCGAAGTACCTCTGCATATTCGGTTCGGCACTACCTTGCGGTCTCCATGCATCAGGATTCACTGACGCGTATCCACAACCAAGAAATCTGTAGTCAGGGTTGCCATAACTATTGCCGTGCGCCAAGAAAACTGACGTAAGTATCCTCGATATTCCCTCGCCACCGAACAGATACTCAGATTTTTTAATAACAAGCGAACCTGATGCTATCTCACTTAGTGAATAATTTACTTTGAATGTTGGCACCTTCCACCAGGATGTGATGCGTTGTACGGGGCTTGATCGAAAGATATATTTGCTTTCAAATCTAGGGACATTAATAGTCGTAGATGTTCTTATAGAGTCGCTATTTAATACACGTCGATATGGCATATTTGTACATATGGAGCATTCCATTGGGGGTAACTCATAGTATGCAAAAATCCTATTCATCAACATTAAATTGGGTGATGTGTCGTTGCTCCATTGATATTCATAAAAATGACCAATTGACGAAAAATCATAGAGAAAACCGTCCTGTGTGCGTTGAGGTACATTGGTCGCTCTTGTTTCTGAGATGCTTGTACATAGGGATTTATATTCGAGATACCCATTAAAAAACCACGCAAGTGTTAGAGCTGAAACAACTATAGGAACAGTTGCATAATAGTGCTTGCTCTTAAGTAGTCGGTCGAATGTTGCTCCAATTACCCAAAGTGCTGATAAGCCTAAAGCTATGCACACATAAGGGTAAATGTAGCTAAAGAATCCTCTTAGAACGCCTATCAACAATAGTATACCGAGCACGAATACTGCAGCCATTTTGCCTTTCCTTAAGTTATCAAGAAATGGGATTGGGGTTATCTATTTATCAAAATTCCGGAGATTCTCTTGCTGAATATGCTTTCTAGTAGCCTATTTGCTATATATCGTATTTTTTGCTGCATAACTTCGACTTATGGGGCGCGTTAGCGTCCCACATTAAGTTTTTGTTAAATTTTTCAGTTTAAACGTTCGATAATGGTATGTTGCTGATTTTCTTTTACAAACATTTCAGCAAATTGATGATTATCAAATTCTAAGACATATTCTTTCGTGCTGAATTTTGTCTTGTTTATTGGAATCTGTTTTCTAAGAAAATGACTGAATAGCATATAAGCGACAAATATTACTAATATATAAGGCACGGATATATCAGAAAAACGAGTATGAATTAGCTGTAACGGCAAAGTAATAAGAAATATGCTGAATAAAATAGTTGCAAAAGAAGAAACCAAACGGACTAAAGTCATTGTTCCGCAGCCATCAACCGACAAGTTAGCCAACGCTAACCATTTTGCATGTTTTTCACAGACAAAGTATTCAAGTTGCGGATCAGTTTTTGCTATTTTTGTGGTGAGTTTATTTTCTAACGAGATCACATTCTTCAAATGCTGAGTATTACCACATCTAGCACAGACATGGGGCCACGTTATTTCGTAAATATTTGCAACTTTGACTTTTTTACTCATGATTCACAACGATTAGTAAATTTTTTTGATTATAACATTTCATGGAATTTGCTGTGTATTAGAACCAGATGGAAAGGTGGCTTTCGTCATAATTTCACACAGGGCTGTCTGCTGAAGAATTTAACTTTTACTTAAATGGCGGCACGTAGTGCCGTCCAGTTTCAAGTTTTTGTTATATTTTTGTATATGTGCTAATCCAATGCATTTTAAAGAATCCCACTCGTTCTGTTATATTTATGTGATCATTAATTTTTATTTCGTAGTAATCGCTGGCACTCATTGGGAGATCGATGGTTTTATTTTCTTGCGTTTTAATGGTAGCCAAGTAACTATTGTGTCTTTTACCATGGTGTATGTGTTTATCAATTACCGAGGTGTTGTATGAAATTTGGGGAGAAACGTCGAAAAAAGCATTAGCATAACGAATGGTAAAGTTTGTAATTGATAAAGTACCTAGTGAGCCTAAGATAAAAATATAAGAAAGAATAAGGTGTGTTCGAGATGATTTTTTAATTGATCTTATTGCCAATAAGGATAGACATCCAATTATTATAAATGTTGCCAAAATAGATATGCATAATGAATATTCAAAATCAATATCGATGTGTCTGATGCCGAATAAGGAATGCCCTGCAAATAATAAAGCCCCATAAATAAATAGGGAAGTCGAGATCGCTGAATATTTATTGTCAATTTTTTTTGATTTATCGTTTTGGATGTTTAATTTTACTAGTTTTTGCATTACTTTAATGTTGATTGGTTTTAATCTGTCTAGCAAGGTTTGAGATATGTAATCAACATTATTTTGAGTTACACTACTACCAGCTGATAAAGAAAGCCATAGTTTGCCATTTTCAAGAAATATCTTTTGTGTTACGCAATTGTAAGTGGTGTCATAAAAAACAGACAATATTAAATCTTGTAACTCATCATCTCTAAATATAGCATTTAATTCTGCTGCGTCTGAAATAATATATAACCGATCATCAAATTCTTCCGTTCCTACTTGATACTCATTGGAAATTCTTAATTTTTTTGCATACACATCATAATTATCTTCATTTTTTAGTATGAAGGAGCAATCGTCAATAGATCGCAAACCAATGTGAATATCAGTTATTTCTAATTTTTTGGTTTCTATATGTCTAAAGTATTGGATGTCTCCATATTGTTCGGTGGTTGGATTCCATTGTTTTTCTAATGTTAGATTGACAAGCAACATATACAAGATTGGTATTATGAATAAAGGTGCAATAAAAATAATATAATTTTCGTTCATGTATTTCCCTAAAAATATAACTTCTAATTAAACGGCGGCACGCAGTGCCGTCCAGTGAGCAACGCGAACGTGTTTGAATTATTTGTTAGGCATTATTTTCTGGATAAATTGAATGGGTGTAATGGCATACAGGATCATATAAGTAAATTTCTAAAAACGATGTTTTTGGTAAATTTTCTTGAACCTGCTCCATAAGAGCAAACCACTCATTTCGCATATATAAATTATTTAGATCACATTGAACTATTAATATGGAGTCTATTGGATATGGCTTTGTTGATTTTTTAGTGATTTGAGTAATTATTAATTGGCTATATAAACTAATAAATTCAACATTAGAATAACTGAACGGTACGGATTCTATACTTCTATCTTTTAATCGACTGATACCATCAAGTCCGAATGCAATCCCTTTTTCATTTAGCAACTCTCGAGCAAGATATTCTTTAGGGTGTTTGATACATGTGATCTCGATATGTGCATTTTCTGGATAGTAATTCTGGGATACCAATTCTCCTTTTTGGAAAATTTTTGCGTCATATGTTTGACTGCCATCAACCCATTGGACAGAAATATATCGACCTGGTCGGTAGCTGGACTGGACATATTTGCAAATAGGCATCAACTCTTCGAGTAATTTTTTCTCTAACCGACTAGATAGCATTAATAAACGTGTAGGACCATTTGGGCTTGATTTTATCGCTTCAAAAAGACTATAAACTTTAGAGCAAAACTCTAACCCATCGAATTTATTTTCACTAAAGGTCAATAAAGATTCAGTCATAATGCCTAACTTCGAATTGTGCGGTGGCTGAAAGCCATCCGACACTAATTTTTTGTTATGTGCGTTGCAAGAGCATTGGCACAAAATGGATACCATTAAATTCAGATTCGTCGCCACAAGTCTTAAACCCATTACAGCGATAAAAACTGACTGCATTTACAGAAGCTCTAAGCGTGATTTCTTGTGCATCGGTCGAATTAAGTAGAGTTGCTAATAATTTTTTACCAATTCCTTTTCCTTGCACTGATTTCGACACAAATAAATGAGTTAAATAATTTCCAGATCTAAGTGCGCCAAAACCAACTATTTCGTTATCGATGACAGCTTTAATACTTATAAATTCGTTTGTATTGAACGTAGTATCGATAGATGGTAATACGTTAGATCTATAGGCTTCTTTTCCTTGAGTGTTAAATTTTGGCAACACATCATATTCTGACACGTCTGCTATTAGTTTGCGCACAGATTCTAAATCAATGTTTTCTACCTTTTGAATTTTCATGTCTTCTCCGAAAAATTACATCAATCTAAATTTCCGTGATTTATTCCGAACTATTGTACGGTATTTGCTATGTGCAGATTAATAAATTAAATGCCTTGTTTTGTTTGCGATAGTGACTACTACATGCTAGAGATATATTTCTTTGTCCAAACTAAACACCTGCTTTAACCATATCCTTAATTTTGCTTGCTTTCTCGAAGTGATCTAATTTATGAATTTCGATCCACCATCGAGCTGCTTCCATAAGAACTTCAGGCTGATCGTTCTTATTTTTAAAGAATGCATAAAAGGATAGGCCAACATCAGCACCATTTTTTTCAATTTTTCGATCACAAATTTCGATGATCTTTTCTCTAAGTTCTTTCCGCAAAGTAGCATTCCTTGGTGATATTTAGCACATAACTTCCAATTGTGGGGCGGTTGAAAACCGTCCCACACTAATTGTTTGTTAACTGGTAGTTGAGTTGAACTTGTTTATGGCGCGACAGGATTTTGCGAACCATCGTCGTTGTTGATAAACATTTCTGTGTTCGGCCGTAACTTGAGTTCACAACAGGATTTACTATCTTCACGACTCAAATAATGCGCAAATTTTGAATTTATGGCTGAACTTGCTTTCGTTGAAATTGAATTCAACGCAAATCTTGCTGTACCCAGAAGTGCAAGGAGCGGCGCTGAAAATTTCGACAAACTGTCTATGCCAGCGAAAAACAAAACACACAACCAACAAAACCAGTTAACTTTTAATTGTGGGGTGCGTAAGCATCCCACACCAATTATTTGTTAGGGTGCATGCATTGATTGAATACATGCAAATATCATTAAACCAGCACCAAAAGAAAATGCAAATGTATGAACTAGAGAAATGAAAAATGACTTCATTAAATTGGTTTTACGAATGCTCAGTGCAAGATTAACTAAAAAGAATAATAAAATAAGACCTAATGATAGAGTTTTATAACTGTGACTTGTCCCGAAAACCAAAGGGGCCAAAATGAATCCAATAAAACAATTGATAGCCAACTTAGTAAAGACAGAAAAACTCTGGAATTTTATTGGTTCAGCATCGGGTGATTTTTTCCAACTAATAGTTGTCAGTGAACTGATTACATCTAATAAACCAAGTATTAAATTTAAAAGACTCTCTGTCATTTTGTGTTACCGAAAGTTTAGCTATGCACCCTAACTTTTAATTAAACGGCGGCACGCAGTGCCGTCCAGTGAGCACGCGAACGGGTTTGAATTAGTTGTTAGGTATGAACAAAGAAAAATATAATCATCATCAACAACAAAACTGGCTAAGTGGAACCACAGGCTTCAATGTTGCAACTGTGCCAGCTTTAAACCACCACTTGGAATTACGCACTGGCAATATTGATGCAGCGAAATTGGCTGAAACATCGACTGACTTATTCAGTGAGCAGGAGTGGTTGTTAAAAACACAGCGCCCCGATGATGAGCCGCTCAGGCGTTATACTCTGACAATGCCGATGGTTGCCGACACGTAACCCGTGCAGGCTTTCAGTTTGCCATTTCACGTGAATTCATGTGTTGCGCGAGGCAACCCACTCGAAGGTGGTGAACCGCTAACACCACTGGACCATCTGCACAGCCGCTTTAGGGCTGGAATTCGCAGCAAACAATGAAGCCGCTTTTATTACCTAACTTCCAATTGTGGGGCGGTTGAAAACCGTCCCACACTAATTGTTTGTTAACTGGTAGTTGAGTTGAACTTGTTTATGGCTCGACGGGATTTTGCGAACCACCGTCGTTGTTGATAAACATATCTATGTTCGGCCATAACTTGAGTTCACAACAGAATTTACTATCTTCACGACTCAAATAATGCGCAAATTTTGAATTTATGGCTGAACTTGTTTTCGCTGAAATTGAATTCAACGCAAATCTTGCAGTGCCCAGAAGTGCAGGGAGCGGCGTTGAAAATTTCGACAAACTGTCTACACCAGCGAAAAACAAAACACACAACCAACAAAACCAGTTAACTTCGACTTATGGGGCGGTTGAAAACCGTCCCACATTAAGTTTTTGTTGTGCGGCCAGTTACTCGCGCAAATGTTTAGCTAATGACGCCAGTTCATTGTCATCAGCGCGAAGATGATCATGAGAGGATAGATAGCCTTCATATTGAAGGAAATATTTATCAACGCGAGATTCAATAGGCCGCCAAGTCTTCAGATCTGAGGTGCCATGCATTGGAAACAGCTTGGCATGAACATGATCAACGCCAAAACCTTCGAATATCATGCCAGTCCGGCCAACATCATCTAATTTTGCATCAAGCAACTTTGCGACAGATTTTGTCGCTAGCATTAAATCAGTTAGTACATTGTCAGGTAAATCAAACGCGTAACTTGAATGGTGTGCTTTAGGTATAACAACGGTAACGCCTTTTGTATTTGGGAAAATAGATAAGAAAGCTAAATGATGTTCATTTTCCCAGACTTTATGACAAGGCGATTTACCGGCGACAATATCACAGAAAATACAAGACATGATGACCTCGACTACAGCGCATCTTTAAAATGCTACCGCCCTTGGTAGCGAAACCAATAAAGAAAAATATGTGAAGAAAGAGAGTG
This sequence comes from uncultured Tolumonas sp., assembly GCF_963556105.2. NCBI lineage: Bacteria > Pseudomonadati > Pseudomonadota > Gammaproteobacteria > Aeromonadales > Aeromonadaceae > Tolumonas > uncultured Tolumonas sp. Next base: position 1,572,494 of record NZ_OY829944.1, read on the forward strand.
GTAGCATCCATGCTCGATAGGAGTTGATTGAGATTAGATTGACAAATGAAGCCAGAAATTGGAAGCAAAACACGAAAAAAAGTAAGGGAATTTCACGTTTGATTAAAATTCAACCGTTGTTGTTTTTGGTGACTTGAATGTCACGCCGAAACATGAAAAGAGCATAGCCGCACAACTTCGAATTATGGGGCCACGAAGTGGTCCCACATTAATTTTTTGTTAGCTTTCGGACTAAATTACAAAGAGAAGGAAAGCTTGCCGTTAAGACGAAAGTTGAGAAGATATAAAAAAAGATGGTTTTAGATAAGCTGATGAGTGATGCATTTGTTTCTCTTAATCTAGTGTATCTATTTTTGGCTTGATCATAAGATAAAATATTCGATCCATTCGCATCTAATCGGTATATGACTTTTCCAGCCTCAGCTGATTCATACCACCACACTTTAGCATAAGTGCCGTCAATGATGTTTTTTGAAAATGTGGATTCACGCCCAAAGAAGATATCATCACATTCACCACCATATTTATTCAGGCAATTATATGAAACGGCTATGTTGTTTTCTGTTTTTATGGACACTATATTGCTGTGATGTCTGCCATTAGTTTTTTTATGTGATACAGATAAATAGCCATCTGAATACTTAAGGTCACTTTCTTGTATTTGACTTTCGTTGAAGTTTGGCAATTCAGTAAGAAAATATAATCCTCCAGATAAGATGGATATGGCTAATGAAATCATTAAAATTATTTGCGATAGATGATTTCTGTTTTTAAAAAGAATGATGGTTTTTTTGTACATAGAGGTTATGTATTCATAATAAAAGAAAGCTAACTTCGACTTATGGGGCGGTTGAAAACCGTCCCACATTAAGTTTTTGTTGTAGGGCGGCAGCCATTTTAGAAACGCTACCGCCTGATAGTGAAATCAGTTGCGTGGTAAGCCGTTGAGACTAGCTTACCTAGAAATAGTATCGATTGACAACAGAACTCAACCTATGGATTAATCGATAACATCTTGTTAACACTGGTATGTTCTTATGCTAAAAATCTACGGCGATATTCTTTCAGGCAACTGCTACAAAATTAAATTACTGACTTCATTACTGTCACTGGAGCATGAATGGATTGCAGTAAATATTCTTGCTGGCGAAACAAAAAATGCTGAATTTTTGGCAAAGAATCCGAACGGGAAAATACCATTGCTTGAATTAGAGAATGGTGAATGTCTTTCTGAGTCAAATGCCATTTTGAACTATCTGGCCGAAGGTACTGATTTACTACCAAGCCAAGTATTCGAACATGCGAAAGTGTTGCAGTGGCAATTTTTTGAACAATATAGCCATGAGCCATACATCGCAGTTGCCAGATTTATAAATAAATATCTTGGTATGCCGCAAGATAGAAAAGAGGAATACCATCAGTTACAAAGCGGTGGCCATAAAGCACTTAAAGTCATGGAAGCGCAGCTTAAGCAAACACCTTTCTTGGTTGGTAAAAACCTAACAATTGCTGATATTTCGCTTTATGGATATACACATGTAGCAGATGAAGGTGGCTTTGACTTATCAGGCTACCCAGCAATACAAGCATGGCTTCAACGAATTCAGGAACACCCTAAATATATTGGTATGAATTGAATTCGACACTGCACCATCTCTGTTGCCCTACAACTTTGACTTAAATGGCGGCACGCAGTGCCGTCCAGTTTCAAGTTTTTGTTATAGTGCTTATTTCAACTTTCTTTTAATGCTATCGAAATTGCTTCTATACGCGAAATCAGCCCTGAATAGTTACATTTAATACAGCCTTGTTTGTTGCAACTTGGGCAGTTAAAATTCGTATAGTTATCCAAATCAATAAGTTTTGCTTCAATAGTTCGGATTCTTCCTACCCCTTTACATGCAGGGCAAAAATCACTACCTAGCTTCTCAACTCCTTCACAGACAGGACAAACTACGAGTGGTGAATCTCCTTGAGAAAGAGCATTATACTTTTTGCGCGCGAATACCGCTGCATCTTCAAATCGAGTAATTTTTTGATTAATGAAATTTGATAAACAAGTTAGAAGATTATTTCTATTATCTTGATTATCCACTTCTTCTTTATAGTATGGGAGTACAGGCCCACCAATTTGATAGGTAATTTCTCTATTTCGTATAAAAGCATTCTTGACCTTACTTGGTTCTGTGTGACTTGAATGTCCCTCATACTCAATAGCAATTGAGAATAACTCGCTTTCTTCCTTTCGGTGAGTTTGTACCACAGTCACTTTGATGTCAGGATGTAAATTCCGATTTGTAGTAGGGTTGCGAAATTCACACTGCATACCAAAATATATTATGTATTCTTTTACTTTTCCTGCCAGACACAACTTAGGCTTTTCTTGTGTATTTAGGTTGTAGTTGTGTATGTGTATTGGATAATATTGCTCCACAATGTATGCAATCATTTTAAGCTCATTAATTTGAACTTGAGCTCTTGACATCAAACTTAACAAAGCAAGGGTAGGGTATTTACCCAAAGTGCCAATAAATTGATTATAGAATGCCTGCCTACTTTTACTATAAATAAGTCCTGCTTTTAATTCGTCAAATTTATCTTCTAATTCTGACATTTAAACTCCAAACTAAATTGGCACTATAACTTCGAATTATGGGGCCACGAAGTGGTCCCACATTAATTTTTTGTTAGGTTCATACATCACTAATCAATGTTTCAAGGGATACTATTTTAGTAGATAAAATTTTAGCATCATTTGGATTGCTAACTTTTAGAGATTCATTAATGAAATCAAAAATAATAGGAATTTCAGTGTCATTTTTAACAAAAATATACTTGATATCTTCAGGTTTGAAGGTTAATGGTTCGCTTTCTTGTAATACGTTCATATCATTGGTGCGATTTTTAATGTCTTCTTCACCAATCAACATTTCAAATTTGTTAGGAACATAGCGCCATTCATTTTCTTGATAAAACTCTTTCTGTTTTAGTTCTCCATAAACCCGCATAGTGCCAGCGAGGGGTTTTAAAAAAGGGAATAATTTATCAAAGAATACTTCAAGACTAGTTGGTTTATGTTCTTCATTGCAGTGATCGCAATTTAGTGGCTCATCTAAAATGAAATTCATTAATTCCGCTACTGGACCGGTCTCATGAGAGTAAATTACAGGGTGCAAATTATTTCTAATAGCCCAATCTTTTGATAGTCCAATGCCGTATTCTCCGTAAAAACGAGTATGTTCTGATATTCGAGAAATAGGAATATCGCAAAAACATACCATCGGATGTGCAATTTCATCACATTTAATTAGACTTGAGTCTTCAGGACAGTATCTGGGATAAAACCCATTGCCTAATATTTTTTGAAGGAAATCAATCGATTTAGTGAAATGAAAAAGGCTATTAGCTCTTGGTTGCATAAAATGGTATCTCTGATGAACCTAACTTCGAATTGTGCGGTGGCTGAAAGCCATCCGACACTAATTTTTTGTTATATTTATATTGTTGGAGTAGGGGTAATCATTGTGCTGTTTTTCTTTATTTGCTCAATCATCTGATAATTTGCATATTCGGCTGAACCTGTTAAATCAGGGAATAATGTTAAATGATTTATGTTCATTTTGTCTAGTGAGTCTAAGGCATAACGTTTTTCTGATGCCGGTATTAATATTTTAGCTAAACCAATATAATGCTCTTTGCTTAATGATAGAAACCACTCATTTATGCACATCATATCTGGCGTTCGAACAAAAAGACCTCGTTGATTAATTAGTCTTGCATTTTCATCTAGATATGGTCTTAAAAATTCAATGTGATAGTCAGCTTTTATTTTGGACAACTCAGGAAACGAATTTATTGTCTTTGCTAACATCCAGATTGTAATATTTTCTGTGTGATGAGCATCAGAATTGAAAGCAAAAAATGCGGCAACATATGGAGATTCACTCCAATCCAATAAGGGTGTTTTAAGTCCAAAATGCTGTCCAAGTGCCCACCACTCATTTTCATCAAGATGGGCAGGATTGTGTCCTCTTCTCCCTAAGCAATATTTTTTGAACTCATTAAGGATATCTTTTTCAGCGGCTTTTGTGTCGACAACCTTATTTTTTTCGAATTCTCTCTTTAGGGTAGGTTTTAATTCCCAATTTTCGGATGCATGACCTCTGAAGCAGTATGTATTATTTAGTTTTAACGTTTGGTTGTCATGTAAGAAATCAATAAACGCAGTCCATGATTCGCATTTAATAGTTGCGGTGACAACACCTGTCGGTTCGGATAGCCATCCGTTTCCTTTAATAATGTCGCTCATTGCAAAAAACTTCCCTATAAATATAACTTTTAATTAAACGGCGGCACGCAGTGCCGTCCAGTGAACGAAGTGAACGGGTTTGAATTAGTTGTTAGGTATGAACAAGGAAAAGTCATTTGTTAGCAACAATAGAACTGGCTAATTGTGACCACGGACTTTCAATTTTCACCGCACTTGATTCAAAGAACCGCTTGGAATTACTCGCCGACAATATCGAATCAGCGAAATTTTCTGAATTCTCAAATTTGTTCATTTTAGTGAACGAGTAGTGGTTGCTAAAAACACTGCGCCCCGATGATGAGCCGCTTAGGCGTTACACACTGACGGCGCTGAAGGTTGCCGAAGACGTAACCCGCGCAGGCTGTCAGTTTGCCACTTCACGTGAATTCATGTGTTGCGCGAGGCAACCTACGCTCAGGTAGTGAGCTGCAAAAACCACAGGACCATCTGCACAGCCGCTTTAGGGCTCAAATTCACCGCCACCAATAAAAGCCGCTTTTATTACCTAACTTCTTTTTATGCGGTGGCACGTAGTGCCATCCGACATTAAATATTTGTTAGGCAAAAGCAAAAAAGAATGGGCTATTTGCCTGAACAACCTAAAAAACGGGCGCAATTTTCTCGTGTAACACGCCGACGGCGTTGAATAAATTAACAATGATGAATTCACGCCGCAATCAAATTAGTGAACGATGCTCGACTGCAAAAAACGCCGAGGCTGGGGCGCACACTGCTTATTGTGCTCTGAAGGAACACACACAGACGGCGCTGAAGGTTGCCGACACGTAACCAGTGCTGCCGCCTCATGTGAATTCATGTGTTGCGCGAGACAACCCACTCGCAGGAAGTGAGCCGCAAATAACTCCAGCCTCGCGTACTCATCGCTTTTGAGCTCGAATTCAACACAAATAATGGTTAAAAATAACCCGCCGACGTTGGAAATCAGCCGCACCGGTACGGGGTCGGCTGCATTGGCTTGTTAGCCACGCAACTCCGCCTCAAATATTTGTTGGATTCTATTGAGTGTGGACTTTGCATCCGGCTTCTCAGGTTCATGTTTTCCACCACTAGCGCTACATTTCCAATATCGATCGACAAGATCAGAAAACTCCTGTCTATGAGACTCGCGTAGATATAGGCGAACTATGCGTTCATACCGCTTTGCATCTGCGAATGCATCTATGAGATCAAAGGCATTATCAGTTCCCTTCTCGGCGTGCTCTATACGAATTCGGAATGAACTCTGAGCTGCGGTTTGTAGCTTTTCCAAGAAATTGGCAAAAACCTCAGACTGATTCTCTCGCAGCCACCGGATTCGTTCAGACGTACGGCTCACCCATGCCCCAATGAATGCGCCCAGAAGCGAGCAAAGGCCGGCGACGATTGCCACCACGATTGAGATACTTCCGGCATCTGGCTGAGCCATATTCACTCCTTGCTTTGCATGCCTAACTTCGAATTATGGGGCCACGAAGTGGTCCCACATTAATTTTTTGTTAGAAAATTTTTAAAATGGGAGTTCTTCTTCAGATATAGTTGATGGCATCCATGGATATATATCTTTGCCAGCTATGAAATCTGTTTCAAATTGTCCCATTAGTCCCCAGAATTCAACATCGTCATTATTTGCAATTGCAGTAATAGTATTGTTTAGATTAAAACTCCAATATTCATGATTCCCGCTTTTTATGAATGAAGAAGATACTGTTTTGGTCTCTATAAATTGACCTCTAGCCATGTTATCTTGTGTTATTAGATTGGTCTCTTCATCAATGGATTTATAAATATTCGATATATCTTTAATTATTTCGTCTTCATTTTCTTCTAGTGTCTTGTTGCTAAAAATAATGCTAAATCTTTTATTGATTGTGGCGATTTCATCGTTCATTCTGCCTGATGAGTTAAATTCATGTATGTATATGCAATGCTTTTTTATTGCTGGGTGTTTTTTTAATATTTGCTCTGTTCTCACATTTCCTATTAGGAAGTGTATATAAGTGTTTGTTAGTTTTCGTTGGTTTATGATTGGAGTGTTATATTTGAACTCTAATCTTACCCAGTGATCGTCTCTACTTTTATATAGAGTGTGTTGGCAGTTTTTTGAACTCAGTTCTGATAAGTCATTAAACCATTTTTTCTGGTAGTTTGATGGGATTCGATCTGATATTCCTGCTATTTGGTTTAGGGTTTTTTCAACCTCAAGCATTATATGTTTTGTGTTTTGCTTAATTAGTTCTATATCATCTTCTTTAATAGGTCTAAAGTGAGCTAAAGAATTTCTGACAGTGCCAATTTCTTGTAGCTTACTGGTTAAAATTGCTTTATTAGTTTTGAAATATGGAGCAAAATATTTCCAGTATGTTTCTGATGTTATTATGTCAATAATTTCACCGCTGTTAAGATAGAGCATTGGTGACGATAGTTCAAAACCCAAATAACCATGAGCTTTAGCTTGCGTTATACGTTTTTTTGTTTCGGATTTTATGGTGTTACCTTCTGAAATAACAGCATCACTCCACCTTTCGTTTAATGCATTCTTTAATATTATATACACAAATATTCTTAACGAGTTTTCAAATCTGAAAAGAATATTAAGTGCTTCATAGTAATACATGTGTAGCCATCTTGCTGGGATAGCGTATGTATTATCATCTTTTTTTTCTGCTTTTTTCCATTCCATAAGTCACCATGTATCAATATTTTCTAACTTTTATTTGTGGGGTTGCGTAGCAATCCCACACCAAATTTTTGTTAGGCTGTGGGGATGATTTTCATTGATGGAGTGATTATTTAATTTTTTTTCGTTTTTCAATGTGAAAACCTATTGTGTTTATAATTATGAATAAGATTAAAAAACCAACAAATGGCATGATGGCTGTATAAGGATAATAACTTGGTCCATTATAGAATATTAATGCGGCTAAGATTGGGCCAGGAAGAGCAAATCCTTCGCCACCGACAACCCCAATACCAAAACATAATGTTGATATCAGGGCGCGAAATATAACCCTGACAACAGGTTTCGAATTGGTTGTTTTCTTGATAATAAAACTACGCAAGTAAAAAAATCCAGCCCAGAGAAGGATAAAAAGTAAAATAATCTCCATGTATGCTCTCTTTAGATGTATTTTAGAGATAAATCTCTATTTCATTCTATTAATAATGATTGATGAGTTGTAATTGTTGAGTTGGTCAATAATTACACGAATTAACCGCTAGCAGCCTAACTTTTAGTTAAACGGCGGAACGTAGTGACGTCCAGTGAACGAAGTGAACGTGTTTGAACTTTTTGTTAGGCATTTTTAATCGCGAATCAATTCATCAATATATTGGAATCTGGTGGCAAAGCCTAACGCATCATTTTTTTTGTAATCTGTGAATATGCCAACCACAAACGGTGGTATATTGTTTTCGGGTATAAACCACACAGGACCACCACTCATACCTTCAAGACTATGCCGAGCATTGCCATCTTCATTTTTATTTTGTATTTTCATCGCGATGTGAAATTGTTCATCTTTGTTATAGCTAGAGTAATCGACTGTGATTAATTCGACTGTGATTGATGATGAAACTGCCTCAAAGTTATTGGTGTTTCTATTTAGGATTTTAGGTTGCTTGTTTTTGCTTTCTGGATATCCTTGAAGTAATAAGCTGCCATTATAAGTCGAGCCCGCATCAAAAAAATTATTGATAGATATGGATTTTAATAATTCATAATCATTATTGTCTTGTTGAATTTTTGTGGCCATTAAATCGACTGAGCATGAATGTCCATCCTTTGCATCTCCAATTGTTCTAATTGTACCGTATTTATCATTTATTGTTACAATCTTATTTGGTACGCCTATTTGAATTGCGCTTTTTGTCTTCTTTATTTCATCATAAACATGAGATGCTGATATTAAATATAGAGTTTCTTTGTGATTATAAATGAAACCAGAACCAAAAAAATTAACAGCTTTATTATGTAACTTTAGAAATGGGACAACATGTTTCTGAAGTTTAGTTGCTACAAGTTTAAGAGTCATGATTATCTCGAGATGCCTAACTTTTAGTTAAACGGCGGAACGTAGTGACGTCCAGTGAGCAGCGTAGCGCGAACGAGTTTGAACTTTTTGTTATGCAGTATTGAAAAAACGAACCCGATTTCACCTCGGAAGTAACGATTGGTTTCGCGGGCTAGCAGCTCAACGCTGAAAATAGAAACAACGGTTGTAAGGAATTACACACGACGGCAATGAAGTGCAGAAGCGCATAATCGCAGATCGAGTTTGCTGATGATCACTGCCGGAATTGTTTGGCGTATTATGCGCGGGCACCACTCTCGGTAGTGAGCCGTAAATAACACAGGACTTGCAGCCAACACCGCTTTTAACACTCGAATTCAACGCAAAACTGCCAGCGTAATAAAACTGCATAACTTTTACTTAAATGGCGGCACGTAGTGCCGTCCAATTTCAAGTTTTTGTTAGAGGGTTACTTGAAACCTCGTTGTGATGCCTCGTAATCCATCATGAAAGCAGTCATGTAATCTGGATCAAAAACTAATCCACGTTTTTCCCAATATGCAGCTCTTTTGATATCATTAACCTTTTGATCCATCATAAATGCTGTCATATAGTCAGGATCAAATGTATAACCTTTAGCTTTCCAGTAGTTAGCTCTTTTTATATCAGAAACTTTCTGATCCATCATAAATGCTGTCATGTAGTCAGGATCAAATGTATAACCTTCCTTTTTCCAGTATATCGAACGCTTTATATCGGAAACCTTCTGATCCATCATGAATGCTGTCATATATTCAGGATCGAAATCGTAACCTTGTTTTTTCCAATACGTAGCACGATTTCGGTCAACATTTTTTTGTCGTTCTAGGTAAGTTGTTATTGAATCAGTTTGTTGTCGATAGGCTGTTGATGGAATTGTTCCGTTTAAAGTATTTATGCTTGGTGAGGTATGTGGAGTGAAAGAGGGATATTTCTTATGCCCTTCTTCACCCGTATACGGATTAATATTTCCCTCGGTACTCCAATTGTTGTAGAAGTTTCCATCAGGAGCTGATCTATAATGAGGTTGTACATAAGTGCCATTTTTTCTGAAATATCCATTCACATGAACTGCACCGCGTCCGTAACATGGCAATATAGATGTGAAAATAAATATTATAAAAATAAGTATTCTGTACATATCTAATCCTCTCACCATTACTTATGTGTAACCCTCTAACTTTTACTTGTGGGGTGCGTTAGCATCCCACACTAAGTTTTTGTTATGCGTTTTTTAGTCAACGATAAAAAGTTTGGCACCTGTAATTGTTGAAGAACGGTGTGCTTCAGCATTATCGGCAACTTGATAGCTCATACCAGATTTCAGAATAAACATTCTGCCATCCTCTAATTCTGTATGGAGTTCACCTTCAATACAGAAAAGAATATGACCTTTTTTACACCAATGATCTGCAATGTAACCCGGTGAATATTCAACCAGACGAACTCGAATGTTGCCAAATTGCTGTGTATGCCATAGTGCAAAGCCAGAATCACCAGCATGAGTAGTAGGGGTTATGTCTTTCCATGTGGTAACACAGAATGGAATATTTTGAATATCCATATTCTAATTCCTTATCATGAATTCAAATATATAAAAGAAATGATGAACACCAGCCGATGACTAAAGCAATTGGAGGAAAACTAATGCACATTTTAGAAAGCGTTCGTTGGTAAATATTTTTAGTAACAATCAAAATAAGAGTTAGCAGCCATATACCAGAAAGTGTATAGAATGCCAAACCAGCTAACATATTGTATTTGTTGAATTGATTGTAATCACCAATGCCTGTTTTATCCATTGCCAAATCAGCCTGAAAACCTAAATAGCAGAATAATAGAACTAACAATAATTGGATAATCAAGGAAATTTTGAGAATTTTATTCATGGCATCCTAAACGCATAACTTTAAGCTAAACGGCGGCACGTAGTGCCGTCCAGTGAACGAAGTGAACGGGTTTGAGCGCCTTGTTAGGTAAAAGAACAAGGAAACCGTATTTCATTGTTCACCACTAAATTTGCTAAGTGGTGCCACAATTTTCAATTTTGCCATTGCGTCATATTTTAACCACCGCTCAGAATTACGCGCCCACAATATTGATTCAGATAGATGGGCGGGCACTATAAAATATTTCATTTAGCGAATGGGCAGTGGGCGCAAAAAACACTGCGGTTAAACGATCAAGCCGCTTCAGGAACATACACCAGCGAGCTTGATAGTTGCTGTAGCCGCGGCCCGTGCAGGCTTGCCGCCGAAACTTTTCTCAAATGCATGTGTTGCGCGGAGGCAACTTCGCAGGAAGCCAAACCGTAAAAAACACAGAACTATCAGCACCAGCCGCTTTAGGGCTTTAATTTCCCACAAGCAATTAATAAGCTTTTATTACCTAACTTTTATTTGTGGGGTGCGATAGCATCCCACACCAAATTTTTGTTAACCCGCGTCATTTTCGGTAAGGTCATCAAAGTATAAATACCCTAAGAAATCAGCAGATTCATTATGAATTTTATTTCTTAAATTTATGGCCTGTTTTTCTATTTGATCTAATCTGATTTGAAATTCTTGAGCTGTTGATTCAAATAAGTCACCTTCATAATCTAAGCAATGTGATATTCCTTTATGGCTTAAGAAGTTACGCTCATCTTTGAATGCGCGTAGCTCTTTAACTAATTCTTCATTATTAGTGAGCTTTTGAAATGCCTCAATTAGTCTTTCAAGAGACGCATTAGCGTAATCGTCTCCAGAAAATTTAAAAACCAATTTATTATTAATGCATTTATTTATAAGTTCAAAAGCCTGAGTTAAATACAATTTAAGTTCTTGTTCAATTAGTTGGCAACCAGATAGGGCATATGCAACTTTAAGATAAAACTCTTCATGTTTCATAAAAATACAAGACCTATAAATGCGGGTTAACTTCAAGTTAACGGGCTGGGCGTAGCGAAGCGGAGACCAGTCCAGTGAGCAACGCGAACGGCGTTGAACGCCTTGTTATGCAGTATTGAAAAAATGAACCCGATTTTATCTCGGAAGTAACGAGTGGTTCTCGGGCTAGCGTTCAACACTGTAAACAGAAAAAATGGTTGTAAGGAATTACCCACGACGGCGTTGATGTGCAGAAGCGCATAATCGCCACGCCAAATTTGCTGAAGCTCACGACTAACTTTGTTTGGCGTATTATGAGCGGGCACCACGCGGCGATAGTGAGCTGTAGATAACATAGGACTTGCAGCTAACACCGCTTTAAAACGTGAATTCCCCGCAAAACTTTCAGCAAATTAAAACTGCATAACTTCCAATTGTGGGGCGGTTGAAAACCGTCCCACACTAATTGTTTGTTAACTGGTAGTTGAGTTGAACTTGTTTATGGTGCGACAGGATTTTGCGAACCACCGTCGTTGTTGATAAACATTTCTGTGTTCGGCCATAACTTGAGTTCACAACAGGATTTACTATCTTCATGACTCAAATAATGCGCAAATTTTGAATTTATGGCTGAACTTGCTTTCGTTGAAATTGAATTCAACGCAAATCTTGCTGTACCCAGAAGTGCAGGGAGCGGCGCTGAAAATTTCGACAAACTGTCTATGCCAGCGAAAAACAAAACACACAACCAACAAAACCAGTTAACTTCGTTTTATGCGGTGGCACGTAGTGCCATCCGACATTAAAATTTTGTTAGATATGAACAAATAAATGTTGTTTATTATCAACCAAAAAGCTGGCTAATTGGTGCCACAGACTTTCGTTTTTCACTGTGCTTGATTCAAACAACCGCTTGGAATTACTCGCCGGCAATATTGAATCAGCGAAATTTGCTGAATTCTCAAATTGGCTCATTTAATGAGCGTGCAGAGATTGCTAAAAACACTGCGCCCCGATGATGAGCCGCTCAGGCGTTACACACTGACAATGCTGATGGTTGCCGACACGTAACCAGCGCAGTCTTTCAGTTTGCCACTTCACGTGAATTCATGTGTTGCGCGAGGCAACCCACGCACAGGAAGTGAGCCGTAAACACCGCTGGACCATCTGCACAGCCGCTTTAGGGCTTGAATTCACCGCCAACAATTAAGTCGTTTTTATTATCTAACTTCTAATTGTGGGGCAGCGTAGCTGTCCCACACTAATTATTTGTTATGTTTTTTGTGTCCAGTATAGATATATAAAATTTTTGTCTTCAGATATTGAATAATTTAATTTATCTAAGGCAGTACATGTTCTGAATGATAAAATGCTGGATGCTTTAAGTTTGCAACCAGCATAATTATGTTTATATGGAAATTTTTCATTAACTGAAAGCCCTACTAATATGGCGTTCATTGCCACCCAAACTCCCAATAATTTATGATTATCCTGTGAAAATTTTAGGTTTTATTTTAATGACAATTCGCTTTTGAGCTCATCAGGCCCCAGTTGTTCAACCTGTTTATGCAAGAAATCTCTTACGGTGTGATGTCCGTCGACTGGTTTTTCTAAAGCCAGCTCTAATTTATCTATGTAACTGTCAAATTCTCTTTTGTTATCTTGAATATAAGTAATGTCATAGTTATATTCGTCTGCTTTTGCTTGGAATGATGTTTGATAGGCCAAAACCAACAGCGTAAAAAACGCTAAAATTGGAGAGTAAATTCCGCCTATAGCATTTCCCATTTCTGCCCATTCAGAATGATTACCCCAGATGCCAAAGCCGAACTTAAATGAATATAACAAAATTGGCAATAATAGAATAAGTATAAAAATAAGATTGATTATAATTCTTTTTTTAGAGGATGATGACTTCATTAATATACCTTTAAAACATAACTTCGACTTATGGGGCGGCTGAAAGCCGTCCCACATTAAGTTTTTGTTAAATTATTTTTCTCGACTTATGTATATGGTTAGTGAAAGCACTACCAAGACTAATGATGTAATGATTTGTGCATATATTGCAATAAATGTTAACTCTTTGGCTGTACCAATGTTTGATATAGTGCTGCGTCCAATGGAACTCAATAAAGATGGAAATGACCGATTGGATATTTCAATGGCATAATATAGAGAAGCAAAATTGAAAATGTTTTCCATGTAACTATTTAATGCAAGTTTAGCTCGATCAAATTTATTTAAAGTTGTTGATATTTGATTGTTGTCAAACACATCATTTACAAATGCATAAATTATTTCTATGCATCTTGATGTGTTTCTTATCGAGCAAAATCCTAACACAAAAACCTTGAATGATATTATGCCAAGCTTATCATGTCCTAGAAAGTCGATTACAGAAAGAAGTGTGAAGAAGCCAGCGCTAAATGTTAAGTTGTAATGGTTTATATTTTTGACTAATGCTGTTCGAAGTTCTTTAATTTTATATGTTGAGTTGATTTTTGATTTGAAATAGCTGGAGTAATAAAAACCTGGAGATAAAAGTAGCCAAAAATAAGATTTTTTTGTTGGAGATGCAGTATCTGTATTTTCTGATTTCAGCCGATTATGAGCACAGAGTCTAATGAATAGCTCCATAAAAAAAGCTAATAACATACCCAATAAGACAACAAAATAAAGATAACTGAATTGTAAGTTCGAAAATTTGTCAATGATTAAAATTATGAAATTTAGAAGAAGAAAAAATAATGAAATCTTCACGGGTTACCTTAATAATTTAACTTCAACTTGTGGGGTTGCGTAGCAATCCCACACCAAGTTTTTGTTATGTTTTTCTGAATTTTGCAGACTTTCTAGTTTTAGATGGCTTTTTAGTAGGAATGCTAGGCTTGTTTGATAATGCCAAACTAGAATAGATAGTAAAACAAACCACTATAAGTGTAAATCCAGTTAGAACTTCAAAAATGGTTATTAGTTGTACAAACCAATTCACCGGACTTATATCACCATAACCTATGGTTGTTATAGTTACAGCACTGAAATAAATAGCTTCGATAATTGAAGTAAATTGATGATTATCTTTGAAGAAACTTACGGGTATTAAAAAATAAAATGTCCCAAAGTTAATTATTAACTCTATATAACTAGTTAGGGATAATTTTAGCCTTTCTCCAAAAAGAAGGTTGCTATTTGAGTTTTTATGATTGAGTTTATCTATGGCATCATCGAGGAATGCTTTTAGTATTTCCACTGCTCTTGATAATAAAAACACCCAAGAAGTAAATATAACAACGATTATATATGCATAATAGAACGTCGTTTGGTATTGAGTAAAAGTTTCATCACAAATAAACCTTAACATCATGGTGTGTAAAAATTGGCTTGCTAAACAGATTAATATTGAAAATGTAAAGTAATTTTTATTGTATTTTTTTAATGCTTTTGAAAGAAAATATTGAGTTGTGCCTCTATTGATTAGTTTGTTTTTAGAGTATTCAGCATACTTATATGTGGGAGATATTAACCACCACAATTTGCTTGTAATGTTAATTTGCATTTGAGAACTCATTGTAAAACATAACTTTGACTTAATTGGCGGCACGTAGTGCCGTCCAAATTTAAGTTTTTGTTATAAGTCGCCGACTGAAAAATATAATGAATCAGAACTGCTTTTGCCGAAAAATTTTTCATACTCATGGATAGCAAAAGAATCCATCATGCCAGAGATATGATCAATAACAATTCTTTCTTTTGGTTCTTCTAATTTTCGTAGTTCCGGAGGTAACAGAATGTTATTTTTGTTGTAATCTTCATCTATATAAACCTTAAATAAACTTCTTATTATTTTTTCGCCTTTTCGTTCGTATAGCTGAATGTCTTTTTTTCTTAATATTGCTTTGAAAAGCAATTTTTTCAAACCCTCAGCAAGAGTGGCGTAATTTTTATAACCTAAAACACCATCTACAAGGCCTATATCACTACATAATGTATTGACGATTATCGATGTAAGCTCTTTTTTAAGAACTATTGAGAACTCTTCTGAAGTATCGAGCCTGTTTGAATTCATTGCTTCTTTTTGAGCCATTTTGGCTATGTCAGACATTGCATCATAAGCAGATTTATATTTTTCGCTTATTTTGAATTCATGTAATATTTCGCCCAAACTTATTAAGCCAGAACTTAAAGAGTCCTCTAGATCATGAGCTGCATATGCAATTTCATCAGATAGATCCATGATTTGCGCATCAATACTTTTGTTTATTTTAATGCCATTCTTATCTAATTCATGGGATAGAAAATCATAATCAGAATTATAAATAAACTTTTTAGCGCATTGCTCTCTAGTGTTAAAATATTTTGTGACCGCTAACAATGTTCGAATAGTTAAATTTAGACCTGAATATGCATGATGTTTTTTCTCTAATGTTCGAAGAATTCTAAGCGCCTGTGCATTACCCTCATAGCCACCACATTTAGCAGTTAGCTCATTCAAAATGGTTTCTCCATAATGACCAAATGGAGGATTACCTATATCATGGGCAAGAGCTGCTGACTCAGTCACTACGACATCTATTAAACCGAGATCATATGCGATTGATCTAGCGATTTGAGCAACCTCTAAGCTGTGTGTTAGTCTGTTTCTATTGAACTTTATTGCGTCAACACCAAGTAGTTGCATTTTCCCTTGTAAGCGACGGAAAGAAGACGAATACAGAATTCTAGCATAATCTCTCATTAACTCTTGACGATTAGACCTGTTGTCAGAATATTCGGTACTACGATATTCTAACTTTTTTACTAATTGCTCTTGGGCTTGAGCATATTCAATAGTTTCTTTATCGTACATATATATCCTTATAATCCGAAAACTCTATAGACTTATAACTTTTAATTAAACGGCGGCACGCAGTGCCGTCCAGTGAGCAACGCGAACGGGTTTGAATTAGTTGTTAGGTATGAACAAAGAAAAATATATTCATTATCAACAACAAAACTGGCTAAGTGGAACCACAGGCTGCAATGTTGCAACTGCACAAGCTTTAAACAACCGCTTGGAATTACTCGCCGACAATATCGAATCAGCGAAATTTGCTGAACATTCACACATTTTCATTTAGTGAGCAGGCAGTGGGCGTAAGTGCCACTACGGCCAGATGATGAGCCGCTTAGGCGTTACACACTGACAATGCCGATGGTTGCCGACACGTAACCCGCGCAGGCTTTCAGTTTGCCGAATTAACGTGAATTCATGTGTTGCGCGAGGCAGCCCACTCGCAGGTAGTGAACCGCTAACACCACTGGACCATCTGTTCAGCCGCTTTAGGGCTCGAATTCACAGCAAGCAATGAAGCCGCTTTTATTACCTAACTTCGACTTGTGGGGCCGCAAAGCGGTCCCACACCAAGTTTTTGTTAGGGCTATAATCACAAATTCACATGTATTCTCATAGCCTTTTTTAGAACTGTAATTATACGGTGGGCTGTCATCTTTGCTGTAGATGTTAGCCTTTCGCATTTATTATTCCGCTGATTGTGTGGAATATAAACCGAGCCCCCCTATAAAGCACGGATATGGACAAAATTAATAAAGTCACGAGCAAAAAATTTTGGGGTATGTAATAAAGCCCTGGCATGTCAGTGTTCATAGTGAAGATACATGTGAAAGTAAGCGTACATGAAATGGCAAACACAATTAAAAGCCGAGATACAGAGTTATATAGAAATACGGGCTTCAGAACTAGGTAAAGTGACGTAATCAAAATGGCAAGGAGTACCCAGACAAATACCAAAGCAAGCCATGGAAACGGAATGAGTTCAGGGTTTATGACATAGCCGGGATCTTTTGCTGAATATACGGATAGTACTGCAAAAAAAAGCCAGTAAATCATGAACCCTAATTTATAGCGAAGATGCTTCATGCTATTTGGCCCTAACTTTTAATTAAACGGCGGCACGAAGTGCCGTCCAGTGAGCAACGCGAACGGGTTTGAATTAGTTGTTATGTTTTTAATCCAAGTTCAATTACAGAAACTTCATGCAACACTTGCAAAATAAATATACTTTGCTGAACATTTATGTGCTCATAATTTCTTTCATATATATATCGCCAATTGACAAAAGCATTATTTATGTTTTTTAAGTGATCTTTAAATAAAATGCCTTGTTCAACTTCGAATTGTTTTTCGAATTGCTTAGTGGCTTTATTTATTTTGTCTTTAACTTTGTTTGGTAAAGATTTAAACAACACAGTCAAAACATGTGACTCAGTTATTTGTCCATGTATCTCTTGCAAGCACTTAAGATACATCTCTGCACTAAAGGCTGCATTAACAACGAAAGGCGTGATGCTTTGTGGGTTTCTCGGTAGTGATTTTAAGTCTTTTTCGTAAATATATGCTGACGTATGAGCGAATGATTTTGCTTGGTTAAAAATAGATTTAGATTTTGAGATCTCTCGCCAAAGTCCTTTTGATTTTATCAGTTCTTGGGCTAATTTAGCGGCTTCTTTGGGGTCCTCTACATCTTTGATATAGCCTACGGGTTTATTGTCCAGCATGACCGTTTTCATACCTTTTGGTGGTTTAATATTGATCTCCATTGAACCTCCAATATTCTACGAAAACATAACTTTTACTTGTGGGGTTGCGTAGCAATCCCACACCAAGTTTTTGTTATGTGCGTTACTCAATTTTTGTTCTTATTTTTCCATTCTGAAGTTTTTCAATCGTCATAGTTGTTGGGTAATTTTCTCCAACAGTTTTAAAAATTTCTACCACGTCAAAAATCGTTATGAAATATATACAGTTTTTCTTATCAAAATCTGAGCAAACAAAGAATCCAACAGGGCTAGTACCAGTTGGGAAGAATGGGACAAAGTAATAGCTATGAATAAACTGATTACATATCTGCATTGTATTTAATGTATAAATTTCAGTGCTGCTTACTAAGTCATAGTCTGAATCTACCGAATTAGGTATTATTTTGTCGGGATCTCCCGAAAAATTGATCTTTCGAACTTTATAATTTTGATTCTTCACTGAATCAGATATTTTCCGAGATTCAATCAATTTTCTAACTGAGTAGAAACCTAAAAATATATCTTTCTCTAGCGTGTAGATATTTTTCTCACCCCACCTCTTCTGAACTAGCCTAAGGGTTAGCTTTTCTGCGAGTTTCTGTAAATCATCTTTCCAATATTTTGATACATTGATCATTGCAAATATTACCCATAAGCACATAACTTCGACTTAAATGGCAGCACGTAGTGCTGTCCAATTTCAAGTTTTTGTTAAGCGGTTTTATATTTTTATTGAAAATGGATTCTTTGTTTTTAGCTCATTTTCTAGTTGTTGCAATATACATGAAATATAGAATATAAAATTCCTTATATCTGTATCGTCAATGTTATCTATTTTATCCCAGTCTCCATGAGCGAAATTATTTCTAATTTTTCTGTATCTATCTAAGATTAACTTAATCTCAGATGGGATGTCTATATTAATCTCGAGATCAGTTTTTAGTTTATTGAGTAAAGAGTCAAATTTGCTTTGTTCTCTGTCCCTCTTGATTGAATAGGAACCGCTGTATTGAGTTAATAGAGTTTTTAGTGCCCACTCTATAAAGGTCGATATTAAGATTATAGGATTAACACGAGAGAATACTTTAAAATTGTAATCCCATGATAAAACTTTCTCTTTGGCGTATTGCTCCCCTAAACGCCATTATTTCAATGGGTTTGACGGGGTATGGTAATCAGCTTTTGCATTTTCATATTCATTTGCAGTAGAGCGTAGCTGCGAAAATATGTAATCATTTAATTGTTTTAATTTTACTGATATATCCACAAAACATGGGATAGGTAATTCTGGAGTATAGATGTAGGTGCTATATAGTTTATTGTTTTCATCGAAACGATTACTCCAAAACAAACTAAATTGTTTTGCTACTTCAATTTCTTTCAAAATTTCACCTAGTTTTAAATGATGCAAGACCGCTTAACTTTTAATTAAACGGCGGCACGTAGTGCCGTCCAGTGAGCAGCGTAGCGCGAACGTGTTTGAATTAGTTGTTAGGTATGAACAAAGAAAAATATATTCATCATCAACAACAAAACTGGCTAACTGGAACCACAGGCTGCGATGTTGCAACTGCGCCAGCTTTAAACCACCGCTTGGAATTACTCGCCGACAATATCGATGCAGCGAAATTTGCTGAACATTCACACATTTTCATTTAGTGAGTGGGCAGTGGGTGTAATTGCCACTACGGCCAGATGATGAGCTGCTTAGGAGTTACACACTGACCATGCTGATGGTTGCCGACACGTAACCCGCGCAGGCTATCAATTTGCAACTTCACGTGAATTCATGTGTTGCGCGAGGCAACCCACTCGCTGGTAGTGAGCTGTAAACACCGCTGCACCATCTGCTCAGCCGCTTTAGGGCTTGAATTCGCAGCAAACAATGAAGCCGCTTTTATTACCTAACTTTTAATTAAACGGCGGCACGCAGTGCCGTCCAGTGAGCAGCGTAGCGCGAACGAGTTTGAATTAGTTGTTAGGTATGAACAAAGAAAAATTTATTCATCATCAACAACAAAACTGGCTAAGTGGAACCACAGGCTGCAATGTTGCAACTGTGCCAGCTTTAAACCACCGCTTGGAATTACTCGCCGACAATATCGAATCAGCGAAATTGGCTGAATTCTCAAATTAGCTCATTTAATGAGCGTGAAGTGATGGCTAAAAACACTGTGCAGCGATGATGAGCCGCTTAGGCGTTACACACTGACGGCGTTGAAGGTTGCCGAAGACGTAACCCGCGCAGGCTGTGAGCTTGTCGAATCAACGTGAATTCATGTGTTGCGCGAGGCAACCCACTCGCAGGTGGTGAGCCGCTAACACCACGGAACCATCTGCTCAGACGCTTTAGGGCTTGAATTCGCAGCAAACAATGAAGCCGCTTTTATTACCTAACTTCAAGTTAACGGGCTGGGCGTAGCGAAGCGGAGACCAGTCCAGTGAGCAACGCGAACGGCGTTGAACGCCTTGTTATGCAGTATTGAAAAAATGAACCCGATTTCCTCTCGAAAATAACGACTGGTTTCTCGGGCTAGCGTTCAAAACCATAAACAGAAAAAATGGTTGTAAGGAATTACCCACGACGGCGTTGATGTGCAGAAGCTCATAATCGCCGCGTCGAAATTGCTGAAGCCCACGGCTAAAATGTTTGGCGTATTATGAGCGGGCACCACGCGGCGACAGTGAGCCGTAAACAACACTGAACTCGCAGCCAACACCGCTTTAAAACTCGAATTCCCCGCAAAACTACCAGCAAATTGAAACTGCATAACTTTGAATTAAACGGCGGCACGTAGTGCCGTCCAGTGAGCAGCGTAGCGCGAACGAGTTTGAATTTGTTGTTAGGTATGAACAATAAAAAAGCTATTTAATATCAACAAAAAAGCTCGCTAAGTGGTGCCACGGACTGAATTTGTTTCGCTGCGCCTGCTTCAAATAACCGATTGGAATTACCCGCTGACGGGCTTGAAACAGCCAACTTGCGTGATGTTTCACTGAAATCATCCAGGAAACGGGCAGTGGTTGCCCCAAACCACGGTACTCGGGTGATGAGCCGCTTTAGGCGTACACACGAGGGCACTGAAGGTTGCCGACACGTAACCAGTGCAGGCTTGATGTTGCCAAATAAACGTGAATTCATGTGTTGCGCGAGGCAACCAACACAGAAGAAGTGAGCCGCAAAAACCACCGTGCTATCCGACTAGCCGCTTGTAAGACTCGAATTTAACGAAAAAACTTTAACAAAATTAATTACCTAACTTTTAATTAAACGGCGGCACGCAGTGCCGTCCAGTGAGCAAGGCGAACGTGTTTAAACGCCTTGTTAGGTAGGAGAATAAAGGAAATATCTTTTATTCATCACCACTGGACTGGCTAATTGGTTCACGGACTTCAATGCTGCCACTGTACCCGCTTCAAACCACCGCTCGGAATTACCCGCAGGCAGACTTGAAACTGCCTGTTGACGTTATGTTTCACTGAAATGATTCAGGAAACGGGCAGTGGTTGTTTCAGACCGAAACGCCCGAATGACGAGCCGCTTCAGGCGTACACACCGACGGCCTCGAAGGTTGCCGAAGACATAACCAGTGCGAGACTGAAATCCACACAGGAAGGGAGATCATGCGTTATGCAAGGCAACCACTTCACCGGCAGTGAGCCGCAAATAACACGGAACCCTCATACCAGCCGCTTTAAGGCTCGAATTTACCGCAAAAAAATTAAGAAAATTAATTACCTAACTTCGACTTAAATGGCGGCACGTAGTGCCGTCCAATTTCAAGTTTTTGTTAAGCTGTAAGCGAGGTAAGATTCAGCGGATGAACATTTGAAAGATTCAGTGTTTGACGAGCTTGCCATAATTCATAGTTATCTTGCATAGCAAGCCAGCTTTCAGGTGTACGACCTAGCACTTTAGATAACCGCAATGCCATTTCTGGTGTGACTGAACTTTGACCTTTCAGAATACGGCTCAATGTTGATGCGGCAACGCCAAGGTGAGAGGCAAGATTGCGGCAACTGATGCCATATGGTTCTAAATAAATAGATTCAATAAACTCACCTGGGTGAGGGGGATTATACATAGCCATTAGTGGTAATCCTCATAGTTAAGGATGTACGCATTACCATCCTGAAACTCAAATGTGACTCGCCAGTTTCCATTAACTGATATCGACCAAGTGCCAGCTCGCTCTCCTTTTAGAGGATGAAGATCAAAGCCGGGAAGATCGACGTCATCAATGACCTTCGCCGTATCGATTGCAGCCAACTGCATTCTCAGTTTCTTTGAGTGTTTTGGCTGAATACCTGCGGTATTGCCATCTTCAAAGAATTGCCTGAGGCCTTTATGTTTGAATGATTTGATCATGAAGAAAGTGTAGCGTGTTGCGCAACAACTGACAAGAGCTTAACTTCGATTTAAGTGGCGGCACGTAGTGCCGTCCAGCTTTAAATTTTTGTTATGTCAAAATGCCGAGCCAATACATTTTTCGAAGATGGAACGCATCAGAGAATAATCGCAATAATAGCCTTTGATATTGGCTTCAAGCCATTCATCTGCTTCAACAATCGACCAATCAATGTCATAACCACAATTAATGATCATATGTTCAAACAAGACGCGTTGAGCTCTGCCATTACCCTCACGGAATGGATGCACCACATTCATATCTGCATAGAGCTCAGCAATAGCAATGATTAAATCATCTCGACTGAGTTCAACTAACGTATTGCCATAATCAATAGCTGAGAATAGCTTTTGGACTTCAATTTCTATTCGCTGATAGGAACAAAATCGAGTGCTACCTTTTGAAATGTCGATTTGGCGCAATTCACCTGCCCATGGATATAAATCACCGAAAAGGGCTTTATGGAGCGCACAAAAATAGTTCAGATCATAAGGGGGAAGCGCAAATTCAATTTGATTAGCACAAACGGATGAAATGTCGCGTTCTGCTTCTTCAAGTAATGCCTCATCATGAATATTCAGAGAATTGATGAGAATATCGGAATTGGGATAACAGTATGGATCTTGGCCGGTGCCGTACTTATCTCTGCTCATTGTGATACTTGAGATTTGTACTTGCTGATAATGATTTCTTTGGTCATAGGAAGTTCAGAAACAGGCGGTTTAAAACCTTCAAGTCGAAGGCTTGCTGCATAGTTTCGAGCACGAACTTTCGCCGCAAATGCTTGTTTTTCTTCAAAGGATTGTTTGTTCATAGCTATCACCAAAAAAGATCACAGACTGATTATAAACATACCCACCGATGCAGGCTACTAAGAAGGACATAACTTCTAATTGTGGGGTTGCGTAGCAATCCCACACTAATTATTTGTTATGTGTATTTATCAATATAGTTTAATGTCAACGGTTTCTTTTTCAACTAATTTGTCGTTTTGATGTTCTTCAAGAACAATATTGCTATTCGTAGGGCTATAAATAATGTTTCCTTGCAGTCTGTTAATCGATTTTGGTAACATTGCATCGAAACCTTGAACCTTGGCGATATTGTAACCATCCAATAGATTTAGATCATAGCTATACAAGAATTCTTTATTTTTCAGTTTTGAAATTTCTATTCGACTTTTGCAGTTAACTTTTTCATCTGTGTATATTATTTCTGCTGGTTCATTTTGTTTGTTTGATATTATTTTTCGTGGAAATTTGTAGTGGCCTTCAATGCTGCAAAGATCAAACTCATTGTAATATGGAAATTTATCAATGAATACTTTTAATACTATATCTGTCACGCCATTCCTTTCTATTTTATACTGAAATTCAGCAATGCTATTTAGTACATTGCCAATGACGTAATTTCTATTTCCATTTTTTGAGAATGCGGCAAGTGATTTTTGTATTATATTCTCTGATTTATTTTTGACTTCATTTAAAATGTTTTTTGTTTTAGGCTGGTCTGATTGTTCCAATGCAGCTAACTCACTAGCTAATCGAGTAAGTTCTTGAGCGTTTTTTATGTTTTGTACTAACTTTTCATCACTTACTTCAAAAGAAAATCCATTTGTATTCGCTTCAAGTTTTTTTATTTTATTGGTCTGTATGAAGTTTGATAATTCGTTTACCAAAGAACTTGGAAATACTAAATATAAAACAAATATGATAATAGGCCATTTCAGTAATGACAACATTCTCAACGCTAGTTTTTCTTTGAATTCAGGTCTCATTGAATATATCCCTATTATCTTATACACATAACTTTTAGTTAAACGGCGGAACGTAGTGACGTCCAGTGAGCTGCGTAGCGCGAACGAGTTTGAACTTTTTGTTATGCAGTATTGAAAAGATAAACTCGATTTCAGCGCAAGAAATAACGATTGATTTCTCGAGCGAGCGTTCAACACCGTAAACAGAAAAAATGGTTGTAAGGAATTACTCACGACGGCGCTGATGTGCAAAAGCTCATAATCGCCGCGCCAAATTTGCTGAAGCTCACGATTGATATTGTTTGGCGTATTATGAGCGGGCACCACGCGGCGATAGTGAGCCGTAAACAACATAGGACTTGCGGCTAACACCGCTTTAAAACGTGAATTTCCCACAAAACTGCCAGCGTAATAAAACTGCATAACTTCGACTTGTGGGGCAGCGTAGCTGTCCCACACCAAGTTTTTGTTATATTATTATTCAATCATAATATCTGGTATCTTTAGCACCTTCGACTGTTGGACAAGATGATTTGTAACAATCAAATTTTTGTATTTTATATTGGTCTACATTATTGCCAAATTCTTTATATATCACGCTAACTTTGCATTGTGCAATTTGCGTTGGGTCATATGCTTTTTGAAATTTATTTACCATAACTGGTAATTGTAGGGTTTTGCTGCCTTCTAGATTCAATGATACTGCATCATTTTGTTTTATAATCTGCCCCCAGATGTTCCTACCAACAGCAAGACGCATTTCATCATCTGGAAATTGAATATATACTTCTTTTATTGATGCGGGGGCATCACCCGTATTGCCTACCATTATGCTAATTTTTTCAGACTGTGCAGACAGAATGTTAAGATTTAATTCTGGCTTTTTATCTCGAACATGATCATGTATTAACGGTACAGTTGCTATTAACAGAGAAATAACAGATAAAATTAAACTTACAATTACTGTATTCAGGTCTAAAAGTCTTCGGTGCTTTGTTTGCCAACTGCCACATTCGTGACACTTCGTGGCTTTATGGTCGTTTAATGGTGTATAACAATCTTTACATAATGTATTTGTATTATCTGTCATATTTTCAGCTGTATAAATATAAAGTTATTGTTAATGAATAAGATAACAGTCTATAGGAGAATAGCGTATTATTTCATGTTAAGTAGTAATATAACTTTGAATTATGGGGCCACGAAGTGGTCCCACATTAATTTTTTGTTATGTCGTTCGAGGATTAAATAGATTAAGTAACTCTAAATGGCCATCAAGTAAATTTGATTTTCCAATGAATGTCTTTGTTGGAAGGAATTTAGTGCAAATAGCCTTAACACTACTTTCAAAAAGAGAGTCAGAATATGGAGATATATAAATATTTTCAATAAGAGTTGCTATATTCACATTTATGGATTCTGGTTTTATTGGTTCACCAACATCATGGGCAATGTATAATCTAATTTCATTCTCATGTTCATAAGATTTTCTCTTTAGTAACGGGCTTAATGGATCATTGTTGATTACATAATCTTCTGGAGTAAGCTTTTCACTGAAAAAGTCTAGGTACTTAACTTTGCCTATATGAATATCTTTTGTTAAGTTAGTAATGTCAATAGAGTTTAGCAATGAGCTGATTTTGGTTGATATACAAATACCTTTATTGTTCTCTGAATATAGTTTCCACATTGCTTCGGATTCATGATTATTCATGTGCCAGCAATTTACTTTTGTTCCTTTAATCATGTCCAGATACATTTCTTTAAACTTACGATCTGCTTCTTGAATTATGGAGCCAAACTCAGAATCAGCCGATAATTGGGATGCAACTACTCGTGGCAATTGAGTGCTATCATTTCTTGTTTTTATAAACTGTTCTAAACATGCTTTTGGTTGGAATCCTTCAAAAGGATCTGTTTTTGCATATGACTCTAATGGAGTGAAAAATAATGTTTGCGTTTCCAATAAATTAATAAATTTATCTAGAGTCATATATCTCCAGATATTATTGGATAAATACGGCTTTATGTTGTCACCTAAGTATATATTGGCCATTTGTATCCTTGACATAACTTCAAGTTAACGGGCTGGGCGTAGCAAAGCGGAGACCAGTCCAGTGAGCAAAGCGAACGGCGTTGAACGCCTTGTTATGCAGTATTGAAAAAACGAACCCAATTTCGTCTCGGAAGTAACGACTGATTTCTCGGGCTAGCGTTCAAAACCGTAAACAGAAAAAATGGTTGTAAGGAATTACTCACGACGGCGTTGATGTGCAGAAGCTCATAATTGCCGCGGTAAATTTGGTGAAGCTCACGACCAAAATAGTTTGGCGTATTATGAGCGGGCACCACGCTGCGATAGTGAGCTGTAAATAACACAGGACTTACAGCCAACACCGCTTTAAAACGTGAATTTTCAGCAAAATTTTCAGCAAATTAAAACTGCATAACTTCAAGTTAACGGGCTGGGCGTAGCGAAGCGGAGACCAGTCCAGTGAGCAACGCGAACGGCGTTGAACGCCTTGTTATGCAGTATTGAAAAAACGAACCTAATTTCGCCTCAGAAGTAACGACTGGTTTCGCGGGCTTGCTGCCAACATTGTAACTAGAAAACAGGGTTGTAAGGAATTACCCTCGACGGCATTAATGTGCAGAAGCTCATAATCGCCGTCTCGAATTCGCTGAAGCTCACGATTAACATTGTTTGGCGTATTATGAGCGTGCACTACGCGGCGATAATGAGCCGTAGATAACGCAGGACTTGCAGCCAACACCGCTTTAAAACTCGAATTTCCCACAAAACTACCAACAAATTAAAACTGCATAACTTTGACTTAAGTGGCGGCACGGGGTGCCGTCCAACTTTAAGTTTTTGTTAAGCTGTAAGCGAGGTAAGATTCAGCGGATGAACATTTGAAAGATTCAGGGTTTGGCGGGCTTGCCATAATTCATAGTTATCTTGCATAGCAAGCCAGCTTTCAGGTGTACGCCCTAACACTTTAGACAAACGTAATGCCATTTCTGGCGTGACTGAACTTTGACCTTTCAGAATACGGCTTAATGTTGATGCAGCAACACCAAGATGAGACGCAAGGTTGCGACAACTGATGCCGTATGGTTCTAAATAAATTGATTCAATAAACTCACCAGGGTGAGGGGGGTTATACATAGCCATTAGTGGTAATCCTCATAGTTAAGGATGTACGCATTACCATCCTGAAATTCAAATGTAACTCGCCAGTTCCCATTAACTGATATTGACCAAGTTCCGGCTCTTTCACCTTTCAGAGGATGAAGGTCAAAGCCGGGAAGATCAACGTCATCAATGGCTTGTGCCGTGTCGATTGCAGCTAACTGCATCCTCAGTTTCTTTGTATGCTTAGGCTGAATACCTGCGGTATTGCCATCTTCAAAGAATTGCCTGAGACCTTTATGCTTGAATGATTTTATCATGCGGAAAGTGTAGCGCGTTGCGCAACAACTGACAAGAGCTTAACTTTTAATTAAACGGCGGCACGTAGTGCCGTCCAGTGAGCAGCGTAGCGCGAACGGGTTTGAATTAGTTGTTAGGTATGAACAAAGAAAATATGTTGATTATTAACAACCAAATTGGCTAAGTGGAGCCACAGGTTTCAATGTTGCAACTGCGCTAGCTTTAAACAACCGCTTGGAATTACTCGCCGACAATATCAAATCAGCGAAATTTGCTGAATTCTCAAATTAGCTCATTTAATGAGCGTGAAGTGGTTGCTAAAAACATTGTGCCTCGATGATGAGCCGCTTAGGCGTTACACACTGACGGCGTTGAAGGTTGCCGAAGACGTAACCCGCGCAGGCTTTCAGTTTGCTACTTCACGTGAATTCATGTGTTGCGCGAGGCAACCCACTCGCTGGTAGTGAGCCGTAAAACCCACTGGACCATCTGCACAGCCGCTTTAGGGTTCTAATTCACCGCGAACAAATAAGTCGTTTTTTTACCTAACTTCAAGTTAACGGGCTGCGACGCGTAGCGGAGCAGTCCAGTGAGCAAAGCGAACGGCGTTGAACGCCTTGTTATGCAGTATTGAAAAAATGAACCCGATTTCATATCGGAAGTAACGATTGGTTCTCGGGCTAGCATTTAACACCGTAAACAGAAAAAATGGTTGTAAGGAATTACCCACGACGGCGTTGATGTGCAGAAGCTCATAATCGCCACGCCAAATTTGCTGAGGCTCACGACTGATATTGTTTGGCGTATTATGAGCGGGCACCACGCGGCGATAGTGAGCCGTAAAAAACACTGAACTTGCAGCCCACACCGCTTTAAAACTCAAATTTCCCGCAAAACCATCAACAGATTAAAACTGCATAACAATTTATTAGATGGGATCATTCCACAAAAAATCAGCAAAATAGTCTTTTTTACGGAAAAATCTACTAGCGGCAAAGGCGGAATTTATCCGTATTTCATGCTGCCTGAATGGTCTCTTTAACGAAGGAGGACGCTACCGCAGGACCATGCTAAGACGATCTCGAGCTGTCAATAATGACAGATGTTTCCATCCTACTCCCATTGGCCATTGGTTTCAAAAGATTAGCGATAGAACACGTTGGTTTTTTAGTGCGTGGACTGACTAACTTAGCAGCTAAGAAAGGTTCTATTTCCATTGTCACAATCGTTGAGTTCCAGAGCAGTGGCTAATTCTGGTGGCTCAAGCTCAATTCCTGACTTAGCATTTATGGTTTTTATTGGCATCAAATGAGGCTTTTGTCTTTGTTTGACATGAATAGACAGCATTAATGCGACTAGACTGAATGCTGTGGTGGTAAATAAGTCTGGTTATATGATCCCCGTAAATTAAGTTGTGATGTTGTGACAATATCTTGTCATCAGCGCTAAATTCTAGTCCGCAAAACAGTTTTCATTTTTGTGCTAAAATTAAACTAATATTTAAAATGCCTCATAACAAATAATCTAACCCATTCAATGAACTGCACGGTCTGTGCCACATCTTTACCTATATATTAAGCGTCAATCACTTAACGGATGCGGTGATTGATATAACTGCACTAGCAAAGCATCTCCCTCCCAAAGGAGAATCGATCATGCGAATAGCCAAAGATGATGTGGACGTCAAGATGAATATCTCGGGTGCTGTGATCCGTCAGCAAACAGATTTCGGCGATGCAAGTGGTTTAGGCAAGATCAGTGGCGAATATTTCACTCTCGCCGCTGGTGTTGACACAACCCCTTTGTTCCAAGGGTTGGAGGGCAATTTATGCCAGTGTCCTCATTGGGGCTTTGTCCTCCGTGGCCAACTCACTACTACTGATGCGGAAGGTACACAAGAAACGGTTAAAGCAAATGATCTTTTCTACTGGCCGCCTGGGCACAATGTAAAGGTTGATGTTGACGCCGAAATTATCATGTTCAGTCCCCAGCATGAGCACAGCCATGTTATTGACCACATGATAAAGATGGTCAACGGTTAGTGTTCAATCTAACACTGTTCGGCAACTGCAATTAATAGGCGTCGAGGGGGAGCAATGCTGAATCAAGTAAACGAAGCAATCCAGACGCATTACAGCCGCCTAGATGTGGGAGGTGTCATTTTAGCGGCTCTGGAAAAGGTAGGTAAAGACTTAGACCACCTCACACCGGAAGACTTGGCACCTGTTGATGAGTTTCATATTCGGGGTCGTGCTGCGACACTTGAGCTGGCTCGTGCCGCTGGTCTTGATGCAAATAAACATGTTCTAGATGTTGGTTGCGGTATTGGCGGGACTTCGCGATGTCTTTCTCGGGAATTTGGTTGCCGTGTCACTGGCATTGATCTCACAGACGAATACTGCCTTGCTGCTGCCATGTTATCGAGCAAAGTTGGGCTCGCGGATCTGGTTGACTATCACCAGGGGGATGCTACCGATTTGCCGTTTGATGACAACATGTTCGATGTCGTCTGGACGGAGCACGTGGCGATGAATATTCCCGATAAAACTAAGCTGTATCAGGAACTGCGGCGGGTTTTAAAACCTAGTGGAACGCTCGCGATCTACGACGTATTAGCCGGCCCTTCTGGTACAGTCCTGTTTCCCGTCCCATGGGCTCGCACGCCGGATACGAGTTTCCTCGTGCAGCCGAACGAGTTACGCAAGCTTCTTGAAGACGTCGGATTTACCATTTCCGAATGGTCAGACACCACTGAGGCGGCGCGAGAGTGGTTTATGTCTCTGGCCGAGAAAATACGAAAAGAAGGCTTTCCGCCCCTTGGGTTTCATCTGCTTTTAGGTAGTGATTTTCAAGCAATGGCGCAAAATCAGGGGAGAAATCTTCAGGAGGGGCGGATTGTTCTTGGGCAAGTTGTCGCAAGAAAATAGGTGTTATCTAAGTAGCGTGTGCATGGTGCCAACACAAGTCGCATAAACAAAAAGACCACTGATTTCTCAGTGGTCTTCTAGCTAGAATATCGTTGATTTACCGTAAGTTGGCATAAGCTTCTAATGGAAAAACGATGATCCTTTCACTATTTGGATCTGTTGGATATTAGCTTTACCTTGAATAATGATCACACCAAGGTGTCAGGCGCTATATTGGCGAGGCTGGCAAGTCGTTCTGAGGTTGCCTGACCGAGACCTTATGTACTGCCAGTGATAAAAACGTAATGCAAAAAGATGAATACAGATATATGTTTCCCTTAGACCAATCTTTCTTGTTATTTTCTGAATTGAAGCAATGACCGCTCGGTCTGTTAACAAGAGTGGCTAATAGATGTCAGCGCGGATGCTGTATTTGCGCTAATTTATCTGTAATAAAATGCTTGCGATTCACCATCTTAATAGCCAGCTTTTCGCTACCATCATTTAGTAGAATTGTGTTTCTGATGGCTTCGTCAGCGATCCTGCTAACACGGGCTAAAGCATCAATTAACTGTAATTCACTCATTGAACCAAACAGTTCATATGCATGACGATTATCTTGCTGGGTTCTTAAGGTATCAATTTCATTGACGTCATCACTAAATGCTTTGCCTTTGGGATCACCACAGGCTCTAAATAGCAAAGCACCACCAATATCGATGGTGAGAACTTTCTCATTCAAGACCCCCTGATTATCTCCGTGCAATCCAAGCGCATCCCAATTGGCGGTCCACGCATGAACTGCAAACCATTGCTGAGCTTGTCGGCGCTCATTTTCAGAAAATTGAGCAAGATTTTGCTTATCTAATTTTTCCCAGAGAGTCGCGACTTGGTTCTGTTCAACAGTAGGGATATAGGTAAGGGTTGGCGCACCAGCGAGTTGATAAAGCTTTGCCGCAATCCATTCATTCTTAGCAAGCATGGGCGATTCCAACTCTTTCACATAATAACGTTGTTCATTATCGTCTTCGAAAATACCAGCAAAATTACTACCAAGTTGGCCGCCGACCAGTCTCATGATTGACGTATCTATCGGCTGCAAAATCGGGTTATTCATCCATGATCGCCTTCGTTGCGCGCACCGCAGAAAGTTGTCCCGGCGTTTCAATAGCACCATGTCGGTGATGTCTCACCAAGCGAATAGCTTCTACAGGTTCCATGCCTAATTCCACTAAAAGACGACTCGCGATCATACCCGCCCGGCCTAAACCACCTTTACAGTGCACCAGTATATTTTCTTTGGCTCGTAACCGATTTCGAATAATTTTCCCTTCTTCCTGCCAACGAGCTTCAAATTGCTGATCTGGCACAGAAAAGTCTTTGATAGGGAGATGGATCCAATGCATGCCACGTTTTGTCACTTCTTGTCCTAATTCAGTGACTTTTAATGTACGCAGTTCATCAGACTCCATTAGAGTTAAAACAATGCTGGCATTCCATGCCTCAATAATATCTAAATCTGCTTGGAGATCTCTTTCCCAGATACCGGTTACTGCATATCGATCATATTTACCTGGGCAAAAGGTGATCCCGATAAATCCAAAACTTTCATTGGCTCGCACTTCTGCAATTTTCAGAGGATGTGTATGGCTAGTTCTTATTAACGTCATTGCATTCCTTTCCCAATAAATAAGAACGTTTATAGCAGACTAAAGAATCCCCATGTCTTAGCGTTGATACGGGTCAATTCTCTGGATAATTTAGATCAATAAATATCAAAAAACAGAGGTCAGAAATTGGTGTGGAATGAGATTTGGCGTTCAACTAACGCAAAAGCGCCATATACAAAAAGACCACTGATTTCTCAGTGGTCTTTTCACTAAAAAATTGACGTTTCAACCAAAAGTTGACATAAACGATTGTTATAAATCAATAAGCTATATTTTACTTATAAATCATAAAATGGCATAAATAGACCATAAGATGGCATAACATTTTTGCTATAAATTTTCAGTGAAATTCAATAACGTAATTTTGTAACATCTATGTCTACACCTGCAATTCGGTCATGGCTCGCTGAATCTTTTATGCCCCTTTCCGCGTTAGCCACCTAGCATAAATTTAAATTCGGCATCGAATATTAAGCAAACTTTTGTAATATGGGATGTTGTGGGTATTTGAATGTGGCATCAATGCATCACTCCAAAATTTAATACATCAAGCAGTCAGCTTATACGTTCGCGCAGAAATAGAGAGGATCTATCTGAGTTTGAGCTTTGCGATATCTTTAGAGGGTGGGGCGCCAAAAAAGCTGGCATATTCGCGGCTGAATTGAGCTGGGCTTTCGTAACCGACCCCAAAGGCGACGGACGTAATGTTTCCCTCACCAGCTAACAAGGAGTAGCGGGCATTCAGCAGCCGTATGCGTTTTTGAAACTGCAACGGACTCAGGGCTGTGACGGCTTTAAAATGCCGGTGAAAGGCAGAGACACTAAGGGCTGCCATTTCTGCCAACTCTTCAATCCGAACCGATTTTTGAAAGTTCGTACGCAACCAGTTAACCGCTACACCAACACGAGCAAGTGCCGCATCTGGTGTGGCTATATCACGCAGCATCCACCCAAGCGGGCCTTGTAATACTCTGAATAAGATTTCTCGCTCATACACGGGTGACAACGCAGCGATTTCATCTGGCTTATCCATTAAACCTAACATTCTACGCCAGGCATCTAATAACTCATGGGTAACAGGCGCGACAGAAAAGCCTGAGCTGTAAAGAGCCCCTCCAGCAGGTTTAGGCAAATCCGCAATCAACGTTGCGATCACTTTGGGTTCAAGCGTCAGGCTGACAGCAAGATAAGGTTTACCTTCTGCAGAGGGATAGACTTGCCCAACAGCAGGTAAGTCGACTGACATGACAAAATAAGTCGCAGGATCATAATGATAGGTCTGTTCCCCCACCGACATGGTTTTACTACCAGTCAGAATAAGGTTCAGCATTGGCTCATACACTGCCGCCAACAGATGCTCAGGTATTCGGCCCTGCACCATGGCAACGCGGGGAATACCGGTTTCTGTTCTTCGGTTTTCTGCTCTGGCAGCCAGCTGCCGCAGTTCGTTTAGGATCATGTTCATAGGCTTTGACTTTGTCACACCCAAAGTGGTGATGCAAGCCAAAAGCAGAAACAGGCAAGTTTTGGAGAGTATTGTGATCGCAGGATTTTTGTTTACAGGCCATGATGATTTCAACTAAACAACAGGAGCGCTGCATGAAAATAGTGATCATCACAGGCAGTAGTCACGGTATCGGTGCCGCAACGGCAATCGCCTGCGCAAAACGCGGTATGGGCGTTATTGTTACTTACCACAACAGCCCGCAGGCTGCAGAGCAAGTTGTTCAAATGATTGAGCAACAAGGTGGCAAGGCAGTCGCATTGAAACTTAATGTTGCGGATAGTTCATCGTTTGAGGCGTTCAAAGATACTGCACTATCAGCATTAAAACGGCAGTGGCAAAGAGTAAGTTTTGATTATCTGGTTAATAACGCGGGTTATGGTCTGTTTAACCCGATTGAAACGGTCACCGAAGCTGAATTCGATGGCCTTTTTAATGTTCATCTGAAAGGACCATTTTTTCTTACCCAAACGTTGTTACCTCTGATGGCTGATGGTGGCCATATAGTCAACCTGACCAGTGCAACCACACGTTGTGCTTTTGCTGGAGTGGCGCCTTATGCCGCTTTTAAAGGCGGGCTTGAGGTACTGACCCGCTATATGGCGAAAGAGTTAGGAACGCGACAGATCCGGGCAAATTCCATTTCTCCTGGTCCTATCCGTACTGAATTAGGTGGTGGTCTGAATGATGAGTTTGAAGCTCTGCTCTCGTCCATGACCGCACTTAGCCGGGTTGGTGAACCCGAAGAGGTTGGCAGTGTGATTGCCAGTTTATTAGGTGATGACAACCGTTGGGTGAATGCGCAAAACATTGAAGTGTCTGGCGGTTACTTGATTTAAAGCCGCTCTGTTTAGTTTCTGTGAATGTTAAGAGGTGTTTATGCTGGACCATGTATTTCTAACGGTAAGCGATATTGAACGCTCGGTGGCTTTTTATGAAGCGGTGCTGCCACATCTTGGGATCCTTGCTCGTCACAATTATGACGGCAAAGATGGGCCAGCTGGTCATCCTGATCTGAAAGGTTTTGGCGCAAACGGCCGGATGTTTTTCTGGCTCAAACAAGGCGTACCCCATGCTGAAGCTGTTCATCTGGGTTTTATTGCTCACAACAAAGCGGAAGTTCATGCTGCCTATGATGCAGCAATAGTTCATGGCGCTACGATTCATCATGCTGCAGGTGGTGCGCCGGGCTCACGTTTACACTACGACCCAAACTATTATGCAGCGAACCTGCTTGACCCAGACGGGTACAGTCTGGAGTTTGTGTATAAAAACTGGCAGCACAAAGAATGAATTCATTATTGATTTACGGCGCCAGCGGTTATACCGGCCGTATGGCTGCCGGATATGCAAAAGCTGCAGGACTGAATGTGATAGCTGCAGGACGTGACCCGTCAAAAATAACCAGAGTGGCAACAGAACTGGGGATCAGCTCAAAAGTGTTTTCTCTGGACGATGAAAAAGTAATTGATCAGGCACTAGCAGGCGTCAGCGTTATTCTGAACTGTGCTGGGCCCTATCACAGAACAGCAAAAGCACTGATGCACGCTTCACTCCGTACAGGTTGTCACTATCTGGATATGGCGGCGGAGCTGGATAGTTATCAGTTGGCTGAACAACTTGATGCCGAAGCAAAAGCGGTCCATTTATCTAACGGAGACGTCTTAACATTCTCATTTCCAGAGGAAGGTGCAATAGAAAGCTTTTTAACGACTCATTGCATGATCGTCAGGTTGTACCAGCAATTGCATGGTGCCAACCAAAACTAAACAGCACTTAGTTTTAGGTGTGGCACCATTTCAGATGTTCTATAGAAGAATAATCAACTTCTGTCGTTTATTGAAATATCGGTTAAGTAATGAACAACATCATTTCTATGGCTCTTGTGGTCATTCAGTTTTCCAGCTTCCGCCCAAAGCGCGGATCAAATCTACTGTTGTGCGAGCACGCTCTGCTTCCAACTGAATATTGCTGCGTTGCTGTAGCAGAACGCTGCGATCCGCATCCATCACATTGAGATAGCCAACAGATCCTTCACGATACTGCTGTTTTGATAGTGCTGCGCTACGTTGTGCCGACGCTAAGGCATCACTCTGCGTTTGTATCTGACTGTGTAGTAGACGCAATTGGGCTAGATCGTCTTCTACTTCTCGGAAGGCCTGCAATGCTGTCTGCCGATAATTAGACACTTGCTCGGCATACGCGCCTTTGGCCAAATCAACGCCAGCACGCCGTGCTCCGCCATCGAATAATGGTAAGGAGAGTGCAGTGCTGCCAAGCGGGCCAGCAACGAAGGTGCGACTGCTCCATTTGAAGAGATCTGACAAATCAGCTGATTCGAAGCCAAAGCCTCCCGTCAGATTAAGACGCGGAAAGTACGCTGCGCGCGCGGCACCAATACGAGCATTGGCCGCAGCCATGGAGCGTTCGGCGGCCGCAATATCTGGCCGACGTTCCAGCAAAGTAGAAGGCAGGCCAACTGGAATTTGCAGATTTATCGGCTGCAAAGGGCTGGGAGGAAGATTGAACTCTGCAGGTGTCTTTCCCAGCAGAATCGCGAGACTGTGCTCGGCGACTGCACGCTGGCGTGCCACTCCCAGTGACTCGTTGCGGGCCTGCGCCAGTTCGGTTTGTGCCTGCGTCAGTTCCAGCTCGCTGATGTCTCCTTCATTGAAGCGGTGCTGGATAAGTCGAGTGGTTTCTTCTCGCAGACGCAGGGTGTCTGCATACACCGAGCTCATCGCGTCGAGTTCGCGCAGTGAGAAATAATTCTGCGCAACATCAGCCTGAATCGTAAGTTTGAGTGAAAGGAAGAGCGCTTCACTTTGTTCACGTGTAGCGGTGGCTGCATCTACGTTTGAGCTGATCCGACCGAAAAGATCTGGCTCGTAGGCCACCGTTCCTTGTGCACGCCAAAGCGTGGATACCTCGGTGTGAGCATCCGGAGCAAGCCCCAGAGAGGCAGGTGAGGGGCGTTGGCGAGTCACTCCTGTACCAACACCGAGTTGCGGGAAATATTCAGCACGCGCATTTTGTACCTGCGCACGGGCTTGCAGCAGACGAGCCATCCCAGCCTGTAGATCTTGATTGGCGGCTGCAGCCTCAGCTTCCAGCTGATTCAGTTGTGCGTCACCAAAGACCGTCCACCATTCGCCACGAGCTTGGGATTCGGTAGGGGCGGCGGTCTTCCATTGTGGATCAGCAGGCAGTTCCTTGAAAGCGGGTGGAGTAGCTACTGCGGGGCGCTCATAGTGTGGAGCCAGAGAGCATCCTGTTGCAGACAAGAGCGCCATGAATAGTGGCAGGCTATGCTGCAGAACACTTCGTGCAGGGGTTGATGATAAATGGATCATAGTGTTTTCCTGCAATCAGTTATCGAGGTGGGGTGGTGCCAGCGGCGCTTCGTGTGGCGCAGCAGCGTGAAGTTTGTGGCGCTTGTCGAGCTTGCGCAGCACCACATAGAAGACAGGTGTCAGGAGTAATCCAAAGAGTGTCACCCCGATCATGCCAAAGAAGACGGCGACACCCATGGCGTGACGCATCTCTGCACCGGCGCCAGTGGAGGTGACCAGCGGGATCACACCCATGATGAAGGCGAGCGAGGTCATCAAAATCGGACGCAGACGAAGACGACTAGCATCAATCGCTGCTTGTAAGGGTGTTGCGCCGTGCATTTCGAGTTCACGAGCGAATTCCACAATTAGAATGGCATTCTTACAGGCAAGCCCAACGAGCACGATCAGGCCGATCTGGGTGAAGATATTGTTGTCGCCACCCGTGAAGTAAACCCCAGCGAGTGCGGCTAATATGCTCATCGGTACAATGAGAATCACAGCCAACGGCAAAGTGAGGCTTTCATATTGGGCGGCAAGTACTAGGAAAACCAGCAGCAGGCTGATAGGAAACACCCAGATCCCTGCGTTGCCTGCGAGAATTTTTTGGTAGGTGAGATCAGTCCATTCAAAGCGGACCCCACGTGGTAGGGTTTCTCGTGCAATACGCTCGACAACAGCTTCGGCTTGAGCTGACGAGTAACCTGGCGCGGGTCCACCATTGATGTCCGCTGCGGTGTAGCCGTTGTAACGGACCACCATTTCTGGGCCAAAGCTTTGATGCACGCTGACAAGTGAAGACAATGGCACCATTTCACCTTGGTTGTTACGTGTCTTGAGCTGAAGAATGTCTTCTGGATGGGCCCGGAATGGCGCATCTGCTTGTGCCCGAACCTGATAAGTACGACCAAAGCGATTGAAGTCGTTCACATAGAGTGACCCCAGATAGATCTGCATAGTGTCAAACACATCGGTAACAGAGACACCTTGTTGCTTGGCTTTGACGCGATCCAGATCTACATCCAGCTGCGGCACATTGATCTGGTAGCTGGAAAACATCGGGCCCAGTTCTGGTGCCTTGGCTGCTGCCGCCATGAAAGCGTTGGCGGCGTTGTTGAGCTCGGCATAGCCTACCGAAGCTTGGTCTTCTAGCTGAAGTTTGAAGCCACCGACCGTGCCCAGCCCCATCACTGGCGGTGGTGGGAAAATGGCAATGAAGGCTTCCTGTACAGCACCGAATTTCTGATTGAGAGCCCCAGCTATGGCACCCGCAGAGAGCTCCGCGCGCTGGCGCTCCTCAAACGGTTTCAGTGTTACGAAAACGATGCCTGCTGAGGAGCTGTTGGTAAAGCCGTTGATAGAAAGACCAGGGAAGGCGATAGCGCTTTCCACTCCGGGCTGCTTCAGAGCGATGTCGCTCATCCTGCGAATGACGGCCTCTGTTCGGTCTAATGAGGCTCCGTTGGGTAATTGTGTAAAGCCGATCAAATATTGCTTGTCTTGCGCCGGTACGAACCCTCCAGGTACAAGGTAGGAAATGCCCACGGTTGCCGCCAGTAGGATGGCATACACAGTCATGGCCGAGGCTTTGTAAGTCACGACCCCACCAACGCTTCGACCATAGCGCTCTGAAGACCGTGCGAAGACTCGGTTGAACGCAGCAAAGAAACGGCCTAAATAGCGGTTCATCTGGCGTGTAAGCCAGTCTGGTGCTTCACCATGCCCTTTAAGCAGCAGGGCGGAGAGTGCTGGTGAGAGCGTGAGCGAGTTGAATGCGGAGATCACCGTGGAGATGGCAATGGTCATCGCAAACTGCTTGTAGAACTGGCCGGTAAGCCCAGTCATGAAAGCCAGCGGCACGAATACCGCCACTAAGGTCAACGCAATGGCGATGATCGGGCCGGAGACTTCACGCATGGCGCGATAGGTCGCGTCACGTGGAGACAAGCCAGCCTCGATGTTTCGTTCGACATTTTCTACCACCACGATGGCATCATCGACCACGATTCCGATGGCTAGCACCATGCCGAACAGCGAGAGCGCATTGATCGAATAGCCAAACCCCAGCATCAGCGCGAAGGTTCCAACAATTGAGACTGGTACTGCCAGTAGTGGAATGATGGAAGCGCGCCAAGTCTGCAGGAACAGAATCACGACCAGCACCACCAGTGCGATGGCTTCGAGCAGTGTGTGGATCACCGCCGTGATGCTGGCACGCACGAACTGCGTGGGATCATACACAATGTTGTATCGAATGGATGAGGGGAAATCCTTGGCCATGTCGGCCATTGCAGCACGCACTTGAGTCGAGACATCTAACGCATTCGAGCCGGGTGCTTGGAAGATCGGAATCGCTACCGCAGGTTTATTATCGAGCAGAGACCGCAGACCGTATTCTGATGCATCGAGCTGGATGTGGGCGACATCGCCAAGGCGTGTCACTGCACCATCGGGGGAGGTGCGCAGAATAATATTGGCAAACTCGCCCTCGCTCTGTAGGCGCCCCTGAGCGTTGATGTTGAGTTGTAGCGGTACATCTGGTCCGGCTGGAGAAGCGCCAATGACACCGGCGGCTACCTGTACGTTTTGTTCACGGATGGCACGAACGACATCGGAAGCGGTTAGATCTCGCTGGGCGACCTTCTGAGGATCCAGCCATACGCGCATGGAATAGTTTCCGGACCCGAACAACCCGACTTCACCGACGCCGTTGATACGGGCGAGACGATCTTTGACGTTCAGTACCGCATAGTTGCGCAGATAAGTCATGTCATAGCGATTATCTGGCGAGAATAGATGTACCACCATGGTCAGTGAGGGTGAGCTTTTCAGCGTTGTCACACCCAGTCGTTGTACATCCTCGGGAAGACGAGGCAGGGCTTGCGCAACGCGGTTTTGTACCAATTGCTGAGCTTTGTCGGGGTCAACACCGAGTTTGAAGGTGACGGTGATCGCGAGGTTACCATCACTATTTGCTTGAGACTGCATATAGAGCATGTTCTCAACGCCATTGATGGATTCTTCCAGTGGGGATGCGACGGTTTCAGCGATGACCTTAGGGTTAGCCCCCGGATACTGAGCTCGCACCACGACGGAGGGAGGCACCACTTCTGGGTACTCGGAAATTGGTAATTGGAATAATGCCAGTACACCACCCAGCAGAATCAGTATGGATAGTACGCCAGCAAAAATCGGGCGGTCGATAAAGAATTTAGAAATATTCATCGGGTATATCCTCAGATTTTTTTGGCAGTGGGCTCTGCGGCGCCCATTTGCACTGGATGTGGGGTCACCGCATCGCCAGGGCGTACACGTTGCAGGCCGTTAACCACGATGCGTTCACCATCAGCCAAGCCGTTTTCTACTACACGCAGCCCATCTTGCACACTCCCCAAACTCACCTCTCGATAAGAGGTTTGGCCTTGGGGGTCTACCACCAAGACAAAGCGTTTGGCTTGATCGATGCCAATCGCTTTTTCATCAATTAAGATGGCTTTACGCTGGTTTGGACTTCCCAGTTTCACGCGTACGTAAAGGCCCGGAACAAGTTTGCCATCACGGTTGTCGAGAATGGCGCGTAGTTTGATCGTGCCGGAGGTGCTGTCGAGATGGTTGTCGATTGAACTGAGTTTGCCGGTCAGCGGATAGTCCTGACTGTCGGCCAGCCCAAGATGAATAGGCAGATCTTTGCCTTGTGCGGCATTGATGACCTGCAGATAACTTGCCTCATCCACATCGAATGCGGCATAGATACGATCAACGGAAACCAGTGAGGTCAGCGCTTCAGAGTTGGTCGGTGCAACAAGGTTGCCGACCGTCATTTCGGCGCGTGAGACACGACCGGCAATGGGGGCAGTAATACGAGTGTATTCGAGGTTAAGTTGTGCCGTTTTGAGCGCAGCCTGGGCTGCCTGCAAATTGGCGCGAGCTTCGCGAGCTGCATTTTGCTTCTCATCGAAATCACGGCGGGCAATCGCATTGTTAGCGAGCAAGCGCTGATCACGAGCAAGGTCGCTGGCTGTATAGGTTGCGCGGGCTTCTGCACCTGTAAGCTGGGCTTGCGCTCGGGCGACTTCCGCCTCAAACGGGCGAGGATCGATGGTGAACAGTCGTTCTCCCTTGTGCACAAAGCTACCATCTTTGAAATGCACAGCCGTTAACACGCCGGAGATCTGGGGGCGTACATCGACATGTTCTACCGCTTCAAGATGGCCGGAATACTGCTTCCATTCAGTGATGTTCCGCTGACGTACCTCCGCGACATCCACTGTGACAGCAGCAGGCGCGGAGGATGGAGCCTGACTCTTGGCTGCTGCATAATGTTGTACGGTAAACGCTCCGGCTACACAGAATAGCCCGGCCACGGAGGCAGCAATGAGGCGATGTTTATGATTTCTCAGCATGATGATTTCCTCTGTGAGTGCTGAATTGGGGGAAGGCGTACATGAGGTACTAGATGTCATTCGGCTGCCTGATGACATCTGCTACAGACGTCGGAGCAATAAATGAACAATTTATTCGCGAGCTGGAACATGACCTGAACGTGGCGTGTTTCGTGTGCGAATAACCGACAATTTGGGGTAGATAATCAAAACGTTACGGCATGAAATTATTTTCAATGTTTTTTTTAGCTAGATAAATCCTTTAATTCCGACAATACTATTCCGATATGGCTAACAATCAGGATTACAGTACCGATATGGCAATGGATCGTTTTCAAGCAATGCGGGTGTTCGTGCGGGTCGTAGATGCCAGCAGTTTTTCGCGGGCCGCAGACAGTTTAGGCATGCCCAGAACGACGGTGACCATCATCATCCAGCAGCTTGAGGCCACTTTGCAGGTGCGTTTGCTCAACCGAACCACCCGCCGCATCAGCCTGACGCCGGATGGAGCTTCATACTACGAGCATTGCATACATATCCTTGGTGAGGTTGAGGAGGCGGAAGCCTCCTTCCGCGATGCAGCCAAAGGTCCGCGAGGTCGTCTCCGCATTGATGTGCCCTCAACGATTGGGCGTCAGATATTGATTCCCAAGCTATATGATTTTCACGAACGCTATCCAGAAGTTGAACTTGCGATTGGCATGAGTGACCGTCACGTTGACCTGGTCCGCGAAGCGGTTGACTGCGTGATTCGAGGCGGTGTGCTGGCTGACTCGACTCTGGTGGCAAGACGTATCGCCAGTTTCAAGGTGATTACCTGTGCTTCCCCTAAATATCTGGAACGTCATGGAGTTCCCACCTGCATTGAAGATTTGTCACATCATGTCGCAGTGAATTATTTCTCCAGCCGCACAGGCCGAATCATCGACTGGGATTTCTTGGTCGACGGTCAATCAATTCCTGTAAAAATGAAGAGCGAGGTTTCCGTAAATGATGGCGAGGCTTACGTGGAATGTGCGTTGCAGGGATTCGGATTGACTCAGGTGGCACGTTTTATGGCACATAAATACCTGGAATCTGGGCAGCTTATTGAAGTGTTGCCGCAGTTATCCCCTTCGCCGATCCCAATCTCGGTTGCATATCTGCAAAACCGGCATCTTTCCCCTAAAGTGCGTGCTTTTGTTGACTGGGTTTCCGAACTGTTCAGTTCTTGTCCTATGCTCAGTGGCGTCGATACACATCCCGACGCTTGCTCTTCGCTTCCTCTCAAAGCGCCATCTAATACACTGCGTCAGGAGATCGATCAAATGAACCTTGTCGGCGCTCTCTAGGCCTATTTATGACTTCCCTCTCATTGCACTCAGTTGTCATTTAGTCTCTGGTCTGTCAGGTGAAATACTTACCTGAAAGCAGCACCAGCGCTGAAAGTATCCAGTTGCTGGTTGCATTTATTTTGCTAGATTGACGGTTTGGATAAGCTCGGCTACCCAGTCAGCAAATGCACGAACGGCGGGAGAAAGAAAACGCTGATGCGGATAAAGCAAAGTGACCGGTACTGACGGGGGCTGCCAGTCTGCCAGAACCTCGATTAACCGTCCTTCCTGCAAATGCTCTGACACAATCCCTTCAGCAAGCTGTGCCAGCCCGAAACCGTCAATACACATCTTGATGTAGAGCCCTGTTTCATTCACAGCTGCTTTGCCGTTGACAGGTACCGACAGTGTCTTGGTGCCGTGGAGGAAGCGCATTTCGTTCGCACGTCTGGTTTGGCCTGAAAAATAATGAACCGCCTGATGCTGAGACAATTCTTCAGGCGACTGCGGAATACCGTTTTCCCTGAGATATTCCGGAGATGCACAGGTTACCCAGCGAAACCGACCCAGCGGACGTGCAACAAGAGTGGAGTCATTAAGTTCTCCTGTTCTGATCACGCAATCCACGCCCTCCTGAACGAGATCGACCTGCCGATCGCTCACACCTATCATCAGGTAGATATCTGGATAAAGCCGGTAAAAGTCTTTCAGATTTGGCATGACGATGAAATGGGCGATCCCACTGGGCATATCAACCCGCAAACGTCCCTGGGGTCGTTTTGCAGAATCCATCAGGCTGGATTCAGAATGCTCGATTAACGAGAGTATTTCGCGGCATTGCGCGAGATACTGCACACCCTCAGGGGTGAGGCTCACCCGTCTCGTTGTCCTGTTGAATAGGCGCACCTGCAGATATTTCTCTAGGCTCTTAATGGTGCTGGTTACAGTTGATGCTGGCAGCGAAAGCGTTTCCGCCGCGCGCACGAAACTACCGGCTTCAGCAACCCGCGTAAAGATCTGCATAGCCTGAATTCGATCCATATTCCTTCTCTCTAATGCCGATAAATCTGTAGGTCGTTAATATTATTATTCTCTTATTGTGAATAATGAAAACGATTTAAACATCTTTTTTACCACAATACAGTGGCGTACTTTTTCTTGTTGATTATGAAAGAAGCACTGAAAAAGGTAGGAATATGAAGAAATTTGGACCAGCGGGATGGCTCTTCCCGAAGCCGGTAATGATTATTGGTACATACGACAAGGATGGCAAACCCAACGCCATGCATGGTGATTGTGGCGGTACTTGGGACTACACAGAAATCTCTCTTTTTTTGGGAAAAAAGCGACAGACCAATCTGAATTTGCAGGAATACGGTGAATTCACTCTGGCATTAGCCAATATGGATACTATGGTTGGCGCTGACTATGTCGGTATGGTCAGTGGACTGCGAGAGCCGAATAAAATAGCCAAAACAGGCTGGACAGTAGATAAGGCTCCGGATGTCAATGCACCTCTCTTCAAGGAGTTTCCATTGACGCTGGAATGTCGTGT
This sequence comes from uncultured Tolumonas sp., assembly GCF_963556105.2. Lineage (NCBI taxonomy): Bacteria > Pseudomonadati > Pseudomonadota > Gammaproteobacteria > Aeromonadales > Aeromonadaceae > Tolumonas > uncultured Tolumonas sp. The sequence goes on from NZ_OY829944.1 coordinate 1,616,558, forward strand.
CAAAGAGATCCGCGATGATGCCACAACTCGCGACTGTTACCACCTCATCGCTGATATCGTCGGTATTTTGGTTGATGATAAATATGTTGGGAAGGATGGTTATCCGGATATCCAGAAAATGAAACTGATCTGCCACGAAACGATACATCAGAGTTATATCCAGCTCGGAGAAACGGCAGGTAAGGCATTTAGTGAAGGCGCTAAGTTAAGATGAGATGGAGAAGTGCAGACTTGATCTGCCAGTAGGCCTTGCCAAGAGGTGGGGTTACCCGTTTTGATAGAGGTGCGAATCTTCATCAAAACCGCGCGCAAGCACAGGCGTAACCCCAACTGGCTTCGACTTCAGTAGTCCGCGTAAAAAATTGCATAGCTTTAATTCGCTCCCTATTCCTTCTCGCTAATGCTGATACTGATACATCAGTCGACAGTTAGTATGATTATTCGGTTATTTTAAATAATAAAAACATTTTAAACGTCTTTTTCTGATTAATAGGGTGGCGTACTTTTCTCGCTGTTGATTAAGAAAAAGGTGTTGAAATGACCGATTATGTAAGAAATATTGTGAATAATCAGACCGAAAATGTCCCTGTAACTTTGATCCGTGGCGCAACGATACTGAGCATGGATGAGAGTGTAGGCAATATTGAACGCGGTGATATTCTTATCACTGGATCAACTATTGCCGCCGTGGGTCAAAATCTGGACGCACAGGGTGCCCAAGTCATTGATGCAACGAACATGATTGCTATGCCAGGAATGGTCGATTCTCATCGTCACTCATGGGAGGGCCAACTGCGCCGCATCAACCCTAATGCCACCTGTCTGGAAGACTACAGTAACGCCACGCACTTCTCGTTTGCCAAATATTATCGCCCTGCAGATATGTATATCGGTAACCTGCTGACTGCTCTAGGAGCTATTGACGCAGGTATCACCACCGTCATTGATAATTCCCATAACAGCCGCACCGCTGCACATTCCGACGCAGCTGTTGAAGCCCTACTTGATGCGGGTATTCGCGCCATACATGCATCAGGGGCACCAGTATCAGGCGAATGGGATAAAGCGCACTGGCCCGGTAATTGGCAACGCCTGCAGGAAAAGTATTTCAAGAACAACCCTGACAGCCTAGTTTCTCTTGCGGTGATGGCTCAGCTGGAGCCAGATTTATGGACCGAAGCCCGCAGATTAGGCCTGCCAATCGTCACTGAATTCTTTGGTTCTCTGATGGCATCTGAACTTGAATCGCTGCATCAACGCGGTCTGCTCGGCTCGGATAATATTTTCAATCACTGCACGTCGCTGCCTGATGAAGGATGGAAGATCTTGCGGGAAGCCGGTGTCCGGGTGAACGTCTGCCCGCGCTCTGATGCGCACTATGGCATCGAAGACGGTATGTTTGCCATTCAGGCTGCGAAGCGTCATGGCATTTGTCCCGGCCTGAGCGTTGATAACGAAACGTCCTACAGCACTGACATGTTTATGGAAATGCGCGTGGCATTTTACCTGCAGCGGGTAATGGGCATGCACCAACAGCACTGTTGTGATTCCGCACATGCGCTGACAATACTTCCGGCAGCCCAACTTCTTAAATCGGCGACGGTCGATGGCGCAGCTTGCGCCGGATTGCAGGACAAAATTGGCAGCCTGACGCCGGGCAAACAGGCTGACCTGCTCTTGATTAATGCCAATGACATCAATCTCTATCCGTCCGGTAATGCCTTTGGCACAGTGGTACATGCGACAGAACGCAGCAACATTGATACCGTCATGATCGGCGGACGCATCGTTAAGCAAAACGGTAAAGTTTTGGGTGTGGACAGTGAACGTCTTCGTGCGGCGATTGATGAATCACGTGAGCATCTGTTTACTGCCTCTGGGTATGAAGCTGATATTTTTGCTGACGCATTTCTGCCACTGTAGCAGGCGCACTGACAGGAATGAAACGCATGAGCACGATTTATTACTTAATCGCCTTTGCTGCAGGTCTGGGAATAACACTGCAGACAACTCTGAACAGTCAATTGGCGAGAGGACTGGGTGGTGATCCGGTTACCGCTGCGCTGTTTTCTTTCACTGCTGGGGCGCTCAGTCTCGGAGTTTACTCGCTGCTGCGAGGCGGGTTAATCACCTCGCTTGCTGCCATTCCTTCGCAACCATTGTGGAGCCTTGCTGGCGGTTTGATAGGTGCATGTGCATTATTCAGCTATGTCGTGCTCGCACCAAAAATTGGTTTTTCTGCCTTGCTCGGGCTGGCTATTGCCGGTCAACTGCTTTCCTCGCAGGCTATTGACCATTTTGGTCTGTTGGGTGCCATACAACGACCGGTTTCTGTGCTGAAGCTGGGCGGAATGCTGGTCATGCTGACCGGACTCGCTATCATGCTGTTTGGCGACAGGTTGTCTGAGCACTTTCTGAACTGACTGCGTGGAGTTGATATCTGCTGCGAGGCGGCGGAAGATAGTACTAGTTCTTCGCACTTTAGCGGGACAGGAACTCTGGTGTAAAAGCTACCATTGCAGTTTCGAAGCCGGTAGCTGGACATAAATGTGACACTAGTTCATTCAAATGCGATATAAACAAAAAGACCACTGATTTTTCAGTGGTCTTTTCGCTAGAATATTGACGTTTGAACCATGAGTTGACATGGTTTATTTTTATAATTCAATTGGTTACAGAATAATTAAGCACCATAAAATGACATGAATAAACCAAAAGCTGACATAATATTTATGGGCTGAAATTCTAATGAAATTCAATAACGCATATTTCTTCATTTCTGTTTCTGACATGACAGGCTGAATCATTTATGTCCATCGATGAGTTATCTCAATGGTCTAGGCAGCATGAATGTATTCTGCAATAATTTTTTTGGTTTTATCATCAACCGGATTAAATATAAGCATATTGAGATCTGCTCTTCCTTCGATGACAAATGTCGAAAATTCAAGTTCTAGTTGACCAATCTCAGGATGAATTAATGTTTTAATTCCTCCGCCATATCCTGTCACTTCATGACTTTGCCATAGTCTTGAAAAATCCTCACTTTGTATCGATAACTCATCTATAAACTCTTCAATTTCAGAAGAAATGCCAATACGTGTTACGTCCGCTCGAAATGTGCTCACTATAAACTGAGCTACACTAGCCCAGTCTTTCTGAACCTTTTTAGCCTGCGGGTTTGTAAACATATAACGTAGTGTGTTGCGCTCTTTAGGTTCCATAGATGCATAATCATTTAATATTTTTAATGCCGCATCATTCCATGCAACAACGTCCCACATTACTGTTTTTATAATTGCAGGGCACTGACCAAATTGATCAAGCACTCGCTGAAGTCTCGGTGTGATTTCATTTGAAACAGTCAGAGTCGTTTCTGGTGGATGACCAAAAGCTAGAATGAACAAATATTCTTTTTCATGTTCAGTCAGCAATAAAGCATTTGCGACCCGATTCAGCACTTCTTTGGATGGAGACCCCCCTCTGGATTGCTCTAGCCATGTATACCAAGTTGGACTGATATTCGAAAGCTGAGCAACTTCTTCTCGTCTCAAACCTGGTGTTCTTCGTCTTCTTTTCTGAAAACCAAACACGGCAGGATCTAGTTTAGAGCGTTTTTCTTTTAAAAACTCACCGAGAGACTTATTTGGTTCATTCATCTTGAATCAGCCTATTAGTATTTATAATAGGATAATATCACTACTTTTACCCTGATAGGTTGAGTTTATGATCACCGAGTCGTCACAAAAGGAGACTGCAATGAAGATATTTGTCACCGGTGCAACAGGTTTCATTGGTTCACATATCATCCCTCTGTTACAAAAGGATGGTCATCAGGTTATTGGGTTATCCCGAAGTAATAAAAGTACGGATACTTTATTAAAGATCGGGGTTGAACCTTATCTAGGCACTATTGATGATCCAGAAACTTTAATTTATGCAGCGCAACGAGCCGATGCAATCATCCACACAGCGTTTGATCATGATTTCACTCGTTTTGTCGAAAACTGTGAAAAAGATAGAAATGTCATTCTCACATTAGGCAAAGCTATTGAGGGTACATCTAAGACCTTGATTATTACATCTGGTGTTGGAATTGGAGATCCTGGAAATGGCGATTTGGCTAATGAATTTACTTTTAATCCAAATCATCCGAACCCCAGAATCGCATCTGAAATAGCTGGAAATTCTTTATTAGAAAAAGGCATCGACGTTCGTGTCGTTCGATTGCCACAAGTCCATGATACTCAACATCATGGATTGATCTCGACCTATATCCAGATTGCTGCAACCCAAGGTTTGGCTGCATTTGTAGAAAATGAACTAAATAGCTGGTCAGCCTGTCATGTGACTGATGTTGCTGAACTCTACAGGCTTGTTTTAAAACATGGCACTAAAGGTATGAGATATCATGCTGTGGGAGAAGAAAAAATTCTTGCGAAAGATATAGCTAAAGCCGTTTCAGAAAAGTTGAACATACCGGTTCGTTCAATTCCTAAAGCCCAGATGAATGAATATTTTGGTTGGTTTTCGATGTTTGCTGATAAAGATCTAAGCGCATCATCTGCATGGACACGAAAAAATTTAAATTGGCAACCAAATAGCATTTCGTTGATTTCTGATATTTATGCATCCTAATTTACTTGTTAGGCATTGTTAATTTTTTGAAATACTTATTTTAAGGGGACTACGGTTCTGTAAGTAGTCCTCTTAAAATTATCAATCGGCATAAGGTGTGCCAAGCATCGCAGCCATCGTTCCAGCGGATCCTTTGTCGATCATTGCCAAAAAAATAGCTTGGGCCTCGGACGAGCGTTTTGTCTGGTGGAAAATCCGATGCGCATGAATAAAGGCTGCTGACCAGGTCGCGACTATCATGTTAGCAGCTAGATAAGCGTCAGAGTCTGTCGGTTCTCGGTTCTTTAAGGTACAAAGCGCCTCTGTTAGTTCTTGCACAATCTCATCACGGATCGCTCGTGCCCGCGCTTTTAAAGTGTCACTCCTTTCGACCGTCTCGATAAAAGTCTGACTGGCTTCAGAAAATTTTAGGTAAGGAACCTGTTCTTCGATCAACTTATGGGCGAGCTGTCTCAATTTATCGGTGACAGATTGTTTAATATCTGAGTTTTTGATAGCCCCAATCAACACCTCTCTTACTTCCATATCGCGATCAAAAAACATGTCCTCCTTGCGCGGGAAATAGTTGAACACCGTCATGCGTCCTACGCCTGCAGCAACGGCGATATCCTCCACAGTGACATGCTCAAATCCTTTTTCGAAAAAAAGCCGATCAGCAGCAGCCGAAATTAATCGTCGGGTTGCAAGACGTTTGCGCGCACGAAGATCAGATGACATGGATAAAAATTCCTTTACAAATAATGTACCAAGTATATATTTGTACTCAGTACATTTATGAGGTTAATATGAAAGCTGTTCAGTTTAGTACATTTGGCAATCCAGATGTGCTGCAAATTGTGGATATAGCTATGCCACATGTTGGCCCTCGACAAGTTCGGATCCAGGTCCGTGCCGCAGGGATAAACGCCAGTGACTGGAAAAAACGTCAAGGGCTGTTAGACCCTATTCTACCCCAGACAATGGGTTATGAAGCAGCTGGCATTGTTGATGAAGTTGGTGAGGGTGTTACCAATATCAAATTGGGAGACCGTGTATTTGGATTTTGTACCAATAGTGCAGCACAGGCCGAGTATGCAGTTTTGACTTATTACTCTCATATGCCGGCTAGCCTTGATTTTCCTAGCGCGGCGGCTTTGCCAGTCATTATCGAAACAGCGGCACGAGTGCTTGACCAGCTCGATGTTGTTGATGGTACCTGCCTGCTGATAAATGGTGCATCCGGTAACATTGGCGCAGCTGCAATACAATTGGCTCTTGTGCGCGGTGCGCGCGTGATTGGCATCGCTAGTCCTGAAAAGTGTGAATATATTCGGTCTCTTGGCGCGGAGCCTGTTTCCTATGGACCAAACATGACCCGGAACGTGCTGGATCTAGTTCCATCTGGTGTTGACCGCGTATTGGACGTGGCAGGAAATGGCGTTTTACCAGAGTTGATTTCGCTAGCGGCCAAAGCACGGAACGTTATCACTATATCCGACCTAATTGGTGCACAAACTCATAATGTCCGTTTCAGTAAAGGTGATGATGGTAGGGCTTTGTATATTCTCGCACAAATTGACAGCCTGATTGAGGCCGGAAAATTTAGCGCCCCAGCTGTTCAATGTTTTCCATTAACGAAAGTAGCTAAGGCGCATCACATCGGAGAAACCGGTCAAGCATTGGGCAAACTAATACTGACTATAGACCCATGTTCAACACTCGTTAGCAATGGGACAAACACACCAAGTACAGAATACATCGCATGAATCGATCTCTTCTCATTATCTTTGCAACGGTAGGTCTGGATGCCATTGGTATCGGCCTAATATTCCCGATTCTCCCCCGACTTCTGCAAGAGGTGACACACACGGCCCATATTGCTACCTATATCGGAATAATGACGGCGCTGTATGCCCTGATGCAGTTCATTTTTTCACCTTTGCTAGGTTCATTAAGTGATAATTGGGGACGCCGTCCAGTATTGATCTTATCGCTGGCAGGTGCTGCTATAAATTATTTTATTATGGCTTTTTCGCCTCATCTGTGGATGCTAATACTAGGCCGGGCCATTGCTGGTCTCACCAGTGCAAATGCTTCCGTTGCTGCAGCCTACATTACTGATGTCTCGCCAGAAGACACGCGAGCGCGCCGCTTTGGCCTGTTGAATGCCGTATTTGGTGCGGGATTTATTATCGGACCGGTTATGGGCGGAATATTAAGTGATTACTGGCTGAGATTGCCATTCATGGTGGCGGCCCTGCTGAATGCTGCCAATTTGCTACTGACCTGGAAAATTCTGCCGGAGTCTCGTTGCTCTCAAAACCGCCCATCGATAAGCCTTACCGTTCTTAATCCTTTACAGCCGCTTCGTTGGATATTCACAATGAAGTCGTTGTTGCCCATTGTCTGTCTGTTTTGCCTCATGAGCGCTGCTGGTGAAGCATATGGTACTTGTTGGACTCTGTGGGGTTTTGATACTTTTCATTGGAATGGCTTGTGGGTTGGCATGTCCCTTGGCGCATTTGGGATCTGCCAAACACTGGTACAGGCTTTTTTACCTGGCATAGTTAGTAAGTGGCTTGGTGAGCAAGGCGCTGTGCTAAGTGGTATCGCCTGCTCTGCTATAGCATTGGTTATCATGGCATACGCAAAGGAAGGCTGGATGGTCTTTGCTATCATGCCAGTATTTGCTCTCACCGGCATCGGAACGCCGGCTTTGCAAGCCTTGGCTAGCCGACAAGTAGCGCCAGACCGACAAGGTGAATTCCAAGGCGTGCTGACCTCGGCCATTAGTCTCGCGTCCATCATTGCTCCATTGGGTTTTTCAACACTCTATTTTTCAGTACAAAACACTTGGCCTGGTGCTATCTGGCTTACCGTGGTATGTCTGTATGTGTTTGCACTACCACTGTTGATGAAAGTGAGCGGGAGGAAAACATCCTCAAAAGAATCGCTCACTTAACAGATTTTATCGTCAGAAGCGCTCCTATAATTTTTGACGCAAGAACAAGAAATAGATGTCGAAACCCAAGTAAATTCAGCGTTAGCAGAACTCAGATAGGTGGGCTTTTTTAGCCCATCTTTTCTGCATCTTTACTTCGAATGACTAAAGTGGGATTTAGTTGCCCCCTTACTCTGATCAGGTGACTAAGCCCTAGTAGCACCTCAGCTTACTCATATCACAAATACCAATTAATGATTTAATGCTATGTGCAGCTATAAGATTGCGCAAAGAGGCTATGGCTCGATCTTTGGTGAGGAGTGATATTCGAAGTTCGTTAGGGAAGCCGAGCTGTTTTAATTCAAGCGGGAAATGGACGCGGGTGTAATAGTTGCCGTTACGGTTCCGAAACAAGTAATTAGCTATAAATGTGACACCTGATTGTGACACCAGCTAATTCACATGCTCCAGAAACAAAAAAACCTCTTATTTATAAGAGGTTAATTCGTAAGAATATGGCGGTGAGGGAGGGATTCGAACCCTCGATACGTTGCCGTATACACACTTTCCAGGCGTGCTCCTTCAGCCACTCGGAAACCTCACCATATTTTAGTCTATGGGAAACGCACTGCGTATTACCCTTTCGACGGGGCGCTACTCTAGGTCAAAGGGCATATATGGTCAATGCTTTTTTGTGAAAAAATCATCGCACTAGGCGGTTTTCCTGCTCATCCGTATAATCACTGTTCAGATCGGTAAAAAGGTAAACAATGAATGCGGCTGCAAGTAACGTGTGAAGATCGATTGGGGCTAACCAGAGAGCTGTTAGCACAGTTAGAAGCTAACCAAATTGATCTGCGCGGCATTGAAATTGATGTGGCGGGGATTATTTATCTGCATCTGCCCGATGTTGATTTTGCCAATTTGCAGAAATTGTTACCCGATTTACGCCGTATTGCGGGTGTGACCGACGTAAAAACGGTCGCATATATGCCATCAGAGCGTGAACACCATGAAATTAAGGCATTAATGAAAGCGTTGCCTGATCTGGTTTTTGCCCTCGATATCAAAGGGCGCCTGACGCAAGCCAACGATGCGGTGCTGAATATTCTGCGATTATCACTGAAAGATATTCAGGGCGTACAGGCCGGAAGTTTTCTCAAGGGTTTCGCTTTCCTGCAATGGTTTGCATCGGGCAATCCCCAACCGGAAACGTGCAAACTGATTTTTGCCGGTGAAGAGTTTCTCGCAGATATTCTGCCGATCTCTATTCCTGATTCTCAGGGAGTCGAGCATTTGGCGGGGGCAGTGGTGGTGCTGAAATCAGCTCGACGGGTTGGTCATCACTTTAATTTATTACACAGTTATGACGACAGTAGTTTCGAGCAGTTCTGCGCTGAAAGTCAGGTAATGCAGCAGCTCTTACATCAGGCTCGGCGTTTTGCGATGCAAGATCAACCCTTACTGATCATGGGAGAAACGGGATCAGGGAAAGAAATGCTGGTGCGGGCCTGCCACCGGGCCAGCTTGCGGGCCAATGGCCCACTGTTGACGTTAAATTGTGCGGCATTACCCGATGATGTGGCGGAGCATGAATTATTTGGTTCTGCCGCCGGCGCATTTGGCCCTGATTGGCCGGGTAAGATGGGGTTACTTGAGCAAGCCAGTGGTGGTGCCTTCCTGCTAGATGAAGTCGCTGAAATGTCACCACTGCTGCAAAGTAAATTATTGCGTGTGCTACAAGATGGTCGATTTCATCGTGTTGGGCAGGAAAGTGAGGTGGCAGTGGATGTCCGGCTTTATTGCACCACGCGGAAATCGTTGGCAGAACAGGTGCGGAAAGGGTTGTTTCGGGAAGATCTGTTTTTCCGCCTTAATGTTTTAACACTGGAAATGCCGACATTGCGGCAACGCTTAGCCGACATCATGCCGCTGGCACAACAGTTTTGTAGCCGGATCAGTGATGAATTACAACGTCGTCGTCCGCGTTTTTCCCGTTCGATGACCGAGTTTTTAAACAGTTACCCCTGGCCGGGGAATGTGCGTCAGCTGAAAAATGCGTTGTATCAGGCGCTAACCTTGCTGGAAGGCGAGGAGCTGACGCCTGATATGTTGCGTTTACCGTTGATGGATGCACATGAATCAGCCGCAGAGCAGTGGTTTGAAGGGTCTTTACCCGAAGCCACCAAACGCTTTGAGCGTCTTATGCTAGAGCGGCTTTACCCACTTTATCCTTCCAGTCGGCAACTGGCGCAGCGCTTGGGGCTTTCGCACACGGCGGTAGCGAATAAATTGCGTGATTATGGTTTGAATAAAACGGATGCAACATAACGGGCTGCTATGGCCCGTCTTGTTATTCTGCGGTATTGATCGGCTGTGATATTAAATTGATATCCCGATCATCAATGTGCAGATACCAGAGGTCGGTATTCCAATCACCCAATACAATCCGGCGGACTTTTTGACCATTATCCAATGACAATTCATGGATCATCGGTCGATGTGTATGACCATGGATCATCAAAGTCGCCTGATGTTGCTCAAAACAATCATTCACGCTACTGGGGGTAACATCCATGATACTGCGGCTTTTTTGTTGCTTACCCTTGTGGCTGCCTTGCCGGATTTGTTGTGCGATCTTGACCCGACGTGATAGCGGTAAATGTAAAAACACCCACTGCAGCCAAGGCCAGCTGGTGATTCGCCGAAAGCGCTGATAGGCCTCATCATCTGTACACAGCTGATCGCCATGCAATAACAACGTCCTTTCACCCGCTATTTCACAATAGTAGATCGGAGGTAACAGTGTCATGCCACATTCCCGGGCAAAGCGTTTGCCAATCATAAAATCACGGTTGCCATGAGAATAGAATAATCGGCAGCCCTGCTCAGAAAGTGTTTTTAACGCCAAGGTAATTTGTTGTTGCAGCGGTGATTGCTCATCGTCACCGATCCAGAATTCGAACAGATCGCCGAGAATATACAACTCATCAGCCTGCGTAGCTTTGGTGGCTAAAAAATGAATAAAGGCGTTAGTCAGGTCAGGGCGGGCTTCACTGAGATGCAGGTCAGCAATAAAAAGTTTTGTCATGAGAGTTCATTAAAAGAGCCATACCGCAGTAATACGGTATGGCAGACTGATTATTCAGCGATAGTCACGTTTTCGATAACCACGTCTTCTTTCGGTACATCCTGATGCATACCGTAACGGCCGGTTTTCACTGATTTGATCTTGTTGACGATATCCATGCCGTCAGTAACCTGAGCAAACACACAGTAGCCCCAGCCAGAGATTGATTCCGATTTAAAATCCAGGAAGGTATTGTCTGCTACGTTGATAAAGAATTGTGCAGAGGCAGAATGTGGTTCCTGAGTACGCGCCATAGCGATAGTGCCAATTTTGTTAGACAGACCGTTATTAGCTTCGTTCTTGATCGAAGCGCGGGTGTCTTTTTCTTCAAAACCTGACGCATAACCGCCACCCTGGATCATGAAACCATCGATAACACGGTGGAAAATAGTGCCGTTGTAATGACCATCACGGCAGTATTGCAGGAAGTTTGCTGCAGTTACTGGTGCTTTGTCATGGAACAGTTCCAGAGTGATATCGCCAAAATTAGTGTGCAGGGTAATAGACATGAGCTCGCCTCTTGAGAATTTGTCTGTTGATTCTAGCGTATGCGGCGGTGACACAAAAGCAACATGTTAAATCTCAGTTATTACATCGCCAGGCCTTTTGTTACTAACATCATGCAAAGTGAAAGGAAACCAAAGGTGCAATCTGTAGCTCACTTCTTTAGAATGTTGCCATTATTATTCGATACGGTGACATTATGCTGAAGATATACAACACCCTGACGCGCCAGAAAGAAGAATTTAAGCCAATCCAGCCCGGCAAAGTGGGCATGTACGTCTGTGGTGTCACTATCTACGATTTATGTCATATCGGTCATGGACGCACATTTGTTGCCTTCGATGTGGTCGTACGTTATCTGCGTTATCTCGGTTATGACGTGACCTTTGTGCGCAACATTACTGATGTCGATGACAAGATCATCAAGCGTGCAGCTGAAAATGCTGAAAGCTGCGATACATTAACTGAACGCCTGATTGCCGAAATGCACGCTGATTTTGATGCGCTGAAATTACAGCGTCCGGATATCGAACCGCGTGCGACTCAGCATATCGGCGAAATTATTACGCTGGTCAACTCATTACTTGAGCAGAACTATGCGTATGTTTCAGATAACGGTGATGTGCTGTTCTCCATTGACAGTTTCCCTGAATATGGCCGTTTGTCCGGTCAGGACATCGAACAACTGCAGGCCGGTGCACGAGTCAATGTAGAAGAAAGCAAACGTAATCCGATGGATTTTGTGTTGTGGAAGATGTCGAAACCTGGTGAACCAATGTGGGATTCACCATGGGGTGCAGGCCGCCCTGGTTGGCACATCGAATGTTCCGCGATGAACTCTAAACATCTGGGGCATCATTTCGACATTCATGGTGGTGGTTCCGATCTGCAATTCCCACATCATGAAAACGAAATCGCGCAGAGCTGCTGTGCGCATCATACGCCATATGTAAATACTTGGATGCACTCCGGCATGGTGATGGTCGATGAAGAGAAAATGTCTAAATCACTGGGCAATTTCTTCACTATCCGCGATGTGCTGAAAGTTTATGATGCCGAAACAGTGCGTTATTTCCTGATGTCCGGTCATTATCGCAGCCCGTTGAATTACTCTGATCTCAACCTGCAACAAGCACGTGCGTCGCTGGAACGTCTATACACCGCACTTCGTGGTGTCGAGGATGGTCAGGAGCAAGCAGTGCTATCAGCGCCGTTTGATGAACGTTTCAAAGCCGCAATGGATGATGACTTCAATACACCGGAAGCGTATTCCGTGTTGTTTGATTTAGCGCGTGATCTGAACCGTACCAAACAAGAGTCTACTGCTGATGCATCAGCTTTAGCAGCTTGCCTGCGTCGTCTTAGCGGTGTGTTAGGTCTTTTGCAACAACAACCGGAGCAATTCTTGCAATCTGGTGCTGCCGCCGTTGCGGATGATGTCGCGGAAATTGAACTGTTGATCAAAACCCGTAATGACGCGCGCGCCAGCAAAAACTGGGCGCTAGCCGATGAAGCGCGGAACAAATTAACCGAGATGGGTATCGTGCTGGAAGATGGTGCGCAAGGCACTACTTGGCGTCGTAAGAGCTAAAGCATTTCCTGCACTTGATAAAAAGGCTGGCCGAAACAAACAGGCCGGCCTTTTTTATTTAAAATCCAACATATGATAATGATTGACTAGAGTGCGGTATTCCGTACTTTCGCGGACTTTAGCTAAAGCTTTCTGATAATTGTTGATCACGCTATCGCTGGTGGAACGATTAAATGCAAAACAATCCGTCATTCGCTGCAAAACTAATTCTTTAGGGTAATCTACCGGGCTTAAACCCATTTGCTGTATGGTGGTATAAACCACGGGTTCATAAGCGGCAATCATGTCAATTTTTCCTGACTGCAACAGGCGAATCAGTTGCTCGGTATTTCGGGCTTTGACTAACCGACTTTTATTATAGGTTTTTGCAATAACAACATCTTCAGCAATATCCGCACGGATAACGCCAATAGTCAGATCATTAATGGCAGACGTAGAGGTTAGATCGAAATTGTCTTTTTTTCGTCGAAAGAGCGCCACACCCGCTGTGCTGATTGGGCAAACCCATTTAAACATATTTTCACGATCTGCCGTACGTGAAGTAGCAAACAACACACTGCCTGGTTCCGTTTGCGCGATATAATAGGCGCGCGCCCACGGTAAAAATTTGATTGGTTGTTGCGGTTCATTCAGCTGGCGCCAAATTAATTTCAGTAACTCAACCGAAAAACCAGCAGCTTTTTGCTGTTCATCTTCATAATTCACCGGTGGGTTTTGTTCACTAATAAAAGTTAATGGCATTGGCGCTGCGTTAGCCAGTGCGAAGAATGTATATGCGGGGAGCAGCCAGGATAATTTCAATTTGGTGTTCTCCGGAAAATATATTTTACAAAAAGACATAATACATCCCGTAAGGGATATAGTTGATAGTATCAGTAATAGCAAATAATCGCCTATTTACAAATAGTTAGTTAGCTATGGTGTATATAAAATGAAGATTTTGTTGATTGAAGATGATGCCTTGTTGCTGGGTGGGTTACAAAAAGCATTGGAACAACAGCAATATTGTTGTGATGTAGCAACAAGTATAAAAAAAGCGCAACAGCATACATTGGATGATTACGAGTTGATTATCCTCGATCTTGGGCTGCCAGATGGTGATGGATTAACGCTGTTAAAACAATGGCGCCAACAAGGCTGTAAGTTGCCGGTCTTAATTTTAACTGCTCGTGATTCGTTAGATGAGCGGGTAAAAGGTTTGGATCAAGGTGCTGATGATTATTTGATCAAACCATTTGCTTTAGCTGAGCTTTTGGCGCGAGTGCGTGCATTAATGCGACGTCGCTTTGAGAAAACAGAAAACTCACTGTTGTTTGGTTCATTGAAACTGGATATGACACATCATCAGGTTTGGCTAAATGAACAAGAATTGACACTCACACGAATGGAATATGCCATTCTGCGACGCTTGATGTTACATCCGGGCAAAACGGTACAGCGTGACCGCTTACAGCAAGATCTTTATGACTGGCATGATGATATTGGCTCCAATACGCTGGAAGTTTATATCCATCATCTGCGTCGCAAAATTGGTGCCGGCACAATTAAAACTATTCGGGGTGAGGGTTATCGACTTGAACAACAAGAAGAGTAGTTTATCCCAGAGATTGCTGATTAGTTTGGGCGCTATCATTTTCATTACTCAAACCATCACTATTGCCTGGTTATTGCACGAAGATAGAGAACTATTAGAACGTACATTACGTCGTCTGGGACAGCCAGAATCAACATTACATCTGTTACATGGTACCAACAGAGAGATGTTGGGGGCGTTGTTAGTACCAACAGCCATAGAGTTTTTACTCAGTTTAGTGGTTGCATGGTTCATGATTAATTGGATCGTCGCGCCATTAAATAAATTAACAGATCAACTGCAAGAACGTAGTGTGGAACAATGGCAACCCTTTGATGTGGGGGGGCGTAGTACCGAAGTTGAAGCCATTACTGGCGCACTAAATGGTTTAATGCAGAAACTTCAGCAGGCATTTCAGCGCGAACGCCAATTTACCGCTGATGTATCGCATGAACTCAGAACGCCGATTGCCGGAATTCGGCTAAATCTCGAGTTATTGGCATTACAACATCCGGCAGAAATTGATCCGCTTATTGCGCGTCTTGATGGTATGCAACATACCATCGAACAATTGCTGACTATGGCGCGTTTAGAGCAGCAAATGGTGATGGGGTTGCAAGCTCAGGTTGATTTGGTTCAAGAAGTTATCTTACCAGTGCAACATGAACTTACGGAGTTATTGCGGCCTCGTATGCAAACTATAACTTTGCATCTTCCTGATTCCATGATGGTTATTGGCGATAAGACCTTATTGCGCATGCTGATAAGAAATCTGGTTGAAAATAGCCACCGATATGCGGATCGTGGTTCGGCTGTGAGCATTCATTTATCAGAGGTAAACGGTTGTCCGCAATTGCGCGTTCAAGACGTTGGCGCGGGTGTTGATGATGCGGTTATTCTTTCATTAACCAATGCATTCCAACGTTTTGATCAACGAGGAAATGGGGTAGGGCTCGGGTTAAATATTGTTGCCAGAGTCTGCGCTTTGCATCAAGCCACGCTTCGTATTGAGAACCATCATGAACCACATGGTCTCATCGTTGAAATTACCTTCCCACCAATAAATAATCAGCAGTAAATAAAAAGGGCTGAAATTGTTCAGCCCTATAATTCATGTATCTACGCAGTTCAGCTGTGGTATTGCTCACAAGCTTGCAGTGTATTTTCAATGAGTGTGGCAACGGTCATCGGGCCAACACCACCAGGAACGGGAGTGATAAAGCTGGCGCGCTGTGCTGCTGTTGCATATTCCACATCGCCGACGAGTGTGCCGTTAGATAAACGGTTAATGCCGACATCTAATACGATCGCACCAGGCTTGATCCATTCACCAGGAATGAATTCTGATTTACCTACTGCAACCGCCAGGATATCCGCCTGACGCACAAACTGTTCTAAGCCTTTGGTAAAACGATGACAAGTTGTTGTTGTACAACCAGCCAGTAACAGCTCCAGCGTCATTGGGCGACCGACAATATTTGACGCACCGACGATAACTGCATGCATACCTTTTAATTCTACCCCGGTACTTTCAAGCAGGGTGATCATACCTTTAGGGGTGCAAGGACGCAGTGCAGGAATTCGCTGGGCTAAACGGCCCACATTGTAAGGATGGAATCCATCGACATCTTTATCGGGAACAATACGCTCGATCACTTGTGTTGAATCGAGGTGTGCCGGAAGTGGTAGTTGAACTAAAATACCATCTACCGCTGGATCAGCATTTAATGTATCGATCAGTGCAAGAAGTTCATCTTGCGTGGTCGTTGCCGGTAGATCGTAAGATCTGGAAATAAAGCCCACTTCTTCACAAGCACGGCGTTTACTGCCGACATAAACCTGTGACGCAGCATCTTCACCCACTAATACAACCGATAAACCGGGCACTCGTAAACCATTTGCCTTTCGTTCCGCGACGCGGGCAGCTACACGCTGACGCACAGACAGGGCAATCGCTTTTCCATCAATGATTTTTGCAGACATACCTTCCACTCACCTTGCTTTGCTGGGCGTATTGTCGCATTTTTTTTACAATAAGGTTAGTGCATAAACAAGTGCTTACCTTAGTCGTTTAATATCTGAACACTCGACTCTTTTTCATTAAAAAGAGTTTGACGATCAAGGGGAGAGTCTATAATATCCGCCTCCGTTGTCGGACGCCTACAACAGAACAACAGTCGGTGATTAGCGCAGCCCGGTAGCGCATCTGGTTTGGGACCAGAGGGTCAAAGGTTCGAATCCTTTATCACCGACCATTTCTTCCAGTGCGCCCTTAGCTCAGTTGGATAGAGCAACGGCCTTCTAAGCCGTGGGTCACAGGTTCGATTCCTGTAGGGCGTACCAACGATCAGTTGTTCGCTTTGAGTGGTAAGGCAACACAGTTCGATGGTGGCTATAGCTCAGTTGGTAGAGCCCCGGATTGTGATTCCGGTTGTCGTGGGTTCGAGCCCCATTAGCCACCCCATTTAAAGAATACAGCGCGGAAGTGGCGAAATTGGTAGACGCACCAGATTTAGGTTCTGGCGCCGCAAGGTGTGAGAGTTCGAGTCTCTCCTTCCGCACCATTCTTTAGATACAACAATAAACCAGCTTACGCTGGTTTTTTTGTGCCTGCAATTTAGCTTATCTCATATTGAGAGAGGTTAATTGTAATGAGTTCGCGTATTTCTAAACTAACCACGCTCTTATCTGACCTTTTGTTGCTTAACTGGGTCTGTAAATTCATCCCAGAAATGCCATAGCGTTAAGATTGGATGATACATCAGCATTCTTGGGCCGGAAAAACGCATGACATTACGGATCTTTTCCCGCATTTTAATTTGATAACAATGGATTGGGCATTTCGCACAGGTCGGTTTATCTGTTTTAAACCGGCATTTATCAATGCGATTCATCGCGTAATCAGTTAGTTGCTGACAATCAGAACAAAGCGCCTCACTGGCATGATGACATCGGCAGTAAATGCCAATCATTACTCGAATGGTTCTGCGTTCCCGATCAAGGCGGTTTTGTTTTCCTCGCATTTTATTAGTAGTCATGATCCTATCCATTTCTCGCAGAACAACCATTATTATGCCGTATCATCCTGTGTGTTAATACCTTGATACTTTCGTCGTGTTCAGCCCTGTTGTTGAAGAACATCATTACAGAACGTTTTCCACCTCCTGTATCTTTGGTTACAGAAAGAGATTCGCACTGTTTTTATGAGCACATGAAGGCTGAGGAACTGATTTCACTTTCTAAGTGGTGGGTTGTATTAAAATGAAAAAACCGGAGATATCTCCGGTTTAAATTTATTTCACGTTTCTAACTGTGCTGTTAGCTATTCTTACGACAACCAGAAATAAGATCTAACTCTGGTTTATAAGTGGATGTTGCTACACCAGTTAAACTCAGCAAACTATGTGACAGATAATCTTGCGATACTTGTTTACTTTGAGCTTCTTTACGCAAACATTCAGTATCTACCTGTCTTTCTTTCGCATAGGTATCAGATAACCACAGTAACCCAGGCACATGCGTTTGCTCTTCAGGTGCTAACGCGTATGGTGTGCCATGCAAATACAATCCTTTCTCACCCAACGATTCACCGTGATCTGACATATACAACATGCTGGTGTTGTATTCGCCGCTATTTGCTTTCAATAAAGCGATCACTTGCGACAACATGTAATCGGTATAGGCAATCGTATTGTCATAGGTGTTGACCAGTTCATCATGCGAGCAGTTTTGAATGTCACTCCGCTCACAATCAGGAGTAAAAATACGATGGGAAGCAGGATAACGCCGGTAATACGTCGGGCCATGGCTACCGATCAGATGTAACGCAATTAACGTGTCTTTTCCTTTCGCTTCAGCCAGTAAGCGTTTTAATTCTGGCAACATGACTTCGTCAAAGCAATAGGTACCATCACACAGTGGAGACTTCGTTTTAATATCGATATTCAGTGTCGGAACTCGTGCACAAACGCCTTTGCAACCACTGTCGTTGTCAATCCATTGAACATTCAATCCAGCACGGTGGATCACATCCAGCACGTTGTCCTGTGTTTCGGCTCGGCTTTCGTCATAGTTTTTTCGCCCCATAAACGAAAACATGCAAGGCACAGAGACAGCGGTTGCTGTGCCACAAGAAGAAACATGGCGGAATGAAATAATCCCTTCAGATGCGGTAAAAGGGTTTGTATCGCGTGAATAGCCGTTGTATTGATAGTTCATCGCCCGCGCAGTTTCACCTAACACCATCACGGTCATTTGCGGTTTTGTTACTGTAGACGGTAGCGCTTTCTTCGCATCCAATCCTAATTGTTGATAAACCAGCGGTGTTGTGAAATACGTTTCTTTTACGTATTTATAACCGCTCCATACGTATTGCGTTGGTACGATGTATTTTTGTAAAAATTTATTGTTTCGGCCGACAGCGGCGTAATCTTGGTAATAGAAGAAAGCAATGATCAGTAAACCGAGCAGGGACAGGCTGATGACAGCAAATTTGGTCAACACTTCTTTCAGTAAAGGGCGATAAATGATTTTTGCCCTTGCGATCAAATATGCGGGGATGATCCCAGTCAGCAGAAAGCAGATCATCAGCGAAGCGTTCAAATAACTTGAGGCTTCAGACATATTGGTTTGCGCGGAGTTTTTGATCATTCCATAGTCAAACACGGTGCCGTAGGTTAGCCCTGCATAAGCAACAAGTGACGACGTAAGAATTAAGGCGATAAATATAGGTTTACTAACGTATTTTATCGTAAATAGTGAAAACAGAATGTTTAATGCGAACAGAACAAACAAAGGAATTGAGGTAATAAAGCCTGTTTTCACATTCTCAATTAAATTCAGAACCTTCCATGATTCCCGAAAGAATGGATAATTCAAAATTAATGTAAAATAGCTCGCTAATAACAGCGTAAGGTACTGACTTTTAATTTGAAATCTCAATTTCACTCTGTGACCTGTTTAAGTATGCCTAATGATGCGTGACTATAGTGTAAACAACAAACCTTAACAGAGAATTAAGTCGGGATTTTGATTTTTAATCAGCAATAAATGTTGGTATTTGCCACGAGACTAAAGGATTGGACAATGTTGATGGGAAAAAATAAACCCTGGCAAAATACCAGGGCTTATCGGATGGTGTTCGATAATTAACCTTCGATTTCGATTAATACATCGCCTGGGTTAACTCGGTCACCTTTAGTAACATGAATGGTTTTTACGTTGCCTGCGATTGGCGCCAGAATTTCACTTTCCATCTTCATCGCTTCTGTGACCAGTAATGGTTGACCTGCTTTCACTTTGTCACCCACATTCACTAATACATCGACAATGTTACCTGGCATCGCGGTGCTGACATCACCTGGTGCTGCGGCTTGTTTACGTTTGCTGCTCGCACCTGAACCGACGTAAGCATTCAGTGGTTCAAACACAACTTCTTCTGGTAAACCATCGATCGACATGTAGAAATGACGTTTGTTGTCGCTCTTAATGCCGATACCGGTAATGTCGATATGATAGCTTTCACCATGCACATCAATCACAAATTCGGTCGGCATGCCTTCTTTAGCTACAGGTTGTTCTGCGGCGGTACCTGGAATTGGTAACAAGGCTTCTGGTGTCAGAGTGCCGGCATCGCGTTCGCTCAGGAATTTACGGCCAATATCCGGGAACATAGCATACGTCAGTACATCTTCTTCTGTTTTTGCCAGTGCGCCGATCTCTGTACGTAACTTAGCCAGTTCTGGTTTCAACAAATCTGCTGGACGAACATCGATCACTTCTTCATTACCAATTGCCTGATGCTGTAATGCCGCATTAACAGGTGCCGGTGATTTACCGTAGCGACCTTGCAGATAGAGTTTTACTTCATTGGTGATGGTTTTGTACCGTTCACCGGCTAATACGTTGAATACCGCCTGAGTACCGACGATCTGTGATGTTGGTGTTACCAATGGTGGATAACCCAGATCTTTACGTACTTTTGGGATCTCGCTGAAAACTTCGTTGATGCGATTCAATGCACCTTGTTCTTTCAGTTGGTTTGCCAGATTGGAAACCATGCCGCCCGGCACCTGATTGACCTGAACACGGGTGTCTACACCGGTGAAATCGCTTTCGTACTGATGGTATTTTTTACGTACTGCATGGAAATACATACCGATTTCTTGCAGTAATTCCAGATCTAAACCGGTGTCGTATTCAGTGCCACGCAGTGCTGCAACCATTGATTCAGTCGCAGGGTGGCTGGTGCCCCAAGCCATGCTGGAGATCGCGGTGTCGATGTTATCTGCGCCCGCTTCGATCGCTTTCAGCTGACACATAGTGGCAACGCCAGCGGTGTCGTGTGAATGAATGAAAATTGGCAGTGATACGGCAGCTTTCAGCGCTTTGACCAATTCACCCGTAGCAAACGGAGTCAACAAACCTGCCATATCTTTTATCGCGATAGAATCAACGCCCAAGGCGACTAATTCATGAGCCTGTGCGACGAAAGCTTCAGTGGTATGCACCGGGCTGGTGGTGTAGCAGATAGTGCCCTGAGCATGCTTACCGACCTTTTTAACGGCCTTGATTGCGGTTGCCAGATTACGCACATCATTCATGGCATCAAAAATACGGAATACGTCGATGCCATTTTCAGCGGCTTTCGCCACAAACGCTTCAACCACGTCATCGCTGTAATGGCGATAACCCAGCAGGTTTTGACCGCGCAGCAGCATCTGCAAACGGGTGTTTGGCAGAGCTTTACGCAGCTGGCGCAGACGTTCCCACGGGTCTTCTTTCAGGAAACGCACGCATGCATCAAACGTCGCACCACCCCAGACTTCCAGTGACCAGTAGCCGACTTGATCCAGTTTGCTACAGATTGGCAGCATGTCTTCAGTGCGCATGCGGGTTGCCAGCAAGGATTGATGGGCATCACGCAGGATGGTATCTGTAACCGTAATTTTCTTACTCATTTTCTACTCTTCCTCTTCCGGTTAACGGCCTGTCGACCGGTGTGAAATTCTTATAATCCAGCGTATGCCGCGATCGCGGTAGCAATGGCCAGTGCCAGCTGTTCTGGTTTGCGTTTTTCTGAATATTCCAGCAATTCAGGGTGGCTTTCGACAAAGCTGGTATTAAAACGCCCGGTTCTGAATTCAGGGTTGTGCAAAATTTGCTGATAATAAGGTGTAGTGGTTTTTACGCCATGTACCCGCATATCATCTAATGCACGCAAACCACGATCTAATGCTTCTTCCCAGGTCAGTGCCCAGACGATCAATTTCAGACACATCGAGTCGTAGTGGGGCGGAATCACATAACCGGTATAAATAGCTGTATCAGTACGAACCCCTGGGCCACCCGGTGCGTAATAGCGGGTGATCTTGCCGAAAGAGGGGAAAAAGTTATTTTTCGGATCTTCAGCATTAATACGGAACTGCAGAGCAAAACCTCGAA
Organism: uncultured Tolumonas sp.; assembly: GCF_963556105.2. Taxonomy (NCBI): domain Bacteria; kingdom Pseudomonadati; phylum Pseudomonadota; class Gammaproteobacteria; order Aeromonadales; family Aeromonadaceae; genus Tolumonas; species uncultured Tolumonas sp. The sequence goes on from NZ_OY829944.1 coordinate 1,638,357, forward strand.
GTTGAATATCTTCCTGTTTCATCGACAGAGGTAAACCAGATGCAATGCGGATCTGTTCACGAACGATATCAATACCGGTGATTTCTTCGGTGATCGTGTGTTCTACCTGTACACGCGTGTTCATTTCCATGAAATAAACTTCGTCGTCCGCCAGCAAGAATTCAACGGTACCGGCATTTTCATAGCCTACCGCTTTGGCGGCACGCACTGACAACTCGCCGATATAAGCGCGCTGTTCCGGTGTCAGTTGCGGGCTTGGTGCAATTTCGATCAGTTTCTGGTTACGGCGCTGGATAGAACAGTCACGTTCGAACAGGTGTACGGTGTTGCCAAAGCTATCTGCCAGAATTTGTGCTTCGATATGTTTTGGATTAACAATGCATTTTTCCAAAAACACTTCTGCAGAACCAAACGCTTTGGTGGCCTCAGAGATAACACGTGGATAAGCCTGTTCCAATTCTTCGCGTGAGTTACAGCGACGAATGCCACGACCACCACCACCGGACGTTGCTTTCAGCATCACCGGATAACCGATACGGTCTGCTTCACGGATCGCTTCTGCTAAATCAGTTAAATTGCCTTCCGTACCGGGTGTGCATGGCACACCGGCAGCAATCATACTGCGTCGAGCTTCGGTTTTGTCGCCCATACGGCGGATAACTTCGGCGCTCGGGCCGATGAATTTGATGCCGTGTTGTTCGCAAAGCTCGGCGAAATGAGCATTTTCAGACAGGAAACCATAACCAGGATGCAAAGCATCACAGCCAGTTTCCACTGCCATGCTGACCAAACGCTGTGGGCTCAGATAACCCGCCAGTGGATCTTGTCCCAGGTTATATGATTCATCTGCACGTTTCACATGCAGTGCGTGGCGATCGGCGTCAGAATAGACAGCCACCGAGCGGATCCCCATTTCAGCACAGGCCCGCACGATTCGTACGGCGATTTCACCCCGGTTGGCAATCAGAATTTTCTTTATCACGAAAAACAGCCTCCTTGTTTGTTCACAGGTGAACACTCCCTAAACACCATTAACCCTACGTCGGAAATAGAATTAATTAAAATTAATCTTTATTTTGTTTACTATAAAGAAAAACTTATACTCCATGAGGGAACATGCGAAATTCACTGATGCGTATAACCTTACGTCAATTACAGGTGTTTCGAGCCGTGTGCGAACACCTCTCTTATAGTCGTGCTGCCGAGGCGATGGCTCTTACTCAACCGGCGGTGAGTTTGCAGATGCGGCAGCTGGAAGAGTTGATCGATCATCCGCTGTTTGAATATGTTGGCAAGAGGTTGTATCTCACTCAGGCGGCGGAAGGTCTGCTGCAGGCATCGACAGATGTGTTTCAACGCTTAGATGAGCTGGATATGGAGTTATCGGAACTCCGTGGCTCACTAAAAGGGCAGCTTCGTGTGTCAGTCGAATCGAGTGCGAAATATCTGTCGCCGCATTTACTGGCAGCGTTTCAGCGCCGGCACCCTGAAGTGAGCCCTTTGTTAAGGGTAGTGAACCGAGCTCAAATCATCAAACGTCTGACCGAAAATAGAGATGACTTGGTGATCATGTCGTTGGTGCCTGAAGATATGGCGTTGGAATTTATGCCGTTTCTGAATAACCCGATAGTTGCTGTGGCACCGGCCGCGCATCCGGCATGTCAGATAGAGCATCTGACATTAAAAGATTTACAGGAATGGCCGTTGCTTATTCGTGAGCCGGGGTCTGGAACGCGTAAAGCATGCGAAGAGTTTTTTCAGCAAAAGCGGGTACATTTTTCTAAAACACTTGAACTGAATTCTCAAGAGGCACAACGTGAGGGTGTGGTCGCGGGGTTAGGTTTAGCTTTTCTGCCTCGGCATGCGGTGCATCTTGAGCTGAAAGCCGGTGTATTACGCGAGTTACCGGTCAAAGAGTTACCCTTGTATCGCAGCTGGTGTTTGGTGCATGCCCGCGGTAAACGTTTGTCGCCGGTTGCGCAGGCATTTGTTGATTTTATTCGGGAAGAGCGCGCAGTCATTAGCGCTATTGCGAAGCGATTTGATGTAACGATATCGAGTGAGCGATAAACCAAAAATAAAAGAGGGGTAATCGTTGTTGTTATGATTACTCCTCACTACCCATTTAAATCGCCAGTTTGTCTTTCAAACAAATAGTCTTGAGCATGGCGAATTGTTGCTCATGTTCTTTTTTGACGTCATCGAAGCGGCGAAGAATTTCTATTGTTGCAGGAGATAGCGTGGCTTGCTGTTCTGCGGTTAATGACTTTGTGTAATGCAACGCTACCGCATCATCTTGCGGTTTCGGTGTGCCAGTGGCGATGAGATAAAACACTTTATGCCGGTTGGAATAAGATTCGTGATCGAATAAATAGATAGCAGCATGCGCCTGTAAGGTTGTCTCTTCTCTTAATTCGCGGATGGCGGCTTCCAGCCTGGATTCGCCGCGGTTTGCTTGTCCACCGGGTAATAATAAAAGGCCGCCGCTTGTTTCTGCCAGCAAAATGCCATTATCACATTCAACAATACAGGTCGCGCGGCGTGGTTTGAAACGTGTATTCATGGTCATTCCCTGAAAGTAGTCAATGTTACTGCTGCGATTCGTTCCTTGCGTTAATCATAGTTTTTACCACAAAAAATGGTATTAATTCTTTCTAATGCAGTGCATTAAAAGTCTTGTTTTCTCTCTGAAATCTAATCTGGTCTACGCTTAGATTAATATGCTTAAACCACTTGCTGTCTACCTGCAATGCCCTGTGGTTTGGGTATAAAACATCGGGCGAGTTAAGTCGTATCACCCTCAGGCCAAACACGCATATTGGGCTAACTATGTTTATTGCCAATCTTTCCGTTACTGAGGCTCTCGATAGTCTTAAAACGACAGAGCAAGGGCTGACTCATGCGGAGGCGCAACGGCGATTGCGCGAATTTGGTTATAACCGGTTGGAAGTGGTTAAGCAAAAGTCGATTTTGCTGCGTTTTTTCAGCGAATTTACGCACTTCTTTGCAATTATTTTATGGATCGCTGCCGGGCTGGCTTTTTTTGCGGAAACCCGAGCGTCCAATGAAGGGATGTTAACCTTGGGCATCGCCATCCTTGGCGTTATTCTCATCAACGGTATCTTTTCATTTTGGCAAGAGTATCGCGCAGAACGTGCTATTTCAGCGTTAACCAAATTATTGCCGCAACAAGCACTGGTGCTTCGCGATGGTCAATTACAACCAATATTGGCTGAAATGCTGGTGCCAGGAGACTGCATCGTTTTAGAGGAAGGCGATAATGTGCCAGCCGATTGTCGGTTGATTTATGCCGCCGGTGTGCGGGTTAATATCTCGACGGTGACTGGTGAATCATTACCCATGGCGCGCGCAGCTGAAACGGTGGCAGATAATTCGGCATTAAATGCCAAAAATTTACTGTTGGCTGGAACTTCGGTGGTGTCGGGGCAGTGTCGGGCGGTTATCTTTGCAACCGGGCGGCATACTGAATTTGGCCAGATAGCCCATCTGACGCAAACAGAGCAAGGTAGCATCTCTCATTTACAGTTGGAAATTGCCCGACTGTCAAAGCTGGTGGCTGGATTTGCGGCAACATTAGGCATCATATTCTTTGGTATTGGCTCTCTTTTAGGTTTGCCTTTTTGGGATAACCTGATGTTTGCGATTGGAATTATTGTGGCGAATGTACCGGAAGGGTTATTGCCTACTGTGACACTGAGTCTGGCGATGGCCACACAACGCATGGCAAAACGACATGCGCTGGTGCGTCATTTAACAGCGGTGGAAACGCTGGGTTCCACCACGGTGATTTGTTCCGATAAAACCGGCACATTAACGCAAAACAAAATGACCGCCCGCAGAATTTATCGGCACAACCGGTTAAATGAAATTGGTGATCACGCAGCATATGCGAGTGACATTCGACTGATACAAAATGCGCAATATTGCCATAATCTGAAGAAGAGTTTTCACGAAAATCAGCCTATTTGGTTAGGTGATCCGATGGAGATTGCACTCGCCGATTTTGGAAAGCAGAGCCATGATTTTGGTGATATTCCAATCAGCTCTGAGATCGTGTTTGATAGTGATCGCAAGCGGATGTCGGTGGTGATCGAGCATGCCGGAGAACGTTGGTTATATTGCAAAGGGGCGCCCGAGACAGTATTACCGATGTGTAAGCATGTGATAAGTCAGACAGAAAGCACAGATCAATTGATGCCAATTGATCATGCGGTGCAGCGGCAGATCACGGCAGCACAAAACACCATGGCGAACGATGGTTTGCGGGTGTTGGCTTTTGCTTACCGTCGCTTAGACGCAGAGCAGCTTCCTGAAGAGCATGATCTGATTTTTTCTGCACTGATTGGCTTACACGATCCACCTCGGCCTGAGGTTAAAGAGGCAATGGCGCGTTGTCATTCGGCCGGGATCAAAGTCATCATGGTCACCGGTGATCACCCACATACTGCGGTAGCCATTGCACGTGAAATTGGTTTGGTAACATCGGCTAATCCGGTGGTTTTAGAGGGCCAGGTGTTACGTAAAATGAGCGCTGCGCATTTGCATCTGGTTCTCGATAGCCCGGAGATCATTTTTGCCCGAGTGACGGCCGAGCAGAAAATGCATGTTGTGAAAGCGCTGAAACGTAAGAATGAAATTGTTGCGGTAACCGGTGATGGTGTGAACGATGCGCCGGCACTAAAAATTGCTGATATCGGCATCGCGATGGGCGTATCTGGTACTGATGTCGCGAAAGAGGCGTCCGATATTATTTTGCTCGATGATAATTTTGCCAGCATCGTCAATGCGATCGAAGAAGGGCGTACTGTCTTTGAAAATATCCGCAAATTTCTGACATATATTCTGACATCCAACATTCCTGAATTGCTGCCTTATATTGCCTTCGTTATCTTCAAGATCCCATTACCGTTGACCATTATTCAAATTCTGGCTGTCGATTTGGGCACGGATATGTTGCCGGCATTAGCGCTCGGTGCAGAATCTTCCGATAAAAATTTGATGCAGCAGCCACCTCGTCCGGCGAAAGAACGGTTGTTGTCTTGGCCGTTAATAATTCGCGCATATTTATGGTTAGGGATGTTAGAAGCGTTGGCGTCATTGACCGTTTTCTTTTTCGTATTGCAGCAATCGGGCTGGGAATATGGCGCTCTATTGAGTAAAACCGATCTGGTTTACCAGCAAGCCACTACAGCATGTCTGGCTGCCATTGTCATGGCGCAGATCATGAACGTGTTTGTTTGCCGGCATCCGCGCATGTCGGTATTTCAACTTAACATCAGCGGCAACCCATTACTGTGGTTAGGGATTTTCGTTGAAATTATTCTGATCTTGCTGGTGGTATACACCCCGTGGGGGAATGCGTTATTTGGCACGCAACCACTGGGGTTATCGGTCTGGGGTTTGATGATTGTTTTAGCACTGTGTTTGGGCGGAATGGAAGAATTACGCAAGGCAATAATGCGCAGAATGTCCGTTTCCTGATTATTTACTTTGCTGAAAATGGTAAAAGTGCAAATTAACAGTCAAGAAGTACATTTTTTTTCAAAATAGTAGTCGAAATAAGCTGAAATCATTGCACATAACAGCGTGATATCGGTTACATTTCTATAACAACTAATGTGCTGCGCCTTCATATGGATATTCTTCATCTCGATATAAAGAGCATGATGCTGATGTGTGTCTTCATCGGCGTACTCATTTCCGGCGGATTAGCGGCATTACTTCGCGATCGTTATGTGTGTCCGGGTATGCCTTTCTGGGTCTGCGGTTTTTTCCTTTTCACGGTAGGCGTGTTTTTCGCGGTAGGCCGTGCTTTTACACCTTTATGGGTGAGTGTATTTTTCGGCAATTTATTTAGTTTCCTCGGCACTAATTTATTGTGGTTGGGGTTGCTGAAATACAACAACAAAATGAAACGCTACCACTTTCTCGTTATGGGGTTATCGCTGCTTACGGCTATCTCGTTGCTGTTTATGTTAAGTGCGGGTGTACCGGAAAAGAATCGGGCTGAACTGATATCCATTGTGTTTAATGTGCAAAGTTTATTGTGTGTTCGTGAAGCGCTGCGAGATAGAGAGCAATATGAATCAGGGCGGCTGATGTTTGCCTTCACCTGTATGTTGGCCACCATCGGATCATGTCTGCGTTTTCTGACTTATCAGATGGAGCAATCGTATTCTTTGCTGAACACTAACATCAGTAATTTGTTGCTGATTTTTAACGCAATTATTGTGTTTTTAGGCTTAAGTTTCAGCATCATGCTGATCACGTCTCAATGGTTGCAACAAAAGCTGGCAGCGTTTGCTGCTTATGATGCGTTAACTGGTGTTTATAACCGTTATGGCCTCAGTGAACAGACTGCTGTGTTGTTTGGATCGAAAAATAAAGCGGCATTCAGTAACTGCAGTGTCGCAATGATTGATATCGATTTTTTCAAAAAGACGAATGATAGCTATGGGCATTTTGTCGGCGATTTGGTGTTAAAAGCCGTCGCTGCAACATTGCGTCAAAATATTCGGCATCAAGATATTTTGGCTCGTTATGGCGGCGAAGAGTTTATTGTTGTTTTACCGGATACTAGTAAAGCTGCTGCGCTGGCTTGGGCTGAACGAGTCAGAGAGCTAGTGTCTATGGAACCTGTATTGGTTAATCAGCACGCAATCACGATTACGCTGAGTATTGGTTTGGTTGATCTGTCGGAGGAAAAGCACGTTTCTTTAGATGATGCTATTCGCGAGGCAGACATCGCGTTATATCAAGCTAAAGAGCGCGGCAGAAATCGGGTCTGCTGGTTTGATAACGCCGCCTCACTTTTAATGTACACCGCGAATTACAACGGCGGAGTGACTTCCGTAACTGACCGCTGACATCCCGGCGATAATATCGGCTATCTGTAAAACTGAGCAGCAACTGACAGTGCTGACAGGCTGGTTGCAGATTTAAGCATGGCAATGCTCGTTATACTCATCTGCTTTGAAAAACCGATTAAAAACAGAGAGAAAAACCATGCCAGCGATTGCGAAAGTAGGGGATATGCACGCGTGTCCGCAACGAGGTCACGGGGTTAATTCGATAGTTAGTGGCTCATCAGATGTCTTCATCAATGGCATGCCAGCCGCCACTGTGGGTTCTGGAACGGGTTGTGGGGCTTCTGTTGCGGTAGGCAGTAACACCGTGACTATCAACGGCAAACCTGCCGCTGTATTAGGCTCTGCCACCACGCACGGCGGCGTGATTGTTTCCGGCTCAGGTAATGTATTGATTGGCTAAGGTGTAAAACAATCCAGAGGTTTAAAACCGCTATGCGGTTAATGTCAGAAAATGACTCATACCCTGCATGACCGTGATATTGGCTTGTTCCATGGCACTTAACGCAGAAAGTGCACCGTCATAATCACCATTATGATAACGGGTAACTGCTTTTCTTGCGTTGTCATGCACGGCTTGATGCGGTGTTTCCATGTCACGATAACCTGATGATTTAGAGAAACTGGCTTTGCCTTCGCCAGTGTAATACCACTGGCCGAGTCGGCATTCGGTGTAGTCAGGAAGCTGCTCTGCAGTCAGGCTGGATAAGCCCATTAATACTTTATAAACCTCTAACTTCAGGCTGAGTTCTTCCAGATTGGCTAATTCAGCATTGGAAAGCAGTGAGGCTCCGGTAATGGATTTCTCTAAATGTTGTGATAGCTCCATTAATTGCAGCATGCCATTTGTGGCGGAAAGGCTATTAGTGCTGTAACGACGTGCATTGACGGCACCTTGCTCCATCGTGTTTTTGGCCTGTTGTGTATCCAGCTGGATTTCAGTAACCAGCCCGGCAATTTCAGTTGTGGCCTTGCTGGTGCGTTCCGCCAGATTACGAACCTCATCTGCCACTACAGCAAACCCGCGGCCTTGTTCACCAGCGCGGGCAGCCTCAATGGCGGCATTTAATGCTAACAAATTGGTTTGGTCGGCAATCCCTTTGATCAATTGAACGATGCCATTGATTTGGCTCGCCCGCTCATGCAACGAGGCTACGTTTTCTGAAGCTGCTGTAATTTGTTCAAACATCGTCTGCAGGTTATTAGCCATTTGTTGGAACGCGAGACGATTGGTTTCTGATTCGCGAGATGATGACGTAGCCGCTATTTTTTGTTGATTCAGCAGCACAGTCAGGCCCGAAAAAGAGTCGCCGAGCCCCTGTAGTGATTGGCCAAAATTAGCAAGATTGGCAAACATACCAAGAAAAAAGTGTTCTCTGGATTGTGCACTCGTTAGCTGTTGCTGAATTTGCTGGTTTTCTTCGCATACTTTTTTATGTTCGGCTCGTAGTTGGTCTATCTCAATTTTCAAAGTCAGATTTTCATCGGATAAAATCTGACATTGTTGTTTCAATTTAAAGCCAAACATAAGTACCTCGAAAAAAGTCAGTTTTGAGGAACATCCTTGTTCCAAATTGAGCCATGAGCTCCCGAATATTTGCTCGTTAATTCACGCCACCAGAACCAAAGGCTTCGGCAAAAATGCGTTCACTGGTTACACCATTTCGTTGTAATTCGCTGAGATAATGGCGCATGAAAGGTGCTGGCCCGCAAAGGTAGTATTCTGCGTCAGCCAGTTCCGGTGATAGCAGAAGATCAATTGCCAAAGGTGCAGCCCCGATCCCGCTATCTTGTTCTGTGCGCTGATCGTAGAAAAAGCTGGCTTCTACATTGGTTTGTGCAGCAGCAAGCTGTTCGACATGCGATTTAAAGGCGTGTACGGCATTGTTACGGCAGGTATGAATAAAGTGAACTTTGCGTGATGACTGGCTGGCAACCAGATGATTTAAGATCGACACCATTGGCGTAATGCCAACACCGCCGCTGAGTAATACCACACGAGTCTGTACGGTTTCATTCAGGAAGAAATCGCCCAATGGCATTGAAATATCCAGAATGGCATTTTCAGCAAACTGATCATGTAGCAGATTGGAAACCTGACCATCCGGTTTTTCCGCATTGGCGCGTTCACGTTTGACGGAAATACGCAGGTAATCATTACCCGGTGCATCAGAAAGAGAATATTGGCGCGGTTGGAACAGGTTCCATTCTGCTACAAACAATTTAACGCTGATATATTGGCCCGGCTTGTAAGTCGGTACTTTGCCGCCATCGATCGGATACAAATAAAACGACGTAATTTCTTCGCTTTCCTGCACTTTCTGACCGATACGGAATGGACGCCAGCCTGTCCAGCCACCTTCTTGCTGAGTCGCTTGCTGATACAGGTCAGATTCCAGATTGATAAACAAATCAGCTAATTCGGTGTAAGCCGCCGCCCATGCGCTGATCAATTCATCTGACGCGGCATCACCCAAAACTTCTTTAATTGATGCGAGTAAGTGGCGACCGACGATAGCGTAATGCTCTGCCCGGATACCTAAACTAACGTGCTTGTGGGCGATACGCTCGACAACCGGTAATAACACCGACGGATCATCAATATTTTCTGCATAAGCAGCCACAGCCATCGCCAGCGCTTCTTGCTGACGACCTGAATTTTGGTGTCCCTGATTGAAGATATTTTTCAGTTCAGGGTTATGGGTGAACATCCGCTGATAGAAATGTTTCGTCAGCGCCACCCCATTGGTTTTTAATACTGGAACAGTGGCTTTAACTAATGCTTTTTGTTGTTCGTTCATAAAGTCTCCATGACCAAAACACGCGATGACCAAAATTCAGGGGGATACGTTGGTATCCCCGGCATAATGGAATGGCTGGTTATGCTTGCGCGGTTGCGTTGGCAAACAGAATGTTGTTTTCCAGATGGATATGCTGCATCAGGTCTTCACGTAATTGTGTCAGGCCGGTATACAGGGCTCGCCATGTCACACAAGCGCCTGCTGGAGGTGTAATGTCATTGGTCAGACGCATCAGTTCGTCTAAACCTTCACCGTGTTGCTCATGCTCAAAACGCATCATGGCAATCGGGCCCTGTGCCGGGTTGTTAAAACCTTCTTTTAGCATCGGGAACAGGATCTGCTCTTCTTTCTGCATGTGACTTTCCAGCTCCTGCAGCATATTGGTCAGATGAGCGCCCAGACCTAACGGGCAGCCTGGTTTATCCGCGTGAACATGTTCAACACGACGAGCCAGACGGATCAATTCTGGTAATTGAATGCGGTGCAGGGCATGAAAACGTTCCAAAATAAAATCAATCAGCGCAGATGGTGTCGTGGTACGCCAGTCAGTTTCGTCGCTTGGCAACTGTTGAACTTGTTCCAGTTCAGCCACTACTAACGCGGCATCGAGATTACGTTGAGCGATCGCATCTTGTAACGGCTGTTGGCCACCGCAGCAAAAATCTAATTTGAATTTGTGGAATACACGGGTCGCACCAGGAATTTCACAAGCGATGCTGGCGATAGTTTGTTCGAGTAAGGCCATGGTGGCTCTCCTTGGGTGATAATAGGGTAGTTTGATCTCGATCAATCTATTGCAGACATCGTGCCGAAAGTTAATATATTGAAAAATATAGATATTTAATTTTTATGGTTTTTTTTACCTTTGACTGATAGGGTTAAATAAACCATTTAGGGTGATAATTACCATGTTTGATGCGTCACTGTTACTTGATCTCACCACTGAGCTACCACGATCGGTGCGGCAGGAACGGCTGGTTTCCGCGATTCGGGTTCATTTTGGTTGCGGAGCGGTGGGTTTACTGAAATTAGACGGCGATTGTCTCTGCCCGGTGGCGGTGGATGGTTTGGCGCATGAAACGTTGGGGCGCCGTTTTGTTGTGGCGCAGCATCCTCGTCTGGCCGCTATTTTATCCAGCCGTTCAACCGTGCGATTTGAACCGGGAAGCCCATTACCTGACCCCTATGATGGCTTGCTGGATTCACAACGCGGGCTGCCATTACCCGTACACGACTGCATGGGGATCAGCCTGTATCTGGAAGGGCAATTGTGGGGCGCTTTAACGCTGGATGCGTTTGAAGGGGCAGTATTTGATGATCAGGCGGCTGATAAATTAACGCACAGCGCTTTTCTGGCCGAAGCGGTGGTGCGTATGAGCCGTTTGGAAGAAGAGATCCGGGCGTTGCGTGCGGGCAGTCGGGTATCCGAAACGTTATTGCTGGATGAACAAAATGCCGGTGATGGCGAGATCATTGGGCAAAGTGCGATTTTGTTGAAGTTGTTACATGAGCTGGATGTGGTCGCCAATTCTGAATTGCCGGTGTTGTTGCTGGGGGAAACTGGCGTGGGGAAAGAGTTATTTGCCCGCCGCTTACACAGTAAGTCGCCGCGACACAATGCACCGCTGATCCATGTCAACTGTGCCGCGTTGCCGGAATCACTGGCGGAAAGTGAGTTATTTGGTCATGTCAAAGGGGCATTTTCTGGCGCGATGAGTGATCGTCCTGGCCGATTTGAAGCGGCTAATGGCGGCACGTTATTTCTCGATGAAGTTGGTGAATTACCGCTGACGGTGCAGGCTAAATTGCTGCGCACGTTACAAAATGGCGAGATCCAACGGCTCGGTGCGGATCAGCCGCGAAAAGTCGATGTGCGCATCATTGCGGCAACCAATCGTCAGCTGCATGAGCAGGTGAGAGATGGGCAATTTCGGGCTGATTTGTATCATCGTTTGTCGGTGTATCCGGTACCGATCCCGCCACTACGGGAACGCGGTAATGATGTGTTGTTACTGGCCGGCAATTTTCTGGAGCTCAACCGTGCCCGTCTTGGTTTTCGCAGCCTGCGATTATCGCCGGCAGCCGAGCAGGCTTTGTGTAGTTATGACTGGCCGGGCAATGTGCGTGAACTCGAGCATGTGATCAGCCGGGCTGCTTTGCGTGCAGTCAGCCGAGGGGCCGTCAGAACAGAAATTGTTACGCTGGAACCGGAACATCTGGCGTTGGATGCCACAGTGACCAGTATGGCTAAAACAAAGCAGACTTTGCTGCCTCAGGCTGAGCATGACGAACAGGTCGTATCGCTAAAGATTGCCGTGGATGGTTATCAGCGTCAGGTGATCCGTCAGACGTTGGAAGCTTGTCAGGGCAACTGGGCTAATGTAGCGCGACGGTTAGATCTTGACCCGAGTAATTTGCATAAACTAGCGAAGCGGCTGGGGTTGAAATAACCCAACGTTAGTCTTGCTTGCCTATCTTCTTTTCATTTCTCCTCTTTTTATTTTCTTTCGTCTTTTTGATGGCTTTCACCTTGTAAGCCATCAGATTGATATCACAGTAAATTTATTTCTATACAACTTACCGTGCACTACCAATGTCTGCTGATGATGTAAAAAAAGTCATTTTTATAACTTGCATTTAAAATGCACATTAAACTAAGATGCAAACACTGCATATGAAATGCATATTATGTTGAGGACGAAATCATGACTTTGCACGTTAAGAACAATATCTACTGGGTTGGCAAACAAGACTGGGAACTGCGTGAATTTCATGGCAGTGAATATTCCACACATAAAGGCTCCAGCTATAACAGCTATCTGATCAAAGAAGAGAAGGTTGCGTTGATTGATACTGTGTGGAGCCCATATGCCGATGAGTTTGTGACGAATCTGGCGAATGAAATTCCGTTAGAGAAAATCGACTTCATCATTGCCAACCACGCTGAAATTGATCATAGCGGTGCATTGCCAGCGTTACTGGCGAAGATCCCAAATACCCCGATTTACTGCACCGCCAATGGTGTGAAATCGTTGAAAGGGCATTTCCACCAAGACTGGAATTTCCAGGTCGTCAAAACCGGTGATTCTCTTGATCTGGGGAATGGTAAAAAGCTGGTGTTTGTCGAAGCGCCGATGCTGCACTGGCCTGACAGCATGATGACCTATATGACCGACGATGCGGTGTTATTCAGTAATGACGCGTTCGGTCAGCACTATGCCAGCGATCAGCTGTATAACGATCTGGTTGATCAGAATGAACTGCATAATGAATGCATCAAGTATTACGCGAATATCCTGACCCCATTCAGCAAACTGGTGATACAGAAAATTCATGAAGTGCTGTCATTCAATCTGCCACTGGACATGATCTGTACCTCTCACGGCATTATCTGGCGTGATAATCCGGCGCAGATCGTTGAGCAATATCTGAAATGGGCTGATTCCTATCAGGAAAATCAGATCACGCTGGTCTATGACACCATGTGGGAAAGCACCCGCAAAATGTCGGAAGCGATTGCCTCTGGTATTCGTAAGGCCGACCCGAGCGTGACAATTAAACAATTCAATCTGGCCAATTCCGACAAGAACGATGTGCTGACGCAGATCTTTAAATCGAAAGCGATTTTGATCGGCTCTCCAACCATCAATAACGTGATGTTGCCGCAGGTCGCCGCGTTGCTGGAAGAGATCCAGGGGTTACGTTTTACCGGCAAAACTGCCGCTGCATTCGGTAGCCATGGCTGGAACGGTGGTGCGGTAAATCGTATTACACAGCGTTTGAAAGAGAGTGGTTTCAACACGTTGGAAGGCACCAAAGTGGAGTGGCGCCCAACACAAGAAGCGCTGCAAGAATGCGAAGCCTACGGTAAAAATCTGGTGGCGCAATTAGGTGGCGTATCTGCTTGTGAAGCGAAACAAACGGTGACGACTGAATTGCCATCCATGGTTTGTCGTACTTGCTCATGGGTTTATGATCCGGCAGAAGGCGAAGTGAATCAGGGCGTTGAACCGGGAACGGCGTGGGAAGATGTGCCGGAAAGTTTCCTCTGTCCGGTCTGTTTTATGGGCAAAGATGATTTCGACCCGAAAACTGAATCTGTCGCCAAAGCGGCGTAAAAGGAGACCATCATGGCAGCACATCATCCGGTCGTGATCGTTGGCAGTGGTTATGCCGGTCTGCAACTGGCGCGACAATTTCGCCGTCATGCGCCCGCCACACCACTGGTTATTGTCTGCGCCGACGATGGCGCCGACTACCCAAAACCGCAGCTGAGTCATGCGATCAGTAAACGTCAGTCAGCAACCGATCTGATCCGAAAATCGGCGAAAGAAGTTGCGTTGGAATTAAAGGCATTATTGCTGACTGGGCAACAAGTGAAAGCGATTGACCCTGAACGACAAGTGATTCAACTGGCGGCGCGGGAATTACCTTATCGCGATCTGGTGCTGGCCGTAGGGGCTGAGGCGTGGGTTCCGCCCATCGGTGGCGATGCGATAGATGAGATCATCACGCTGAACAGTTTGCAGCATTATCAGCAATATCAGGAGCAATTGGCGAACAGCCAACGGGTCTTGATCGTCGGCAGTGGTCTGATTGGCAGTGAGCTGGCGAATGATTTTCTGCTGGCTGGAAAACAGGTGACTTTGTGTGATCCGACTGACCGCTTGTTATGTTCGTTAACACCTGAATTTGTCAGCGAACGGTTACATAACGTGCTGGCTCAGGCTGGCTGTGAGTTTGCTTTCAATACAACCCTCGCATCATTAAATCAGCAAAGTGATTGCTTACTGGCAACATTCAGTGATGGTTCATCAGTTGTAGTTGATAGTGTGGTGTGTGCTGCCGGGTTGCGTCCGCGGATCGCGTTGGCGCAAGCTGCTGGGCTTAATGTAAACCGGGGCATCGTGGTCGATAAGCAGCTGGCAACCAGCGCACCGCATATTTATGCGCTGGGTGATTGTGCCGAAATTGACGGGCAATTATTACCTTATTTGCAGCCGATCACCCTGAGCGCACAAGCGTTAGCGAAAACATTGGCTGGCGAACAGACTCGGGTGCAGTGGCCGGTGATGCCGGTCAATGTGAAAACCAGCAGTTATCCGGTTCAGCTGGCTGGCGAAGTACGCAGCGATGATTTGATCTGGCAGTTAGATGAAGATGACAACGGTCTGACTGGGCAGGCATTCCGACAAGATGCCTTAGTTGGTTTTGTCACCAGTGGGCAACATATCACGCGTAGTATGGCGTTGATAAAGCAGTTGTCTGAAAATTAGCCTAAGCTATGAGGTATGTTCTCGATTCAGTTGCATTTTAGTTCTGATGCTTTTTATTTCCGTTAGGGTAAGGGGCGTATATGACTGACTGGGTAAACGGAAGAGTACATGAGGTCATTCGCTGGAATGACCGGCTCTGTTCGATCAAGGTAAAAGCCGATTTAGCCCCGTATGTCGCGGGGCAATTTGGTAAGTTGTCACTGATCATTGATGGCGAACGGGTAGGGCGTGCCTATTCGTTTGTAAACCCACCGCAAGCGGAATATCACGAGTTTTATCTGATCAAAATTCCGGAAGGCCGGCTATCACCACATCTGTTTAATTTGCAGCCTGGTGATGAGTTGCAAATTTCGCATGAAGCCAGTGGATTTATGACGTTAGCCGAAGTGCCGGAAGGGCGCGATCTCTGGATGATGGCAACCGGTACGGCCATTGGGCCCTTTCTGGCTATTCTTGCCGAACAACAGGTGTTTCAGCGCTTTCAGAATATCGTGTTGGTGCATGGTGTTCGTGAGCGGGAAGATCTGACCTATCAATCGCTAATTCAATCGTTTAAGACACAATGGTTACAACGTTTTCGCTATATTCCGATTGTAAGCCGGGAAGAGTGCCCGGATATTCTGCAAGGGCGCATTCCCGCGTTACTAGATAATGGGTTACTGGAGGCATCGGCAGGGTTGGTGATTTCGCCAACGTGTACGCAAACGATGCTGTGCGGGAATCCGGCGATGGTGAAAGATACCCTTCATGCTTTAGAACGAAAAGGGCTGAAAAAGAATCTCCGGCGGGAACCGGGGCACATCACCATGGAAAATTACTGGTAAGCCATCAAACTGTTTTTTGTGTGGGAACGGGAATGGCATCAACGTCGATCTGCAATATCGCAATGATCTGATCGGCGTTGTTTACCAGATCAGACAACGTAAAATCATCCATCGCCGTCAGAAAAGCTTCCATTCCCACTTTTAAGACTCGCGTCAGACGACAAACAGGCACTAATTTGCAGCCGGGCGAGCCGCAATCCACACCATCCAGATTATTTTCTAAATCCCGGATCACCTGACCGATGCGAATATCACGCGGCAATCGTGCCAGCGTAATACCGCCGTTTTTTCCACGCGTCGAACTGAGATAACCCAGACTGACCAACTCCACAACAACCTTCACCATATGGTTACGCGAGATGTCGTAGTAGTTGCTGATTTCAACCACGCTACTCCGTGCACCGGGCGGCAGGCAGGCCATAAACATCAGGGTGCGCAAACCATAATCTGTATACGTGGTTAATTTCATTTTATTAGCTCATCAGAATTTACCCTGAAAATATATCACAACCTCATTCACAGCAGCGCTGCATCAGGGAAAAAATAGATATTTCCAATGCATATTTAATGTACGAACGGCATCAGGCTCGGTTATAGCAGTGTTACTCCAGCCAGCACTGAGGAAAGTCTTGTTGAGTCATAAGTCTGATGGTCATTGGCGTTTTCCGGTTTTAGTAGGTAAAAATCAGGTTTCACTGACTAATAGGCAGGCGGGGTACTAGGTGCATCTTCTGGCCAAAGATCAGTAAAAACGACCTGTTCCATGGGTAAGCGTTTACCCCAGCCAAGAATATCCAAGAGAGGTTTTTCAGGAAATTGAGCCACGGAACCAATACAGAGAATAGCAATTGGTGTTGCGCCTTCCGGCATTTTTAATAGTTTTGCCAATTTCTCGGGTTCAAAAAAAGAGACCCAACCTAAGCCTGCACCTTCGGCGCGTGCTGCTAACCACATGTTCTGGATAGCACAAGCCGCAGAAGCCAGATCCATCTCAGGCATGGTTCGGCGGCCAAAAATATGCGCTTCACGACCTTGCATTAACGCGATCACCACAACTTCCTGACAACTGGCAAGACCTTCAATTTTTAATTTCAGAAACTCTTGCTGACGGCTGGGTAGCTGACTGGCAGTTGATTGACGTTCTGCCTCTACTAAATCTGCCACTTGTTGCCGAATCTCCGGGCTCTTGATATGGATCATGCGCCATGGCTGCATATAACCCACAGACGGGGCAAAATGGGCGGCATGGAACAGGCGATCCATTAAACCTTCGGGTAGTTTTTCTTGCGTGAATTCGCGAATATCCCGACGTTCATAAATGGCCTGATAAACACCCTCAATCTTTTCCTGACTAAAACGATGATCCATAAATTACTCGTGTGCTAAAAAATTAAATTGAACGTAATGGAATAAGCCAGTCGAAACAAGGTGTTCCTTTTCGATTTGGCTCGAAATCACGTCAGTACACTGGCATTGGCTTTTAGCATGACATAGTGGCTGATGCACGATGCATGAAATTGTATCGACAAAGATAAACAGCACCTTGGCAAATTATCCGCTGCTCATTACCTGCTAACCTCTTACGGCTGGTTTTATATCGTGATATACAATTTACCCAGTCAGGTAGCGATTAATTACCCAGGTCATAAGGAATTACCATGAAATTAGCCATCATCAGTGGCGGGTCTAAGGGGCTAGGTCATGCGATAGCCGAAAAGCTTATTGTGGATGGTTATCAGGTAGTGGAGTTTTCACGGAGTGCGCCGCATGCGTATTCCATCAAACTGGATTTCTCCGCGCCTGATCTTATGTTGCCGGCATTGTCGGCAAATTTGGAAACGTTGGCAGCAAAACAATGGGATGAAATTGTCGTGGTCAGTAATGCCGCATCCCTGAGCCCGATCGGGCCAACATCGAAGAAAAATTCGATGGCGGTTTTGGCCAATATTAATATCAATTTTACCAGCGCCATTTTGTTTATGAGTGAAGTGATAAAACATTTCCAATCACATCCATGTCGTAAGGTAGTCGCGAGTATCTCATCAGGGGCGGCTTTAAAAGCCTATTCCGGTTGGTCGCTCTATTGTTCTGCCAAAGCCGGGTTGGAAAGTTATGTGCGCACAGTCGCCGTAGAGCAGGAAACTGAGACATCGCCGTTTGTGATACTGAATGTTGACCCCGGGGTGATGGATACCGACATGCAGTCGTTGATCCGTAGCTCGCATAAGGATGATTTTCCGGCGGTGGATTATTTCATTCACCGGAAGGAATCGGGTGAGTTAAGAACGCCGGATCAGGTTGCTATTGGTGTAGTAAAAATATTACATTCTGATGCAAAGAGCGGCACACGGATTGCCGTATTTAGCTGAGTTAATGAGCCATGCCGCAATCAAACAGCAAATATGTAATTTACCGTCATGTGATCACCGGGGCGTATCAGGTTTTTGAAACCAACAATAAAAAAGAGGCGATCCGGTTTATTAAGTCGATCCGTTATCACATCATCAAAAAAACGCCGTTAGATTCTGGCTATTATCTGGTCATCAAAAGACAAGTACGCATTCAAAATAATGAATTATTGAACTGGGTGAAAGAACAGAAACAGGCACAGACGTTTACGCCGGAAGAACAGAAAAAAATCGGAGCGCTGGCGTTCGGGCTGTTGTGTTTAGTGGTTGTGGTGGGAATTGCAGTTTTTCGATGATATCGGCTGTAACACCGATATCATCGGAATATGTTAACTGAAGATGCGGTGTGCCCAGGTGGTTAACCCTGAGGCCACACTACCGAACAGATCACCGAAAATGATGCGTGCATCGGGATATGCCGCACGAATATAGGCATCAACGATAGGTGAACGCGCGGTACCGCCGGTTACGTAGATAACATCGGGTGCAACCTGAGCCTGTTGTTCTACTTCCTTCATCAAACTGATGAATTTATTCAGTTCATTACTGATCGCAGTCTGTAGTTGCTCGCGGTTGATGTCGGTGCGTAAACCTGCTTCGAGATAAGCCATATCAACGGAAGTCACTTCAGTGGATGATAAGGCAATTTTGGCCCCTTCTGCACTCTGGCTGATGTGGTAACTGAGCATGCTTTCATAGATATGCAGCAAACGATCGAGCACTGTATCAGGGCGAGCATCGCGTAACAGCTTATGAATTTCACGGCCATTTACGGCAGAATAGAAAGTAGTTTGCGCATCGACGTTGTTGATACAAACCGCATTCCAGAAGATATTCGCCGGTGTAGGCAGACCGGTTTTTAGCAATTCATCTTTACCAAATAGCGGCGCTAACTGGCGGAACGCCAGTTTAATATCCAAGTCCAGACCACCGATACGGTCGCCGGAATAACCTAAGATCGATTCATTGCGGTCGGTCAACTCACGATAGGCTGGGCCAACTTTGATCATGGAGCAGTCAGTCGTACCACCGCCGATGTCGACGATCAGCGCAGTCAGGTTTTCATTCAGCGAACGTTCGTAGTCCAATGCTGCGGCAATCGGTTCAAACTGAAATTCGATCTGTTTAAAACCCGCGTCGGTAGCGGCGGAGGTCAGCACCTGTATTGCCTGCTGGTTCCCTTGTTCACCTTGCGTGCCATGAAATTTAACCGGTTTACCAATGACCACCGATTCGA
This sequence comes from uncultured Tolumonas sp., assembly GCF_963556105.2. Classification (NCBI taxonomy): domain Bacteria; kingdom Pseudomonadati; phylum Pseudomonadota; class Gammaproteobacteria; order Aeromonadales; family Aeromonadaceae; genus Tolumonas; species uncultured Tolumonas sp. The sequence goes on from NZ_OY829944.1 coordinate 1,657,790, forward strand.
GCGGTTGCGCAGTCTGTGTTTCGCCCAGACGTTTGATATTGCTCATCATCAGACGAACAATTTTTTCATAGGTCAGCAGCTGTTGTGGTTTGAGACGTGCACCTAAGAACGATTTAGGTGATTTTACGAAAAAACCATCCTCTGGGGACTCCAGAAATTTGGTGATCGCATCGTTACCGAAGATCTTTTCACCGTCACCACTCATTGCGTGGGCCAGTGTTTGATCTTGTGGGCGCAATTGCATGAATTGTTGCGATTTACCGATATATACCGTCGAGGAAATAAAGCGGCTGCCATTATCCAGTGTTAGCAGTTTAGGCTGGTTGTCTTCCCAGATACCTAATGCTGAGTTTGATGTTCCAAAGTCCAGGCCAGCGTACATAGCAGATTGTCCTCGTTTATCGCGGCCGGCGAAATTACCACAACCTTCCGGCTATCACCAGAAACAATCGCGTAACCGACAACGCTTAACCGGCGATAGATGATTCCGTAATGGTTTTGCGTGCGATGATGCGGGCCAGCGCTGGGCCAAGAATGATCACCAGAAACAGACGCACTGTCTGTAGTGCCATGACAAATTCCAAATCAACGTTATGACTACTGGCGGCAATGACGGCGATAGAATCCATACCGCCGGGGCTGGTGGCGAGATAAGCAGTTAAAGGATCAAGGTGGAAGTGTTGCACTAACCACCATGCTAAGACACCACAAAAACCAACCAATAAGACAATCGAGAAAACGATCTGTGGCAGAGCCCGTATGGCGTGTTTTAAAACTGGTCGAGTGAACCCAAGACCAATACGCCAGCCCATGACCGCATAAGCCATACTGAGCAACCATTCCGGCAGATCTATTTTCAATAAATGACCACTTTGTAATGCCATGCCCAGCAGCATAGGCACCAGCATTGCTCCGGATGGAATACGGGCCAGACGCGCAATAATTACACCTGCCAAGGCCAGTAATACCGTTTCAGCAGTGGCCCATTGTAATGGCGGAAACCAGATGATTGGTATTGCTGTTGCGGCCGAGGTATCTACCCAAAAGCGCGCAATAATAGAAGCGGCACTGGCAACCACGATGACTCGTAAATATTGCATAAAAGCAACCAGACGGGCATCTGCGCCAAATTCCTCAGCCATCAACACCATTGCTGCGGCTGCACCGGGGGAGGAACCCCAGATTGCGGTTGTACCGGGCAATACTTTTAATTTACTGATGACCCAGCCCATAAGACTGCTGGCGGCGATAGTTGATAACACGATAAACAGAAATAAAGACCAGTGCTGCGCAAAGGTGGGCAGCATTCCGGATGAGATCGATTGTGCAACCAGACAGCCGATAAACGCTTGCGCGACAACAAATAAATTGCGGGGAATTTGTAATGAACCACCCTGTAAGCTCCAGACAATACCGGCGAGCATGGGGCCAAGCAACAGGGCTCCGGGCAGGTTGATGAGCTCCATCACCAATGCAAATAGCGCTGAAATCAATATCAACAACAGCCACTGTAACGTGAAATGCATTTTTTCCGGCTGGAATTTACCCATTCTTGTTGTTCTTCCACGACAAAATTTCTCACGAAAGATGATACGCCTCTGAATGGTCTGAGCCGCGATTTTTTTATGAATTTAATTCATCTGAAATTATGAATGAAAGTCAGATTGAACAAATCTAAATAATAATGGTTATCATTTGGATTTGTTCAGTGTATGATAATCCTATTGTTTTTCTTTGATTCGATGCAATAGCGATGATTGATAGCGCGGTTTCCTATTCACCAAATCGCTCTGGTTTGCCGGTGTTCAGCGGTGTTGTTCTTCTGCATGTGCTCGGTCTGGCGGGCATGCTGAATTATCAATCAGCGGTAGTAAAGCCCGAAATGACAGTAGCGACACCATTAACGGTGCGCTGGGTGACGCCGGTGGAAGAAGCAAAACCTGATCCTGTTATTGAACCGCAACCAATGGTGGAACCTGAACCACTACCGTTACCGCCGCCAGAAGTGAAAAGGCCATCACCGGTGAAAGTGAAACCGAAGCCACTTAAAAAACCGAAGCCGGTAGTAAAGCAGGTGCCACCGGAGATCAAACCGAAAATAGAACCGGCAGTTTTTGCTCCGGTGCAACAACCGAAGCCTGTACCAACCAAAGCGGAAATCGCACCAGCACCGGTTGAAGCACCAAAGTTTAATGTGGCTTATTTGTCGAATCCGGCACCAGTTTATCCGCGGCGTTCCCGGATGCTGGAAGAGGAAGGAACCGTAAAATTGCAGGTACATGTTTCCGCAGAAGGCAACGCATTAAGTGTGCAACTGTTTAAAAGTAGTGGTTTTCCCCGTTTGGATGATGCGGCATTCAATGCCGTAAAAAACTGGCGTTTTGTGCCGGCAAAACGGGGCGACCAATCCATCGAAGGCTGGGTGATTGTTCCCGTTTCGTTCAAATTAAGGAGCTGATAAAAGATGGAAACACAGCAAGAAGTAACACAAATGGGGTTAGCCCATGTATTAACCCAAACGACAGGGATGGGTTTAATTCCGGTTGTTTTGCTGCTTCTTATGTCAATCGCCACGTGGTATTGGATTGTTTTAAAGGTTTATCAGAACTGGACATTACGCCGGAATAGCAATGCCTTTCTTGATGCTTTCTGGGCTAGTCGCAATTTGACGCAGGTCGAAGAACAGGTATTGAAACAAGTTAAGCCAGAGCCTTGTGCTGAACTCGTGATCAGTGGCTTGCAAGCTGCGCGTCAGCTACAAAACCCGGAGCAGGGTTTGGTTGAAATGGGCTCACGAGAAGAGTTTGTATTACGAGCGCTGCGCCGCTCAGTAACCCGAAGCACGTTGCGTCTGGAGGCTGGATTAACCTTACTGGCTTCCGTGGGTTCCGCTGCGCCATTCGTTGGTTTGTTTGGCACGGTGTGGGGCATTTATAACGCCTTGTTGGGGATCAGCGTTTCCGGTCAGAGTACCTTAGACAAAGTGGCTGGCCCTGTCGGTGAAGCATTGATCATGACAGCATTTGGTCTGGCGGTTGCTTTACCGGCGGTGCTGGCTTACAACGCGTTTGTGCGCGTAAACCGGGTTTATCTGGCAGAACTCGATGGATTTGCCCACGACGTATTTGCTTTGCTGACCACGGGTCACGCGAAAGCTGCAGTGCAGCCACAAGCTAAAAAATCCCGCGCTGCCGTTACTGAATTACAGGCAGGAGAAGCGTAATGGCGTTTGGCAAATTATCGGATGATGGCGGTGGGCAGCCACAAAGCGAAATCAACATGATCCCATTAATCGACGTCATGTTAGTGCTTCTGATCGTATTTATGATCACTGCCCCCTTGCTCAGTAATGCCGTAAAGGTCGATTTACCGCAGGCGAGCAGCTCACCGGAAGATATCAAAAATAATGATATCAAACTGGCATTGAAAGCCAGCGGCGAATTGTTCTGGAGTGGCGAGGCAATTAGTCGCGAAGCGTTGGAACTACGCCTGCAGAATGCCGCCAAGCAGCAACCAGTTCCCGAGTTGCATATTCATGCGGATCGCAATCTCGATTACGGCAAAGTGGCCGACATCATGGCGCTCTCTTCCCGCTCTGGGGTGAGCAAGATTGCATTTGTCAGTGAACCAACAGGAGAGTAACCATGGTGATATTCAGTTTGGTTTGTACTGCCATTGTTGTCACTTGTCTTTATGCCTTGAAGCACAAGTTACTGGCTTGGCCACTTCAAAGACAGGCGGCCAAATCAACTGCCCGCATGGCGTTTGGTCTGGCATTACTGGTTTGTATGTTCCGTTTTGGTTTTTGGGCCGGTGTTTTTTCTCTGACCGCCATGCTCATGCTGGCGGCTATTGTGATCCCATTTTTGTTTACACGCCTGATGCATAAGCCGGAGCTGCGCTGATGTGGTCTCGCTTATTATCAGGCGCGGTGCTGGGGTTTCCACTCTCTGCTGTGTTGTGTGGATTATTAGCTTATATTCCACCGGGTAACTGGCAATCGCTTTGGGTGCCGGCTTTGTTGCTGTTTTTTCCATTGTGGATTGGCGTCATTGGCTGGTCGCTGGCGCGGTCTCCGCAGCAAATCTGGCGCAAACTTGTGTCAGCCAATGTGGTCATTATTCCTTTTTTCCTCGCATTAAAGCACTTCGTTTGGGTTAGTTAATTATGGCGATGCCATCTGCTGATATCTCTATATTTCGTCGTTTACACACTTGGGTTGGTCTGATTGCTGGCATGGTGCTGTTTGTGGCTTTTTATGCCGGTGTGCTCACGCTGTTTCGTGGCGAAGTCACACAATGGCAGCAACCGGAATTACGCGTACAGACAACTGCAACGCAAGCCGAATATCAAGCATGGCTGGATCGTTTTATCGTGTTACATCCGCAAGCCAGTGATGAGTTTTGGATGATCTTGCCGGGTGAATATGAAGCACAATTACGTTTTATGTGGACGGAAGCCGACAAACCGAAACGGCAAATGGTAACTCAAGCCGAGTTGCAGGCACGATTTGAGGAAAATGATGCTGAGGAAAAAAACGCTGATGGAAACGCCAAAATGGGTGATTTGGCGCAGCTGATTAATACCGTGCATTTCTCGCTGGCCATTCCCGGTATGACTGGTCGGACTTTTTTAGGTGTGGTCAGTCTGCTTTACGCCTTGGCACTGGTGACCGGTATCGTTATTCATTTGCCACGATTGACGAAAGATTTTTGGTTATTACGCAGACAACAAGGTGAACGTCGGCATTGGCTTGATCTGCATAATCTGATTGGCGTGCTCAGTCTGCCTTTTCACCTGATATTCGCCTGGACCGGTGCAATCTGGGGGCTGTCAGCGCTGCTGTATGGTCTGTTTAACAGCGCCATTTTTGATCAGCAACTTTATGCCGCAACCGGGCAAACCTTTATGCCAATGAGTAGTGTACAGCGAACAGGAGTAGTGCAAGCGCCTCTTCCGGCAGATCTCTTGTTGCGGAAGTTGCCGAATACCGCGGAATTCACACCCAAATGGCTGCATTACAAAAATTATGGTGATAGTTCGGCGCAAGTTGAGATTGTCACGCAACAGGAAAAGCAACTAAGCCAAAGTAAACTGGTTGTGTTGAACGCAACCACTGGTCAGTTAGTACAAGATCAGACTGGTGATAACGAATCGTTAAACCACGGCATGATGATGGGGCTTTACTCCCTGCATTTTGGCGATTTTGGCGGCATAGCCATTCGACTGTTATATGCTGTTTTGGGGATTGGCGGCTGTTTTTTGTTTTATTCCGGCAACCAGCTTTGGATCAATGCCCAGCTGAAAAACCGGCAAGTTAAAATTCAGCGACAAGGTATTGCCATGGCGAAACTGACCAACGGTTTCTGCATCGGTTGCTGTATTGCTATCTCAGTATTGTTTGTCTTTTCAGCGGTGATGGCCGAGCACCCGAATATTGCCACATTACAGAGAAAGGTATTTTTTATCGTGTGGGGCATAACGATGCTTTTCAGTTTTATTCGCCCGATTGCGCAGGGGCGAAGCGAACTGCTTTATGGCTGCGCAGGCGTCACTTTTTTGATCCCACTGGCGGATTTATGGGCCAACCATAGTCAGTTGTTTGCCGGCTTTATCACGTTAAAAACGGCATTTCTCTGGGTGGATCTGGCAGCACTGCTCTATGCACTGTCGTTTTGGCGGCTGGCGCAACGCGCGACTCGTTATGTGATGGATTTTTCAGGTAATATAGCCCGATGCTGACATCATTGATGTTAAGACCGGGAGTCGTGAGTGAGCGATCTAACCAACCGTAAACGTTCTTATGCCACAATTCGGGATGTTGCTGCCAAAGCCAAGGCAGGTAAAACCAGTATTTCGCGTTATCTGAACGGCGAATTTCATCTGTTATCCGATGATCTGCGTCAGCGGATTGAAAGTGCGATACAGGAACTGGAATACCGCCCTAATCAGATGGCCCGCAGCCTGAAATATGGCCGCACACGGCTGATAGGCCTGATCATTGCCGATATCAGTAACCCGTTTTCGGTCGAGGTTTTAAAAGGCGTTGAGGCCGAATCGATCAAACAGGGTTTTATGACGGTAGTTTGTAACGCCCGTAACAGTATTGAACTGGAATGTGAATTCCTGAATTTACTGAATGGTTATCGGGTGGATGGCCTGATCATCAATTCCGCCGGTATCAATGCGCATTTTCTGCAGGCGCTAAAAGCCACCACATTACCCTTCGTGTTACTCGATCGTAAAATCGATGATTTTCCCTGTGACATGGTGGGGCTGGATAATCCACAAGCGGCACAATTAGCCACCAATCATTTGATTGAACAAGGCTTTGAGGCGTTATTATTCCTGACAGAACCGGTGCGTTATATCAGCGCACGGCAGGAACGCCTGCAGACATTCCATCAAATGTTGGAACAGCATCCGCATATCAAAGGTGAAGGCCATGAAGTGGTGTTGCCGGCAGCCGATGAAATTGAACACTTGATAGCAGAGTTTTGCGCGAATCACCGCGGTATGCGTAAAGCGGTGATCGCGGCCAATGGTGTACTGACCTTGCAAGTAGCTCAGGCACTTAGCCGTTTAGGGCTGAACTGGGGTTCCGATATCGGCTTCTTAAGTTTTGATAATCTGGAATGGGCCGCCTTGGCCGGTAAAGGCATCACCTCAGTCTCGCAACCAACCGCGGAAATGGGGCGAAAAGCAGTGACGTGTCTGTTAGATAAACTCGATAAACCGGACCATCCGCCAGCACAATATCTATTTAATGGTGAGTTGATTATTCGCGGTTCGACGACGTTATAGATTGGCTTTAAATATCTCCGGCTAATTAACCGGAGATAGGTGTGCTTACGGGTGAGGAATAAAGTTTCATTCTCGTTGTGGGTGGGGCAATTTTTTCAGTGCCATGTACATGCTCCAATAAGCAGATCACCCACTTTGGTGACAAAGGAAGCGGTTTAGCAGCATTCGATCTCGATTTTATCCAGCAGTTTGAGCGCTTGCTCATCATTGTATTGCTCGAACAGTTCGCGGATCTGGTTCAGGTTGCTGTGAATAAGAAACAGGTCGTCTGGTTTTGGGTCACTGCCTCCTTCGCGTTTCTTGAGAAAATAATCCCAAAATTTATTGCTCTTGGCGGGATCGTTCACATGCGCCAGTATCATCTCCATCAGAAGACGGGCGTTACCCTCACAGTCGATGCCGTCGAAGCTGATGTAACGGTCTGGTGTGGCTTTGTTTTGCTGACAAGCACATTTACCCATAGTTTAAATTCCTTCTTGTTCTGAATCGCGGATTGGTATCTGGAATCCAGTCTACTATGGGTGTTTGTGGGCGTCTGTCAGCCAGCCGACAGAGCTGCCATTGAACCACATGGCCAACGTTGTAAAGCCTCTGCATTGGGGATCAGCCATTGATGTCGATGTGGGCGTAACAAGACGCCGTCGCGTTCCAGTCGGTTGAGGAGTGCAGAAAGGGTTTGTCGGGAGGTACCGAGCAGCAAGGCTATATCTTTGGTATTCAGTTCAATCGGAAGCCAAGTTCCTTCGGTTTCTATGCGTCCCCGGCGCTTAGCTGTTTCCAGTACAAACCGGATGAGGCGGGCAGGAACATCCCGAAATGCCAAATCGGCAGTCAGTTCCAAGCTGTTGTTCAGTAATCGGCCCAATACTCGCATCATGGGAGCCACCAGTGCAGGTTGGTCTTTCATCTGGAGCAGAAAACGGTGACTGGGCATCACTTTTAATCGACAATCACTCACTGCCATCAGATAGGTTGGGGTGTGAGTGGTGAAGAGATCTCCTGGTTCCAGATAGGCAAGCGTTAATTCTTTTTCTTCGGTTGCCATATAAACCCGCATCCGGCCTGCTTCAAGAAGCAGCACCCGATCCTCTCTCTCTACTGGGGTAGAAAACAGCTGTCCCTTCGCTATTTTCAGGTTTTGAAATCCAACAAGTTGCGCTGTGATGTTGGCAGCACCCTCAGGCTTGCATGGTCCCATAACGTTCTCAATTTTCAGGGGTGAATCAGATCATCCAGCAAGATATAGACCAGCTCAAATAGGGGGTGTTTTGAGTGATTTTCCTGAGAATAGGGTTAGGGAATGGCAGTTTTGTCGTAAATCCCACAGCCTTAGAAATAATCGATTGATTTCAACCTTTGTTATCTGGGAACTGCCCTTTATTGACATAATTACAAGCAAATCAAATGATAAATAATTGAAGTGAGGAGTAGCTAATCGCAACTCATTTTGGGGCGTTTATTGTTAGAAATGGCAGCAAGTTGCTGTTACTTGTGCCATTTCAGTAGGGGATTTATTCATCTCCTACAGTACTGTTCAACGACATGATTAACCGCGTAGTGATTTAACCAACTCAACCGCTTCTTTGGATAATTGTGTTACGCGTTGCCAATCACCTTGTTTCAGCGCATCGGCTGGTAACATCCACGATCCACCCACGGTTCCCACGCAAGAAAGTGCCAGATAGTCATTCACGTTTTTCGGGCTTATGCCGCCAGTCGGACAAAACCGAATTTGTGGCAAGGGTGCTGAAATAGCTTTTAAAGCCGGAGCTCCGCCGTTGGCTTCTGCCGGGAAAAACTTCAGATGATCATAACCCAGACTGTAGGCGGTCATGATTTCGCTGGGGGTGGCAACCCCCGGTATCAGCGGCACCGCTTTTTGGCGGGCATGTTGCAGTAATTCAGTGGTACAGCCAGGGGAGATCACGAACTGCGCACCGGCTTCCACGGCGGCATCATATTGTTGTGGGTTCAGTACGGTGCCAGCCCCGACTAACGCATCGGGCAATGCTTCTCGGATCGCTTTAATGGCTTGCAGCGCGGCAGGGGTGCGCAGTGTTACTTCATACACGGTGATGCCACCCGCAGCCAGAGCTTGCGTCATCGGCACTGCCTGATTCAGATCATCGATCACCATAACCGGAACCAGCGGCGAGGCGGCGAAAATCGCGGCCGGAGATAAATTCCAATTCATCTTTTTTCCTTGTAATTAATCAGTAGAGTTAGCAAACAACACGCAAGCACCTTGTTCGGCACTTGAGACGTTTTGGCGGAATAATGAAAAATATTCTCGTCCCATGCCACGGTGTTGGTGATGCAAATCGGGTTTGGCGGTGGCGCGTTGGCTGATATCGGTTAGCACTTCCAGTCTGCCTTCGGTGGCATCCAACAAAATGCGATCGCCAGTTTTCAAATGCGCCAGTGGACCGCCTTTCGCGGCTTCCGGGGTGACATGAATGGCGGCAGGAATTTTTCCAGAGGCGCCGGATAACCGGCCATCGGTGACCAACGCGACTTTATAACCAGCTTTCTGCACATTACCGAGAATTGGCATTAACTTGTGCAGTTCCGGCATACCATTCGCGGCAGGGCCACTAAAGCGCACGACAATGATGGCATCGCGGTTCAGTTGACCAGCTTTATAAGCCGTTTCAACGTCGTGTTGTGAATCAAAAATCAGTGCATCGGCTTCCACGATCTGGTGTTCAGGCGCTACAGCACTGACTTTAATGACCGCACGCCCGAGATTGCCGGATAGCAGTTTTAAACCGCCGGAAACATGAAATACCTGATCTTTTGCGGCAATCACATCGGACTGTTTTGACTCGGCCACTTCCTGCCAGTAAAGCTTGCCATTATCTAAAAATGGCTGCTGGAAATGGGCGCTCAAATCGCCGCTGAATGTTTGTGCATCAGTGTTCAGCAACCCACGTTCCGCGAGTTGTTTCAGTAATAACGGTACGCCGCCAGCCTGATGGAAGGCGTTAATATCGGCCGGACCATTCGGGTAGACCCGGGCCAATAGCGGCACAACGTCGGAAAGATCACTGAAGTCATCCCATGTCAGCAGTAAACCCGCTGCACGGGCTACTGCCACCATATGCAGGGTGTGATTGGTGCTGCCGCCGGAAGACAACAGCGCGACCAAACCGTTAACCAGTGAACGTTCATCCACGATTTGCCAAAGCGGGCGATATTGCGAGCCGCCAGCCACTTGTGAGGTAATTAGCGCGGAGGCTTTTTCTGTCAGCGCCAGCCGCAGCGGATCATCCGGATGCACAAATGCCGAGCCTGGTAACATCAGGCCCATCGCTTCAAACACCAGCTGGTTGGTATTGGCTGTGCCATAAAAAGTGCAGGTGCCATGGCTGTGATAAGCCTGATTTTCCATCGACTGCAAGGCATCACGCCCCAGTTTTCCGGCCGCATATTGTTGTCGGATCTGCACTTTCTTATCATTACTGATGCCAGTGCTCATTGGCCCTGCGGGTATAAATGCGGTTGGCAGATGACCAAAGGCCAGCGCCCCCATCAGTTGACCGGGGGCGATTTTGTCGCAGATCCCCAGCAGTAAGATGGCGTCAAAGGCGTTGTGACTCAGTGACACGGCGGTGGCTTGTGCAATGACATCGCGGGAAAACAGCGACAGATCCATGCCAGCCTGACCTTGCGTGACGCCATCACACATGGCGGGTATACCACCAGCCACTTGCGCCGAATGACCCAGCGCGCTAACCACCGCTTTGATTTGTGCCGGATAGTTGGCATAGGGCTGGTGGGCACTCAGCATGTCGTTATACGCCGTGATGATCCCGACATTACAACGCGTCATATCCATCAAAGTGGATTTCTGTGCCTGCGGGCAGGCGGCCAGCACGTGCGCCAGATTACCGCAAGCCAGCTGTGTCCGCGGTCTGCCTTGTGCCGCTTGCTGTTGCATCAGCTCAATATATTGCTGACGACTTTGTTCGCTGCGATGACGAATACGTTCAGTTACTTGCCGGATTACAGGATGCATACTTCAGTTCCTTTTAGACAATCAACGGGCTCGTACTGCCGGATTAACGCAGTTCACCGAAACGTCGTTGTTGAGTGCGGCAATCAAGTTATCGACGGCACAACGCACCATCGCATAGCGGGTTTCATGTGTTGCCGATCCGATATGCGGCAGGGCGACCACATTCGATAATGACAACAGTGGTGAATCGGCTGGCAGCGGTTCTTTCTCAAACACGTCTAGCCCCGCGCCTCGGATAACACCTTGTTGCAAGGCTTCAATCAAGGCGGCTTCATCGATAATTTTTCCGCGTGAACCATTGATCAAAAAGGCGCTTGGTTTCATCTTCTGCAGCTGTGCTTTACCGATGAATTTTTCGGTTTCTGGCAACAGCGGCAATACCACACAGACAAAATCAGACTGTGCAAGCAGGTCATCTAATTCGCAGCGGCGGGCTTTGAAATCCTGTTCCGCCATCGGGTTTGCTACATCGTTGTAATACAGCACCGACATGCCAAAACCGGCATAGGCACGTTTAGCGACGGCATAACCAATACGCCCCATACCAAGAATGCCGATGGTTTTACCGTTTACATCGGTGCCATAACAATCGACCCCAATACTGCGGGTCCAGCGACCTTCCTTCACCATTTCTGCCATTTCAATCACCCGGCGGGCGCTGTTTAACACCAGCGTGAAGATGGTATCGGCGGTGGTTTCAGTCAGTACACTCGGGGTATGCATCAGATTGATTTTCCGTTCTGTTAAATCAGGCACATTAAACTGGTCAACGCCGACAGAGATGGTGGAAATAGCACGCAGAGCAGGAGCCGCATTCAGATAGTCGGCAGTGATGGGGCAACTTGCCCCAATCAGTCCTTCTGCGTTACTGAGTGCGCCAATAAAATCTGCGCGATTTGCATCAGTAATGCCCTCAAAGAAAGCCACGTTGAAGTGGCTTTGCAGACGTTCCAGCTGGTCAGCAGGGATTTTTTTGTACAGTACAACATTCGGTTTCATGCTAATTCCCTCTTAAGCTGCTTGCGGTAATGAGTGGGCTGATTGCTCGTCAGCGTTTGGTTTTACGATCAGCGTCAGGATGACAGACACAAACAGTGCACTGCCCATGAAGATGTAAGACGCACCTGGGCCACCGGTCGCACCGTTCAGATAACCCACCACCCATGAACCGATGAAGGAACCCAACGCACCCATGCTGTTGATCAGTGCCATCGCGCCGCCGGCGACATTTTTCGGCAGCATTTCCGGAATGATGGCGAAGAACGGGCCATATGGGGCATACATAGAAGCACCAGCAATTACTAACAATGTGTATGACAACCAGAAATTATCAGTACCCAATAAGAAGGAACCCAGAAAACAGATCGCACCGATAAGCAGCATTGGCCATACAAACAGTTTGCGGTTTTGCATGCAGTCAGACAGCCAAGACACGGTGATCATCGCAATGGTAGCGGCCAGATACGGAACGGAAGATAACCAGCCGGTTTGGACCATGCCCATATTGGAGGCACCACGAATGATGGATGGCAACCAGAGCACGAAACCATACACACCAATACTCCAGCAGAAATATTGCGCGCATAACAGGATCACATTCTTGGATTTAAACGCTTCCGCATAGTTACGAACTGGTTTGATGTTCTTCTGTTCGTCAGCCATGATTTCGCTCAGGTCATCTTTTTCTTGCTGCGTCAGCCAGTTAACCTGTTGCGGTTTGTCACGTGCGGTTTTCCACCAGTAGAAAGCCCACAGTACGGCAGGTAAACCTTCCAGAATGAACATTTCACGCCAGCCCAAAGCCTGGATCAGATAACCGGAAAGCACCGACATCCACAGCACTGTGACGGGGTTACCCAGGATCAGAAAGGTATTGGCACGTGAGCGTTCAGATTTAGTAAACCAGTTACTGATATAAATCAGCATTGCCGGCATGACCGCCGCTTCCACCACGCCGAGTGTAAAGCGGATGATGATCAGCATCGGAATATTACTGACTAAGCCAGTTAAGGCAGCACAAGCACCCCATAACAATACGCAGAGGAAAATCAGTTTCCGCACGCTGCGTTTTTCAGCGTAAATCGCGCCGGGGATCTGAAAGAAAAAATATCCCAGGAAAAACAGTGACCCGAGCAGGGATGACATCCCTTTGGTGATGCCCAAATCTTGGTTAATACCGGCAGCGGCAGCAAAACTGTAATTGGCCCGGTCGAGATAAGCCAGACTGTAGGTAATAAACACAATCGGCATGATGTGCCACCATCTGGATGGGGCTGGGAGCTTAGTATTCATACTGGTTCCTCTTTAAATTGTTATGCATAAACCATGTCGGTTTCTTCATTCATCGTCATCTCTGCAATCAGAGCTTTTCTTGTTGGAAGACCTTCACTATCACCAATTACCTGAATTGCCCGGGCACCAATAAAGTTACCGCGAGCGACAGCATTTTTTATTGTTTTTCCTTCCAGTAATGCGCTGATAACGCCAACAGCAAAACCATCACCAGCACCTACGGTATCTACGACGTTTTTCACGAACACAGCAGGGACGACCCCTTTTTCACCCGCTGCTGTTTTGTAATACGCACCTTCTTCGCCGGTTTTAATGACGACGGCTTTCACACCACGATCGAGATAGAAATCAGCAACGGTTTCCGGTGTCGTAAAGCCGGTCAGAATGCGGCCTTCTTTCATGCCGGGCAGTACCCAGTCGGCGGCAAAAGCCAGTTTGTTCAGCTGTGTCACCATCTCTTTTTCGGAGCGCCACAGCACAGGGCGCAGGTTCGGATCAAACGAAACGGTTTTGCCATGTGCGCGCATCCACTGTGCGGCATAAGCGGATAATTCGTATGACGTCGGTGACAATGCTGCCGCGACACCACTTAAATGCAGATGACGAGCACTGCCAAAATAGGCTTCGTTAAAATCAGCCAGTGAGAGGTGGCTGGCTGCGGAACCTTTGCGGAAATACTCCACAATGGGATCGGTCCCATTTTCGGCTTTAGATTTAAGCTGAAAGCCGGTAGGGTAGGCGTTATCGATGGTAACCGCCCGGCGATCGACCTGTTCTTTATCTAATGTGTCTTGAATAAAGCGGCCAAAAGAGTCATGACCCAAGCGGCTTACCCAGCCACATTTCAGTTCAAGACGCGCCAGACCAATGGCGACGTTCAATTCTGCACCAGCGGCACGGCGCACAAATTGTTCCACACGATGTAAATCACCGGTTTGTGTGGCGACAAACATCATCATGGCTTCACCGAAGGTGACGACATCGAGTTCGGCAGATTTAGTGTGAGCTTGTGTTGTCATTTATCATTACACCTCATTCAATTTAGCCACGTAATAACGGGTTACTTCAGTCAGATCTTGGCCTTCCAACGGGAATTCGATACCGCGAGGCACATTGGTCGGCAGCATTGCCAGCAAGTCTTTCCAACTGCCATCGCTGTTATCCAGCGCGATAGCTTTTACTTTGCCCTGGTCATTATGGCTGGCTTTGACATGCACATAAGCAACCTGGGCAGCCAGTGCTCTGGCAGCAACAAACGCGTTTTCGTCCAACCAGCTCCAGTTCGCCATATCAAAAGTCATGGCAACCGGTAATTTCTGTGAAATCACCATACCGAAGAACGTGATCAACGGGCTGATGCGACCGCCATCTTGGGTTTGATCGTTTTCAATCAACAACTTAACCGGCTGTGCTTTGAGCACTGCACTAATACCAGTTAAATCGGTATCGTTAGTCATTGAGCCCAGTGGTAATTTCAGTGTGCGGGCTTTCAGGCGAGCCGCATTTTTCAGGTGCAGTGCCAGTCGTTCCAGCTCTGGCTGACCATCTTCTGTCAGCAGCGATTCCGGCACGGAATAAACTGCAAACAGGCCATGGGCACTGATTTGCGAAGCCAGCTCATCCAGTTGGTCGGTTGACGTTAGCAATTCATGGCGGATCTCTACGCCGTCAGCGCCACTGGCTTTAATCATCGGCAGCAGGGCTGCTTGTCCGCCAAGCTCTCTAACGGTGTCAGCCCCATAGGCTGAAGTGACGATGACAATTTCCTTACTCATATAAATCCTTATTAATCAGGTGTATACAATCAATATCTTTAGGGTGTGAAGACCAGTAAAAGATATTTGATGAAGATATTCTGTTCTATGAGGTGATTATGGGACCGGTCCCATCAAAAGATCCATTTTCGCTTTTTGAAAATATGAGGCGGGTCACTATTCCATGGGAAATATAGGTCTTTTGGTTGGTTACCTGTAACAAATGAGCTCTATATGAGGCTTGTCGATAAGATGATTTAGTTAAACGGAAATATGTTTGCATGTTTAATCTTGTTTTTGCATGTTTGTGCTTCTTTGGCTATGATTCATCCAGAGTAAATAGGCAGAAATAAGAGATTTATGAATTCCAGCGATGTGATTGATTGCTTACCGGAAGAACGGCAGCGTTCCATTCTTGAATTATTGACGGAAGAGGGGCGGGTCGTTGCTTCTGAATTGGCCCGTAAATTTAATACCTCGGAAGACACTATCCGGCGTGATCTGCGGGAACTGGCGGCGGCGGGGTTGTGTAAACGGGTTTATGGTGGCGCCTTGCCGGTTTCACCAGCTTCCGGGTCGCTGGCCGAACGTGCAACACAAAACCCGGAACGTAAGCAGGCGTTAGCGGAATGCTTAATTAAGCTAATCACGCCAGGGCAGGTTGTTTTTATTGATGCCGGTTCGACCAATCTGGCTATTGCGCAGGCTTTACCTACAGATCTGAAACTCACGATCATCACCAATGCGCCTGCTATCGCCGCAGTTTTGGCGGAACGGGAGAACATTAATCTTGTTCTGCTGGGGGGAACTATCAACCGAACTACCGGTGCGGCCTTGGGTGCGCAGACTTTACGCGATGTCGCCAATATCCGCCCAGATCTCTACATTCTGGGTGTCTGCGCGTTGGATGCAGAACTGGGGCTGACGGCATTTGATTTGGAAGATGCTGAATTTAAACGTCTGGTTGTGTCACAGGCCAAGTCAGTGATAACCGCCATGACGACCGATAAATTAGAAACATCGGCGCCTTTTCGCATTACTGGCACCGAGCGTTTGTCGGTGTTGATCGTTGAAGCGGATGCTGATGCAACATTACTAAAATCAATATGCGGACCCGATGTTCATATCCATATAGCTGCGGCTATTCATCATATTCCAGCGAAATGACACTGATTATTTATGTTTCTTTTTAGTGAGAGAATGAATTATGTCTAAAATTGATTTACATATGCATTCAGCGTTCAGTCTCGATGCCGATCTACCGGTGGAAATATTAATTGAGAGATGTTTGGCTCATCAGGTTTCTACTTTGGCTATCACTGATCATAACTCCGTACATTCGGTTAATGTAGCTAAAAAATATACACAAAATAAAGGAATGACTATTTTATCGGGTATTGAAATTGACTGTTCATTTCAGGGCGATAATTACCATTTATTAGGTTATGGTTTTACCGGTGATCTGAGTGATTTTTATGATCTTGAAAAGCAGATCACGAAACTACAAGCAGATGTTGTTCCCATCAAATTGCAAAAACTGAAAGATCTTGGCTTCTGGCTAGATGTCGATCATCTGCATCTGTTGTCCAAAGGTAATATTCCGCAGGAAGAACAAATGGCGGAGTTAATCCTTGATGATGAAAGGAATATTTCTCATCCACTATTGTCAGTTTATCGCGGTGATGGTGCCAGAGCTGATATGCCGCTGATCAATTTCTACTGGGATTTCTTTGGTGCAGGTAAACTATGCCATACGCCAATGGCTTATCCGGCATTGGCCGACATGGTGTCATTGATAAAAGAAAATAAGGGCATTCCGGTTATTGCTCATATTGGCGCTAATGTGAAAACCGATCATTTGAATGTATTAAATGAAATGAAAGCTGTTGGTGTGATGGGGGTAGAAGTCTTCTCCAGTTACCATAATGCAGAATTGGCTAATCAGCTTTATAACTATGCAGTTGAAAATAATTTGTTTGTAACTTGCGGCAGTGACTTCCATGGTGAAAATAAACCTAAAATAGAAGTTGGTAGCTGTAATTATAATCCGGAAGCTGAAAAATCAATCAAACAATTTCTGGAGTCAGCAGTAGCCTGATTTCATATTTAATTTATATATCATTAAATCAGATCGCCCGCCATTTTTATTGGTGGGTTATTAACCTATGATAGGCTGCGGTATTATGAATAAACATATTGGTAAAACAGTATTTAACCCTGAACAAATTAAAACCGGTGTAAATCGGGTTGCCGATCAACTAAACAAGAAATTTAGTAATGACGATGTTGTTTTTATTACGGTTGTACCGGGTGGTATTTTGTTTACTGCTGATTTGGTCAGACAGTTAAATTTTGATGTCTCCATGGATTACATTTCTTGCCCGCATACACCGGGAGAAAAAAACAACGCCTCAGCCATCATCTATCATCAAAACATAAATATAACTGACCGGCATGTGGTTTTGGTTGACGATGCAATCGAATCAGGTGGCACGATGAAGCGGCTCGTTGAGTTTTTAGCACAAAATTACACTGCAAAATCCATCTCGGTTGCGACGCTGTTTGTTAAACCGGGTCGGGTAAATATTACAGTAGATCAGCATTTTGCCTACGAAATGGAAAATGATGATTTGCTGGTAGGCTACGGACTGCCCTGGAATGATAAATACCGCAACCTACCTTTCGTGTCTGCATTAATTAAATAATGCGTGTCAGATATGACTGGCTAACTAAACCAGCATTCAGACTATTGCTGATGTCAGTGTTGGCCAGATTTTGCGTTTAATGTCAGCAGTAATAACGTTACCCCACAAAATCCGGCGCCAGCCAAAAATGTGGTTGAGGCGCCGAAGCTGTCCCATAACCAGCCTGCGATAACACTGGCAATCAATAAGGCGATCCCACTGGCCAGGTTAAAAAAGCCAAATGCCGTGCCTCGCAGATCGGCGGGGGCGGTATCGGCGACCAATGCGGCCAGAATGCCTTGAGTTAAGCCCATATGCAGACCCCAAAGCACAATGCCAAGTAATAACATGCTCCAGTGCCCATCCACTGCTAATGCCAGGTCGGCAGCGAATAACATGACCAAACCATAACCCAGTAATTTATACCGGCTGACATGGTCAGACAGATGACCAAACGGATAAGCAGACAGTGCATAAACGATATTCATCAGCACCATAACCAGTGGGATGTAGGCAATCGGTACACCGCTGTTTTGAGCGCGTAAGACTAAAAATGCTTCGCTGAATCGGGCGAGGGTAAAAATACTGCCGATACCCACTATCCACCAATAACGGCTATCGAGTCGTTGCAGATTAGCCATAACCAACGGATTAGTCCGGTGTGCAGTAGCATGCGATTCTGGTTCTGAAATACCCAAAATCAGCAGTAACACAGCCAAAAACCCTGGGATCACGGCGACCCAAAACACAGCCCGAAAATTATTGGCCCAGAGCAGCATTAACCCGACGGCCAATAGTGGCCCGACAAAGGCACCGACCGTATCCAGCGATTGGCGTAAACCAAAAGCAGCCCCGCGTAATTCTGGCGGTGTAATATCGGCGACCAGCGCATCACGCGGTGCGCCACGAATACCTTTCCCCACACGGTCAGTCAAACGGGCGGTGAGCACTAACCCGATGCTACCAGAGAGCGCAAAGACCGGTTTAGTGAACGCACCCAGTGCATAACCAGTTACAGCCAGCCATTTGCGTTTGCCAAAATAATCACTAATAACACCCGAAAATACCTTCACGATCAGCGCTGTTGCTTCAGCTAACCCTTCAATAAGACCCACCATCAGAGTGCTGGCACCCAATGTGGTGACCATAAATAAGGGCAATAAACTGTGGATCAGTTCCGACGATATATCCATCAGCATACTGACAAAACCCAAGACCCAAATCGCGGTTGGAATTTTTCGTAATGAAAGGTATTTCAGCTCTAATTTCATTATTTTTCATTCCTGAACAGTAAACGAGGCGTGAGCTTTTTTTCTGCTTCCATCAACAGATACAACAATAAACAACTCGCGACAATGATTAACCAGTCATGGAGATCGAGCGCTGCCGTGCCAAATAATGCGTGCATAAAGGGAAAGTAGGTCAGTGCCAGTTGCATGAGTGACAGCAAAAATATGGCCAGCAGTGCGTAACCATTATCCAGCCAACTGGTCAGGCTTAGCGTTGAATTAAGCAATGAGCGGCAGCTGATCAAATACACCATTTCAGCACCAACTAGGCTGTTGATGGCAACGGTTCTGGCGCGGGCTAAATCAGCCTGATGCAGGGTACTCCAGTTATAAAGCACCAACGTTAACCCCATTAGTAAGACAGAAACAAACGCAATTCGGAATAATAAGATATTGCTGAGTAAGGCTTCATCATTTTGTCGGGGGGCGCGTTGCATCAGATCTGCGGCGGCTTTATCAAACACCAACGGCAAAGAAAGTGTGATGGCACTGACCATATTGATCCACAAAATTTGCACCGGCGTGATCGGCAGGGTGATCCCCAATAGAATGGCGGCCACCATGACCAGGGCTTGGCCACCATTGGTTGGTAAGAGGAAAACCAAGGCTTTGCGCAGGTTATCGTAAACAGTCCGCCCTTCTAGTACGGCGGTGCGCAATGTCGCAAAGTTATCATCTGCCAGCACCATTCCTGCCGCTTCTTTGGCGGCTTCGGTGCCTTTCATCCCCATTGCCACACCGATATCGGCTCGTTTCAGTGCCGGAGCATCATTTACGCCATCGCCAGTCATCGCAACCACTTGTTGCCCCGCTTGTAAGGCGGCGACAAGACGCAGTTTATGGGCCGGCGTAGCGCGGGCGACGATATCGATTGCTGCGGCTCGGGTTTGTAATTCGTGTTCTGGTAATTGCTCCAATTCCGTACCAGTTAGAATTTGTAATGGCGCACTTAAACCTAACTGCGCACCGATTGCAGCGGCGGTACTGGCATGATCGCCCGTCACCATAATGACGTGGATCCCGGCTTGCTGGCATTGCGCAATGGCCTGTCTGGCTTCTTCGCGGGGCGGGTCCATGATGCCAACCAGACCTAATAACTTGAATTGGAAAGAGGAAAGATCGGGGCTGGATGAGCCATCAGCCGGTAGTGGTAAAGAACTTGTATTGCTGTCGGCTTCCGCCAGTGCTAACACTCGTTGTCCCCGGGAAGCAAAATTATCAATAGCGACTTGCCATTCATCGGTATGCAGAGGCAGTGGGCCAGCGGGGGTCCAAATATGAGAGCAAAAAGAGAGTACGCGCTCTGGTGCACCTTTAAGTAATAACTGAAATGGGGTTTCTGAGCCTGCGGGCGCATTATGCAGCGTTGCCATATAACCATGGCTCGATTCAAACGGTATTTCCGCCAATCGAGGCGTCGCTTGTTGCACTGCTGCCGGGTCTAAGCCGGCTTTTGCCGCCAGAATAAGCAATGCGCCCTCGGTCGGATCACCGTGCAATTTCCATGGAGCACTGTTTTGATCAAAACGCGCATCATTGCAGAGGATGGCCGCCGTTGCCAGCCGTTGTAATGTCACTTTTTGCGCGGAATGAAGTGGCTGCTGTTCCGTGGTAATTTCGCCTTGTGGATGATAACCGACCCCACCGATTGCCAATTCACCATTACTGAGTTGAACCGATTGTGCGCTCATTTCATTGCGGGTGAGTGTGCCGGTTTTATCGGTGCAGATCACCGAAACAGACCCCAAGGTTTCCACTGCGGGTAAGCGGCGGATAATGGCATTGTGGCTGGCCATCCGTTGCACACCGATGGCTAACGTAATGGTAATAACAGCTGGCAACCCTTCCGGAATTGCCGCTACCGCCAGACCTACTGCAGCCATGAACAGCTCATCGATTGGATAATTGCGCCAGATCCAGCCGAACAGGAACGTAATTCCGGTCAATATCAGAATTGCTTTGGTCAGCGTATGCCCCAATTCCCCCAATTGTTTCATCAGCGGGGTAGCTAGTGGCTCGACGGCGCGCAACATACTGCCGATTTTACCAATTTCGGTATTATCCCCAATGGCAATAATGACCCCACGCGCACGGCCCTGCGTAACCAAGGTGCCGGCATAAAGCATACAGAGGCGTTCTGCCAACGGTGTTTCTATTGCTACCGGATCAACTTGTTTTTGCACACTGAATGATTCACCCGTGAGTGCACTTTCCTGCACAGCTAAATTAATACCTTCAAGCAAACGCAAGTCGGCAGGAACGCGATCGCCCGATTCCAGCAATACAATATCGCCGGGCACTAATACTTCGGAATCAACCTGCCGCCGCACGCCATCACGTAAGACATGGGTATGTACGCGCAGCATACTGCGAATCGACGCTAACGCCTGCTCAGCTTTGCCTTCCTGAATAAATCCGAAAATACCATTGATGATCACCACGGCAAAAATGACCGCACCATCTGTCCAGCGGCCAAGTAACCAGCTCATGATGGCAGCCACAATTAATACGTAAATCAGCACGTTATTAAATTGGCGTAACAGTTTTATCCAATTGCTTTCACCAATTGGCGGGGTAAGACGGTTGGCACCGAATTGTTGTTGCCGTTGCTGAGCTTGTTCACTGCTAAGACCATCAGCCTGAGAGTTAACCGCTTTTAAAACCTGGTCAGCGGTGTGGGTGTGAAACTGAGAAGAAGAGAATGCGGGATCAGTCATCATGCGCTCCATGTGCAATGTACGCCGGATTAGTATCCTCCTTAATCATGGCACATGGGCGCTTATTGAGAATAAATTTACTGAGTAACTGAAGGATTAACGCAATTTTTTGAGCGATCACCATTTAAAGCCGCTAGCAGGTTTTCTACCGCCAGTTTTGACATTGCATAGCGAGTTTCATGCGTGGCAGAGCCGATGTGAGGCAGGGCGACCACGTTAGGTAACGTCAGTAATTCTGAATTTACGGGCAACGGTTCTTTTTCAAATACATCTAAGCCAGCACCTTGAATGCCGCCGGATTTTAAGGCTTCAACTAACGCAGCCTCATCGACGGAAGCGCCACGACCACCATTAATGAAAAATGCCGAAGGATTCATTTTTGCCAAGGTATCGCGATTTATGATGTGATGGGTTTCCGGCGTGAGTGGTAAGACGTTGCAGACAAAATCGGCTTCCTTCAGCACTTCATCGAGTGAGCAACGACGGGCGTTTAAT
The DNA here is from genome assembly GCF_963556105.2 of uncultured Tolumonas sp. Classification (NCBI taxonomy): domain Bacteria; kingdom Pseudomonadati; phylum Pseudomonadota; class Gammaproteobacteria; order Aeromonadales; family Aeromonadaceae; genus Tolumonas; species uncultured Tolumonas sp. The sequence continues at coordinate 1,679,843 of NZ_OY829944.1, forward strand.
TGTTGTTCGGCTTCAGGTTTGGCAGAGCGATTATAGTAAATCACGTTCATATCAAAACCAAAGTGTGCACGTTTAGCCACCGCATAACCAATGCGGCCCATGCCCAAAATGCCAATGGTTTTACCATGCACATTTGAGCCATACCAATCTGGCCCGATGCTGCTTTGCCATTCCCCGTTTTTCACTTTCTCCGCCAGCTCGGTGATACGGCGCGCAGCACACAAGACCAAAGTGAAAATCGTGTCAGCGGTAGTTTCGGTCAAAACGCCGGGTGTATGCATCAGCGCAACACCACGTTCGGACAATTTCGCTACGTCAAAATCGTCATAGCCAACAGTAATGGTGGATGCAGCTTTGAGTTTCGGCGCGGCAGCCATTAATTCATCGGTGAATTTTACACCAGTGCCGATAACACCTTCTGCCTCAGCTAACGCTTCGATAAAAGCAGCACGGTTATCTGCATTGATGCCATCAAAAAAAGTAACCTGACACTGTTCCTGCAATCGAGCGAATAGGTCATCAGGAATTTTGCGGTAAAGCACGATGTTTGGTTTCATTTTCACCTCGTAGAGTTTGCTAAATATCTAATTTAAGCATGCCGATGAAGGATCTGTTCACCCGCTTGTAAACGGCGGATATTGTCGCAAGCGGCCTCAAAAATCCCCTGTACAGAAATATCAGTAACGCCGCCAATATGCGGGGTAGCAATGATATTTTGCTGAAAGATGGGATCAGTAGGATCAGGCGGTTCCTGCCAGAATACATCGAGACCCGCACCAGCGAGGTGACCGGTTTTTAACGCCGTTTCGAGCGCATCTTTATCAATGAGACCACCACGACCGAGGTTGACCAAATAACTACCGGCTTTCATCTGGCGGAAGGTTTGCTGATTTAAAATATGGTGTGTCTGCGGGCTATCAGGCAGGCTGAGTACCACAAAGTCAGCTTGTTGCAGTAAGATTGGCAGCTCATGCAGCGTGCCTAGCCAGTCCAGATGATGGGTTTTAGCAAACGAGGGATCTAGATGCTGCTTGATACCGATCAGGCGCATATCAAATGCGGTTAGCCGTTTGGCCAACGCTTTACCGATACCGCCCAAACCAATCAAACCGACAGTTTTTCCTTTCAGCCCTAACCCCATGGGGCGCCCTGATTCACGTTGCTGGAAATGTTGAGGAATGGCATGCGCATTACGCGCCAGCGCCAGCATCATGTAGATACCTAATTCAGCAACGGAATCGGCATTGCCGGAGATATCGGTCGGCACGTTGGCAACGGCAATGTGATGGTGTTTGGCTGCTTCAAGGTCGACCCCTTCCAGACCGGCACCGATTTGCTGGATCAATTTGAGCTGGTCTGCGGTGGCGAGCAAACGGGCATCGATCTTGGTCATTGTCGGAATGAGCACATCAAAACCTTGCAGCGACTGTGTCGTATAGCCACCCGCTGCCACAAATTCTACATCAGGTAACGCGTGACGGAATTTATTGAGAATACCACCCCAAGCGTGTTCTTCTGCAGCAAAGAGCACTTTCATTACTGAACCTCTTTATCTGTTTGATTTAGCGATCACTATAGAAACAATTGCAGCTGAGTAACAGCCTCCTTTGATGTCATTTGTGGTTAGTTATGACTGTTGAGGATTTCGGCTACCCGATCTTGAAGCTGTGGCACTAGCTCGCTCTCGAACCACGGATTACGTTTAAGCCAGAGATTGTTACGCGGGCTTGGATGCGGCAGAGGAACCACATTGGGCCAATATGTTGGCCAAGCCTGAACGGTTTCAGTTAACGTTCCGGTTTCATTGGGCAGGTGATATGCCAGCGCATAACGACCGATGACCAATGTCAGTTTGATATTGCGCAGTTGCGATAACAACTGTGCTCGCCAGGCCGGTGCACATTCCGGTCTTGGTGGCAGGTCACCAGATTTTCCCGTTCCGGGAAAACAGAACCCCATGGGTAAAATGGCGACCTGCTGCGCGTCATAAAACACCTCACGCGAAATACCCAGCCAACTGCGCAAGCGATCACCACTGGCGTCGTTGAATGGAATGCCTGTTTCATGCACTTTTCTTCCCGGCGCCTGACCAGCAATTAAGATCTTTGCCGATGCCTGTAATTGCACAATCGGGTGTGGGCCGAGCGGTAAGTGCTTTGCGCAAAGTGTGCAGGCACGAACATCGGCGAGTAGTGATTCGAGTGTGGTCATATCGGCGTCTCTAGCTGCTGATTAAGTTGAAGTATTGTGCAATATCCCTGTTCCGCGATATCCAAAATTGTGCGCTATTAGGGCGTTCCATTTTCATTATTGTTCAATTGTGGTGCATTTTGCTGGCTATTCCCAAGAAAAGCCTTTGTTATCAAGTTGTTTAAAACGGCATGAAACTTGTATTAAAAATATTAAATTAGATTTGGGACATCGACGTCCGCGCTCTCTTAAGGGGCCGGACGTTTTTTTATTTTTGAGAGGCAAGGATGAGTCGTGTTCATACCAGTTGCACTTATTGTGGCGTCGGTTGTGGGATCACGGTAGATGATGCCAAAACATTAACAGGTGATACAGAGCATCCTGCGAACAGCGGGGCATTGTGTGTCAAAGGCGGTAGTTTGCTGGAAACGCTGGCGTTTCCTAATCGTCTGTTATACCCGCGATTACATGGTCAACAGGTAGGTTGGGATACTGCGCTCGATGAAATGGCGACACGTTTTAGCCAGATCATTGCGGAAACCGGGCCGGAATCGGTCGCTTTTTATGTGTCCGGTCAGTTGCTCACCGAAGATTATTATGTGGCTAACAAACTGATGAAAGGCTTCATCGGGGCCGCGAATATTGATACCAACTCCCGCCTTTGTATGTCTTCAGCGGTGATGGCGCACAGCCGTGCTTTTGGTGAAGATGTGGTGCCCGGTTGTTATGACGATTTGGAACTGGCGGATCTGCTGGTCATCGCCGGTGCGAATACCGCGTGGACACATCCGGTGATCTTCCGCCGCATCCAGCAAGCGCGTGCACGTCGCCCAGAAATGAAGATGGTGGTGATTGATCCGCGTAAAACCATGACCGCAGAACAGGCCGATTTACATTTAGCGGTACGCCCTGGTAGCGATGTCTGGTTATTTAATGGTTTAAGCCGTTATCTGTTGGAACACGATCTGGTTGATAACGCTTATATCGAAAATCACGTCAACGGCTTTAGTGAGTTGCATGCACTGGTAATGGCGCCGGAATATGAGCTGGCACGGGTCGCGGAAAAATGCGGCTTAACCCTCAGTGAATTGCAGACCTTCTACCGCTGGTTTGGTGAGAATGAAAAAGCAGTCACGCTGTTTTGTCAGGGTATCAATCAGTCCAATCAGGGCACCGACAAAGGTAATAGCCTGATCAACCCGCATCTGTTGACGGGTCGTATCGGCAAGCCGGGCGCATCCCCGTTTTCGATGACCGGACAGCCAAACGCGATGGGGGGGCGTGAAGTAGGCGGGCTGGCAACGCAGTTAGCATCACACATGACATTCAACGATGAAAACTGCGATCGCGTGGCTCGTTTCTGGAATGCGCCCAACATTGCCCGTAAACCGGGCTTAAAAGCCGTGGATATGTTTAAAGCGGTGGGTGAGGGCAAGATCCGCGCATTGTGGGTCATTGCGACCAACCCGGCGGTGTCGCTGCCTGACTCGGTTCAGGTGCGCGAAGCGCTGGCGAAATGTGAATTTCTGGTGGTGTCTGAAATGACACCGAAAACTGATACCGCGCAGTTTGCACATCTGTTATTACCTGCGGCTGGCTGGGGCGAACGTTCCGGCACAGTCACCAATTCTGAACGTTGCATGACACGTCAACGTGCGTTCACACAAGCGCCGGGCGAGGCAAAACCGGACTGGTGGGCATTAACCCAATTAGGTAAACGTCTGGGTTTTGCTGATGCATTCAATTACGACAACACTGCTGATATTTTCCGTGAACATGCTGAATTGTCCGGTTTTGAAAATACGACACGTCAGTTCGATATCTCTGCGTTGGCAACGATGACCGATGCTGAGTATGAACAATTCACACCACGCCAATGGCCGTTACCCGCTGATAAAACTGTAGAAAGCCGCCGTCTGTTTAGCGATGGTGTATTTTCGACCGTCAATGGCCGCGCCAATCTGGTGCCGGTGACTCCACAAGAGCCAGTTCTCAAACGTAAAGCAGAACGTCAGGAAGGCAGCTGGCTGTTAAATACCGGTCGTCTGCGTGATCAATGGCACACCATGACGCGTACCGGTCATCTGCCACGTTTAATGGAAACTGAACCATTACCAAAAGTGTATGTAAACCATCAGACCATTCTGAATAGTGGGTTTACCGAAGGCGCACTGATCCGCATTAATTCTCTGCAAGGTTCGGTGATGACCTTACTGGGGCGTGATGATGGCCTGCGCGATGGTGAAGCGTTTATGCCTATGCACTGGTCAGATGATTTCTCATCTTGTTCGGGTGTGAATCGATTGGTGGCGCCGGTAACCGATGCGGTCTCTGGTCAACCCCAATTCAAGCAAACCGAAGTGATGGCGGAAGCGGTTAATGTGAAATGGCATGGCCTTTGGGTCGGTCAGCATGAACCGGAATTAGAGGTGAGCTGGTGGGCGCGTCGCCCGTTAGATGCGGGGGAATGTCGCCGTCTTACCGATGAAAATCGCACTGCCGAGCAAGTCTGGTTCCAACTGGCGCAACAAGGCCGTTGGTTACGCTTACCGCTGAAAGGTGGCTGGCTGGCGGTGAAGCTCAATCAAGGTCGTATTATCGGTTTGCTGCTGGTGAGCACCACGCATCAGCAAGTGAATATTGATCTGCTGGCTGGGTTGCTGGGCTTACCGATGAACAGCACTGCACTTTCTACCACATTGGAACAAGCACTGGCGGGCGATAGCCGCATGATTTGCTCTTGTTTCCGTGTCAGTGAGAAACAGATCGTTGATGCCATTAGCGAGCAGGGTATTTCAGAATTAAGTGGCCTGCAAAGTTTGCTGCGTTGCGGCACGAATTGCGGCACTTGTGTCGTGGAATTGAAGAAATTGCTGCACAAACACACCAGTGTTAGTGAAGTTTAGTCGCCAGAGATGAGGGCCAGAAAATGAAAGGATTTGTTTCGTTAGTTGGGGCCGGCCCCGGTGACCCGGATCTGTTGACGGTAAAAGCGCTGCGCTCTATTCAGCAAGCCGATGTGGTGGTTTTTGATCGTTTGGTCAGTGACGACATTCTTCAACTGATTCCTGCGTCGGCAGCACGTTACGATGTCGGTAAACGCTGCGGTCAACCGAGTCTTAAGCAGGAAGATATCTCCGAATTACTGGTGACACTGGCTGGGAAATACAAACGGATTGTCCGACTTAAAGGTGGTGATCCGTATGTGTTTGGTCGTGGCGGTGAAGAGGCACTGTTACTGGTCGCGAATGGCGTACCGTTTGAAGTCGTGCCAGGAATTACCGCTGCCATTGGTTGTGCGGCAGCAACCGGTATTCCGCTAACGCATCGTGGGTTATCTCGTTCGGTGACGCTGGTGACGGGTCATGTGCAAGACGGCAGTGAATTTCACGGCTGGAGTGGTTTAGTCAAAGCAGGTGGCACTTTGGTGTTTTATATGGGGCTCGAGCGCGCAACGGAATTGCGCCGCGGGTTATTGCAAGCGGGGGCACCGGCTGATCTGCCAATTGCCTTAGTCGTGGCAGGCACGACGCGTCGGCAACGGGTTGAGGTCACGACATTAGCGTGTCTGGAACAAACCGCACATACTTTAACTGGGTTAACACCCGTTTTGATGATCATGGGTGAGGTGGTTCAGTTACGTGCCGAATTAGGTGATATGGCAGAAACCTTACTGCAATCGGTAGCCTAGTTCTTCTATTAGGAATCATGGATGAGTTATTCGAAGATCCTGATTTATAGCGACGATATAGCCCAGGCCAACCGCCTGGGTTTGTTGTTAAGTCGTTATGGTCATGAGCCTTATTTAGTCCGGCAAATCGACCCTATGCACCCTCCGGGTGATATTCATGGGGTGATGATTGATTGCCGGCGTTTACCCGCAGAATGGCGTTTAGTGGCATCGGCCATGGCAAGCCAAGGGTTGCCAGTAGTCGTGTTTATGGAAAATTTACCTGAAAGCCAGCAGCAAGTGTTATTGGAAGCTGGCGTCACGCTGGTGCCGCATCGTGTCGAAGAGAAAGAGCCGGTAGAAAGCTGGCTGAAACAAGCTCGTCTGCAACAAGAGGTCATGCGCAAACAGCAACTGGCGGTTGATGATCTCTCCAAACGGTTGGAAGAAAATAAGCTGGTGCAACAAGCTAAAGCACGTTTGATGAAAGTTCAGGGTTTAGACGAAGAGACCGCTTATAAAGTGATGCGTTCCACCGCAATGAAGAATCACCAGACTATGGGTGATCTTGCTCGCAAAATTCTCGCCACGCTGGTTGACTGATCCGGTGCGAATGCACCGATTTGAAACAGAACTTCTTATAAATTCGTTAAAAAATGCATAAAAAAGCCATCTTTTAAGGGGTTTTAAGATTGGCACGAAAGCTGAATGTATCAAAATTGTAAACGGATCAGCCAACGACGGCTTCCTACAATTTGGTAACTCAGGCAATGGCGCCTCACTGGAATGAACCAGTGAGGCGTTTTTTTTGGAGCAATGGAATGATCAAATTAAAACGCAATGCAGTGGCTTTGATGGTAAGTGCAGTATTAGTTTCAACTGCGGTGCAGGCGCAGGTTGGCGCCCCTGAGAAAGAAGAGCTGAAATTAGGTTTCATCAAATTAACCGACATGGCACCACTGGCAGTGGCCTACGAAAAAGGTTATTTCGAAGATGAAGGGCTGTATGTCACGCTGGAAGCACAAGCCAACTGGAAGGTGTTGCTCGATCGCGTGATCACCGGTGAATTAGACGGTGCACACATGCTGGCTGGCCAACCGCTGGGCGCCACCGTGGGTATCGGCACCAAAGCTGATGTTGTGACTGCGTTTAGCATGGATCTGAATGGTAATGCGACTACGGTTTCCAATAAAATCTGGGACGCGATGAAAGCCAATGTACCAAAAGGTGCAGATGGTAAGCCCGTGCATCCAATCAAAGCCGATGTTTTGAAACCAGTCGTTAAGTCTTACAAAGACCAGGGTAAGGCCTTCAATATGGGCATGGTGTTCCCGGTTTCTACCCATAACTACGAATTGCGTTATTGGTTGGCGGCGGGTGGTTTGAACCCGGGTTTCTATGCTCCGCTGAAAGGGGACAACACCGGACAGCAACAAGCCGATGTGCTGTTGTCAGTGACACCGCCACCACAAATGCCCGCCACGCTGGAAGCCGGCACCATCTTAGGTTACAGCGTCGGGGAGCCCTGGAACCAGGCTGCAGTAGCGAAAGGTATCGGTGTGCCGGTCGTGACTGATGATGATGTCTGGCACAACAACCCCGAGAAAGTTTTCGGCGTGTCGAAAGCCTGGGCAGACAAATATCCCAATACTCACATTCATTTAGTAAAAGCGTTGATCCGTGCCGCTTACTGGTTGGATCAAAACAACAACGGCAATCGTCAGGAAGCAGTCAGCATGCTGGCTAAACCTGAATACGTGGGCGCGGATGCTAAAGTGATCGCGAACTCCATGACTGGCACCTTTGAATTCGAAAAAGGTGATAAGCGTCCGGCTGCTGATTTCAACATCTTCTTCCGCCATAACGCGACTTACCCGTATTACTCCGATGCGATTTGGTATCTGACACAAATGCGTCGTTGGGGCCAGTTGCCAGAAGCCAAACCAGACAACTGGTATGCCGATATCGCGAAGAAAGTATATCAGCCCGAAATTTACCGTCAGGCCGCAGAAGAGCTGATTGCGGAAGGCAAAATGAAGGCGAGCGATTTTCCTGATTTCGCGAAAGAGACTGGTTACAAGGCACCGGATAACCACTTCATTGATGGCATTACCTACGATGGCCACAAACCTAACGATTATCTGAAGCAATTCCCGATAGGTTTAAAAGGCGATCAGAAGCTGTAATTACCCTTCGTACTTGAAGTTGCAGCATCGTTGACGACGTTCACTTACCCCAATCACATAGCATCTCTATGCTCATGGGGATTCGTTCACTTGTCGCCTCGCTGCAACTCCAATTACTTTGGGTATTAAGTTGAAATTAGGACTAAGGCTGAAGTAAGGAGAGTCAACCATGTCAGCATTACTGAATATCAAATGGCAAAATATGGCGTTTCCATTCGTGGGTCTGCTTGCCTTCCTGTTCTTCTGGCAAATTGCTGCCAGTCAGGTCACTACTACACTGGGCTCTTTACCGGGCCCAGTCGCCACCGCCCAGCAATTTATGGGCTTGGTGGATGAACACAAAGCAGAACAACAAAAGAAAACCGCCTTTTATCAACGTCAGGAGCAACGTAATGCTGACAAGTTAAAAGCCGATCCTGCTTTCAAAGCGACGGTGCGCCCGTATACCGGACGCCCAACCTTTTTTGATCAGATCACCACCAGCCTGATCACCGTGGCGACCGGTTTTCTGGTTGCCAGTCTGCTCGCCATTCCGATGGGCATCATCCTTGGCTTGAATCAGTGGATGTATCAGGCGCTGAATCCGGTGATTCAGATCCTGAAACCGATCTCGCCACTGGCGTGGTTGCCGCTGGTGACTATGGTGGTGAGTGCGGTTTATTCCAGCGATAGCCCGGTAGTAGCCAAATCATTCATCAACTCGGCATTCACGGTAACACTGTGCAGCCTGTGGCCCACATTGCTGAACACCACTGTGGGTGTTGCCAACATCGACCCAGACTTAAAAAACGTCAGTCGTGTATTGAAACTCGACCCGTTGACGCATGTGCGCAAGATTGTACTGCCATCAGCGATCCCGATGATTTTTACTGGCCTGCGTTTGTCGCTGGGCGTGGCGTGGATGGTGCTGATTGCGGCAGAAATGCTGGCGCAAAACCCCGGCTTAGGCAAGTTCGTGTGGGATGAATTCCAGAACGGCAGCTCACAGTCACTGGCACGCATCATGGTTGCCGTCGTTACGATTGGCTTCATCGGGTTCATGCTGGATCGCGGCATGCTGCAACTGCAGAAATGGTTCTCTTGGGATAAACGCAGTGAACTGCGCTAATTAATAGGGATATTGAAAATGAGCAAAACCTATCTCGATTTAAGTGCCGTGGGCATGCGTTTCAAAACCGACAAAGGCTTCTTTGAAGCACTGGTTGATGTGAACCTGAAAATTGCCAAGGGCGAGTTTATCTCCCTGATCGGCCACTCCGGTTGTGGGAAAAGCACCGTGCTGAATTTGGTTGCCGGTCTGACCGAAGCCACGTCCGGCGGCATCATTCTCGATGGTCGCGAAGTTGATGGCCCGGGCCCGGAACGTTCAGTCGTGTTCCAAAACCACGCGCTGCTGCCATGGTTATCGGTCTATCAGAACGTTGAACTGGCGGTGCGTCAGGTCATGAAAGAGGCCAGCAAAAAAGAGATTGAAGAGAAAGTGCGTTACTACCTGTCGTTAGTGCAGATGGATCACGCGTTGGATAAGAAACCGCATGAGATCTCCGGCGGGATGAAACAGCGTGTCGGTATCGCCCGTGCGTTGTCGATGTCACCAAAAGTGCTGTTGATGGATGAACCCTTTGGTGCATTAGATGCCCTGACGCGTGCGCATCTGCAAGATTCGGTCATGGAAATTCAGGCAGAACTGAACAACACCGTCATCATGATCACGCATGATGTGGATGAAGCCGTGCTGTTGTCTGACCGTATCGTGATGATGACCAACGGCCCGTCGGCCACCGTGGGTGAGATCCTGAATATCGATCTGCCGCGTCCGCGTGATCGGGTTGAATTAGCCGATAACCCGCATTATCACCATTTACGTCAGCAGGTGCTGAGTTTCCTGTATGAAAAACACAACAAAGTGACCCGCTTGAAAACGACTAAAACGACGAAAAGTAGTGCCGTAGCGTAAAGCTTCAGCTAACCAGGAATAGTTATTTATCTATCTATATATCTATTCCTCAACATACCAACTTAGAGCAAAGGCGCTCGCCTCTTCCCTGAATCTTTCGGTATCAGTGGGGGAGCGAGCGCCTTTTGGTTTGTTTCCAAGACAAGATGGAATCAGTATGAAACAAGATAATAAATTTAATATGCTGTCATTTACCGGCAAAATGAAGATTCTTCATCTGAGTTGGATTGCCTTTTTTATTACCTTTGTGGTGTGGTTTAACCATGCTCCATTGTTAGGCTCGATTGCCAAATCATTGGATATCAGCATGGCTCAGGTAAAAACGTTGCTGATCCTGAACGTGGCGTTAACCATTCCGGCCCGTATCATTATCGGCATGTTGACCGATAAGTTTGGCCCGCGTCTGACCTACAGCTTTTTGCTGTTTGCTGGCAGTCTGCCTTGTTTCTGGTTTGCATTTGCCACTGATTTCACTCAGTTAGCGATGGCCCGTTTACTGCTCGGTTTTGTCGGTGCCGGATTTGTCATCGGTATCCGTATGGTCAGTGAGTGGTTTCCGGCCAACGAACTCGGTATCGCCGAAGGCATCTATGGCGGCTGGGGTAATTTCGGTTCGGCAGCAGCAGCGATTGCCATGCCAACATTGGCCCTGTTTTTTGGCGGTGAAAATGGCTGGCGCTACGCAGTGGCAATGTCCGGTTTGATTTGTCTGGCTTTCAGTGTGATTTGGTACTTCAATGTGTCCGATTCACCGAAGGGCTCTACCTATTTTAAATCTAAAAAAATGGGCGGGTTGGAAGTGACCAGCAAAGGCGATTTCTTCTTCCTGCTGCTGATGAAACTGCCGATGTATATTGCGCTGGGGCTGGTTGGCTGGAAATTGTCACCGCACGGCGTGGCACTGATTTCCAATACGATGACCACGGTGTTGTATGTCATTTTTGCGGCGATTCTGATTTACGACTGCGTCAGTTCCTATCGGGTCAATAAGGATATTTTTCATACCCCGGTGCCCGAGATCCAGCGTTATCAGTTTAAGCAGGTCGCGGCAGTCAATATCCTCTATTTCACGACCTTTGGCTCTGAACTGGCGGTAGTTTCCATGTTGCCGCTGTTCTTTGCTGATCTGTTTAAGCTGGATATGGTGCATGCCGGATTGGTGGGTTCATTGTTTGCCTTTATGAATCTGGTGGCACGACCTAGCGGTGGCTGGCTCAGTGATCGTTTCGGTCGCAAAAAGACCTTGATGTTCGTCATCGCCGGTCTGGCAATGGGTTACTGTGCCATGTCGATGATCACCAATGCCTGGCCATTATTCCTGGCGGTATTGGTGGTGATCGCCTGTTCATTTTGTGTACAGGCTGGGTGTGGCGCCGTGTTCGCCGTTGTGCCGCTGATTAAGCGCCGCCTGACCGGTCAGATTGCCGGGATGACCGGAGCCTATGGCAATACTGGGGGGGTGTTCTTTCTGACGGTGCTGTCACTGGTGGATTACTCAACCTTTTTTATCGTGATTGCAGCTACCGCGATTTTGGGGATCATCGCCATCCTGTTTATGAACGAACCGCGCGGCCATATGGTTGAAATTAATGAAGATGGTTCGGTAGAACTCATCAAAGTCGGTTAATCTTTAGTTATGACAACGGCTATTGATCAATAGCCGTTTTTCTATTTCTGACACGATGAGTGACGCAGCATGGCAAAATCCCTTCAGATCCGGGTCGGTGGCTATTCCATTGCGGGGCAAAAAGCCATCAATCAGGATGCCTTTGCCGTCAAGATCCCCAATGGCCGTGAGCTGGAGCAGAAAGGCGGCGTCGCGGTCATTGCCGATGGCGTCAGCAGTTGTGAAGACTCGCATATTGCCAGTCAGACCGCGGTAACGAGCTTCATCAATGATTATCTGAGCACCTCTCCAAACTGGAGTGTCAGCACCAGTGCCTCTAAGGTCATTTCCAGCCTGAACCGCTGGCTCTATCAGAAAAACCAGCAAAACCACGGCGTCAAAGACAGCATGTTGACGACATTCACCGCAGCGGTGGTGAAATCATCCACGCTGCATGTGTTTCATGTCGGCGACACGCGGATTTATCTCTACAGCAACCAACAACTCGAAAAACTCACCACGGATCATGTCGCGACCAGCGGCAAACGCACGCACCTGACCCGCGCACTAGGGGCCGATTCCCACCTTGAAGTTGATTATTTGAAACGCTTACTCAGGGAGGGCGATCGCATCATTATGACCTCCGATGGTGTGCATGGTGTGCTGACATCGGAAATGATGCGTGAGGTACTTGAACGTGAACATGACCCGGAGGCGCAAGCTAAGGCGCTGGTTAATCTGGCGTTGTATAAAACCAGCGATGATAATCTCACCGCGCTGATTCTTGCCGTCGATTCGCTGCCTAATGAAACACTAGATGAAACGCAGCAACGGCTGACGCAATTGCCCATTCCGCCTGTATTGCAGCTGGGCAATAAAATAGATGGTTATGAGGTGCTGGATATTATCTTCAGCGGCACGCGCAGCCATATGTATAAAGTCAAAGACAGTGAAACCGGTGCGTTGTTTGTGCTCAAAGCGCCGTCTGAATATTTCACCGAAGATCTGCTGTATCTGGATGGTTTTATCCGCGAAGAGTGGGTCGGGCAGACCATTGATCATCCCAATGTAATGAAAACTTATAAGCCGCTGCGTCCGAAACAGTTTATGTATTATCTGGGCGAATATATTGTTGGCTGCGATTTACGAACCTGGATCAATGAGCACCCTGAGCCAGCCTTAACCGAGGTTAGAGAGATCACCAAACAGATCATTGCCGGATTACGTGCTTTTCAGCGTAATGACATGGTGCATCAGGATTTAAAACCGGAAAACATCATGCTCACGGTCGATGGCAAGGTCAAGATCCTCGATTTTGGCACCGTGCTGGTCGCTGGCAGTCAGGAGATGAATTCACCGCTGGATAAATCGATCCCGCAGGGCAGTGTGAATTACATCGCACCGGAGTATCTGATGGGATTATCCGGCACCATGCGATCTGACCTATTTTCGTTAGGCGTCATTGTCTATGAGATGCTGGTCGGCAAACTGCCTTATAAAGAGCGTTCGCCGCGAGCGGGCAAATTAAACAGTTATGCTGAATTGACCTATACGCCGGGAAAATACTTCCGCAAAGATCTGCCGGTCTGGGTGGATGCTGCATTACAAAAAGCATTACAGCCCGATCCGGAAAATCGTTACGAGGCATTTTCTGAGTTCTTAACCGATATTTCAGCACCGAACCGGGCGTTGGAAGCGGATTTACAGCATCGCCCGATCTTGGAAAAGAACCCGGTTTTATTTTGGAAACTGACGGCTTTGGCTTTATTACTGGGAAATTTGTTGCAGATGTTTTATCGCATTTTTAATGCAAGCTAGGTCACAGAATCTTCGCCATGCTGGTTGACTGATCTGGTGCAATTGCACCGTCGTGAATCACGAAAACCTCATAAAACCGCTAAAAATACATCTAAAGGCTATGTTTTATGTGACTTTTAAAACTGGCATGAAAGCTGAATGTATCTAAATTGTTAACGGATTAGCCAACCTGTCTTCCCAACAACTTGGCTTTCCAACAATTTGGTCACTCAGGCAATGACGCCTCACTGGTTAATTCCAGTGGGGCGTTTTTTTTGAGCATTACGCCAGCAGGTGCTGACACAGTAACCGGCGTGAAGAGTGCTAGAACCACTAAAACGGATTTAATTGGAATCGATCCAATCAAAATAGTGCCGTAGTTTAAGGAACATAAACATGAGCAAGCAACGTCTGTTAGTCGTCGGTAACGGCATGGTTGGCCACCACTTTGTTGAACAACTGGTCAACGCAGGTGGTCTGGAACAATTCGAAGTCACCGTATTAGGTGCAGAACCTGATAGCGCCTATGATCGGGTACATCTGTCCGAAGTTTTCGGCGGTCGTGCACCGAAAGAGCTGCAGATGGCTGATCCAGAATGGTATGCCGAAAAAGGCGTGTCACTGATCCTGAGCTGCAAAGCGGAATCGCTGGATCTGGCAAACAAGACTATTACTTCCGAACAGGGCGAATCTTATGTTTTTGACAAAATGGTACTGGCAACCGGTTCTTATCCGTTCGTTCCACCTATTCCTGGTCACGATCGTAAAGGTTGTTATGTCTATCGCACGCTGGCTGACCTGGATGAAATCCGTGATGCCTGTGCTGGTGGCCGCACCGGTGTGGTTGTTGGTGGCGGTTTGCTGGGGCTGGAAGCGGCTAACGCGCTGCGTCTGCTCGGTCTGGAAACGCACGTTATTGAATTCGCACCACGCCTGATGCCGGTGCAGCTTGATCCGGTTGCCGGTGATCTACTGAAAAGCAAAATTGGCAGTTTGGGCGTTAAAGTGCTCGTGGATACCGCGACAGACAAAATCGTCGATGGCGAAGGTGCGCTGCACCGCATGATGTTTAAAGACGGTTCATATCTGGAAACCGATGTGATCCTGTTCTCTGCCGGTATCCGCCCGGAAGATCGTCTGGCCCGTCAGGCGGGTCTGGCTGTCGGCGAACGTGGTGGTATCACCATTGATGAACAGTGTGTGACGTCGCATCCGGATGTGCTGGCGATCGGCGAGTGTGCACTGTGGTCAGGTAAGATTTTTGGTCTGGTAGCCCCTGGCTATCAGATGGCTCGCTCTGCGGTCAGCACATTACTGGGTGGTGAAACCCGCTTTAAAGGTGCCGATATGAGCACCAAACTGAAACTGATGGGCGTTGATGTGGGCGCCATCGGTGACAGCCATGCCGCCACTGAAGGCGCACAAGAATTACTGCTGCTGGATCGTCCTTCTGGCATCTACAAAAAATTGGTCACTGATGAAACCGGCAAATTCCTGCTCGGTGCGATCCTGATTGGCGATAACAGCGATTACGATCAACTGCTGCAGTTTTATCTGAACAAGATGGAGCTGCCTGATCCGGCTCTATCATTGTTACTGCCGGAAGGCGGTAGTGCGAAACCAACGTCACTGGCGCTACCAGATACCGCGACCATTTGTTCTTGCCATAACGTCACCAAAGGCGATGTGGTGGCAGCGGTCAAAGCGGGTAATCACACCGTGGCGGATATCAAAGCCTGCACCAAAGCCGGTACTGGTTGTGGTGGTTGCTCGAACCTGCTGAAACAGGTGGTTGATCAGACATTGACTGAAATGGGTATGGAAGCGAATAACCATGTCTGTGAACACTTTGCGTTTACCCGTCAGGAGCTGTTTCATCAAATTCGCGTCGGTGAGTTGAAAACCTTTGAACAGGTGTTGAGCAAGCATGGCAAAGGCCGTGGCTGCCACATCTGCAAGCCGATGATTGGTTCCATCATGGCGTCATTGTGGAACGACCACATTCTGGAAAAGCCGCATCAACCGTTGCAAGACACCAACGATGCCTTCCTCGGTAACCTGCAAAAAGATGGTACCTATTCCATCGTGCCACGGATTGCCGGTGGTGAAATTACCCCCGACAAGCTGATTGTGCTCGGTCAGGTGGCAAAAAAATACAACCTCTACACCAAAGTGACTGGCGGTCAGCGTATTGACATGTTTGGGGCGCGCGTTGATCAACTGCCGGTGATCTGGAAAGAGCTGGTCGATGCCGGTTTTGAAACCGGTCATGCCTACGGCAAATCGCTGCGTACTGTGAAATCGTGTGTCGGTTCGACCTGGTGTCGTTACGGCGTCAAAGATTCTGCCGGCATGGCGGTAACGCTGGAGAACCGTTACAAGGGCATTCGTGCGCCGCACAAAATCAAGTTTGCGGTTTCCGGTTGCACCCGTGAATGTGCTGAAGCACAAAGCAAAGATTTTGGCGTGATTGCCACCGAAAAAGGCTGGAACTTGTATGTCTGCGGTAACGGCGGGATGCGCCCTCGTCATGCCGATCTGTTTGCCACCGATTTGAGCGATGAAGACTTAATCAAATACATCGATCGCCTGATGGTGTTCTACATCCGTACTGGTGACCGTCTGCAACGTACTTCCGTGTGGATGGAAAACATGGAAGGCGGTCTGGATTACCTGAAATCGGTCATCATCAACGACAAGCTCGGTATCGTTACTGAACTGGAAGATCAGATGCAGCACCTGATCAATACCTATCAGTGTGAATGGAAAACCACCATTGAAGATCCGGAAAAACTGAAACGTTTTGCACCTTTCCTTAACAGTGATGAGGCGTATATGCCGCCACGTCAAATCGTGCGTGAACAGGCGATCCCTAAAGCGGATGAAGAGTTAATTTTAATCAAGGAGTTGGTATGAGCTGGCAGAAAATTTGCGAATTGAACGACCTGATTGAACATTCCGGCCGTACTGCATTAGTAAATGGGAAACAGGTAGCGGTGTTTTATATCCCGAATGAAATACCGTCTGTGTATGCACTGGATAATTGGGATCCGCTGGGTGAAGCCTTTGTTCTCTCGCGCGGTATTCTCGGCGATATTCAGGATGAGCTGTGTGTCGCATCGCCTTTGTATAAGCAGCATTTCGCACTGGCCGATGGGCGTTGTTTAGACGCACCAGGGATCGCGGTAAAAAGTTGGCCGGTCGATGTACGTGGCAATGAAGTCTGGTTAAAAGCGGAATAAGGAAATCATTATGGGTTGCTGTGATGCAGGTGCAATGAGCGTTCAGGATGCATTAAACACAATGCTGGCGCAAATCACGCCAGTCAGCGAGTGCGTCACAGTGTCTCTGGCGAATTCACAGGGGCATATCTTAGCGGAGAACGTGTTGTCTCCGCTAAATATGCCTCCGTTTGATAACTCCGCGATGGATGGTTACGCCTTTCGTTTTGCTGACTGGCGTGATGGCATAGTCATGCCAGTGGCTGGCACCGCTTTAGCCGGACAACCTTTCAGTGGTGAAATTCCGCTGGGGGCCTGCCTGCGCATCATGACCGGTGCGCAGGTGCCTGCAGGGTTAGACACCGTGATCATGCAGGAACAAACCGCGCAGACACCAGAGGGCGTGCTGTTCACCCAGTCACCGAAAGCCAAAGCGAATATCCGTTATCTGGGAGAAGAAATTCGCACCGGTGATGTCGTGCTGATGGCCGGTACGCGGTTACATGCCCGCGCGTTACCGTTATTGGCAACACTGGGGTTGCCGGAAGTGAACGTGCGTCGCCGCCTGAAAGTTGCCATTTTCAGCACTGGTGATGAACTGAAACTACCGGGCACGCCATTACAAGCAGGTGAGATCTACGACTCAAACCGTTACGGCATCGAAGCCATGTTGAACCGGATGGGCATTGAATGTCTGAATCTGGGCATCATTCCCGATGATCCGGCACAACTGCGCGACACCTTTATGCAAGCGGCACAATCTGCCGATGCCATTATCACCTCGGGTGGCGTTTCCGTCGGTGAAGCCGACTACACCAAAGATCTGCTGCTGGAGTTGGGTGAAGTCGGTTTTTGGTCGGTGGCAATGAAACCGGGCAAGCCGTTTGCGTTTGGCAAGATCCGCGATAAACACTTCTTTGGTTTGCCGGGTAATCCGGTGTCTGCATTCGTTACTTTCTACCAGCTGGTGCAATCGCCATTACGCAAACTGGCGGGTGAAATTTCTGCCGCGCCATTACGCATTCCTGCTGTTGCGGAGCACCACTTCCGCAGTGCGAGAAATCGTGTCGATTTTCAACGTGGCCAGATGAGCGTCAATGCCGAAGGGCAGATCACAGTGCGCTCTACCGGAGCACAAGGTTCCGGCATGTTCACCTCGCTGTGTGCCGCCAATTGTTTCGTTATCGTGGAAAACGATGTACCTGCTGGTACATCTGTCACCGTGGAATTGTTTAACGAGATCGTGAACTGAGGTGACAAATGAAAGAGCTAACTGATCAGGAACTACTGCGTTATCACCGTCAGATCAATCTGCGCAGTGTCGATATTGACGGCCAGACGGCGCTGAAAAATGCACGTGTGCTGATCGTGGGCTTAGGCGGCCTTGGCTGTGCCGCCGCGCAATACCTGACCACTGCCGGTGTTGGGCAACTCACACTGGTAGATGGCGACACGGTTGATGTCAGCAATCTGCAACGGCAGGTGTTACATCATGATGCCCGTATTGGCATGAACAAGGCGGAATCCGCACGACAGACCTTAGCGGTGTTAAATCCGAACTGTCAGTTTGAAGTGATCCCGCGTTATTTGGATGAATCATCTGTTTTGTCGCTGGTGGCAGCACACGATCTGGTGCTCGACTGTAGCGACAAGCTGGATACCCGAAATTTATTAAATCTGACCTGTTTTATGCATAAAACCCCGCTGGTTTCCGGTGCGGCGATCCGCTTTGAGGGTCAGGTTACTGTTTTTCGCTGGCTGCAAGACGAACCCTGCTACCACTGCTTCAGCCAGTTTTTTTCTTCTAACCAAGTGGGCCAAAGCTGCGTCGAAGTCGGCGTGCTGGCTCCGATAGTGGGAGTGGTCGGTAGTTTACAAGCGATGGAAGCGTTGAAATTGCTGACCAAGGCCGGAACACCGTTAAGCGGTCAGTTGTTGTTGATTGATGGCTTAAGCGGGCAGTTTAGATCGATGAAATTAAAGAAGAATAATAGTTGTGCTGTATGTGGGGATGAACCGCGGACGAACTCATACTCTGAGACCGACACGCCGTAAACCCATCCATGGGGGCTTGAGTGCCGCATCCTTGCGGCACACAGTCGCCTTCAGAGTATGAGTTCATCCACCAGAGTGGATGAAGAAAAATAGAACAAACAGAGGGTAGGTGTAGCCCTTAGATACACAAACGAGAGGAATCTGTTGTCTTGTTTGTAAAGACGACTGTGCGCCGCAGGACGCGGCGCCCAAGCCTCCAAGGATGGATCCACGGCGTGTCGGTCTTACAAATGAGACAACAGGTTCAACAAACAAAACACACCGAGCGTCACCGCCTAAGTCACCGATAAGGCGATGCCGCCGAGCAGCAGCGATGTTGCGAGGGTCAGTAAAGAAATGCACTGGCCTCCCGAATTTGGAAAGGTGTTTATGATATTAGAAGACGGTTTTTCCCGCCGCTTTCATTACCTGCGTCTGTCGTTGACCGAAGCCTGTAATTTTCGCTGCACATACTGTCTGCCGGATGGCTATCGCCCCGCCGGACGCAAATCATTCCTCACTGTCGACGAGATTCGACGGGTGGTGCACGGCTTTGCCGAATTGGGCGTTAAGAAGATCCGCCTGACTGGTGGTGAGCCTTCTATGCGCCGTGATTTACCCGCCATTATCGAAACTGTTGCTAACACTGCCGGTATCGAAAAAGTGGCGATGACCACCAACGGCTATCGCCTGAAAGAACGCGCGGCACAATGGTATGACGCCGGCTTGCGTGATCTGAATGTCAGCATCGACAGCCTCGATCCGCGTCAATTTCAGCTCATTACCGGTGAAAACAAACTCGCAGAAATTCTGGATGGTATCGAAGCCGCACAAGCGGCGGGTTATCACCGCATCAAAGTTAATTCCGTCTTGCTGAAAAACCTCAATGATCACGAGCTCTCGCAGTTCCTGTTTTGGATCAAAGGCCAGCCGATTCAATTACGCCTGATCGAATTAATGCAGACCGGTGAGATGGATGCCCGTTTCCAAAAACATCATCAAAGCGGTTTACCGATTAAAAAGCGCTTGCTGCGAGAAGGCTGGTTACAGCAGCCGAAAGGGCAAACTGATGGCCCGGCGGAAGTGTTTTCCCACCCCGATTATTTGGGGCAGATCGGCCTTATCATGCCATACAGCAAAGATTTCTGTGCCAGCTGTAACCGCCTACGTGTCTCTGCGGTCGGTAAATTACATCTTTGCCTGTTTGGCGAAGAAGGCGTTGCGTTACGTGATTTATTGCAAGATGACAGCCAGCACACCGAATTGCAAACGCGCATCTTGGAAGGTTTAACTCATAAGCGTGAGACCCATTTCCTGCATCAGGGAAACAGCGGTGTCACACCACATCTGGCATCCATCGGGGGCTAACATGCAAAAAATAACGGGATTAGTGCTCGCCGGTGGTCGTTCCAGTCGAATGGGAACCAACAAGGCATTATTAGAAATTAACGGTGAAACACTGTTGAACCGGGCTGTTCGCTTATTGGAATTGTCAGGCTGCAAAGAGGTGTTTATCAGTGGCGATTATTATGGGCAACGCAGCGTGCCTGATCGCGCCCAGCTTGGCCCGTTAGCCGGTATTGCGGCTGGATTGGATATCTGTAAAACCGAAAAAATCCTGATTTTACCGGTCGATATGCCCTATATGACCAGTGAGCTGTTGCAGCTGCTAATGCGCTTTACGTTTGCAGGCAATGGCATTAGTTATGCCGATGCGCAATTCCCGTTATTGCTGCTGAATAACGATGCGAACCGTGAAATTTTGGCAGGATTATTAGCGCCAGAAACACCCGCTAATCAGCGCAGTATGCATCAGTTCTGCCGTGCTGCGCTGATCATCGAATTGCCGATATCGCCGAAATATCAATATTGTTTTGAAAACACCAATACGCCGGAAGAGTGGCAGTTATGCCAACGCCGTCTGAACGAAACCAATCATGAGGGACAATTATTATGAGTCACGCGGCAACCGATTTTGTGCCATTAAACATTGCAGTGTTAACGGTGTCTGATACCCGTAATGAGGAAACCGATACTTCCGGTCGTTCACTGGTCGATAATCTGCAATCAGCCGGGCACCATCTGGTGGAAAAACAGATCGTCATTGACGATAAATACGACATCCGCGCCATTTTGTCGCGTTGGATCGCCGATAAAAACGTACAGGTGGTGTTAGTCACTGGTGGCACCGGTTTTACTGGCCGCGACACCACACCCGAAGCCGTTGCGCCGCTGTTTGATAAAACTATCGAAGGTTTTGGCGAGTTGTTCCGTCAGGTTTCCTTTAATGAAATCGGCACTTCCACCATCCAGAGCCGCGCACTGGCTGGCATGGCTAACAAGACGCTGATTTTCTGCATGCCGGGTTCAACGAACGCGTGCCGTACCGCGTGGGATCACATCATTCAGTCGCAGCTCGATTCGCGCCATAAACCGTGCAATTTTGTGCCACATCTGCGTCGCTAAGGAAACGTCATGAGTTTAACTGAAAACCAACTGACGCATATCAATAGCAGCGGCGAAGCGCACATGGTCGATGTCAGTGATAAAGAGATCACCACGCGCACCGCGCGCGCTGAAGCGATTGTTTCTATGTCAGCCGAAACATTGCGAGTCGTGATGGCGGGAGATTATCATAAGGGTGATGTGTTTGCTACCGCCCGTATCGCCGGCATCATGGCAGCGAAAAAAACCTCTGATCTGATCCCGCTGTGTCATCCGCTGGCGCTGAGCAAAGTTGAAGTCGATTTAACTGCCGACACACAACGTAATCAGGTGCGTATCGAAACGCTGTGCAAGCTCAATGGCAAAACTGGCGTAGAGATGGAAGCACTGACTGCCGCATCAGTCGCTGCGCTAACCATCTACGATATGTGCAAAGCGTTGCAAAAAGACATGGTGATTGAATCGGTGCGGCTGTTGAGTAAAACCGGCGGTAAGTCCGGTGATTTTCAGATTTAGCAGACCGATCATCCAAATGCATGGAAGCCGGAGAAACAGATGAAAGTACTATTTTTTGCCCAAACCCGCGAGCTGGTGGGAGTTGATGAGCTAACGATCACCGAACCGTTTGTTACTGCGCAAGCCTTACGCGAGCAGCTGGCAACCCGAGGCGATAAATGGCAGTTAGCGTTACAGGAATCCCCATTGCTGGTGGCGGTGAATCAATGTCTGGTGCCGTGGGATACGCCGCTATCCGCCGATGATGAAGTCGCCTTTTTTCCACCGGTAACAGGGGGCTGATATGAGTGACCGCATTATTGTTCAGCAGGAAGACTTTGATGTAGCGGTGGAATATGCCCGTCTGAGTGACAATCCGGAAACTGGCGCCATCGTCAGTTTTATCGGCAAAGTTCGTAACTTTAACCAGAACAGCGATGTAACGGGATTACATCTCGAACATTATCCGGCCATGACACAACTCAGTCTGGAAAAGCTGGTGGCAGATGCTCGCACACGGTGGCCAATCCAAGGCTGCACGTTGATCCATCGGGTAGGCAGTCTCACCGTTAACGACCAGATTGTGTTGATTCTGGTCGCCAGTGCGCACCGTAAAGCGGCGTTTGCGGCTTGTGAATTTCTGATCGATGAACTGAAAACCAGTGCGCCATTTTGGAAAAAAGAACGGCGCACTGATGGTTCATTACGGTGGGTTCATGCGGAATAGGGTTTCATGCATCCTGATTGAATCAGATTTCCCGCTGCGGTTGCCGCAGGAAATTCAGATTCAATTTGGAAATCGACAGCCCAGCCAAAACCACCACCATGCCCAATATCTGATCTAAGGTCAGTGGCTGACCAAACAGATATGAAACGAGAGCGGCAAAGACAGGTAACAGGTTATAAAACACCGAAGTTCGCGCGGCACCCAGATGTTTAACGCCGTTTATCCAGAATAAGTAGCCGAGAACGGTCGCAAAAATGCTGATATAGAGTAGCAAAATCAGTGAGAAAGCTGGGAGTTGCAGCATCTCTGTTATGGGTGAAACCTGCGATGTTAGGCATATCACCAGCAGCGCTAACGTACCGGTAATCATGGTAATTAACGTAAACATGATCGGGGACATCACGGTCATCATGCGTTGAGAGAATAGCGTGTAACAACACCAGGTCAGCATGGCCGCCATGATGTATAAATCCCCTTGGTTGATCTGTAATTTCACCAACTGTGACAGATGACCGTGAGTGATCACGATGCAAACACCCAGCAGGCTGACCAGTAAACTGATCCCCTGTTTTAATGAGGGTAATTTTCCTGCCATCAGTGCACTTAGCAAGGTGGTGGTTAACGGGCTTAACGCCATGATCAGCGCACCGTTGGTTGGTGTAGTGGTTTTTAACCCGCTGAACAATCCCATATTAAATCCGCCGATCCCGATGATGCCGAGTAAGGTTAAAGCCAAATAGTGCTGTATCGTCAGCGTCGGCCATTTTTCCCGGGTGATCAGGCAATATATGCCTAACCCAGCAATACTGATGATAAAACGCAGAACGGCCAGAGAAACATTACTCATATCAGCGAGAATGATTTTAGCGACCGGGAATACACTTCCCCAAAAAAATACACATAGGATCAATAACAGCACGGTCGTGGTTTGACGTGACGTTTGCATAAGTAACTCCCGTTAAAAAACACTCCGCCAGTTTATTGATTTCATTTATGATTAAAATAAGCATTTATGAGATCAATGATTCCAATTATGAAACCTGACTATTCATTAGATGACTTGCGCTTATTCTGGCTGGTGGCACGCTCCGGCAGTTATAAAAAAGCGTCGCAAGAATCTGGTGTGCCGCTGTCGACACTCAGTCGCCGGATCAGTGTATTGGAAGACGCACTGACTGTCCGGTTGCTGGAAAGAAACGCCCACCGCGTAACATTAACCGAAAGCGGCGAAGAATATCTGGATCGTTGTGGTCCGTTATTTGACGAGTTGAATGATATCACGCACCAGCTTTACAGCGCGAAACAGTCGGCAAAAGGCAAGTTACACGTTGCGGCGCCGATTAATCTTGCCCAACAGTGGTTTGTGTCGTTATTGAGCCGCTTTATGCTGCAATATCCACAGATTGACATTGAGTTGACCATATCGAATAAAAACATTGATTTGATCGAGAATCACGTTGATTTGGCGATCCGCGTTGGCGAGATGACAACGCCCGACTGGATTGTTCGTCACCTGACCGATATCCCGTTTTGCCTGTGTATGAGCACTGCAATGGCGACGAACTCAGCGGTTTCACTATCGCACCCACAGACGCTTATACATTATCCGGTGGTGGTTTCTAAGCCGGTTCAGCACTGGCGTCTCATTCATTCCGTGACGCAGGAAGAGTTCAACTTTGATGTGGCGGCTAAAGCCCGGTTTAAGGTGGATGATCTGCATACTGCCATGAATGCCGTTCTGGCCGGAATAGGGATCGGGCTGTTTCCTGTAACCATGGTTGCACCCTATATCGCTGCTGGAAAATTGCAGATAGTGCTGCCTGAATGGCAGGGTCGCAAGCGACCGGTTTATCTGCTTTATCGTGATCGGGTCAACATGCCACACCGTTTGCGATTACTGATCGACTTTATCCTTGAGCAAATACCGGCAGAGATCCACTATCGTGGTCAGAGTTGCTGATAGCTTTCATCCTGCAACGTAAACTTAAACTGCCGTTGCGATGAGAGAATTACTTGCCTGTGTTTAGTAACAAAAATGGCTTCGATATGGGGAATGGTAGCAAGGTAATTCAGTGCTTTCTCGACTCCCATGCCATAGAGCAGGGTGGTATAGATATCGCCATCAATCGAATCATCAGAAATGACCGAGACACTCAAGATCTCATTATCTAACGGATAGCCGGTTTTCGGGTCGAGAATGTGATGGTAAATATTGCCGTCAATTTCAAAATAGCGCTCATAAACACCCGATGTTACCACCGATTTTGCCACTAAATCGATCACGCCAATTGTTGCATCTGTTTCTCCAAAGGGTTGCTTTAGCCCGATCGCCCATGAGGTTGCACCATACAACGGTGCGCCCACAGTCAGTACATTGCCGCCTAAATTAATTAACGCATGGTGAATGCCCAAGCGGTGCAGTTCATCACGCACGCGATCAGCAATATAGCCTTTCGCGATGGCACCAAGATCGATCTCCATGCCTTGCTGCGCTAAAAAAACAGCACAAGTTTGTGGATCGAGGATCACATGCTCTGGCCGAGTGAGTGACAGCAGTGATTGAATTTCTGATGCTGGTGGCACCGCGTTGCCAGAAAAGCCGATCTTCCATCGTTTCACCAGCGGGCCAATCGCTAAATTAAAACAACTGTCGGCAAGTAAACTGACGGTTTTAGCTTGGTTGATCAAATCAAAAACAGGTTGGCTTACTACAACAGGGTGCAAACCAGCGGCATGGTTAACGGCCATGAGTTGAGACTGAGCACGATTCACCGTCAGCAGATTTTCTTGTTGTTTAATCAGGCGGAAAACAGCAGCCGCGACGTGTTGATTATCTTCAAAGAGTTTGAGCAGGATGGGGGAGCCCATGAGCACGGCAGAATAGGAATAAACGCGTTGTTCTGCTGGCATATGAGCACCCTGGATCAGAGAAGGAAAAAGCCGATGTGCTGTACGGAACACACCGGCTTTCGGTTATTACTGTTTTGCCCAGTTCGCCGCGTGGCGACCCGCCATGGTGCCGAAAACGATGATATCGGCGACCGCATTACCGCCGATACGGTTACGGCCATGCAGACCACCAGCCACTTCACCCGCCGCAAACACACCTGGAATCACGTTACCGTATACATCCAACACTTCAGTGTCAGCGTTAATGGTGACTCCACCCATAGTATGATGCACGCCCGGCGCGATACGGATCGCGTAGAACGGGCCTTCATGAATCGGGTGACGCAGCGCCGTGGTGCGGCCAAAGTCTTCATCATGCTGTTTTTCAACGAAGAGATTATAGCGTTCTAATGTTGCCAGAAACGCATGCATGTCGAGACCCAGTTTATCTGCCAACACGCGTGGGCTATCAGCACTGACCACAAATCCTTTGCCAATATACTCATCGGCCGCTTTGTTGTTACGGCGCACCTGCTCATCAAAAATGATGTATGAGTAATGTTCTGGCAAATTGATGATCGCCGCAGAGACTTTATCCCGCGTTTC
Organism: uncultured Tolumonas sp.; assembly: GCF_963556105.2. NCBI lineage: Bacteria > Pseudomonadati > Pseudomonadota > Gammaproteobacteria > Aeromonadales > Aeromonadaceae > Tolumonas > uncultured Tolumonas sp. The sequence goes on from NZ_OY829944.1 coordinate 1,705,666, forward strand.
CAATTCGTTGAAGAAACGCTCACCTTTTTGATTAACCAAAATGGCACCACCACCCCGGATCGCTTCAGAGATCAGATAAGAGGTGGTTTGTTCAACCGTAGGGTGGATCTGAATTTCACCCATATCCACAGTGCCGGCACCAATGCGTTCCAGCAGAGCAATACCAGTACCGGTCGCGCCTTTGTGGTTGGTAGTCACGAAACCTTTTAGATCTGGGCGGTATTTCACCACCATCTCCTGATTAGCACTGAAACCACCGGTTGCCATGACAACACTTTTCGCACGAATAGTGAGTTCTTCATTTTCATCATTTTTCACGCGCAGGCCACTAACTGCCCCGTTTTCCATCAAAATCTCAAGCACATCGGTATCTAACATCACATCAATATCACGTTGAGTGATGTTGCGTTGCAGACCGCTGATCAAGAATCCACCCACGGCAGAACGGTCAGCCGGGCGATGCGTACGATCAGTGCTCATGCCACCGGTGATGGTAATGTCGTTGAGTTCAATACCGCGATCGGCCAGCCATTCAATCGCCTCCGGTGCGTTATTGACAAAGCTACGCAGCAATTCAGGGTTATTGGTGCCCTGACCACCTTTGAGACTTTCCTGATAGAACTTCTCTTTGCAGTCATGAATGCCTTTCAATTTTTGGAAGCGGGTGCCTGCTGCATTCATTCCAACCGAAGCTTTAATGGTGTTACCACCAATCGTTGGCATTTTTTCAACTAACAATACACTGGTATCACGGTCACTGGCTTGAATCGCTGCCGCTAAACCCGTGCCGCCGCTACCGATCACAACCACGTCATAACAAGGCGGTTCCAGGCTGCCACCTTCTTCCAATGCCATCGCTTTGCAAGATTTGGCCATGGCTTTGGTCACGGCCTTTTTCACGGCTTCACTTTGTGTTGTCGCACCAGAAACAGCATCAACATGAGGAGTGTTTGCATCCAGAATTCGGGTTCGGGTCTCTTCAAAACTGGTTGTGAAAGTAACATCGAGGTTGTCGGCAGCTTCCAATTCAATATCGGCGATACGATCAATTTCCAGACTCACGTTGAGCATCAGCTCATGTGTTTCATCTTGAATTTTTTCTTGGAACACGCCGTTTTTGAATTTGCCGGTTGGCATGCTGCTCAGATCGCGGAGCATGGCGTCAACCAGCGAGAAGCGCCACAGCGGCTCAGGAATGGTTAACGCTTCCCGTTGGGTGCTGTCGATGAACAGTTCGAGCGTTTCACCGCGAGCGATACGGTCTGTCCAGTCCGGGTAGGCGATACAGGCTTTACCCACAGCGACTAAGTCATAACCGTGTTCGATAGCGGTTTCTGCATCAGATTTATTGACGATACCGCCAACACCCACCATCGGGATCTGTGCCAGTTTCTCAGAACGCATTGCGGTGTATTTCTGAATCAATGGTATCGGATCGTGCTTATCAACAATTGATGGACGCAATGTATAGCCCATTGAGAAATGCAAATAATGCAGACCGAGTTCAGCTAATTGTTCCAGCAGATACATGGTGTCATCGAAACGAATGCCGGGGACTTCCAACTCTTCCGGTGAAAAACGATAGCCGATGATGAAAGATGGGTCGGCATACTGGCGTACCATTTTTTGCGTGATTTCCAGCACCGCCAGTGGGAAACGGGCACGATTTTCGCGAGAACCACCCCATTTATCATCACGTTGATTTGAATTTGGTGAGAAGAACTGTTGGATCAAGTAAGTGTTGGCACCGTGGATTTCGACGCCATCAAAACCCGCTTTAATGGCGCGACGAACACCTTCACCAAACTTGGTGACCATGTCATCCACTTCTTCTGATGTCAGCGCAACAGGCGTTGCAGCACCTTCGCGTGGTGCGGCCACCGCACTTGGGCCTACCGGTGTTCTGCCGCCGATCAACTCAGGTTCAACCATCCGGCCACCGTGATAGATCTGCAAAATAGCTTTAGAACCTTTGGACTGAATGGCTTCGGCAATTTTCGCCAAGCCTTCAATTTTATTGTCGTGATCAATACCGATCGCCCCGGGAAACGCTAATCCGCGATCATCGATAAAACCACACTCAACGATCACCGTACCGATGCTGCCAGCGCGTTCGTGGTAGTAGTCAACCAGTTCATTGGTGACGCTACCATCGAAATAACCAGTACAGGTGGTCATAGGCGCCATCAGAATACGGTTTTTGAGTTGTGTACCATTAGGAAGGGTAAATGGACTTAGAATTTCATTGTGCAGAAGTTCATTGTGAGAGTGCATAAGTATCAACTCCAAACTAAAAACTCATAGATTTAAGAAACAGTAGATTTAAGAAATAGATTCCCGATGATTATTTTTTTAATTTAAGACTAGTATTGGGGTAATTCTTATTGCAATAAAAACTAATTTTTAACTCGGTTTTCTCATTACGTTATGAGCGTTTTATAATGTTGGTTAAATTTAATTAACTCATGCAATCGATAATATTTCATTTTTATATTTAATCCTGCTTACTTTATTTACAAAACTATTTCTTTTATTGGTTAACATCAGCAGTGTTGAATGTGTTTTGTTTCTGTTGTGCTGGTTTAACACTATATTAAATACTTATGTATTTTTTTAACAATTCATTTTCAATTTGGTGAGCGTTTAGCATTTTATTTTTGTATGTTGCTGTTATTTATCGGTTTATATTTATCAGTGTAGATTGCGAAAGATTTTTTAAGCTGCGATTTGGCAGCGGTTTTCATTGGTGTTTTAGTTGGGTTTATATGAAATCATTAATAAGTTTTAATTTTAATTAGCACTTGTTTTTATGTTTTATTTTTCTGGTTTTTTCATATTTTTGATCAAGATCAACTGTGTGATTTTTTAAAAATGATTATACTGAATATATAGAAAAGGAATGCCCCTGTTTATTGATGTTTAATTTGGTTAAACAAGAAAAACAAGTTGTCACTATTTTGTAATTAAAGAAACTAAAAAAATCAGAATTTAAATTTTGCTTATTTAATTGAGCATGTCTTGGTCTGCCAGTTGTATTCCTTCCGGGATCGGAGCGAATTGGTTATTCCGGAATTTCCGGGACATGAAAGACGTCGACATGTACCAAAACAACAAGATTTTTAACTACTGTAGATAAACATTATGAATGAAATTAGCGCTCCAATCGAGGCTTCGTCAGTCGACAAAGCTAAAGCATCTGGTGGTAAGAAAAACCGCCTGTTCTTTATGTTAGCACCATTTGTGGTGACGTTACTGTTATTGCTTGTGCCTGTTCCCGAAGGGTTACAGCCTTACGCATGGTATTACTTTGCCATTTTTGTGGGGGTAATTGTTGGTTTGATTTTAGAACCACTACCAGGAGCTGTTATCGGGTTGACTGGGGTGGTGGCGATTGCATTGACCAGCCAATGGGTATTATTCAGCCCGACAGAAATGGCGGGGCCAAAATTTAAACTGGCGGCTGAATCATTCAAATGGGCAGTGAGTGGGTTTGGTAACTCGACTGTCTGGCTGATCTTCGGTGCATTCATGTTTGCCGCAGGTTACGACAAAACTCAATTTGGTCGTCGTTTAGCGCTGATTTTGGTGAAGCATTTGGGGCGTCGCAGCTTAACGCTGGGTTATGCCATTACCTTTGCCGATCTGTTGCTGGCACCATTTACACCATCTAATACCGCACGCAGTGGCGGCACAATTTTTCCCATCATTGCCAACTTGCCGCCGCTGTATGGTTCTAAACCCAATGACCCAAGTGCGCGTAAAATTGGTTCATACCTGATGTGGGTGGCGATCACTGCAGCTTGTATCACCAGCTCTATGTTCCTGTCGGCATTGGCGCCGAATCTGCTGGCATTAGCATTAGTTAAAAGCACCGTCGGTATCAATATTTCGTGGGGCAATTGGTTCGTAGGCTTCCTGCCAGTCGGGATTTTACTGATCCTGACCATGCCTTTGCTGGCTTATATCTTCTATCCGCCGGAAGTGAAATTTAACGACGAAGTACCTCGTTGGGCGAGTGCAGAACTCGTAAAATTGGGTCGTCTGACTCGTAACGAAATTCTGCTGTTAGTCTTTGTGTGTTGTGCACTGGCCATGTGGATTTTTGCGGCTAATGTCATTGAACCTGCACTGGCTGCACTGCTGATCATCGGTATGATGCTGTGGACTGGGGTTCTGAACTGGAATGACATTACCAGCAACAAACCTGCCTGGAACACGTTCTTCTGGTTTGCGACACTGGTGGCATTAGCGAATGGTTTATCAACCACAGGCTTCATCGCGTGGTTAGGTAAAGAAGGCGGTATGTTGATGCATGGTGTTTCGCCAACAATGGCCACCATTCTGATTGTAGTCGCGTTCTACCTGCTGCACTATTTGTTTGCCAGTGCCACCGCGCATACAACAGCGTTGTTGCCTGCTGCATTAACGATTGCATCGACCATTCCAGGCATGAATATGCAAGTGTTCTGTATGCTGATGGTGACTTCTCTGGGTGTGATGGGCATTATTACGCCATACGGTACCGGCCCAAGCCCAATCTATTATGGTAGTGGTTATCTGCCGACCAAAGATTACTGGCGTCTTGGCACTATCTTCGGTGCCATCTTCCTGGCGGCCTTGTTGCTCATTGGCTATCCATGGATGGCAATGATGTTCTGATAAATAAACAGTCGCCTTCCGAGGCGGCTGTTGCTGCATTTGAATCTGTATCACTGCAGTAGACTTTATCTTGCTGCGATGGTCATAAAAATGATGAGCATAAAAATTTCAAGATGAGAGAGTAGAGCAATGTCGAAGAAGCCATTTTACTACCAAAATCCGTTTCCACTTGCGAAAGACGAAACAGAATATTATCTGCTGACGAAGGATCATGTATCTGTCAGTGAGTTTGAAGGTCAGGAGATCCTTAAAGTTGCACCGGAAGGTCTGACGTTACTGGCGCAACAAGCATTCTACGACGCGTCATTTTTGCTGCGCACTTCCCATAAACAGCAAGTCGCTTCGATTCTGGCGGATCCAGAAGCCAGTGAAAACGACAAATACGTGGCCCTGCAATTTTTGCGTAACTCAGAGATCGCGGCAAAAGGCGTGCTGCCAACCTGTCAGGACACCGGCACCGCGATCATTATGGGTAAAAAAGGCCAGCGCGTCTGGACTGGTGGTGGCGATGAAGCCGCTCTGACCCGTGGCGTTTACAATACCTATACTGAACAAAATCTGCGCTATTCGCAGACCGTTGCGCTGGATATGTATGAAGAAATTAACACCGGCACCAACCTGCCAGCACAGATCGACCTGTATAGCGTAGATGGCGATGAGTACAAATTCCTGTGTATCGCTAAAGGTGGTGGATCAGCCAACAAAACTTATCTATATCAGGAAACCAAAGCGCTGCTGACGCCAGAAAAACTGAAAAATTTTCTGGTGGAAAAAATGCGTTCACTGGGCACCGCGGCATGCCCGCCATATCACATCGCCTTTGTGATCGGTGGCACTTCAGCCGACAACGCACTGAAAACCGTAAAACTGGCTTCGGCTCGTTATTATGATGGCCTGCCAACGGAAGGTAACGAACACGGTCAGGCGTTCCGTGATGTGCAGTTGGAACAAGAGCTGCTGAAAGAAGCGCAAAATCTAGGCTTGGGCGCGCAGTTCGGCGGTAAATATTTTGCGCACGACATCCGTGTGATCCGTTTGCCGCGTCACGGCGCCTCTTGCCCACTGGCGATGGGTGTTTCCTGCTCGGCTGATCGTAACATCAAAGCAAAAATTAACCGCGATGGTATCTGGATCGAGAAACTGGAAACCAACCCAGGTCAGTATATCCCGGAAGAACTGCGTCAGCAGGGCGAAGGTGAAGCTGTTCAAATTGATCTGAATCGTCCGATGAAAGAGATCTTGACCCAGCTCTCGCAATATCCGGTTTCGACCCGTTTGTCGCTGTCAGGTACCATTATTGTGGCACGCGATATTGCCCACGCGAAGTTGAAAGAACGTCTGGATAAGGGCGAAGGTCTGCCGCAATACGTCAAAGACCACCCGATTTATTACGCCGGCCCGGCTAAAACCCCAGAAGGTTATGCATCAGGTTCTTTAGGCCCAACCACTGCGGGTCGTATGGATTCGTATGTTGATCTGCTGCAATCAAACGGCGGTAGCATGATCATGCTGGCGAAAGGCAACCGCAGTCAGCAAGTGACCGACGCTTGTCATAAACACGGCGGTTTCTATCTGGGTAGTATCGGTGGCCCGGCGGCGGTGTTGGCACAACAGAGCATCAAAAGTCTGGAATGCGTGGAATATCCTGAATTGGGTATGGAAGCGATTTACAAAATCGAAGTAGAAAACTTCCCGGCATTTATTCTGGTGGATGATAAGGGTAATGATTTCTTCCAGCAGATCCACCAGCAGCAATGTGGAAGTTGCCCTAAAAAATAAGCGTTAAGCTTTGCTAAAGAAAAGCCAGTGATCTCCGATCGCTGGCTTTTTTCTTATTTGAGTGCAGCGATATCAGCCAATATCCATGCACTATTGTGCTGAGTTAAACCAATTTTAGGGTAGTAATTCACCGCCTGTGGTGCAGCCAACAGGTTAAGAGTGCAACTTGGTTTTAATTCCAGAAAGGTACGGCGAATAAGCTCTTTTCCTATGCCACTGGCTTGAATGCTCTCAGAAACTGCTAAATCAGAGAGATAACAGCAAAAATTAAAATCGGTAACCGAGCGAGCGATACCGACCAACTTATCTTCCAACCAAGCGGTAACGATTAGATTGGCGTGATCCAACATGCCTTGAATGCGTTCCAAATCATCAACAGGGCGACGACCGCCCAACGTGGTTTCTTTCAATAACCCAATAAATTGTTCGGCAGTGATGTGCTGATTAACGGCATAGCGGATCGTCATGAAGAGGCTCTCCCTGAGCTAAAGTAATTGCCCGACCATATCGAGTTGTTGTTGCACTAAATTAGCTGAATGCATCACTAACTGATATTCGGCATCGAAAATATCGGGTAAATGTCGTTGAATTATACCCGTGTGGTTTAATGTCGTTGGTAAACTGATGAAGCTGTGCGGTAGCCCGAATTCGTTTTGTAGCTCTGCGGAAACTCGTATTGGTTGATTTGACTCACCGAGTATCGCTTCCACAATTCTTGCTGCACTAAAGGCAATGCCATAACAACTGTGTTCTCCCGCCAGACGAATGTCCCATCCCGCCCGTTTGGTTTGATACAGTAACGTTGCTTTTAGATTTTCATTCAGTAATGGATAGGCATTAGTCAGCGATTTACCCTGATAAGTTGCCAGACTCCACAATGGCACCATCGAGTCGCCATGTTCACCGATCACCTGAATATCCAGTTCTGCCGCGTTGAGATCTAATGCCTGTGCGGTGAAATGGCGTAACCGCATACTGTCCAACTCCGTGCCGCTGCCGATCACTCGTTCCGGTGGATAGCCGGTAATTCTCCCTGCCGCATAAGCCATGGCATCAACCGGGTTGGTGATGTTGATCAACACGGCATTTGGGTTATTACGGGCTAGTGTGGGTAATAACGTTTGGAAAATGGCAACGTTGTCTTTCAATACATCCGCACGGGTGCCGTTCTCACGCGGTAATGCGCCAGCTGTCATGATGATGATATCGGAACCGGCGCATTCCTCTGGCGTTTCAGCACGAATCGTGCGGTTTGGTAGCTCTGGTGAACAGTGCGACATGTCGAAGGCTTTCGCCCATGCTTTCTGCAGGTTGCGGTTTACCAGCGAAATATCAAGGTGTGGATGGCGCAGCAGCAAAGTGTAGGCGAGGGTAGTGCCTATGGCGCCACAGCCGATCACAGCAATTTTAGGGTGAGTCATCTTTCTCCCTTAACTAAACATAAGAAATTGATCCGACTCATGATATTTGGCGAGACCGGATGCTTATCGTTCAGAATAAACGAAATAATCAGCCTGAACGATAAGCTCTGGTCAAAATGAACGTTAATCTATCACTACTTGAATTTCAGCAACCGCATGGCATTGGCGACTACCAGCAAACTGGTGCCGACATCAGCAAAAACCGCCATCCACAAGGTGCCGAAACCCAACAAAGTCGCGACTAAAAACAGTAGTTTGATACCTAGTGCGGCAGTAATGTTTTGTAGCATCTTGTTCCAGGTCGCTTGTGATAAGCGAACAAACTGCGGAATTTTGCGTAGGTCATCATCCATCAGCACGATATCAGCTGTTTCAATTGCGGTGTCGCTGCCCATACCGCCCATCGCAAAACCGAGACTGGCCCGCGCTAAGGCCGGTGCATCATTGATACCATCACCCACCATGCCGACTACTTTCTGTTTGCTCAGTGCCTCGATCTGGTTCAGCTTATCTTCGGGGAGTTGGTTGCTGTAAACCTGATCAATACCCGCTTGTGCTGCAATTTGTGCCGCCGTATGCGCATTATCACCGGTTAACATAACGGTGTGGATATGCATGCGGTGCAGTTCAGCAATAGCTTGCTGGCTGCTGGTTTTGATCGTATCCGCGACAGCAAACAACGCCAGCAGTTGTTCGGCTTCACTTAAGATCACGACTGTTTTGCCTTGTTGTTCCAGTCGGGTGATGGTTTTACCAAGCTCTGAAGTGAGGTTATTACGCGCTGAAAGGTGTTGCTGATTAGTCAGTGCGATCTGTTTGCCATTCAGCATTGCCTGCACACCAGCACCAGTTAACGCCGTAAAGTCTTCAAAAATAAAATGACTTGTATCGGTAGGGTGTGCCCTGACAATCGCTTGTGATACCGGATGATCTGAGTGTGATGCTAATGCCGCTGCCAATTCCAGACATTCTTCCGCGTAACGTTCCGTCAAAGTGACCTGATCACAGAGTTGTGGTGTACCAGTGGTCAGTGTGCCGGTTTTATCCAATGCCACAATTTGCAGTTTACGACCTAACTCCAGATAGCTGCCACCTTTGATCAAAATACCGTGTTTGGCGGCCACCGACAGGGCGCTGACAATGGCCACCGGAGTGGAAAGCACCAGTGCACACGGGCAGCCAATTACCAGCAACACCAGTGCTTTATAGATCCATGCATACCATGATGCGGCGAAGAACAGCGGGGGTACTAACGCCACCAACACCGCAATAGTCAGAATAATTGGGGTATAAACACGAGCAAAACGATCAACTAAACTCTGTATCGGTGCCCGTTTGCTTTGTGCTTGCTCAACCGAGTGGATGATCCGCGCTAGTAGAGTATTTTGTGTCGTCGCGGTAACGCGATAATCGAATGATCCTTGCTGATTGATCGTGCCGGCATACACCACATCACCTTCGCTTTTATCAACCGGTAGGCTTTCGCCGGTGATCGGGGCCTGATCGACACTGGAATTACCTCGAATGACAACACCATCGAGCGGAATTCGTACACCGGGTTTAACGCGAATGACCTGATTGACACTTACTGTGTTTGTATACAGTATTTTCCAATTTCCGTCCGGTTGTTGCACTAACGCTTGTTCCGGTGTCAGTGTCATCAGTTCCTGAATAGCAGTGCGTGCCCGCTCCAGCGATTTGCCTTCCAGAAACTCGGCAATGTTGAACAACACCATCACCATCGCAGCTTCCGGCCATTGCCCAATCAGACAAGCGCCGGTGACGGCAATACTCATCAGTGCATGCATGTTTGGGTCAAAACGGCGTAGGGCTTGCCAGCCTTTTTTGTAGGTCGCCACACCACTTAACGCCACTGCCAGCAAGGCCAATATTGCAGGGAAGAGAGATGGTGTTTCAAACCAATCCAAGATTTCAGCCGCGACCGCCAGAAAACCAGCGATGACCAAGCGTTGTTTTGAGCTGATGAAGTGGAAGGAAAAGCGAGATTTACTCTTTTGTTCTGCCGTAGTTGGAGCATCGGTACTGCAAGAGCTGCAACAACTGAGCTGAGGTGCGGCGGGTTTGACCACCGCTGGTTTTTCTTCGCTATCACAAGCATCACAGCAGCTCAGTGTAATTTTAGGTGTGATTTTCGGTGTCTCTCTTTGTGTTTCGAGTAGTGGATTGTTAGGGGGTAAAGCACCGGGCCGTGCAGGATTCATCGGTGTTAGCTTGGTTATTTTCTTAATGCTGGTTTGTCCCATAACAAGATCCTCTTGATAACACCGGGTACAATTAAAATGATATCTTTTATCATTAAACTCCCTGAAGTAACTTCAGGGTCAATGCTTTTCAGCGAGACGAATCATGAAAATTGGTGAATTGGCTAAAATTGCGAAATGTTCCGCTGAGACGATCCGGTTTTATGAGAAGGAAGGGCTGTTACCGCCAGCGGCGCGCTCCGAGAACAATTACCGGGAATATCAGCAATCGCATTTAGAACGCTTACGTTTTATCCGCAATTGTCGGGCGTTTGATATGTCGCATGAAGAGATCCGGCAATTGTTGCAGCAAGTTGATTCACATGCTGACGATTGCCAGACAGTTAACATTCTGCTCGATGAGCATATTTTGCATATCGAACATCGCATTCAGGAATTGATGAATCTAAAAGGGCAATTGCAGACTCTACGGCAGCAATGTCAGCAGCAGCAAGGCATTGATGAGTGTGGCATTGTGCAGGGCTTAACTAATCTGGAGTTAACGCATCACACGGAACGCCACACCCATTTGGGTTAATGATTAAATTCATAATAGATAACAAAAAGATTAAGCATAATGATCACGGTGGCTGATATGGCGCCAGCAACAGTGACCCATTTACGGCTCACCAAATTGCCCATAAGAGAGCGTTTTGCCGTGAAATATAACAATGGCAGTAACGCAAACGGGATCCCAAAACTCAGCACGACCTGACTGTATACCAACACTTTTTGTTCTGATAACCCCATCAGGATAACGAGAATGGCCGGTGCCATAGTGATCAGACGGCGTAACCACAACGGAATGGTGAAATGCACAAACCCTTGCATGACAACCTGACCTGCTAAGGTGCCGACAATCGATGATGACAAACCTGCCACTAATAATGTCAGGCCAAAAATAATACTGCCCGCGTTATGGCCCATTAACGGGCCCAGCAGTTTGTAACTTTCGGCAATCGAGGCAACACTGGTGTGTCCGTTATTAAAAAATACGGTAGCGGATAAAATCAGCATCGCCATGTTGATGAGTCCGGCCAGTGCCATACCGAGGATGACATCCAACCGATAATATTTCATGACTGTATGACGTTCTTCATTGTTGAGCACTTTGATCCGGCTTTGTGACAGCGCGGAATGCAGATAGATCACGTGCGGCATCACGGTGGCACCTAAAATCCCGGCGGCCAGGAAAATAGAATAATTGTCAGGAAATTGAGGGATCAATAATCCACTGGCGATGGTGGCAACATCTGGTTTACCCATGATGATTTCCAACAAAAATCCGGCGGAAACAGCAAGGATCATCGCGCCGATAATTAGTTCCAAAGTACGGAAGCCATAACGTTGCATGTATAAAACGACATACGTGATGACACCCGTCAGCATGGCACCGGTAAACATTGAAAAGCCAAATAACAGATGAAAACCTAATGCAGCACCAAGAAATTCCGCTAAATCAGTCGAGATTGCAACTATTTCAGCCTGAACCCAATAAAGCCACACGACGGGACGGGGAAAATGTTCTCTGATCACCTCAGCCAAATTTTTACCGGTCGCGAACCCTAAGCGAACCGACAAAGTTTGGATCAACATAGCCATCAGATTGGCCCACAAAACCACCCATAACAGGCCATAACCATAGTGAGAACCAGCTTCGATATTGGTAGCAAAATTGCCCGGGTCGATATAGGCCACGGCAGCGATCATTGCCGGGCCAAGGAAAGGCAGTGCCCGGCGGAAGCTGCTTTTACTGTTACCCGTCAAGGTTTGTGCTGCTTGTAAGCGGACATGTTTGTCTGAGATAGCATGAATCATAATAGACACCTTGAGACAAGAAGAAGGCATATTCATATTATAAAACACAAATGAGAATAGATATCATTAAAGATATCGAATAATGTAATAGGTAAAAACTATTGAAGTAGGGTTGGTTTAGCCGGGAAATAAAAAAGCGGGTGGATTATAAAACCACCCGCGGAAATAGCGTTTAATGCGCAGCACCACCGGCACCGCTCGCGGCTCGAGGTCGACGTGTGAAAAATACAAATGGGATCAACGCAATAAACATCCACATTAATATTTCGAACAGGTCAATCGTCGATAACATGTATGACTGACCGGTAATAATGTTGTTCACTTTGAGTAATGAGCTGGTGGCATTACCGTTCATAAACGCACTGGCCAAAGGGTTATACGGGTTTATGTGTTCACTTAAAAATACATGATGCAAGCTGGCATCGTGCGTCCAAAACCAAGCGGTCAACGATGAGGCAAAACTGGCACCCAATGTACGAGCAAACGTAGACAATGACGCTGCATCCGCAACTTGTGGGCCTGACAAATCTGATAACAGAATGGTCGTCATTGGCATAAAGAACAAAGAAATGCCGATACCCATAAAGAGTTGTATTGAGGCGATGGTGACAAAATCGACCTCAGCGTTGAAATGAGTACGCAGATAACAGCTCATGCTAATGACGATAAATGATAACGCTGTTAGTTTCCGCATATCGATTTTCGCGCCCATTTTGCCAAGCACCGGGGTTAGGAATAATGGTAATAACCCCATCGGGGCTGCCGCCAAACCGGCCCAGACCGAGGTGTAACCCATCTGACTTTGCAGCCATTGCGGTAAGATCAGGTTGATGCTGAAAAAACCGGAAAAACCCAAGGTCAGCAATATCGTGCCGATGCAGAAATTGCGGTTAGTAAACAGACGCAAATTGATAATCGGATGCTCATCGGTTAGTTCCCAGATCACCAGGAAGGTCAGCATGATCGCAGCAAAGGCTGAGCCGCCGATGATCCACGGGTCATTGAACCAATCCAGATCGTTACCTTTATCCAACACAATCTGCAGGGCGCCGACACCCAAGACTAATGCGGCAAAACCAACATAATCCAGTGGTGCTTTGGAAGGCGCATGTGGGCGATCTTTTAGTTGTTTCGCGACCACCGTGACTGCAAATATACCAATCGGGATATTGATAAAGAAAATCCACGGCCAGCTGTAGTCATAGGTCAGCCAACCACCTAGAATAGGGCCCACAATCGGCCCGACTACTGCCACCATTCCCAATAAAGCAAGCGCCATACTGCGCTTCGCTGCGGGGAAGATCGACAGCAGCAATGTTTGGCTCATCGGAAATAATGGTGCTGCAGCCAAGCCTTGTAAGGCGCGGAACACCACCAGCATACCCATCGATTGCGATATGCCGCATAAGAATGAGGTGACAATAAACAGGATCAGCGCACCCAGATATAAGTGCACTTCACCCACCCGACGACTCAGCCAGGCAGTCATTGGCAAACCAATGGCGTTACAGACCGTGAAAGAAGTAATAACCCAAGTGCCCTGATTTAAACTGACACCCATATTGCCAGCCATCGTGGGCAGCGACACGTTGGCGATGGTGCTATCGAGGACTTGCATAAAGACCCCGAGCGCAATCGCAAAAGTACACAGCCCCAGATTTTTCGGCTGAAAGCCCAAACTGTGTGCCATGGTCTCAACCTTTCATATGACTAGATGAAGATTGTGTATCGTTATCGGCAATGATTTTCTTGATGATGGCATCAACACCGGCCAGTTGTTGCCCATACACGTCAGTTTGATAACGAGCCTGATGTGGTGCGGTTTCAGCTAACAGTGCTCCGTCGGTGTTATGTAAATCGACATCAACTACCATCGACAAACCAATACGCAGCGGGTGTTTTTTCAGCTCTTCAGCATCCAGCTGAATACGTACCGGTAAGCGTTGAACGACCTTGATCCAGTTACCTGTGGCATTCTGGGCTGGCAGCAGAGAGAAGGCGCTACCGGTACCGATACCCAGACTTTCCACTTTGCCGTGATATTCCACTTTGCTGCCATACAGATCGGCTGTGACTGTGGCTGGTTGACCGATACGCATCTTGGTCAGCTGAGTTTCTTTGAAATTGGCATCGACCCAAACTTGCTCAAGAGGCACAACTGCCATCAGGGTGGCGCCCGGAGTTACACGTTGACCAACCTGTACATTACGACGCGCCACATAACCGGAAACGGGCGCAACCATCACGGTGCGTTGTTTTTCCAGATAAGCCTGACGTAATTTACTGATCGCACTTTTAACCAACGGATGTGTCGTTACGGTAGTGTTGTTAACCAGCGCTTGTTGAGATTTCAGTTGTTGCTGCGCAGCAGCTAACGCTTTCTCTGCAGAACTGACGACATCCTGAGCATGGATCAGCTCTTCTTCCGACAAACCACCGGCTTTGACCATGTTTTTACGGCGGGCCACATCAGCTTGTGCTTTTTGTAAGGCAATTTTGCGTTCTGCAGTAACCGCCTGTGCCTGATCGACGTTGTTAAACAGCGTGCGAACCTGACGAACGGTCTGAGCTAGACCGGCTTCTGCATTTTCTTGTGCTAACAGAGCATCGCTTTGGTCAAAACTGATCATTGGCTGACCTTTTTGCACAAAGTCGCCATCATCGGCGGCGATACTTGTTACGGTACCGGTTGTTTCAGGCGTGATCTGCACTAAGTTACCACTGATATAAGCGTCGTCTGTCGATTCAGACCAAATCGCATGATGGAAATACCAATAATAAGAGCCGGCAGCGGCAATGATTAATAAAACTAATAAAACCAGCAGGCTATTTTTGCGCTGTCCGGAACGTGGTGACACGGTTTTTTCAGAAACGGAATGGCTCATAATTAATCCTTATTGCGCATTAGCTGTTTTTATTTTGCAAATGAGAGGCTGTGGCATGTTCATCGCTACTGAATCCACCGCCCAGCGATTGGATCAGTAATGCCAGCGAATCTTGTTGACGTGTTTTCAGCGTCGATAATTGGGTTTCAGCCTGAATCAGCTGCTGTTCTGCCATTAATACGGCCAGCTGACTGCCTAAACCGGAACGGAAGCGGGCAGTGCTCACCTGATAGGTTTTGTCTGCCAACATGGCTGTTTCTTCCGCATCAATAAGCTGTTGTTTTAATGATTGCATCACCAACACGTTGTCAGCGATTTCACCTAACGCATTGGTGAGGGTCTGGTTATATTGCGCGACAGCCAAGTCATACGCAGCAGTTTTGGCTTGCAGATTGGCTTTCAGCCCAGTTTCAAATAAGGGAATGGAAACCGCCGGTGCAACACTCCATGATTGGCTGACATCACCTAAAATGGCATCGCCCAAAATTGATTTAAAACCGGCCATCGCGGTCAGATTAAAGTCAGGGTAATAACGCGCTTTGGCGACAGTGATATTTTTACTTGCTGCTTCAACCCGCCACCGAGCAGCAGTGATATCAGCTCGATGACTGATCAACGATGCAGGAATGTTTTCCGGCAGGCCGGTTGCCTGAGCGCTCAATAAATGGGGACGTGGCAATGAAGCTGCGCGATCAGGCCCTTGGCCTAATAGCGTGCTTAAACTGTTTTTAAGCTGACCGATCACCAAAGTGCGTTGTTCAACCTGTTGTTTTGCTGCTGATACCGCGGTGTTCGCAGCCAACAGACGATCTTCTGCGACCAAACCAGACTTCAGCAATTGTTGTGTGATCTGTGTAATTTGTTGTGCGCGGTCCAGTTCACGTTTGGCTAAATCGGCCGATTCATAAGCATTCGCCAGCTGAATGTAGGTACGGGTAATGCTGGTGGATAAAGCAATACGGGCAGCCTGATAATCCACTTCCGATGCTTTTTGCTGGTTAACACTGGCTTCCCATGCGGCACGTTTTCCACCCCAGAGGTCAAAGTCATAGGTAAACGTTAAGCCCGCGGAGCGAACGGTAGAAAACCGATTGCCTTGTCCGGACGGATCTTCCAAGCGAGATAGACGCGAACGTTTCAAGCTGGCGTTGGCATCCAGTGTCGGTGAGAAACCGGCATCGGCAGCAGACACTTGTGCATCAGCCGCCTCTAAACGGGCGTTAGCGACTTGCATGGTCGGGTTATGCGCTAAGGCTTCATTAATTAATTGCGCCAGCGCCGGGTCGCCTAACTTATTCCACCAATCTTGTTTCGGCCAATCGGCAGGAGATAAGTGGTCAGTTGCCAGCGAGTGTTGACTGGCCAAAGCACCGGTTTTTAATAAAACACCATTGGCTTGAACGTCATCGGGTGAAGCGCAACCCGATAACAGCACACAAAGTGCAATGCCTGAAATTACAAACGTTGTTGCTTTCATCATTAATCTTCTTTTAGTTCTGTAGCGGGAAATGACGCTTTAGGAAGACCACAAGTTGAGCCTGCAGCGACTAAGATTTTTCTCAGTGTCACTTTCAGTTGCTGAATTTCATCGTCAGTTAACGCACTAACCAGTTCTTTCTGTGCATTCACGGCAAGCGGCATTGCCCGATCAATGACTTCACGGCCTTTATCGGTAACGGCAATCAATAAAGAGCGACGATCATTAGGATCAGGTGAGCGTGTGATCAGTTCTTTCTTTTCCAGACGATCGAGCATTCGGGTGACGGCGCCGCCATCAACACCCAAAGATTTACAGATGTCTGAAGGGCGGTTGATGTTAAAAAAATGCATCTTGAACAGGGCTTTAGCTTGTGCTGCGGTGATGTCGTCTTCCGCAAGATGCTGATCTAACAAACGATCTTTGAGTAGATTGGTAGTACCAAGCAGAAAACTCACGTTTTCTGCCAGATTCAGAATTTCATAGGAGGATGGATTTTGCTTAGACATATATTGCCTTGTCATTAATTGACTATGCAATTAATTATGCGCGCGTGTTTAAAATCCGACAAGCCCTAAAGTGGAATAATTTATATCAGTTTAAAAACTACTCAGCTTCCGGTGGTAGGAAGTGTATGGGTTTGACTCCAATGACGATATTTACCGGGCGGAACACCGATCACTTGTTTCATATGTTTACTGAGGTGACTCACATTGGCGAAGCCATTTTGCAGGGCTATGGTGAGTAAATCGTCATTGGTATGTTGTAACTGTTCACGTGCACGTTCTATGCGGCGGCGTAATACCCAATTGTGTGGGGGCATACCGAAGCTTATCTTAAACATATGGGCAAAATGATATTCGGAAAGATGAAGTTGCTCGGCCATGGCTGATAACGTCATGTTTTCCGCCAGATGAGTTTCTATCCAATCACGAATAGTCGTTCGTTGCACTGGCGATAACCCACCTTTGATTGCGGGCAACTGCAGGCGCTGAGTTTGTGTCTGCAAAAGATGCAGCAAAATATCATGGCTTAAGGCATTAGCAGACAAGCAGGCTACTGGGTCACTCCAGTCATATTGCACCATACGCAAACACGATGCGGTTAGCCAAGCATCATCCATATAAGTCCGATCGGCTAGAGAAAACAAGCGCGGTTCGGCATCCAAGATCTGTACGACTTGTCGGGCAAACAGCTCTGGCGGCATATACAAATGCAAGAAGCGGATTTCACCACCAATTTCCCAATACGATTCATGCTCCGCTGGTAATAAACACAATTTGCCGGGGGCACCCCATTTGTCGGGTTGGTCGCGTCGCCGAACTTTTTCGCCGCCCGAAAGATAAAGGGAAAGGGTATGGTGACCGGGGCGAGAATAAGCGGTGTCATTCAGCAATTGCCGATGCCAGGTCGCCGCGCTGAAACCATCACCCAGTGGCGAGTGGCGCTTTAACGTGGCATGTGCTTCAGTTAGCACATCGACAACATGCATTTGTGCGTTTGGCATAACCATCCTTACTACTCATTCACCTTTGAGTGTATCTATTATCGCGTTAAACAAAAGCCATCTGCGTAAATAACCGCAAGAACAGACAATCGGTTTTTCCCGCCAACCATCATGATAGTGAGCAGAATAGAAACGGAGGTTTTATGAATATTCTGTTGTATATCACGACCGTACTGATTTGGGGAACTACGTGGCTGGCGCTGAAATGGCAGTTGGGCGTCACCGCGATCCCATTTTCAATTGCCGGACGTTTCCTGCTGGCCGCATTTATCATGCTGGCATATCTGTTATTGCGAAAGAAATTAACTATTCCCAAAGGGGAAGTGCTGTATCTGATTTTGCTGCAAGGCGTGTTTTTGTTCTGTTGTAACTTTCTCTGTTTTTATACCGCCAGTGCCTGGATACCCAGCGGATTGATCGCGGTAATCTTTTCCACTTCAACGCTTTGGAATGCACTGAGTGCTCGGTTTATCTTTCACAAACAGATCCAGCCGAAAGTTTGGCAAGGTGGTGGGTTCGGGCTGGTGGGCTTATTGTTTCTGTTCTGGCCGGAAATATCCGCACATTCAGCGTCTCTCAATGTGCTAAAAGGCCTGGGTTTGGCGTTATTGGGCACACTGTTTTTTTCATCCGGCAATCTTATTTCCGCTCGTTTACAGACCTTAGGTGCTACACCAGTACAGACCAACGGCTGGGCCATGCTCTGTGGCGCCACTGTGTTGCTGGTGGGCAGCCTGTTTTCCGGTTTGAGCTGGCAAATTGACCCCAGCCCGCGTTATTGGGGAGCCTTGGTTTATCTGGCTTTCTTCGGTTCTGTGATTGGTTTTACTGCCTATCTATTGCTGGTAGGGCGTATCGGCCCAGAACGCGCAGCCTATAGCACAGTGTTATTTCCGATCGTGGCCTTAAACTTATCGGTTTGGTTTGAAGGTTATCACTGGTCACTGTCCGGTTTATTCGGGTTGGGTTTGGTTATCGCAGGGAATATTCTGGTTTTTTACCGCCCAAGCAGTAAGAAAGGGGAAGGCATAGCGGTATTGAAGTCAAATGCATAATATTCATTGTCGTAAACGTTATGTTTAATTGAGTGCCTTTGTATTAAGCTGTTCTGCGAACAGAGTCCGCTTATATCAGCTTAGTTAATAGAACAGGCAATGAAAGATCATCGATAGGTTTTACTTATCGTAATAATCGTCTAAATAGTATTGCTTCTCATTTGTGTTATTGATAATAATTATCATTAGAGATATGCAAAGAGAGGCAATCAACATGACAACCAAAAAATTAGTGTTAATCCGGCATGGTGAAAGTATTTGGAATCAGGAAAATCGTTTCACTGGCTGGACTGATGTCGAGCTGTCACCAAAAGGAATAGAAGAGGCTCATCAGGCAGGGAAATTACTGTTGAAGGAAGGTTATACCTTTGATTTTGCTTATACATCCGTACTGAAACGCGCCATTTCAACACTATGGTATATTCAGGAAGAGATGGATCTGCAGTGGATCCCTGTTGAAAAAGACTGGCGATTAAATGAACGTCACTACGGTGCGCTGCAAGGCTTGAACAAGGCAGAAACGGCGCTGAAATATGGTGATGAGCAAGTCTTGTTATGGCGGCGCGGTTACGCGATCACGCCACCGGCATTAACCGAAGATGATGAACGCTTCCCTGGTCATGATCCGCGTTATGCCAATCTGAACAAAGCGCAACTACCTGTTACCGAAAGCTTAGCGATTACCATTGATCGTGTCATACCGTATTGGAATGAGGTCATAAAACCCAGAGTGGCATCTGGTGAGCGAGTGATTGTTGCTGCGCATGGCAATTCACTGCGTGCCTTGGTGAAACATCTCGACGGGATTAGTGAAAAAGACATCCTTGAACTGAACATTCCAACGGGTGTACCACTGGTTTATGAACTCGATGACGATATGCAGCCCGTGAAGCATTACTACCTCGGTGACCCTGACGAGATAGCAGCCAAAGCACATGCAGTCGCTAATCAGGGGAAGGCAAAGTAGTCTGCAAAGATCATTAATTGTTTGTACAAATCCGATCTCTGCCTTGCTGTTTTGCCTGATATAACAGTCGATCAGCTGCCTGAAGCATTTCATCCAGCTGATCGGTCAATTCATCAGTAACGCCGAAACTGGCGGTAACATACACTGGGTGTCCGAGATCCATCGGTGTATCTTTTAAATCCTGCTGGAATTGCTCAATACGTGTCAGTGCGACTTCAAAGGGAATATTCAGCATAATCAACCCGAACTCTTCACCGCCTAAACGGAACGTAATGCAATCGGGGAAATGCTCGCTAAACAACGCAGAAATAGTGCGCAAAACGGTGTCACCGGCATGATGGCCATGCGCATCGTTGATCCGTTTAAAATGATCAATATCCATAACACACATAGTGATAGGGTGACCGGCCGATTTAGCCGCGCGGAATTGTTTTTCTGCCTTTTCAAATAAATAACGACGATTAAACAGTTGCGTTAGGTAATCACGATATGTGGTTTCACGCAGCTTGGCTAATAACTCCAGTGTTTCCAGATTATGATTGATTCGGCATTGCAGCTCTTCCGGCGCAAACGGTTTAGTCAAAAAGTCATTGGCGCCATATTTAATGAAGCGGGCCGACAGTGATTTTTCATTGATGGCGGAAATACCAATAATGGCCAGCTCTTCTTTATCTTTTTTCTCGCGCAGCGCTTTAACCAGCTCCATGCCATTCATGACAGGCATATGGTAATCCGCGAGGATCATCTTGATTTCAGGATGTTTGTTCAAAATTGCCAATGCTTCTGCGCCATCAGCCGC
Organism: uncultured Tolumonas sp.; assembly: GCF_963556105.2. Taxonomy (NCBI): domain Bacteria; kingdom Pseudomonadati; phylum Pseudomonadota; class Gammaproteobacteria; order Aeromonadales; family Aeromonadaceae; genus Tolumonas; species uncultured Tolumonas sp. The sequence goes on from NZ_OY829944.1 coordinate 1,726,294, forward strand.
TTCATGTACGGTCAGCAGCCAACGACGTAATTGTCGGGTAACAAACTGCATGCCGGTAAAGGAATCTTCGACCACCAACACCGAAATAAATTGATTGAGATAAAGACGGCGAAGCAGGCTGACAACGTAGTTAAACGATGTTTTAGAATCTTTGATGATGTAATCGACTAAACCCCGTTCCAGTAATTCATCGCGTTTTTCTTCACTGAAACTGGCGGTCATCACGATGGCGGGAATATGCCATTGCAGCACCTCATCCAGTGCTTCTCCGTCAGGGGCATCCGGTAATGTCAGATCAACCAGTGCAGCAAAATAATCATGATTCGATGCTAATCGCGCTTTAGCATCAGCCAGCGTATAAGCGGAATCGACCTCAACGTTTAACTCTTTACGAATATTCGCACTGAGCGCTCGGGAGACCATCATGCTGTCTTCAATCAAAAGAATCTTATTCATAAAATGCGGGCACAGTTATCAGAGAACATCATTAGCGTTAAGTATAAACATAACAGGTTACAGCTGTTTACTATCGGCTTTTGATTCTGTGGCGAACACCAATTTGTTTTGCGTAATTAGCTGCGTTAGGAAGGAAAAAACGAAGAATGAAACATATTAGACGAAAATTACGGAACAGAAAAATTCGATCATTTCTGTTCCGCAATCACATTATTTATGACGTTCTTTCAGGCAGTTAACCACATCGCCCAGTTTCAGACCTTCGTTTTGCAGCAAGACAGTCAGGTGATACAGCAGATCGGCTGATTCGTTGATCAGTTCATTGCGATCTTTTGCCATGGCTGCCAGTGCTACTTCAACGCCTTCTTCGCCCACTTTCTGTGCAATACGTTTGGTGCCTTTGGCATACAAGCTCGCAGTATAACTGGATGAAGGATCGGCATCTTTACGACCTGCCAGGATCTGTTCCAATTCAGCTAAAAAGCCCAGTGGCAGCGCAGGGTGCTCATCAAAACAAGATGGGCAACCACGGTGGCAAGTTGGGCCAATCGGGTCAGCAGCAACCAGCAGGCTGTCATTATCGCAGTCTGTGCTAATTGCGCGCAGTTGCAGCACGTGACCAGAGGTCTCGCCTTTAGTCCATAGACGGTTTTTGCTGCGACTAAAGAACGTCACATGACCTGTTTCCAGCGTTTTATCCAGCGCTTCGCGGGTCATATAACCTTGCATCAATACCTGACCGGTATGCACATGCTGCACAATCGCAGGGATCATACCGCCAGTTTTTTCCCAATCCAGACGAGTTGGGTCAACAGTAATTAAATCAGTCACGGATCTGCACTCCTTCGTTACGCAGATAAGCTTTTAATTCAGGGATCGGAATAATGCCCTTATGAAATACGGAAGCGGCCAGTGCACCATCAACGTCAGCGATCTGGAAAGCATCACGGAAGTGTACCATTTCTCCGGCACCACCTGAGGCGATCAATGGCACTTTGCAAAGATCACGGATCAGTTTCAGTTGTGTTAAATCGTAACCTTGACGCACGCCATCCTGATTCATCATATTCAGCACGATTTCACCGGCACCACGTTTCTGTACTTCCACCACCCAATCGGGTGTTGTCCATTTCGTAATACGGGTGCGAGTTTCATCACCGGTGTATTGCTTCACCTGATATTGACCCGTGGCAGCATCAAAATAGGAGTCGATACCAACCACGATGCACTGCACACCGAAACGATCAGCCAGCTCGGTGATCAGCTCAGGGTTAGCCAATGCGGGGGAATTGATCGACACTTTATCTGCACCAAATTCCAGAATGCGCTTGGCATCTTCAACCGATTTAATGCCGCCAGCGACACAAAATGGAATATCAATTACTTCGGCAACACGGCTCACCCAGCTTTTATCCACCACACGAGCGTCAGAAGAGGCAGTGATATCATAAAACACCAACTCATCCGCACCTTCATCGGCATAACGTTTTGCCAGCGGCACGATGTCGCCCATGACTTCGTGATTACGGAACTGAATGCCTTTAACCACCACGCCATCTTTAACGTCTAAACACGGAATTATGCGTCTTGCCAGCATGCGATAGCCTCCATAAAAAATCCTTTTTTAAACAATTCATTACGTGAATCACATGGAGAGATAAAAAATATATTTTTCATCCCAATTTCATATGGAAATATATGTTTTTTTGAATAAATGCATGTGTATGCATTACTGATGGCAATATTGTAAGAGAAAAGTAAGCGGTCGTCATTTCATTCCTTGTAATGGCATATGACCACTGAGTTTTTTCGAAGAACGTTTTTTGCTGTAAAGCTAATGTTGAGTTACTGGGAGCTTAATCTGTTTGTCTGGTATCAACGATGTTTTTACTTGCGAGATAGTGGGTTACGGAATGGGCGTACAAATGACAGATATCATAGTTAGCAGAGCACTTTGGAATGTCGAGAAGTGAAATTGCCGTAGTCTGTGTAGGTCCTGCATTCTGACCGGGGACGTTAATATTGTGCGCTGCATTATCGCAAGCTAATTGTACCATTTAGGTTGTGGGCTTCCGTGTCACGCATAGGAAATTGTTACAAAAATGCCCCGATGGGGCTGGGGTAGATTACCGCTAAGGCTAGCGAAGAGAAATACTTTTTGGTGAAGACAAATCATGTTTCCTTTTGACTTATAGCTTGTTCACGATTATTGTTTGTTCATGAATCATGAACGGAGTTGTTCTGTGAACGGATGTCATGAACTGATCTCAAATACACTCATACATATTCCAGCGCAATACCAGGCTCGTATTGAGTGTCCTGATGGCGACTATGATGGCGAATTGCAGTTAGTAATAAATGACCAAACATTGAGATTCCGACTATCTGTGAAACACATTCACAGGAAGGAGTCCCTGAATACATATATGCAAAACATGGATAAAAACCAAATTTTGATCTGCAATGTTTTGTCAGAGACTCTTTCTGAGTACTGCGAGAAAAATCGTATCAATTTTATTGATGCGGCCGGTAATGTGTTCATTTCAACAGATGGTATATATTTTCGTGTATCTGGTCGTAAATTGAAGTCCGGACATCTCAATGTCAATACAAAAAAGCGCTTTACTGTTGGTGTGATGAAACTGCTTTTTGTTTTGTTAACCAATAACGATGCCGTCACATTGACCATGAGAGAATTGGCAGCGTTGGCCGGTATTTCTCTTGGGATGGCGAGTAAAGCATTCAACCAGCTAAAATCGGAAAACTTTATACGGATAACGGGATCCGGTTACCGTATAACTGACCTTCCTGGGCTTACTCATCGATGGCTCAGCGAGTATGCGACAATATTAAGACCAAAGTTGGGTGGTGTTGTTTTAGGACTGACAGGTAACTGGCACGATGTGGTTATCCGGGAACATGAATACTGGGGCGGAGAAGTGGCTGCGGAGCAGTTAACTAATCATTTAAAACCAGAGTATATGCAACTTTTTACGTTCAACCCTATACCTCAACGTATTAGTGAGCTAAAGGTTAGACCAGATGCTCAAGGTCGATTTTGGCTGGTCCCGGCATTTTGGGGAAAGGATCTTGAATTGGATCAAAAGGGAAAAGCGCTGTTGTCAGTTGCAGAATTACTCGCAAGCCAAGATGGTCGTAATTATGAGGTCGCGCAGTTAATAAATGAACAATATCTACACCTTGCAGAATTTACTTCGGCCGGAATTTGAGCCTATTTTAAGACACATTGTTGATGTGAATGACAAATTAGGTATTCCCTATTTTATTGCAGGTGCTACAGCAAGAGAGTTACTGCTATTTCATGTGTTTGGTCGCGATCCAGGAAGACAAACAAAAGATATAGATACAGCTATATTTGTCTCGGGATGGGCTGAGTTTGATATGGTAAAAAATGCCATGCTCTGTGCTGGATTTGAAGCAACAAAAATTGCACATCGTTTAGTCTATGAAGCTAATGGATTACCCGTCGATATTATTCCTTTTGGCGACATAGCGGATGAGTATGGCGATATCCAATGGCCGCCAGAGCATACTACGACGATGTCCGTTATGGGATTCAAAGAGGCTTATGATGCTGCCGTATTAATTGATATAGGTCAGCGTTATATACTGAAAGTTGCTTCATTGGCTGGAATGGCTTTATTGAAATTAGTGGCTTGGAGTGAACGTAGCGGCAGTAAAGATGCGTCGGATTTTCTGATAATTCTGCGTGAATACGCTGTCATTTATAGTGACCGCCTATGGGATGACGAGATCCCATCTAGCGCATTAAATTATGATATCGATCGACAAGCCGCATTTTTGCTTGGTAGTGATGTCAAATCGCTGTTGTCGGATGAAACGAAAGCCTTTTTGTGCGACTTGCATCGCTTACGAGCAGAAGAATTGGTAGACAGTATGATCCGAGTGCCAACACGAATTTCCGATAACGAGAAGTTCCCGATCTTATTCGATGACTTTTGGCTAGGTGTTGGGGTGGGTTGATATAATGGCTATGTCTTTTTGAATGACTGAAGTAAGACTTCATGTGTCGGCGTTAGTTTATCTAATGTTATTTTTTCGGCGATTAACGCCGAGGATTTATCGTTTTGCAAACTAGAGCTGTTTTTTTGGATTACCGTCAATTCAATCCGATCCCTTTTCTGAACGCCATGCAATTATCACCAAAACGGATTACCTGTTGTAGCGTGTAAAATGCAGTTTACACGCTATAGCGTGTTGTTTCGCCCTAGCCGCAAGCGTTGCTTGCGAAGTGACCCATATTTCATTTTATGCCACTGATGACAGTGTTGTTGTCATTTTTGACACTCAAATGCAGAAGTTCTGAACATGCATGCCATTACTGGCAAGCAAACAGCTAAAAGATGAATATAGTTGACACAATAGTACTGCAATAACCATTCAAATCCGCACTATAGGTTTGCAAACCAATAAACAAACAAATCCATCCGCAGTAGGGGAATGCAAAGCAAAAAATATGAAATTTTGTTTGCTCTCTGTCTTTGCAAACAAAAATACTTTTGTGGTACTAACAAGCAAAAATATTAATTAAATTTATTTCTTGCATTGGTAGTTAGTAAATAATACTGGTAATATATACATATAATAAAAATAATAATGAGACTATATATGAAATCATACGAAATCTTTACGCACGACGATTTAATGTTGTTTTTAGATGAGCATTTATTGATGGTTCAAGATAAACGTTCGACTGATTTTAATCAGTGTATCCCCAACTATAAAAAATTAGCTGAAATTTGGGGCTGTTCAGTAGGGCATGCAAGAGCAATTATGGCAGGAGAAACTCAGTTTAAAAAGCATCACTACTTACTTTTAGCTGTACACTCTGGCAATATCCAACCAGTTTTGAAAACAAAGAAAATCGATTTGAAGAATATTTTTGAAGACGACCAAATGAAGATGGCGCTATGTACCACTTTTCTTGGCCAGCATTTAATGATAAATCATAATTAACTTATCCTAACTAGTTTGTTTTATTGAAAGCGACAATATACAATCAAATGGCAGGCTAATCTTGCCTCCCTATTTTAACTCTTTATTTGAAGGCAAACTACAATGTCAGATTTTTTACGTATTTTTTTAAATGCTCGCAGCTTAAAAGCTATTACCCGCGAATTGACGTTAGAACAACTGAATGAAGGTTTTGAAAAGTTAACTGCGATTGTTGAAGAACGTCGTGTACAAGAAGAGTCAGTTCGAAAGAGCCAAGAAGCTCGTCTGCAAAAAATTGCTGAATATAAAGAGTTGCTGAAATCAGAAGGTATTGATTTGGCAGATTTGGTCGGTGCTGTTCAAACCACTGAAAAAGCGAGTAAACGCGAACCCCGTCCTGCTAAATACCAATATACTGATGCAGATGGTAACGTGCAGACTTGGACTGGCCAAGGTCGCCAACCAGTGCCTATTCGTGAAGGTATTGCAGCGGGTAAAACATTGAATGATTTCTTGATTTAAGTTTTACAACATAACGGCATGTTTTATATAAGACATGTCGTTATTGTTTGAATAACTGCAATTTAAAAATGCTTTATCACATTTTATTATCCTGCATCACTGTTCTGCTGTTTCCGCTAAATAATCAATAAACGCTCTTACTTTGGCGGATAAATGTTTTCGGCTCAAATACACGACATAAAGGTAAAAATTCCCCAAGTGCCAATCGGGCAGTAATGGCACTAACTGGCCATTGGCGATATGTTTTGCCACGATAAATGCCGGTTGAACAATAATCCCTTTGCCCGATAACCCTAATGCCGTTAGTAAATCACCATTCGATGCATGCACGATCGATTGTGTCCGCACGGTGACTTCAGTCTGGTTCTTGTCAACGAAATGCCAATTATCCCCGGTTGAAAGGTAGGAGTAATTCAGCGTTTCATGCTCTGTGATCTCTTCCGGTGATTTTGGCGTGCCTTTGTGGGCCAGATAATCGGGGGAGGCACATAAAATCATCTCAATCGGCATGATTTTTCTGGCCACGACTTGGGATGTCAGCGCCTGCGAAATCCGAATGGCTACATCGATGCCATCATTGGCTAAATCGACCACGCGGTCAGAGAGGTCAATATCCAATCTCAAATCGGGATAACGTTGCATAAAGTCAGGCAACAACCGCGCGAGTTCGTGGATCCCATATGAAAGCGGGGCACTGACCCGCAACACACCTTTAGGTTGAATAGCCTGCTGGCCGACGATGGCTTCCGCTTCTGCCAAATCATTCAGAATAGTTTGTGCGCGGGAGTAATACTCATGCCCTGATTCGGTTAATGATATCCGACGTGTGGTACGGTTGAGCAATCGCGCACCGAGGTGGCTTTCTAAACCACTCACTTGACGCGATATCGCGGCCGTTGATGTATCGAGCATTTCTGCTGCCGAAACGAAATTACCACTATCGACCACTGCAACAAAGGCCTGCATGGCTTTCATGACATCAATCATCGTTCATCTCCATTGTTACATATTATGTAATGATAACTTTCATTTCATGCGCTTTTTATCTTAATTATTGCCACTAATATAAGCAACAAGGTCATCCACTGGCGATGACATCCAAACTAAATAACAACGATGAGGTACATATGAACATTACTGTAATTGGCTCCGGCAACATGGGTTCGGCTTTCGTGAAACAACTGACACAAACTGGGCATGACGTGTTTATCACCAGCCGTAATGCAGCAAAAGCACAAGAGTTAGCAGCAACCTACGGCGCTACCGTAGTAAACGCGGATGTTGCCGCCAAAGCCGATGTGTTGGTATTGGCAACCAGTTTCGATGATGCCGTGCCTGCGCTGGCAGCGCTCGGTGATCTCAGTGGCAAAACCGTGATTGATATTACCAACCCTCTCACCGCCGATTACATGGGGCTTACCATTGGCCATAGCACCTCTGCTGCTGAGCAGATTGCTGCTGCGTACCCCGGCATCAAAGTGGTAAAAGCCTTTAACACCTTATTTGCACAAGTGTTAGGTGCTGGTGCTGATTTTGGTAATGGCCAAACAGCCAGTGTATTTGTGGCTGCTGACGATGTGGCTGCCAAACAAACGGTACAAACATTGGCAACTGGGCTGGGTTTTAACGTGGTTGATGCCGGCCCATTGAAAAATGCCCGTTATCTGGAGCCATTGGCTGGCCTGAATATTTACTTTGGTTATGGCGCCGGCTTAGGTACAAACATTGCGCCAACTTGGTTACATAAGGCGTAAACCTCGATTTTTCAAACATGACAAACATTATCTAATTGATTGGAGAACCACGATGAAAACTCAATTGACTCATGTTGCTTTAGCGTTAGTACTGGCAACCTCAGCCACTGCGGCATTCGCAGAATCCAAAACGACCACTGCGGCGGACCGTGCAGAAATTGATGCATTGAAAGTGCAAGTAAATGCCATTGCGAAAACACGACATACCGAAAAAGCGCATTTAGCTAATTTTGATGATTTGGATTTCAACGTCTACAGCGGCCAGAAATGGGATCAACTGGGCAAAAGCCATGCAAAAGACATCACTGTGCACTACCCGGATGGTCATACCACGAAAGGTCTGGATAAACACATTGAAGAGCTGAAACCGATGTTTGTGTTTGCGCCGAATACCAAAATTACCGAGCATCCTATTCGTATCGCATCTGGTGAATGGACTGCTGTTTCCGGTTCTGTTGATGGCACTTTCTCACAACCGATGCCGATTGGTGACGGCAAAACAATTGCTCCAACGGGTAAGAGTTTCAAATTAGGCATGGTGACTATCGGTCACTGGAACAAACAAGGCGTGATGGATGAAGAGTGGTTGATGTGGGATAACCAATCATTCATGAAACAGATCGGGTTGGCACAGTAATTTGCCAAGAAAAATAAAGTGGTCAATAGAGTCCGCTTTATTTTTCTTTTTTAGTTACAAGAGTTCCGTTAATTGTTGAAACTTTCAACGTTGTAGAGCATCGCATTCATTTGTTCGATTTCATTTATCGGCACTATGACCCGAAACTGCCGGATAATTTATTGTGAACACCGATAACAACACCCAAGGCTTTGTATTGTATAGAATCACATCTGAATTTTGCTCCTTTTGATGGATTGGCTAAATTTTTACGGATGAAAATATACTCATTATAAGCACACCAGCAAATATTAAACCGATACCAAACAGAGTCGGAATGTTTAATTTTTCGCCAAAAAAATGCCATCCAACCAAAGTGATCAATGACATGCCCATCCCAGACCAAACCGCATAAACCACACCCACAGGGATCGTTTTTAGCGTTAATGAAAGACAGTAAAATGATATGGTATAACCCACTATTACCAGTAGAGATGGTCCTAACTTTGAGAATCCATCACTTAATTTTAATGATGTTGTTGCGGTGACTTCAGATGAAATTGCAATGAGTAATATGATCCAATTTTGCATGTTTTTTACTTCTTTTTAATATCTGAGTGCTATATGAATGGGTGTTTTTACGTTGCTTCAATGGCAATTATTTCCACCATTCTGAAAATTGTTGTTTGTCATTGTTTGCTTCAATCTTTTCCCCGATCATGGGGGTTAATAAACGATAAGACATATTCTTACTCGCTTTACTTATTCTTATTAATGGCTCATTCCAGTCGTGATTGGCGAGTTTAAATTTACTATTGTGTGACGGTATTAGTGATTTTGCATTTAAATCCGCGGTTGCTTTAGCCGTTTCTTCTGGTGACATATGGATCAAACTCCAATCGGGATCATATTGTCCACATTCTAGAATGGCCAAATCAAATTGACCAAATTTCTTACCGATTTCTTTGAAATGAGGGCCATAACCACTATCGCCGCCCAAATAGATCTGATGATGAGCCGTAATCAATGCAAATGAACCCCATAACGTTTGATTTCTTGTTAATAAACGGCCAGAAAAATGTCGCGCAGGTAGAATATGAATTTGAGTCGCTTTATCTTTGAAAACATCATTCCAATCACCTTCAAAAATGATGTCTTTGTTGAATCCCCATTGTCTAAAATAGTCACCGACACCCAGCGGGGTGATCACTTTTCCTATTTTATCTTTCAAATCCATAATTGTTGGATAATCTAAATGATCCCAGTGGTCATGACTAATCAATAAATAATCAATTTTGGGGATGTCATTTGCGGAATATATATTGCTGCCCTTAAATGCAAGATTAGTAAACGGCACCGGTGAGGCATTTTCACTGAATACGGGGTCTATCAGCACCTTGATGCCATCAATCTGAAGAAAATAGCTGGAGTGTCCCATCCAAATGATGGCATTTTCATCTGGCTTCAGTTGGAGAAGATTTGTCTTCACTGCGGTTGGAATTGGTGCTGATGGTCTCGCGTTTGGATTTTTATTCATCAAAAAATTCATCAGATCTGTGACCCGACTTTTTTCAATGGTCCGTGTTAAAACTGGCGTAGGTAATTGGTTGTAAAATGTACCATGCGCATAGGTTGAGAAGTGGACCTTTGGCAATATAGTTTTCGGCGATAACTCAGCGAATTGCGGTTGTTGTATATAAAAATAGACAAATATGCTGAGTAGAACGATAACGCTCATCAATACAGAGGCCATTTTATAAAATAATTTAATATTTGATTTCAGCTCAAAAGCAACAGTTTGTTCTTTTGTCATTAAAGACTTTCCTTATGTGTTACGTTGGGCTGCATTTCTACTGAGTGGGGTTATAACATTCGAGGCTACACTCATACGCATCATATATTAAGCGATTGATAGATAATAATAATTCCAATTTATGGAATTGATGATCAATATTTTTAGAATAATATGACAAGAAAGTAATGGGGCTATAATCAAAAACGTTATGGATGGAATGACAGGCAGCTGAGTAGTTATTATAAACACATTAATTAGTTTTATTCACAAGCCCTTTTTGCGTATCATCACTAATTATCTTACTCAATCTCTATTATCATTTGTATGAACTATCTTCATTTACAGGCTTAAGATCATGCAATCAATAAAATTAAATAATGGCCTAGAAATGCCATTACTGGGTTTTGGTGTTTTCCAAATGACGGATAAAGCTGAATGTGAGCGTGCCGTTGTTGATGCCATTGAAGCAGGCTATCGTCTGATCGATACAGCGGCTTCTTATCAAAATGAAACTGAAGTTGGTAACGCCATCAAAAACAGCGGTATTGACCGTAAAGAGTTGTTTGTAACGACCAAATTGTGGTTACAAGATACCAATTATGAAGGCGCCAAAGCACAGTTTGCACGTTCTTTGAATCGTTTAAGACTGGATTATGTAGATCTGTATTTAATTCATCAGCCTTATGGTGATGTTCATGGTGCGTGGAGAGCCATGGAAGAATTACAGCAAGAAGGCTTAATTCGTGCCATTGGGGTTAGTAATTTCCATCCGGATCGTCTGGCTGATCTAATTGCGTTTAATAAAACCGTGCCAGCGGTGAATCAGGTGGAAGTGAACCCATTCAACCAACAACTTCATGCAGTGCCTTGGATGCAAAGTAAAGGCATTCAGCCGGAAGCATGGGCTCCGTTTGCGGAAGGGCGTAATGGTTTATTTCAGAATCCAAAATTGACCACCATTGGTGAAAAATACGGGAAGAGTGTAGGGCAGGTGGTTTTACGTTGGTTATATCAGCGTGGCATTGTGTCTCTGGCAAAAACGGTTCGTAAAGAACGCATGATTGAAAATTTGAATGTACTTGATTTTGCCTTGACTGAATTCGAGATACAGCAAATCACCGCAATGGACACCGCAACTAGCGCATTCTTCTCACACCGCGATCCTGCCATGGTCGAATGGCTTGCTTATCGAAAACTGGATGTTTAATGCTCATTTTTCGAAGACAAACGGCTTACTAATGTAAGCCGTTTTATTTTAATCGATATTAGTTCAGGTGTTTTGTTTTTAGCCAATCAGACATTAACTCGGCAATTTTCTGATTGTTCAAATCTGACATTGGGAAGTGCGTGTTGCCATAAACACCAATACAAATTGAACTTAATGATGCTGAGTTGGTTGTGGTTAATAATGAATCTGAGCTGATTGAAATTCAATGCTAATTAATGATGGTGTAATATCTTAATAGGATATAACCTAATGTTCGAACTTGTATTTTTTAATTGTCTTTGAACTTCATCTTAAGAAATATCTTTAACAAAGACAGGTGGATTTAGAGTATCGGTCGTGCCAAAAAATAAAGTCTAGCTGTTGTTGGATTAACAAAATCTACAGCCATATCTTATTTTTACATATCCGGTTGTCGTTGCGAAGACAATATATGACTATAGTGTAATTCCTTAATAGGAAAGGTCTGGTTAATTTATGAATCTCATTCATTTGTTCGATGAATAATCACAGCATAATCATTTCATCTCGTATCCTTTACTATAAAATTTGTTCTTATAGAAAAACTCAAATTTTAAACAAAGGACTAAAAAATGCAAAAACGAAAACTGGGTAATAACGGTTTGGACGTTTCCGCACTGGGTCTCGGTTGTATGCGGATGAGTTTTGGGGATAAGCCTGCTGACAAAAATGAAATGATTACGTTTTTGCATCAGGCGGTTGACCGTGGTGTGACCTTCTTTGATACTGCCGAAGTTTATGGCCCGTTCACCAACGAAGAGTTGGTTGGTGAGGCGTTAGCGCCATTTCGGAATCAAGTTGTTATTGCTACAAAATTTGGGTTTGCGCATGAACCGGGTCGAGGGCCGCATCCCGGTGCTGGTTTTGACAGTCGGCCAGAACAAATTCGCCGTGTTGCCGAAGCTTCATTAAAGCGCTTACGTGTTGACGCCATTGACCTGTTTTATCAACATCGCATGGATCCGAACGTGCCGATCGAAGATGTCGCAGGTGCCGTTCGCGATCTGATCAAAGAGGGTAAAGTAAAACATTTTGGATTATCAGAGGCGGATGCAGCAACCCTGCGTCGTGCGCACGCCGTGCAACCTGTTGCTGCACTGCAAAGCGAATATTCGATTTGGTGGCGAGCCATCGAAGCCGATATTTTACCGAGCTGTGAAGAGTTAGGGATCGGATTAGTGCCATACAGCCCATTGGGGCGTGGTTATTTAACCGGGAAAATTGACGAAAATACCACCTATGACAGTGCGGATATTCGCAGCCGGAATCCGCGTTTTACCGCTGACGCAATCAAAGCCAATCGTGGTGTTATTGATTTGCTTGAGCAAATTGGTGTTCAAAAATCAGCTACCACCGCGCAGATTGCATTGGCGTGGTTATTAGCGCAGAAACCATGGATTGTGCCGATCCCAGGATCACGGAATTTAAATCGTCTAGAAGAAAATTTAGGAGCGGCAAATGTGACATTAACGGCATCAGATCTGGCATTAATTGATGCTGCAATGTCTAAAATAAATGTGATAGGTGATCGGTATTAAGTCCGGAATAGTTTAGTGGCGTATGCTTAATATTAAGCCCCTCAGAAATTCTAAAGGGGCTTTAATTCGACTGTCTGTTTTCAAACTAATAAATTAGACGATTAGACGTCCTTCCACTGGATAGTTCGGATCGGTAAATCCCGGTGTCGAGTTGTGGCCTGGCACAATCAACGCATCGACAAACGCTTCATCTTCCGTTGTCAGTTTGAAGTCGAGCGCATCAATATAGCTATCCCACTGCGCTTCAGTGCGAGGCCCGGCAATCACTGAGCTGACTAGTTGATTATTCAGCACCCACGCGAGTGCAAATGCGACGGGGGTTGTACCGCGATCTTTTGCGTATTCCGCAATTTTCTGGGCAATAACCAGCGACTCATCACGTAACTCTGTCTGCAAAATACGGAGGTCACCACGACCGGCTCGACTATCGGAGGGCAATGGAGTATTGAGCTGATATTTTCCACTTAACACGCCACGTGCCAGCGGGCTATAGGGCACAACGCCCAAACCGTAATGCCCTGCGGCAGGGATCTGCTCAACTTCTGCTGTGCGGCTGACCATGTTGTATAACGGTTCACTGACAATTGGGCGTTCAATGCCGAGTTGATCGGCTACGCGGCAAATTTCCGCAATACGCCAGCCAGAAAAATTGGACACACCGTAGTAACGAATTTTGCCTTGCTGGATTAATTCACCCACCGCCCGCACGCTCTCTTCCAGTGGTAAACCGGGAATGGCGCGGTGCAAGTAGAGAATGTCGATATAATCCGTTTGTAATGCCTGCAAGCTGCTCTCGACTGTTTGTCTGATCCACTTGCGTGATTGGCCTGAGCCATTCGGGTTGCTCCCACTGCCGTAACCAAATTTAGTTGCGATCACCCATTCATCACGCAACGCAGCAACCGCGTTACCGATAATTTTTTCTGACTCACGGCCGTTATACACATCAGCCGTATCGATGAAATTAATCCCCTGATCGTAGGCTTTTGCAATAATGCGTGTTGACGTTTGCTCGTCTGTGGCACCGCCAAACATCATCGCGCCAAGACACAGTGGTGACACTTTCAGTGCGCTTTTGCCTACATATTGATAATTCATCTTCTGCTCCTGTTATTCAACCGTCATTATTGTGCGAAAAATCGGTGTTAAGAATAAGACTAGAATTTGACTAGCACTTATGAATAAAAATCATGAGTGTATGTTTTTATCCATAATAATCAGTGTCTTGGATCGTGTTAGAGTTTCTATCACATCACTCACTCTATTGAGAGAAAAAACATGACCCTTAACGCTAAAGATAAACACTTGGCCGTCATTTCATCTGCCACCGCAATGGGGAATATTGAGCCACTTAAAACCTATCTAGCCAGTGCACTAAATGATGGCGTGACCATTAATGAGTTGAAGGAATTATTGGTTCAACTCTACGCATATTGTGGGTTCCCGCGCAGTTTAAACGGGTTAGGTGCGCTTTATGCGTTGCTGGAAAGCCGCCGTGAACAGGGTATTCAGGATGCGGAAGGGGTGACACCAAACGCATTGCCAACCGATAAATCACGTTTTGATTTAGGCGATGCCGTACAGCAAGAGTTGGTTGGTCGTCCTGTTTCCGGGCCAGTTTTAACCTTCGCACCGGCTATTGATGCGTTTTTGAAAGAGCATTTGTTTGCGGATATTTTTCTGCGCGGTGTGCTGACATATCAAGAGCGTGAAGTGATCACGATTGCCGCGCTGGCAAGCATTGGCGTGGCATCGCAACTCAACAGCCACATTCGTATCGGCATGAACGTCGGCTTAACATCAGAAATGGTTGCTTCTATCGCGGAAGCGCTCAAACAGATCGATGAATCCACTGCGGCAAAACTTATTTACGCCAGTTTAGACTCGCTGTCATCTTAGGCGTTTTCAGCATGTCTCATTGCTAAAGCGCCTACACTATAAATGCAGGCGCTTTTCATATGGGATGCGTTTAGCTTGGCATCACTAAATCACTCATATCGCGCCAGGTGAAGTGAGCCACTCGTTTTGAGATGAGCCATTGGCCATCGCGGCGGGCATATTCATCCTGATAAATGATACCGTTCAGGTTCTTATAAGTTTTACCTTGTGCATCTTCTGAAATCAGAACAACTAAGCAATAGTGAGTGGAGTTGGCTTTATCGCCATCAATATCCACGGTGAATTGACCATTCATATGATACAGCGCGGAAAAATTCGCGATGAAACCTGAAAAGACATTACTGATTTCATCACGCCCGCGCATGGACGCAAATAGTGTGTCACCAAAATACGTTTCTACCGTTGCATCTTCAGTAAAAAGATCCATCTGGCTTTTGATATCTTTGACATCAGCGAGATTGGCAAAAATATCCACGACACGTTTAATAGCAGCCTGATCTTCAAGTTGTTGAATACGTTGTTCAAGAGAAGCACTCATGTTTTCACCTTCTTTCTCATAAAGTAATGTTGAATAGTATTGTTGCTATCAGATAAATGGCTGAACCAGAAATTTGTCTAAAATGGGTACCCTGTCAGGAATACCCTTGATTAATAATTTTTATAAATCAGTGTGATACAGGGCAAGAGAATGGCTGAGCTTTTGCCTCATTCACGGTCTTTTGCGCTTCTTCGGGCAACAGAAAGCCACCCTGAACATTCGCATTTACGATAGCTTTGACTCTTGATACATAGGCGTCATGGTTACCGTAGCGCTCACAAAATTGTTTCGGCGTAAAATCAACGTGGTTTCCTGACGGGCCACAAAACCAGGCACCGCTACCAATCCCCGCATTTTTTGCAATGGGGGCATCTTGCGATGCAGTACGAATGCCGCCAAGTACTTGACCATTAACATCACGCACATATTTATTGTGTTCATCGACAATAAAGCGTGGTGCATTGACTGGTGCTGCGCCACCCGAGACCCACGTATTTAATGATTTTAATGCCGCTTTCATAACATCACCATTTGGTACACGGCTATAAATGGTGGCTGGTGTGCAAGGGCCTTTTTGATTTGTCAGTTCAGATAAACTCAGTGGTTTTCCTTCGGTGTTACGGAAAGCCGCATCCCGTTTAATGAAGGGATCAACATAATTCTGGATTTCATCCAAAGAGAAATGAGATGCGCCATTTACTTCCCACCAACGTTGATGGTCAGTATCTGCTTGTGGCGGATAACCCATTAACGCTGTAAAAATCTCAGTGCCAATTGCCATGGTTTTTGCCTGCACATCGGTACGCAATTGCCCGGTGCGGTCATAAAACAGGAAGCCATCGTAAACATGATGCAACGGCTGAATGCTGTTGTAATAGGTTGATACTTTCAGCGTGGATTGTGATTCCGCACCGGCAATCAGTTTCTTAACTTTTAAACCACCCATCATTGGTGATTGATTCGACGCGGCTAACTGACCTACCTGTGAGAAAATATCCCATGCCAGCACATCGCCACCTACGGCCATGATCCGCGGATTTGCGGGATCAACCTGACTACCATCTTTCGGATCAATATTAGAGGCAGCAACATTTAACGCGCGATAACGTTCAGGGTTCCATTTTTTCATGGCTTCAATACCGTTGCGCTGTGCACTGACACCAATCCAGGCATAACCGTCGCGTACTAACAACTCGCGGGTGGCGCCATAGACAAAATCAATGTCCTGATCCAACGTTACGTTCAGCCATTCCACAATCACCGTGCCATTAAATTTTGCAGGATTAGCTGGGCGACGAACTAATACACGTGTTTCATACGGGTTACCGGAATCAATTTGCTCAGCATTTTTCATCGGATCTTTGATGCGATACCGATTGGCCTGACCTTGCAGAAAATATTCTTCTTCTACATAACCGTTCGCTTTCATTGGCATGACGGTGGCGCTCATCGGTGTGCCGATAGCCGGTGCCTTTATCGCAATGGGTAAGCTATTGGCTGCATGCTGTTTATCCACATGGCCTGTGCAAGCGGCCATCGCCAACGTTGCCAATACCGCTGTTGCAGTTAAGCGAAGCGACTGGATGATTGGTTTCTTTCCGATGCGTTTGTTCGCTGAAAAACCAGAAGATTGATCTGATTTGTATTGATCCATATGAAGAACCCTCTCTTGATGTAAAACTGGAGCCGCGCCTCTGGCACAAAGCAACTAATTCGATATATGCATTTTAAAATGGATAAAAACTTGAACTAGAGGCAAATTAATTGAATCATTTACAACCAAGAAGTGAAAATAGAGGCTGCTATGGCTATCAACGAACTACGGGCTATTACGACTTTTGTGCAGACCGCCGAATTGGGGAGTTTGAGTAAAGCTGCGAGTGCTCAGCAAATTTCTCCGCAAGCGGCCAGCAAAGTGATCGGGCAGTTAGAAGCGTATTTAGGTATTCGTCTATTTCACCGCACGACGCGTTCTATTTCGTTAACAGAAGAAGGCCAGCGATTTTTAGATGCTGTGCAGCCATCATTAGTTGGTCTTCAGCAGGCACTACAAAATGTACTCAAATCGAGAGAGAGTGCGGTTGGCCCATTACGAATTTCTGGCCCGCATTCGGTGTTTAAAAAGGTGATTGGTCCGATCCTGGATGAATTCATACAACTCAATCCCGATGTTCAACCTAACATCCAGTTTGATGACCGGTTTAGTAATTGGGTGGAAGATCGGATCGATGTCGGGTTCAGATTGGGACATGCACCGCAGGAAGGGTTGATTGCACGCCGGTTATTTCCAATTCAATTGATTATTTGTGCCGCACCGAGCTATTTACACAAATATGGCGTCCCGAAAAGTTTGTACGAATTGACTTCGCACCGTTGCAGTGCCTTTCGCCGAATTCAGGATAACCGTGATGTGCCATGGACGGTAAAGGTAGGGGACAACATTCAGGATTTATACGTGCAGCCAGTTTTCTGTACCAATGATGAAGAATTTGAACTCAGAACAGTGTTGGCTGGAGAAGTGATCGCTCAATTGGCAGCGTCTACTGCGGCAGTCCATATCCGCGAAGGGCGTTTGGTGCCGTTATTGGTTGAGCATATGGCGGATAATTATAATCTGTATATCTATTTTGGCAGCCGTACTGCGCTTCCAACTCGTGTCAGAAATTTTATTGATTTAGTGTCAGAACGGCTAACGAATAGCCACGAATGTGTGTTGAGTAATCAGGAGCTTATTGAGTTCAGTCAGTGGCATTATGTAACTAACTCGTAAATTCCCCGTATTTTAACCAAAATCGATTAAAAATCGGTTCCATGATTTATATCATGATAGGACTATATACATCATAACTGACACGATGAGTTTCGTGGTTGCAGATTTAAAGTATCAGTTGTGTTTTGGCCACAGGAAAAAAATACTGAGGCTTAGAAATAATACGATAGAAATCAGAGGATTGAAGAAAGCAGCAATGGTAGCTAAAAGATAACCGATGGGGCCAACAAAGTACGTTTTTCCGATTTTTCTAGCTTCTTTCGAGCTTAATTCATGGCGCAGTAGTTTTTTATGGACTGAATAAAACCACATGAGTGTTTTTATTGATCCAATAATGGTGAGTACACCACCATAAAAAGCAGCAGCGATTGACTCATCCATACTTGTTTGGAGTGCATGAGCAAGGACTGCGGTAGGAAAAGGAAGGAATGAAACAAATAATAATTGTAACGTGTTTAGTAAGAGAATTTTCTGATCGATACGTACAATAAGATTAAACATAACATGATGATTAATCCAAATGGCGCCAATAACAATAAAACTGACGCCATAAGCAAAGTACGATGGCCAAAGACTGAGTAAACCTTGTAGTAGATGCCCTCTTGAATCAGGAACTTTTATTTAAGAATAAGTAGCGTGATTGCGATAGCTATTACGCCGTCACTGAAGGCTTCAAGTCTATTTGTATTCATATTAACCTCACTAGATTTGAATACTTACAGCTTAATCTATGATCTGTAGCGCAGCTAAAAGTCCGCATCTAATTGATACAAGCTGGCCACTAATAAGCTTTCGGAATGTTGGTTGATCATGCGCGAGTTAGTGGAAGTATTTAGAACAAAAACAGACATAGTAACCAATGCAGTTACCATGCCTGTCTGATTAAAGCATTTATGGTTTTAACGGACCATAAAAATAGGATGCAGTTGCGCCACCATCAATTAAGAAATCAGCCCCAGTGATAAATGCACCTTGTGGGCTCATCAGAAGCTCTGCGACATTGGCAATTTCGTCTGCGGTGCCTGGACGACCGGATGGACATTTCGCGAACATGTTCTTATAGAAATCACCTCTTGGCCCGTTGAATTCATCAATGGCTAATGGTGTCACCACAATGCCGGGTGAAATAGAGTTAATACGGGCACCACGTTCTCCCCATTTTACGGCTTCAGCCATGACACGTTTCACATTGCAACGCTTTGCCATTTGGTATGCATGCAACGAGTCTTTAATGTTCTGCGGTTGCAATACATCCAAATTCAGCAGTTCTTCAGTGGGTGTCAGGGCCAGTTGCTCATCAATTTCCGGGCTGAGTGCAGGCATCCGATGACCTGACTGACTGGAGATCGTTACACCAACACCACCAGATGCAATTTCTTTACCGACTTCTTCGAGTAAAACAGCTGTGCCATATAAATCAACTTTTAGAACGATAGCCGCGGGAGCCTGACTTGGTGAAACACCGGCTGAATTGATCAGCATTGTGATGTCACCAAATTCTTTTGATTTGGCAATTAAATTTCTAATGGATTCTCTTGATGATAGGTCCATTTCAACCGCTTCAGCATCGAATCCGGCTTCATTCATAATTTTGACAATGTTGGTGGCATTCTCGACACTTTTATCACCAACTATTAACTTTTTGCCGTAACTGACTCGTCTTGCGATCGCCATACCGATTTGACCTGCACCCGTCAAAATAACTACTTCTTTACGATTCATCATGATTAACTCCTTGTTATTCCGATAGCGGGAATCATCACTCAGTCTAATGATCCCATTTGCTATTCATAATTATGAAGCGTATCTTTTCTTTATTAATACCGGTAATTTCGCTAATTCTTATGAGTAATACTCATGTATTTATTAAAAGGAATTACTTCCTATTGAGTGAGAAGACTGCACTAAAACAAATCGCTAGTAATACCGCACCAGCAAACATGGCATGGCTCATCCCTTGCAATTGAATGCTGACAGATTCAGTAACTGAGGCATGGGTGGACAGTGAGTTCACAAGAACCAGTAAGGCAATACCGAAAGCGCCGCCGACCTGATGTGCAACACCCACCACGCCCGATGCGGCCCCAGCATCTTGATGAGACACTTTACTGACACCGAAAACCGTTAACAACGCCATCGACGCTCCCATACCGGAACCAACTAGAATCATCGGCACCATAATTCCAAGCCAGAAACTGGATGTCGCCATACCAAACCCAAGCAACAACATACCGATGAAAGAGATCACAATGGTACCCAGCAATACAGTGGCATTACCAAATCGCTTTGATAAACGCGGTGCCAGTAAAGCGCCCAGAAAGTTCACAATCATCGAAGGGAAGAACGCGATCCCAGCTTGAAAGGCATTCATATGCAAAACACTTTGCAGATATTGTGTTGTATAAAAAAAGAAGCCCATGGCAGAGCCTGTAAACAACACTCGCGCAATATAAGCCCCATTACGCTCTTTACTCGAAAAAATTCGCAAAGGTAACAGCGGACTCTCAATTTTTCGCTCTAGCTGAATAAATAATAAAAGTGATACGACAAAGATGAAGAATAAGCCACCAGTATAAATATTGTTAAAACCGGATTCAGCCGCATTAATTAAGCCATAAACTAAACAAATCATACTAATTGTTGAGAGCACCGCACCAGACATATCCAATTTACTATTGTGACGGTCTGTTTCAGTAATGTATTTAGGCGCCATTAACATCAGATAAAGCCCGATAGGAACATTTATAAAGAAGCCTGCTCTCCACGAAATAAAATTGGCGATAATGCCACCGGCAACCAGCCCGAGGCTTGCGGTGATCCCTCCGATAGCACCGTACCAACTAATCGCCCTGTTTCGCTCAGCACCTTCACTGAAGTTTTTGGTTAATAATGTCAATGTTGCTGGGGATAAAACAGCTGCCCCTAAGCCTTGAATGGCTCTGGCTACAATCAATAAATTCGCTGAGTTTGAAAGGCTTATTATCAAAGAAGAACAGGTGAACACCAGAAGTCCGAATAAAAACACTTTCAGACTGCCAAAAATATCGCCGGCTCTTGCACCCAGAAGCATAAAACCACCGAAGCAGAGCATATAAGCATTCTGAACCCATGAGAGTTTTTCAGGTGTAAAAGCCAGCTGTGACTGAATCGTTGGTAGACCGGTGATGACGATAGAATTATCAATGACCAGCATTGAATAACTCGCCAATAATATGAATAAGCATCATTTGATGCTTATTGTTAAAATTTTGCATAGTGTTCACCTGGCTGTTATACAGAAAATTGCAGGATTCGGTGCTTAAAAATAAAAAAAGGCGCTACCAAACTGGTAAGCGCCAAGATTGATAACAGATTGTATTAAAAAGCGTTATTTAAAATTTCTGTGCTAACTTCAGCGGTGTAAATTTCACCAATGCCAAAATAGCTGGCATTACCCAACACATTTTCAATAATGACCGGCAATTCAGATTTCGCAATGCCGAATTGACCTAATTTAGTTGGCGTACCAATTTTATTGAACCAGTTCTCAAGTGCTGCAATGCCTTCCAGAGCCGTTGAAACACCGAACACTTCTTTTGCAAAGCGTGTGAATTGTGCTGGGTTTTTGGTGTGATACCATTTCATCCATGCAGGCATGACCACCGATAAGCCCGCGCCATGTGGCACGTTATAAAGAGCTGATAATGAATGTTCAATCATATGGTTAGGGTAGCTAAAGCCTGCTGTACCGGAATAGATCAGACCATTCAATGCTTGTGTTGATGCCCAGGCAAATTCACTGCGTGCGCCATAATTCATTGGATCGGCGATCAGTAACTCGGTGGTTTCCATCACAGTTTTAATAATGGATTCAACCAGACGGGACTGAAAGTGCGGTTGCACTGAGGCGGTGAAATAACCTTCAATCGAATGGGCAATGACATCAGCCGCAGAGTAGACCAAATAATCTTTGGTCACCGTTTGCATGAGAACTGGGTTAACGACCGACACTTTGGGAAACAGTGCGGGTGCATTGATCGCATATTTTTGTTTGGTTTTCTCATTGGTAACAACTGCCCCACAGTTCATTTCACTGCCGGTCGCGGCCAGGGTCAGAATGTCAAAAACAGGGAGTGCAGTAGTGATAGCGCTTTTACCGATGAATAAATCCCATACATCACCGTCATACATAGCGCCGGCAGCAATGGCTTTAGAGCTATCTAACACAGAGCCGCCACCGATACTCAGTACGGTATCAACCTGATTGCTTCGAGCGATTTCGATGCCGTCTTTCACTTTAGATAGGAGTGGGTTGCTGACAATGCCGCCACATTCCACAAATTGAATGCTGTGCTTAGCCAGAGATGCGACAACTTTATCAAACAAGCCATCAGATTTAATGCGGTTACTACCAAAGGTGATCAATACTTTTTTGGCTCCAAAATTGGCAAGATGTTGACCAATTTGTTGTTCTTTATCTTTACCAAAATCAAGAATCGTTGGGTTGTGAAAAGTAAAATCTTGCACAGTGAATACCTCTGTATATCGTAGAGGTATCATTTAATTAGAATTCATCAAAGATGAAAATCAATGAATATGTGATTGATAATTCCACAAAATGAGATGCTCAGGGCATCTCATTTTATAGTGTTACTTCCCGCACTATTTATGAAGTTTGTTCATATATGCAATCGAAATTCAGCTATTGAATCATTATCAGAAACACTATCTGATCTCCTAGGTATTTTCTGTGGATCATCTGAATGCTTTCTAAATCTGAATTACTACATGTGTTTGTTATTGCTGCGGAATCTAAAACATTTCGTGATGCAGCATCTAAATTAAATATGTCGCCACAGTCTGTCTCTCGTGTGATTAAATCGCTGGAAGATACCTACGGTGAGCTGTTATTTCATCGCAATACCCGAACCATCAGGATCACAAAATTTGGTGAACAACTGTTAGCGGGTGCACGCCATGCGCTTGATGTGGTGAATGACATCTTTCTATTAGGCAAACAAAAACAGCTCCAGGATGAACTTTGCGGTACCGTCACAATTACAACCCCAAGTTTGATTGGCAAAGATTACTTATATCCTTTGCTAAGAGATTTCAAAAAAAAACATCCAGACATACAAATTGATGTGCGATCTTCGAATAGTTTCAGCCATTTAGTTGATGAACAGATTGATATAGGCATCCGAGTCGGCAGAATAAAAAATAACGGATTTATTGTCAGGAAAGTCAATGAAGTTCGTTTTTTTATTGTGGCAACCCCCGATGTTATCGAACAAATAGGTGAACCAAAAAATATCTATGACCTCAGAAAATTGCCAGCGATTGAATCCATTGATTGTAATTCAGGGAGGGGATGGGCATGGATGTTTGCAGAAGATATTGACTTTCATCCTGATAACGTTGCTTTCAGAACTGATGATCCTGAAATAGAGCTTTTGGCCGTGCGTGATGGTATGGGGTTTGGACAATTATCAGACTGGATAGTAAAAGAAGATATTCGACAAAAGAAACTGGTTCGTATCCTAAAAGAAGCAGAGCCTAATCCATGGGATGTTTATGTCTATCGCCCTCAGCGTGGTCCGGTGCCAGCTCGTGTGCGGTTATTATATGATTGCATCGTGGAATATATGCAAAAAATCGACTTTCACTATGAATAGACAATCACAGATATTGAGATAGTCACGATTATTATCCTAATAAAAACACTCTGAGCAATTTCATCTAAAAATTAATATATCAATACTAATTTAACGGGGAGATAACATGAAAACAGTAAAATTGAATAATTCTATCGAAATGCCTATCTTAGGCTTCGGCGTATATCAGATTGAGGATCAAAGCGAGTGTGAACGAGCAGTGCTTGATGCATTCGAAGTCGGGTACCGTCTCATTGATACCGCATCTGCTTATCGTAATGAAATCGCTGTTGGGAATGCAATTAAAGCGAGCAGTGTTAAACGAGAAGATATGTTTATCACGACTAAACTTTGGATCAAAGATGCTGGATATGAAAATACGCTCAAAGCATTTGATACATCGCTGAAAAAACTACAACTTGATTATCTGGATTTATACTTGATCCATCAACCATTCAATGACGTTTATGGTTCATGGCGAGCGATGGAAAGGTTATATAAAGAAGGTAGAATCAAAGCAATTGGCGTTAGTAATTTCCAACTGGATCGTTTAACAGATTTGATGGTTTACAATGAAGTACCGCCAGCAGTGAATCAGATAGAAATTAATCCATTTCATCAACGCTATCCAGATGTTGAATATATGGTGACTCAAGGTATACAGGCAGAAGCATGGGCTCCATTTGCTGAAGGTAAAAATGAATTATTTAGCAATGAATTGCTAGTTGCTCTGTCTGTAAAATATCAAAAAACAGTTGCTCAGGTGGTATTGAGATCTCTAATTCAACGAAATATTGTTGTGATCCCAAAATCATCAAATCGAGCACGAATTGCTGAAAATTTTGATGTTTTTGATTTTGATATATCAGAGCAAGATCTGGAATTAGTTAAACAACTTGATACGAACGAAAGCGTATTTTTCTCACATCGTGATCCTGAAATTGTGAAATGGATGAGTGGATTTGTAAGAGGTTAACTTAAGATGATTAGCAGGGAGACATGATGATGTCTCTCTGTTTTATCCCGTATATTCAGCATGTGAAATTTGCCACTTATCATTTATTGCGTTTACGAATAATTTAAAATTAAGATGCCAAGGTCTGTTCATACCATAAATGGTCGCTTTGAAAATACCACTACCGGAAACCACTGCTTGTGAGTTCGCGTCATTAATATCAATTTGAAGGTCAAGAATACGAATATCATGATAAACAAAAGTATGATTGTGTATCACTTGGAACCATTCGTGCTTTGGTTGCACGTAACCTGTGATATGAACTAAATAATATGCATTATCTAATATATCGTTTAACGTATCTGTATCCTGATTGACCATGCTTTCATGATAAAGCGAAATTAGGTTTTGAATGGCGTCTTTACTGTTATTCATAGGGTTAATTTTCTAAAAATGACGAGACTAACGCCTCGTGGGTATGGTGGTCAGAGTCTTGTAAAATTATAGCGTTAATTTCAGGATCTGCGGCAATATTTTTGTCTGATAGACAGATGTAATTATCTATAAATATACTAATTATGAATTATGCTCATAAGTGATATGAGATATGTCATGATAATTAAGTTACCAATAATTGATATAATTAATCAGGTTCTTTCGATGCATCTTATATGTTAAAAGAAAATTTAATCGATCTGTATAATTTTATGATTGTGGCAGAAGAGGCAAGCTTTACCAAAGCCGCGGTCAAACTTGGTGTTACACAATCTGCGTTAAGCCATTCATTGAAGGGTTTTGAAAATCGAATTGGCAACAAACTGCTTGAACGCACCACCCGAAGAGTAGGGTTAACCGCTACCGGGAAAATATTATTTGATGATCTATATCCTTGTTTTACTGATATAGAAGACAGTCTTCATATTCTGGAATCAGAAAATGATTCACCGGTTGGTATAATCAAGTTGGCGGCAACAGAAATTGCTGCACATAAGTTATTATGGCCAGTTTTATCGATTTTTTTAAAAAATTATCCACATGTCAAAGTAGAAGTTGATATTTTTGACCCAGTAAATCAGAGTTTCTCTGATTTTGACGCGATTATTGAGATCGGTGAATCTGTTTATAAAGGCAGAAAAACGATATCTATTTCGAATAAGCATCAAATTGTTACTGTAGCTGCACCTTTATATGTAGAACGTTATGGTGAACCTAAAACCCCGACAGATCTCAATGAACACAAAACGATTGGCGTCATTACACCCGTTCACATGAAGAAAACGTTTTGGCAATTCAATCGTAGTAGTGATGAAATCATTATACAAAATGAATTTGCTCTCATTTTTAATACCTATTCGCAATTGATCCTTGCAGTAAAAGGGCATGCAGGCATTGCTCATCTCCCTAAATTACTGATTCAGGATGAGTTGGCTTCAGGAAAACTGAAAATGCTCTTGACGGATTGGTATTCATATATGCCTGGTTTTTATATCCATTACTCGGCGAATCAGCCAAATAAGCG
Organism: uncultured Tolumonas sp.; assembly: GCF_963556105.2. Lineage (NCBI taxonomy): Bacteria > Pseudomonadati > Pseudomonadota > Gammaproteobacteria > Aeromonadales > Aeromonadaceae > Tolumonas > uncultured Tolumonas sp. Next base: position 1,752,512 of record NZ_OY829944.1, read on the forward strand.
AATTTTATCCAATTTAATAACTGCGTTACAAAACTATGCAATGCATGAAGATTTCTGAGTTTATTGTTGATCGTTAGATACGGTGCTGTTTCGGAACATAAATAGCCATAATAAATGACTGGTTAAATAAGCTAAAAATATAATTATTGATGAATAGTCGATGTAAAATATGAACTTTGATTCATCAAAATTGAAGAAAGAAAAATCTACTTGCATGAAAAGGTAAGAAAATAAATTTCGGTGAATTAGTGAGTACAAACCATAGCCGGAAAAAAACACCCAAAATATCGATATCACTCGCGTCACGAGTAACGATTTTGGTGAAATGTTCCATATTTTTATAAAAAAATTAGATAACATTTTCCAATGTAGCCCTAAATGTAAAGCAATGAGTATCTGTCCCCAATGAACACTCAGCATGTGTATTTTTCTGACAAAATCTGAGCCATTGTGTATGGATAGGTTTGGTAACAGGTGTTGCGAGAGCATTAATCCACTCACAATGGCACAAAAAAAGACGAGGAACAGCAATAAGTTCAGCAGCACCTGTAAACATCGGAAGGTAGGATATTCACCTTGGAGCAATCCTTTGAACCAGTGTCGATTTAAACCAATATGCAATAGGGTTATGCTCAAAAAAGCAACGCCAAATATCTCATGAATATATTCTCCCCATAAGTGATAACCCATAAGAGATAATAAAATCAGCAGCATTACAGCATCCTGAATCACTTGGAATATATATTTTTTTCGCATTTGGTATTGCCTGTTTTTTATTTATTTTTCAGGTCATTCAACCATTCGATTACATCTTTTTCAGTATCGTTATCAGCAACATCATTACGAGAAATAGCGAGCCCATCACTTAGAATGTTCGCATTTGGCTCAAGACGTTTGATTTCACTGATAGAACCTGAAAAATGACTACCACCATGCGTTGTGAAAGGAATGATAGTTTTACCGTTGAAATCATATTGATCAAAAAAACTATACAATGCCATCGGCATTTTGTACCACCAGATTGGATAACCAATAAAAACCACATCATAGTCATTCAGATTGTTTAGTTTGTTCTTTAATGCTGGATGTACATTTTCTTGTTGTTCTTTTTCTGCAAAACGAATTAATGGTTCATGTTCTAATGGATATGGTGTCACTGTTTCAATACGGAATAAATCGCCCTGAGTCTGTTTTTGTATAATTGAAGCGATATATTGTGTGCTGCCTAAGGTTTTATCATTTTTCACAATGACACTGGCACCAGTTCGCCCATCTACGTCAGTCGGATTTATGTTTTCAGGTTGAGAAAAATAGACGACTAAAGTCTTTTTTCCTTTTATCGATGCTTGTTCCGCCAAAGCATTGAAGCAAAAAACAGAGGTAAGAAAAATCAAAGCAATGCTTTTAATTGCCGACTTAAAGTGAACTATTCTCATAATAAGCCCTTACTATACGAAAAACTCATTGTTTCTGTGCACCTTAGCAGAAATATGAATATTAATTTTATCGTATTTCAAGATATCGACTTCATGGGAATAGTAAATCTTTTGTTTCCGCATAACAATTATGAATCATATTCATAAATATATACATGAGTTTGGCTCATTAGTCTTATCGTAAATCGAGGCATTAATGCAGAACAGTAGTTGTTTATAATAATGGTCAAATAAGCATCTTTCAGGAACAATATGAATAAATTTTCTGCTCACCAAAAAGTCGTACTTTCGATAATACTTGCTAGCTATTTTATTATCATCCTTGATATATCCGTTGTGATCACCGGATTACCTAAAATTCTCGCAGAACTACATTTTTCATCGACCAGTTTGTCCTGGATCCAAAGCGCTTATACATTAACATTTGGTGGTTTTCTACTGCTCGGCGCCCGAGCTGGCGATATTCTCGGACGTAAAAAAATGTATCTCACTGGACTGGCAATTTTTATTGTCACATCACTCATAATTAGTCTGGCACATACCCCAGAGGTCATGCTCTCTGCTCGGGCTGTACAAGGCATCGGTGCAGCGATCCTGGCACCATCCACGCTGGCGTTATTATCTGTCAATTTTTCTGATTCGCACGATCGTAGCCGAGCGATGGCGTATTACAGCTCCGTTGCTGGTATTGGCGCTACCGTTGGACTCGTCGCTGGCGGCATTTTTGCCGATTTACTATCATGGCGGATCGGTTTTCTGATCAATGTCCCTTTAGGATTACTCTTGTTTTTTGCGGCCGTGAAACACCTGAAGGAAAGCGAAAAACACTCAGGCCAATTTGATTTAGCGGGTGCAGTCGCATCTACACTGGGCATGAGTGCTTTAGTCTTTGGCATTGTCAATTCAGCAACGGATGGGTGGCTTGCACCGGTGACGCTGATATCATTACTTTCTGGCGTTATATTACTAGTAATATTTTTATTGAATGAACGTAATGCGGCGCAACCCATTATGCCATTACGCTTATTGAATCATCGTATCCGTGCAGGGGCTTATATCACTCGTATTTTCTATCTGGGTGGCATGGTTGGTTTTTTCTTTTTTATCACACAATATCTTCAGCTGGTAAAAGGCTTCACCCCGTTTGCAGCAGGTGTTGCATTCATGCCCATGACATTAGTGAATTTTATTGCTGCAATTCGCGCACAGGCATTTAGCCGCAAATGGGGTGATGCACAGCTTTTGGGTTCAGGACTCCTTATTACTTTCGTCGGGATGTTTTGCTTGACCTTTATCACACCTGATACGAATTACATTATCGGGATCGCTTTTCCTATGGTGTTGCTTGGTATCGGACAAGGATTGGCATTTGCTCCAATGACAGGTTTCGGCGTTCATGAGATAGAGGCCAGAGATACAGGAGCAGCATCGGGTCTGGTTAATGTATCACACCAAATGGGTAGTTCTCTGGGGTTAGGCATTTTGGTGGTAGTCTTTGAAACAACAGTGCAAAGTAACTCAAACTCAGTAGAGGTGCTCTCACAGCGAATTGCCAACACCATGACAATGAGTGCCTTGATGATCTTTTTTGCTTTAATGACGGTGATTTTATTGATTGTTCGTCGCCGCCGTCAACCGGACATTATTAATGAGATATCGGTATAACGGTTGGAGAGGGTGAATTAAGATCCCATTGTAGATCAGCTTTTCCATCGACTTTGCAGCAGGATACCTGAATACAGATTACGATTTGTTTTCAGGTATCCTGTTTTATTTGTTTGTGTTCACCGACTATGAGGTTTTGCGGGTCATATGATTAAAGAAAACATAAATGACTTACTTTCTTTTCTTGAAGTAGCGAATGCAAAGAATTTTACCAAAGCAGCTGTAAAGCTCGGGGTTTCTCAATCGGCCTTAAGTCATACAGTCAAAGCACTGGAAGAGCGGTTAGGCGTGCGATTATTAAACAGAACAACCCGTAGTGTTTCGTTAAGTGAAGCTGGAGAACGTTTATTAAACGCATTTTTGCCACGAATTAATGAAATGGATGAAGAGCTGATTGCTATTCGGGAACAGCAAACGGGGCCAAATGGCAAAATCAGGATCACGACACCGGAATATGCGGCTCATCATGTCTTATGGCCATTTCTGGAAAAGTTCTTACCAAAATACCCAGATATTCATTTTGAAGTGATTATTGAAAATAGCTTTACAGATATTGTTGCAGATCGCTTTGATGCTGGTGTTCGTTTGGGTGAACAAGTAGAAAAAGATATGATAGCCACACGAATATCATCGGATTTAAGAATGCAGGTTGTTGGTGCTCCGGACTATATCGAGTTAAATGGAAAACCAGTTATTCCTGATGATCTGCAATTACACCAATGTATTAATTTGAAACCATCTCTTGCACGTAGTGTCTATGCCTGGGAGTTTCAGAAAGACGATCGGATGATGAGTGTCAAAGTGGAAGGACAACTGATTTTTAATACTTCTTTGCAGATCAAAAATGCGGTATTAGCCGGTTTTGGTTTAGCTTACTTACCGTATGACATGGTAAAGGAAGAAATAGCGACAGGTCATTTGATAGGGGTGTTAGATGCATGGTGTCCGTCATTTAATGGCTTTCATCTCTATTATCCGAGCCGGCGGCAACATACCAAAGTATTCACTTTGTTTTTGGATGAATTGAAAAATACGTGGGAATTACGAGGATAGCTCTTACATGGCAACCCCTACCTTTGACAGATAGGGGTTAATTTAATTAACCATGTTAGACCTGACTGATGCCCACACTTTCGCGGATATACAAATCAGGTGTTTCGATTAATTGCATAATGAGATCAGCGATACTTTTTCTGGAAACATCATGTCCTTCGAAAGGTTCACCTTTCAACGTGATTCTATAATCAATGATATTTTCATTAGTAAACCAACCAGGTCTGATCACCGTGTAGTCCAGATCACTCGCTTCAATCTCTGTGGCGGAATCACGGTACGGATTTAAAATGCTTCTATATTTTTCACCTGGTACTTCACCATAAATACCCATTGAACTAATGAATATCAGACGCTTTAATCCGGTTTGATGCATCGCTTTAATGATTGTTTCTGCTTGTGCTTTCATATTGCCACTTAAATTAGCATAAACAACATCCTGTCCTTCCATTGCATACTTAAGCGACTCAAGATCCATGACATCACCATCAATGATGTGTATCCGATCCGGATGTATATTATTCAGACGATATGAATTCCGCAGAAACAGAGTCAATTTTGCATCAGTATTATCAAGTAAATACCGGGTAGCCACTTTTGCAAGCGAACCGTTTGCGCCTAAAATTAATATTTTTTTCATGTTGTTCTAACTCAGATGGAATCAATTATTGAAACGTTATTTTCTGATTATCTCTGAGTAATTGGTATCAATATAAATAAGCTAAAGAATCCCGAAAAATGGGATTTTATCTGTGTTGTTTTATAATTAATCGCACGAAAAAAATGCAACTGATGATCCACTAATGATGGATTTCATATTCATGAAATTTTATCAGAAAAACAATCCAAGACTATGGTGCTGTCCTATGGGTTCAAATATAACTTTCCATATTTGATGCGGTTTTTAAATTATTGTCTTTCTTTATCTGTAATTGTGGTTCGCGTTATATTACCTTCCTGACTCGCCGATAGGCCGTCCTATTTCGAATGAAAACTTGTAGATATGAGTATTGAGTTGAAAATGTATTAAAAAACAACTAGATACTTGGGGTGATGCGAATAATTTTATTTTTATCGAATAGATAAAATTTAAATTCAATATAACCAATTGATTAAAAGTAGCTATTTCTTTCTTGACTCAAGGGCTTATTCGCATGGTCACTAGGCCAGACACCAACTAAGCAGCAATCAGAGGTGCTTAGTTAGCATCATAGCCATTATTTTTTTAATCGATAGCTAATAAAACAAGCAAAAGATGATGCACCAATGATCCAACCCATCGTCCATGGCGTGCCGTCGGAAAACCAGCCCAATAGCGAGGTGCTGATGATCCCGCTGCCGTATTGCATAGCACCCGTTAGTGCCGATACAGCACCGGCTCGTTCTGGATAAAGCGATAATGTAGAGGCAACCGAATTCGCTACTATAAAACCGTTCATTGACCAGTAGATGAATAATGGGATCTCTAATCCCCAGAATCCGCCGAAATCGGTTCTGGCATTAATGATGATCAAAATACCACTGAAAATCAGGATCATGACACCACACCGGAGCAAATGCGACATACCATATCTGCGCATCAAGCTGCGGTTAATATAATTAGCCGCTATGATCCCCAGAGTGTTCAGTGCAAACATCACACCATAGGTAGTTTGCGATAACTTGTAATACTGAATATACGCAAACGGGGAGCCGGCAATAAATGCATAAGCACCAAGATAAAAGAAAGCGCCGGTCAGAATGTAACTGATGAGTTTTTTGTCTTTCAGTAAAAACCAGTAATCATTTAACGATTGTGTAAGCGGTGTGGTGATCCGTTTTTCTTTGGCCAGCGTTTCGGGGTATTTATAAACTGTTACACACATGACGGCACCAGCCACGGAAAGGATCCAAAAAATAGTGTGCCATGAACCAATTCTCAGTATCTGCCCCCCGATGATTGGCCCCAGCAACGGTGCAATTCCCATGATCATGATAAGCGTTGATAGCATATGGGCAGATCGTTCTGTGCTGTATAAATCCCGCACCATCGCACGAGACAGTACTGGGCCGGTACATGCCCCCAATGCTTGTACGCAGCGCCAGAAAATCATCTGCCAGGATGTCGCTGACATGGCACAACCTACAGAACCAATCAGATAAAGCAGCATACCAATCATGATTGGGATCTTCCGGCCATAGCGGTCACTGACAGGCCCCCAGATCAATTGACCGACGCTGAAACCGAGTAAGAAACCAGAAATTGTCCATTCAACACTACCGGAACTACCAGCAAATTGTGCTCGCATAATTGGCAACGCAGGCAGATAAATATCTGTTGAAATAGAAGCAAAAGACATCAAGGCGCTTAATATCAACAAAGTAAATAATTCGCTTTTATTTTTTATCGCCGGTGTGGGAATGCTGGACAAATTCAATGTAGTTTCCAATGGCCATGATTAAAGAAAGAAATAGACGATTTCAGGGAGTCATGACCCCCTGAATATTAAGGGATCAGGCTAATTCGTTGTCTTCTGCTTTATAGACTTCAAAGGTTAATCGAGGCATTTTGGAGAAATCTGTCGAAGGTTCCCAATCATTGATCAGGGCTATGTTTTGCTCGACCTCGTGTGGCCAGCGCATGCCCACAATGCCAGCATGAACACGAGAATCAGATAAGACAAATTTCAAACTGACCTCATATAAATCACGAGCTTGTTGCCATTCCGGAGCAAGGATCTGAGCTTCGCGTTGGAAGATACCGGAGGTCATTGTGCGCATGCTGACCACACCCGCATTGACTTTTTCGGCTTCAATCAGAAAATGGCGTGCAGCGGCCTGATAAATAAAGTTATAAGCAATCTGATAAACGTCAATATTATCATTTTGCAGAAAGGGGATAACAGTCCATGGTTCTTCCGTCGTGATCCCAATATGGCCGATTTTTCCCGCATCACGCAGTTCAATTAATGCGTCGAGTAGCCCTCCGTGCAAAATATGCTCAACCTCAGATGGTTGATACATGCGGCCATGAATTTGCAGAATATCAATATAGTCTGTTTGTAGGCGTTTCAGACTTTCATGGACACTCTTGATCACTCCTTGTTTATCATGTTCATACCAGACTTTGCTGGCCAGAACACAATCATCACGGCGATGTTTCATCACTTTGCCAACCAGTGTTTCACTGAAACCATCACCATATGCAGGTGCGGTATCAATATAATTGATACCGGAATCAAGTGCCTTATTCAGTGTGGTGATAACAATATCACTTCCAGTTTCTGTTTTCGGATGCCAGTTTGTCGATTTATGCTCATACGCAAAAGCAGCCCCACCAATGGCAATTGGGGATATCATCAGGTTGGTTCTGCCTAATTTTCTTTTGATCATACTTCGTCCATCGTTATGTTTTACGATTTTATCTCGATATAAACAAAGTATCGGATGATGAACATCACAACAAGACGCATGAAAATAATACGCCTATGAGCTAAATTCATAAGTAAAAATCCGCCTTCATAGAAGGCGGCATTGCTCTAGCGCCCCATTGGGGGGCACTAAAAGCCCTAATAATAAATCTCTACTAAAAAAGACAATAAGGCAGAGCCAAAGACTTTCGATGACCACTCCCATAGGACGAGGTTTTTAGTTTTAACTGAAAACGGATTTACTGTGAGGAGTTAGTGTCAGTTTGTGCAGTTGTATGAGCGTGTTCATTATGGGCTATTCGCGAAGCGGCAATAAAAATTCATCAAATCCAATCAGGTAAACTGTTATCTAAGCTCGTTTTTTCTTGAGCTTTAAGCCAGTATCATATGGTTCAGTAAGTGATACAAAACATGGATGACACAATGTTTTATGAGATAGAAAATGCGGTCATAAAAAATTTAGCAAAGATGGTCTGCTTGAAATATGTAGCTATCTGGCCAATGATGGGGCTGACAAAGCCGACCTAATCGATGCATTTAGAGAACTGTATGCGTTGATAAATGATGATTATCGCTTTGTTGTCGATGGTGTTATATGTATTAGTCGCGACTTGATCTGACACTTCTGTTTGAAAAGAAGAGAGTTACCGGTTTTGATATGGGTGTCGAATCCTTAATCAAAACAACCTAGAGGTAACTCTCATGATCCATAGTAACAATCCCGTTATTAAACACAAAGCAGGTCTTCTCAATTTGGCAGAAGAGCTGAATAACGTTTCCCGTGCCTGTAAAGTCATGGGCGTATCCAGAGACACCTTCTATCGCTATAAAGAACTGGTCGAAGAAGGTGGTATCGATGCTTTGCTTGATAAATCTCGACGCGCTCCCAACTTAAAAAATCGCACTGACGATACGACAGAACAAGCTGTCATCAATTATGCCATTGAGTATCCGGCACATGGACAACAGCGAACCAGTAATGAACTTCGTAAACAGGGCATCTTCATCTCGGGAAGTGGTGTGCGTTCAGTCTGGCTACGTCATGATTTAGAGAACTTTAAAAAACGACTTAAGGCGCTGGAACACAAGGTGGCTCAAGACGGTATATTGCTGTCTGACGCTCAAATTGCAGCGCTGGAACGCAAGCAGCAGGATGATGAAGTCTGTGGCGAAATTGAAACGATGCATCCAGGTTATCTGGGCTCACAGGACACGTTTTATGTTGGCAATCTAAAAGGTGTCGGAAGAATTTATCAACAAACGTTCGTCGATACCTATTCCAAAGTTGCTTATTGCAAACTGTATACAACAAAAACGCCCATTACAGCCGCCGACTTGCTGAATGATCGCGTATTACCGTTTTTTGCAGCTCAGAATATTCCGATGCTGCGAATATTGACCGACCGAGGCACGGAATATTGCGGGAAAGTTGAGCAGCACGATTACCAGTTATATCTGGCCATTAACGATATCGATCATACAAAAACAAAAGCAATGTCCCCGCAGACGAACGGCATTTGCGAACGATTCCATAAGACAATCCTTCAGGAGTTTTACCAAGTCACATTCAGGAAAAAGCTGTACAGCGATTTAGATAGTCTTCAGTCAGATCTGGACATCTGGTTGAGCTATTACAATAATCAGCGAACCCATCAAGGAAAAATGTGCTGTGGCCGAACACCAATGGAAACGTTTATTGATGGTAAAAAAGTCTGGGAAGAAAAGAATTTGAACCAGATTTAATCTGACAGACACCCATTAAAAATCGGTAACTGTCAGATCTTGTCTGAACTAGTACATGTTATATCTACTTTAAATACATCTGAGATCTCTAAATCTACGGAAGCCTAACGGTTTGACAAATATTGGTTGATTCGACCATATTGATTAAATCGAACGATATTTCTGGGCGAATATAATGAATACGTTTACGGCTAACGAAGCCAAAACGCACTTTGGCGAACTATTGCTAAATGTGCAACGAGCACTAATCCAAATCAGCAAAAACGGAAAGCCGGTTGCTGTCATGATCTCAGTTGATGAATATGAAAGTATGGAAACACTTAAATTACGCTTATTGCAAGCCCGAGCAACCCAATCGGTAACGGATATCGAAATGGGTAAACTCGTTAACGGCGAGTCTTTCTTTGACGAGCTAGATGCAGGACTTCACGACTGATGCCGGGGCCGTACCGCTTAATACCAGATGTTCAGTCAGACTTGATCGAGATACACCAATATATGGTAATGCAATGGGGATTGGGTACAGTCTAGAAAATATCTTTTGGAGCTAAGACAGACCATTCGGTTGCTTGCAGAAACCTCATCCATTGGTATACACCGTCCCGAAATTGGTGTCAGAGTAATTAGTTTTCCGCACGTCAGTCATGTCATCTATTACATTCAGCAAGAGCACCAATTGGTTGTGTTTGGTGTGTTACATAAACGCATAGTGCCGTTCAAGCATTTGCTGGAACGAGACATTATTTAGCGTGAAGAGCATTGCAAACAGGTGTGTTTGTGTACTCTTTCTCGATAGCCTCTATTAATCTAGTTCTTGTTCATCCGCTTTCATCGTTGCCGGTAGATCTGCGTAGCCTTTATCGTAGTACTAGCTCCGCTAGGATCAAAAACTCATCCAGTAGTTTCTCCCAGTTGTAATATTCCATTAGGTAAGCACTTATATCTCTGGTTGCTTTCGCTAGTGAAGAATAACCGGACGCTGGAACCCATTCTGTTTTAATTTCCACGACGACTCATACTTTGCGTCATGCGGTATCGCCATAAGTGTTGCCTCAATTGACGACTGTTATATTGAGAACCTTAGTCTGAATGAAACATCACACCTTGAGGTTTGCCTCGCTGCTCATAGGCTGTGGATATTGCATTTGTCACTAATGCTGCATCTGGCTTTTCTGATATGGCCCAACCGACAACTCTGCGACTAAACAAGTAGATGACAGCAGCAAGATAGCACCAGCGTTGGCTTACCCAAATATAGGTCAGATCAACCACACCAAACTTGATCGGGTGTATAGCGTAGATGAACCGACATATTTTTCTGCGAACCTCAAGTCTATCCGAAACAAATATTAGTAATCAATTAACTTTAAATGCTCTTTGGGTAAACGTTCACCCGAAATAACAATTTTACAAAATGCAATATCCAGTACATCTAATTCATCAAATGTCAATTTAATATTGACTGCCCCAAGGTTTTCTACAAGACGCTGTAATTTAGTTGTACCAGGGATAGGGATGATCCATGGTCTTTGAGCGAGTAACCACGCGAGGGCAATTTGTGCGGTTGAAGCACATTTTTGTGCGGCTAGATCATTCAATAATTGTACAACAACGGTATTGGCTTGACGTGCCTCTGGCGAAAAACGGGGAAATAACGAGCGTAAATCTGTTGAATGGTCAAACAAAGTTGAAGGGCTGATGGTTCCCGTCAAAAAACCTTGTCCTAAAGGACTCCATGGTACAAAACCAATCCCAAGTTCACTACATACAGGTATGATTTCCTCTTCTGGATCTCTAGTCCAAAAAGAATATTCACTTTGTACGGCTGTCACAGGCTGAACCGCGTGTGCCAGCCGGATTGTCTGAGCGCTGGCTTCAGACAATCCAAAATATTTGACTTTACCCTCTTGGATCAAATCGCGTACAGTTCCCGCGACATCTTCAATAGGAACGGATGGGTCAACCCGATGTTGGTAAAATAAATCAATGCATTCAACGCCTAAACGTTTTAACGATGTCTCAGCTACACGCCTGATATGTTCAGGCCGACTGTTTAATTTGGGGAGAGAATCAAGATCAAATCCGAATTTAGTCGCGATCGTGACGTTATCCAGATATGGTTTTAGTGCCTCACCGACAATAACTTCATTTGTCTGGAGCCCGTATACTTCGGCGGTATCAAAAAAGCTAACACCGTGATCAACAGCAGCGAGAAGCAGATTGGTTGCATCTTTTTTGCAGATACCCGATCCGTAAGCCTGGGTTAATCCCATACATCCAAAACCCATAGCTGAAACTTCTGGTCCATTTTTACCGAGTTTACGCTTGATCATAATTTTTTCGCCCTTACTACCGACCGACGCTTAATTAATGCCGTTCATCTTTTTCCTGCCAATCAAAGAAGGAAGTTCGTTTATTAATTAACCAAACACCATTTTTACGGACGTACTCGTCGTTGTAACGAACACCGATACTGGTTTTGAATTTCTTGCCATTTTCCGAGCCAAATAAAGAAACCAGACAATAAAGCGTACCTGATGCATGGTCTCCATTAATGGTCACTTTGTGCTGACCATTAAAATGGTAAACCATGTCAAAATTACTAAGAAAATGCTCAAAAGCCGAACCAATCTGTTCTTTTCCCTGAAGTTTGGATACGGATGCACCATTGACAATGGTTTCTATCGTTGCAGTATCAGCAAATAACTCTACCTGTTCTTTGGTTGCCTTTTGATCTGCCAGAATAGAGAATGTATCAACCAACTCTTTCAGTGCTATTTTGTCTTCAATTTGCTGCATTCTTGCGTTTGTCTCAGTAGTCATTTCTTTTGCTCCGGTAAAAAAAGGGATAAGCAGTACCATCAGCACCAGCATGTATTTGCGCATTAGTCACCTCATTAAATTGAATAAGTTCCGAGCTTGGCTCCGGTATCACAACTTGCCAGCAATTCATCGGGGGCTCGTAATCCTTGTAGCTGAATTTTGGAAAAGCCATCCTCTATTGTTTTCATTTCTTCGGCTGTCAGTGTGATTTCAGCAGCATCAATATTCTGGCGGAGGTGATCTGGATTAGTAGTACCTGGAATAGGCACAATCCATGGCTTGCGTGCTAACAACCAAGCTAGTGCAATTTGTCCAACCGTTGCATTCTTTTGCTGACTAATCTGTTCTAATAATGAGATGACAGCCCAGTTAACCTGACGGGCTTCAGGAGTAAAACGGGGAAAAGCTAGTCTTGCCCGGATATCTGTTGTTGAATCTAACTTAGTGTCAGAAGTCATTGTACCGGCCAGATAACCCATACCTAGCGGACTCCATGAGACAAAACCAATACCGAGCATCTCACACACCGGTAGAACTTCATGTTCTGGGTCTCGTGTCCAGACAGAATATTCATTCTGTACTACGGTCACAGGGTGCACAGCATAAGCCCGTTGAATAGTGGCGCCACCGGCTTCAGAAAGGCCGAAGAATTTAACTTTTCCTTCCTGAATCAGGTCTTTGACGGCACCAGCAACATCTTCAATGGGTACATTAGGATCAACCCGATGTTGATACAGTAGATCAATATGATCGGTTCTCAGGCGTTTTAGTGATGCATCAACTACTTGGCGAATGTGTTCTGGTCGACTGTTTAGCCCTGAGATTTCACGGGTGTCGCGATGAATATTAAAACCAAATTTAGTGGCAATAATCACCTCATCTCGAAATGGCGCCAACGCTTCACCCACAACGGATTCATTATCAAAAGGGCCATAAATTTCAGCTGTATCAAAAAAATTAATACCAGATTCATAAGCCGACCGAATAAGCTGAATGGCTTTACTTTTCTCCGTCACAGGACCATAAGCCCAGTTTAGGTTCATACATCCTAATCCCAAACAAGAAACTTCTGGTCCGTTACAGCCTAATTTTCGTTTTTGCATTACTGACTCCGATCCGTTGCAATTCAGAAATATCCAGTGATTAAATTTTAATACACTGTAATTAATTTGATTAGGTGCTAATATTTTCCTGGACTTATAAGCTGAGATTATTAATGCTGCGAGAAAACTTCAACGATTTATCTGCGTTCATGGTTGTTGCACAGGAGCGAAGCTTCACAAAAGCTGCGGCTCGACTTGGTATCTCACAACCCGCATTGAGTCAGGCACTTAAAGGTCTGGAGGCGCGACTAGGTGTGAGGTTACTCATCCGAACGACCCGAAGTGTTTCTCCGACTGAAGCTGGCCAGCAATTAATTTCTATGCTGAGACCTCGTCTTTCTGAATTAGAAAATGAGATACAGTCATTTGTGACATTACGCGATAAGCCTGCTGGTGTAGTGCGTATTTCTACATCCAGTCATGCTGCTACCACGATTATCTGGCCAAAATTGAAGCCTGTAATTGCACAGTATCCGGATATAAAATTGGAGATTGTCGTGGATAACGGTATGACAGATATCGCTGCTGAACGATTTGACGCAGGCGTTCGTTTGGCGGAGCAGGTCGCGAAAGATATGTTCGCGGTGCGAATTGGACCCGATATCCGGTTTTCGGTTGTTGGTTCTCCAGAATACTTTCTACATAAACAGATCCCAAGACACCCGAAGGAATTAATTCATCACAATTGCATCAATATCCGACTAATTACATCTGGGGGGCTCTACGTCTGGGAATTTGAAAAAGATGATGAAGAAGTAAAAGTGCGAGTTGATGGCCAGCTTGTGTTGAATGGTGGCGATTTGGCATTAGATGCTACATTGAACAGTTTTGGTCTAGGTCTATTTTTTAGTGATATTGTGGAGCCATATATTCAACAAGGTAAATTAATACCCGTTCTCACAGAATGGTCAAAAACATTTTCTGGCTACCATTTGTATTATCCAAGCCGGAAAATGTCGCCTGCTTTCGACATTGTTGTGAATGCATTACGATTTGACCGGTAAGAGGGTACATGGATTAATCCGAATGATATGTATATAGTTGAGATTCAAACTTGCTTTTGTCGGATAGGCGACACCTGTTACCAAGAGTCCCCTCCTAAGAACAGTACGTGCAACTTTCACTATATACGGCTTAAGCCTCCACAGGCATTACGTTACCCAGCAATTTCTCTTATAAAACGGCTAATACAGGCTCAAACCAAGAGTTTCTGCTTTTTTCTCTCAGCCAAATAGGATTGGTATTGAAGATCGTAAAGCGTTGCTTCACTTCTGATTTTTACATGCCGTTTTATCGGCGTTTGGGTTATTTGGATCAAGTTCAGTTGACAATCCATGTTCGCGGTTTTCTGCCAACTATGAAATTACCTTTCCCCTTTTCGGTTCAGAAAGTATTTCCGACCGACCTAGTGCCGACTTTTAGTCGGGTGACGTCTCACTGGCCATTGCCATAACATCCAATCATTTCATTGGCTGCACCAATTTTCCACTCTGTACCCATATTTAAAATGCGTGTCCTCGCTGTCATTCAGTAATGTGTGAGCAAAAAGGTGTTCGTACGTGTATTAATGAAAGCTGTAAAACCAGCGTACCTGTTTGTCCTGAATGTGGTGATGACCTCTCAATTTGAAAGGGGCCATATAGCTCATTTTATGGGTGTTCAAACTATAAAGTTGGTGATGTTAAGTCGTGCCGATATAAGCAGAAATTCGTTGATAGATGTGGCTATACCTTTGCCTTTTCTCTAAATGGCACTTGTTCCAAATGAGTTTAATTCATCCATAAGAAGAATATTCAGAAATTGACTGCTAGGTCAACTTTAATAATGGGCATGGAATAACAATTCCACATTTTGGTTCTCATATGATGGTGAAAAACATTCACTGGTTACAATTTGTATTAATATCCAAATTGGCAGGTTATATGTTTTCTTAATCTTATTTTTCGATGCTAAACGGCAGGAGTTGTGATTTTGCAAACCGCCAAATAAATTTTAAAGTCATTTAATTTTGTTAATCAAATACTATTAAGTAATGCATTTGTCTATAATATGTCAACGAATAGTTTAAGTCTGCTCTCTATGAGAGTAGTATATTTTAACTGTAGTAATTTATGGTTTTTACTATGTGTATATATTAATTCCCGAAGTATATGAATATTGATAAAAAAACCATGCTCATACATATACTGATCAATAAAATCGTATGCAAAGAGAAGCCGATTATCGCTAGTAAATGTAGTTTCAGATTCAATCCACAATAGTAGTTTTTCTGCTAATTTTTCAGATATTTGCATTATATATACCTATATTGCCAAATATAATTGACAAGCCCTACATCAATGCATAGTTAACTGTGAATAAGTTTGTTTTTTTAGCGAAGATAAAAGCAAATAGCCAAAAATTAATTCACAGTCAAATTGCCAATAGTTACTTTTTAAAATGTGAGTTGGCATCCCAATTCGGTTGCCGATAGTTCAATCCGACAATCAGCGTAGCAATTGTCTCTCTTACCACTATATGTGCCGGAAAAGACAAAACTGCAATATCTGGACAGGTTATATATGCGGTCTTCAGCGCAGGTGACGGATTGACTAGAGACCAGGTATGCGTCACGCAGGCGTGAAATTCACTAACAAAAATACCCGTTTTTATTGCATCCCACTCACCTAAATAAGAGGAGATTATAGTCATTAGCCTGCGAATAGAGGTTTGTATAGATAGTTTAAATTTGATGATTTCCTCTGTCGAAACATTGTGTTCCAACACCATTGGTGCCGCACTCAGAAGTTCACACATCAATGAACGAGCCATAATGGTACTTGAAAGCACTTCGGACAAGAGTTCAACAGGGGGCGTGTTATTTCTGTTTTCTAGAGCATATTCAACTTCTTTGACCCAGTCATCGTATTCCGCTAAGAGCAATGTGAGTAGTATGGACTCGCGTGAATCGAAATAACGCATGATATTAGATTTAGCAAGACCAACACGTTTTGCAATTTCATTGAAACTAAGATCAGCCAAACGACGATCTTGAAGCATTTCTTTTGTTATCCCAAGGATATGTGTTCGTCGTTGCTGACGTTGTTCTTCTGTTCTGGCTCTGCAAAATTCGTTTTTACTGGAAATTGTCATTATTCACCTCCTATTGACAAAGATACCATTGGTCTGTTAAGTTTTCAATACATAAAGACCGGTGGTCTTTTATTTGGAGGGAATATGAATAAAAATGTAATAGTAATTATTGGTGCTGGTGCAATTGGTGTCGCTATCGCCCGTAGACAAGGTGCTGGCAAACAGATCCTGTTAGCTGATTACAGCGAGCAAAATCTGCAAAATGCCAAAACCACTCTCGAAGACGCAGGTCATGAAGTAAGTGTCCGACTAGTAGATGTATCCAAAAGAGAGCAAGTAAAAGCTCTTGCTATACATGCATCAGCGCTAGGCTCTGTGTTACAAGTCGTTCACACAGCGGGTTTATCTCCAGTTCAAGCATCACCGGAAGCTATTTTAAAGGTTGATTTATATGGGACTGCTGTTGTCTTAGATGAGTTTGCTAATGTGATTGCTTCTGGTGGCGCAGGACTGGTTGTCTCTAGCATGGCTGGTTACATGTTTCCAATTCAAGATGCGCAGCAGCAAGCTTTGTTAACGACACCCACTGAAGAACTGTTGCAACTTCCTTTCATTACAGCCATTCAAGACTCTGGTTATGCTTATGGAATGTCGAAGAAAGCTAATCAGTTACACATTCAGCGTGCCGCAGCCACCTCGTGGGGAGATAAAGGCGCTCGTGTTAACTCAATCAGTCCAGGCATTATCCTTACACCATTGGCAAGAGATGAGATGAGTGGCCCAGGCAAAGATATTTATCAGAAAATGGTAGATCAATGTGCAGCTAAACGTGTAGGTACTGTGGATGAGATTGCTGCTACTGCGAATTTCATGCTGGAGCGTGACAGCGCATTTATGACTGGAGCTGATCTGTTAATTGATGGCGGTGTAATTGCCGCAATGCGCACTGGACGTATTTCTCTTCTTGGGTAACGATTTTTATACCAATGGAAAGTAAAGGCCCAGCAGTAGATACTATTTAATGATAATTTATAGTATCTAGGGCCTGTTGCTCTTTCAGGCAAAATTATTAGCAGATAGTGGTTGGATATAATCACTTTCTGAAAATGTTTTTATCTGGGAATGTTGGATGTTCTTTGTTTTTAATCTATCTGTCGTTAATTTACCTAAGTAAATAGAGCAAAGTCAGGTAAACAATAAACAATGTATTTTTCAATGCCATATTTTTAAATTATTTTTTATCTTATTCTCGATGTTATTCCTTTGCCAATACTAATTTTTGTTGGTTTTTACATTCGGAGATTTGTATGAGTGACTTGCTTGAAATAATTGAACCACAATATTTTAGTGGTTTTAAATGTATAGCTTCCGATTGTCCAGATAGTTGTTGTATTGGTTGGGACGTTGTTATTGATGAAGAAACCTATAATAAATACAAATCATGTGACATCGATATTTTGAAAGAATCATTTCGTAATAATATTGTTCGCAATGAGAATAATATCGGGATTTCAAATTACATTCCTTATGCTTTTGTAAAGTTAAATAATAATGCATGCTCATTTCTTACTGGTGAAAGATTGTGTTTTATTCAAAAAAATCTATCAGAAAGTTTTTTATCACAAACTTGCTCAACCTATCCGCGAGTCATTAATGTTGTAGATAGTGTTTTAGAACGATACCTATGTGTATCCTGTCCTGAAGCAGCTAGACTTGTCCTTTTAAATAAAGATCCTATTCGGTTAATCAATGCTGGTTATAGTGAAAAAAACATTAATAATTATAGAGTGAATACATTGCACACAAGGGGAAATGACAAATATCTGTTCTTCAAAGAGAGTAGACAATTTTGCATTGATTTAATGCAAAATAGAATGTTTACAGTATGGCAGAGGCTGCTCGTCATGGGCGAATTTTGCTTGGCTTTAGATTTGATTAACCATGAAGATAGAATGGCTGATATTGAGTGCGTAATTGCTGATTTTAATAAGCCATTCATTAATGATTTATTAAAAAAATTCGATAGTTATGATTCAGATCATACCTCTCAGCTTCAGGCAGTAAAAATACTTCTTGATTATAGTCTTAATGACCGTTTCATAAGCGATAGATATCGTGAATATGTCAATAAGTTTGAGCAAGGGTTATATTTGACGGGAGATTATTTATTTCAGAATTCGGTTGTGGAATATAAAAATGCTTACTTTAAGTATTATAGCCCTCTCATGATTGAGCATGACTATGTTTTTGAAAATTATATCGTCAATCATATGCTGAAAGAAATATTTCCTCATGTTTCCCATAGTAATGGACTAACTGCAAATTATTCTATTTATGATAAGTACATTTTACTTGTTTTGCAGGTGGCTATGACAAAATCATTATTAATTGGAATTTCAGGCTACTATAATGAAAAATTCTCTATTGAACATGTAGTTAATGTTATCCAGGTTTTTACGAAAAATATAAGTCACAATCAAATATACCTCCATCAAGCTCTTGAATTTATAAAAGCGGCTAAAATGGATAATATTGAGGGAGTGATGACGTTAATTAAAAACACATGCCTTTAAAATGTGAGTTTATAAAAATTATTAATTCTAATAAAGTCGAGATAATTGTAGCCGCGTCTCCTTCAGTTTTTCGTGAGTTTACGGAATTAACGATGCACCGTTTCACCGTATAGATTGCTTTTCCAAGTATTGAAAATATACCCCGATTGGTTTACCAATTTCACTCGCCACGATGTTAAGACTAGTGGATATTAGTTACCCAATTTTTCGTTCAGCTCACTCATTTGATGTGTTTCCATTTCAGTTCGGTTGATGGTACGAGATCTACTTATTTTAGATCAGTCATAGACACTTTCTGATGTTTTGAATGCCCTTGAAGGGTCTGATTTGTATTAGTGGAAAATTCAAAATGATGCAATATCGATCACATAATGAATACGTTTACACACAGACATAATCAATATAGTCAACTTCAAGCTAGAAATTTTTAATAGATAATGTAGGCTTATAATTGCAACAAAATAAGTAGTATTTAATGCTGCATTAAAAAAATTATATACATGGTACTTGGAGTGAATTATGAATATTTCTCATAAATTAACTTTATTAATTACGATAGGTTTTGTGGGTTGTATTGGTATAAACATAATTAGTCTTTCACGCATAAACGTTATCAATGACGGAATGCGTGGTGTTATTGACAACACACTACCAAGTTTTAATGCACTTAATGAAGCCAATATACGGTTTCTAGAAGCAAGAATAGCCATTAGAAATCATGTTACAGATACTTCTGCGGATAAAAAGAAGATTGATGAACAAAAATTTTCTGAAAAAATGAAAGCCACAAATAAGTCATTTTCGGCTTATGAGCAACTAATTAGCGATGAGCAAGATCGCCAGCTATTTCTCAAAGCAAAGAATGCAGCAGAATCTTATGAAAAACAGTCAGCAGTTGTTTTAGATTATTCCCGACAGAATAAGACAGCAGAGGCTTTGAATGAATTAACTATTTTAGCTAAGATCGCAGACGAAGTATCCACAACTATTGCTGATGATGTGCAATATAACTATAAGCTGGCGAAAGATGTTGATACTTCCGGTAAAGATAATTATGAAGGTGCAAAGTGGATCCTTTTCTTCTCTACACTGGCTATTACGGGATTTCTGGTATTAACAGGTTGGTTTATTTATCGTCAGATCAGCCGTGGACTACATTCTGCTAATTCAACAATTGCACGCATTGAAGATACTTTAGATTTCACTTTACGTGCAGAGGTGAGTGGTAGTGATGAAATCAGCAATATGCTGAAAGCATTTAATCAGTTGATCAGTAAAATGCAGAATAACTTGCGTGAGTTACTAAGTGGGGCTGAACAAGTGTCTATCAGTGCCTCGCAGCTACAGCAATCAGCTATCAAAGTATCTGAAGGTTCAGGTTCACAAAATACATCGACCTCACACATGGCGGCTTCCGTTGAGGAAATGACCGTTAGTATTAATCATGTTGCTGATCAGGCAAAATCAACCAGCGATCAATCTAGTGAAGTAGGTCATAAGGCTGAAGCAGGACAAGAAGTTATTTCTCATACGGTCAATAATATCCATGCAATCGCTGAAGCAGTGGATAAAGCAGCGGAAGACATCAAGCAACTAGAAGCGAAAGGGCGTGAAATTGAATCTGTCATTAATATCATTCGTGCTGTGGCAGAACAAACCAACTTGTTAGCACTGAATGCAGCAATTGAAGCAGCGCGTGCCGGTGAGCAAGGGCGTGGATTTGCTGTTGTTGCTGATGAGGTTCGCACACTGGCGGCAAGAACAGCAACCTCGACCAAAGAAATCGGCGATATCATCACCTCGATCCAGAATGTATCTGCTTCTGCGGTGAAACGCATGCAAGAAGCGACAGAAAAAGTAGTTCAAGGCGTTGAAGGCGCGAGTCAGGCTAATGACACCATGGAAGAAATATGTCGTGTAGCAGCCGAAAGTGTCTCATTGGTTGCGGATATCTCGCATGCTATTCGTGAACAAGGCGCTGCCACTAATTCCATTGCTCAACAAGTAGAAAATGTTGCTCAAATGGTGGATGAAAACACACAGGCTGCCAATGAAACAGCTGATTTAGCGAATGAGTTAACTGAAATTTCTGACAATATGAAAAAGGTGGTTAACGCGTATAGATTGTAGTTATCTTTTGTTTATCGAGGTTTGGAGCTGGCGTTGATTTGCTGGACAGATAAGCTAGCCTCAAGCCGGAGTCGCAGAATTTCACGGATTTTACGTATTGCAATTTTCTTGGCATACATAGCCTCTCCCGGAGAAAAAGGGAATGGTTGTCAAGATTAAGAAAATCAATGCGTTGAAAAGGCTTCTGTGTAATGAGAACAGTGATTCTGGCATGATGAACACTGAGGCAAAAGCGGATAAAAATTTTCATCATCTCCCCAACGCTGATGTTACTGACACTGGCTGGTTTAGAAAAACTGGTCAAGTCGATAGCGCGTAAAACTGGCGATAAGCTCCACTTTATCGGATACGCAGATGATTTTGTGATCACAGGAATTTTGCAAGAAGTCCTGCTGAACGAAGTCAAACCGCAGCTCATTGGTTTTCTACAAGAAAGGGGCTTAACACTTTCTGAAGAGAAAACGCATATCACCCACATTAATGATAGTTTTGATTTTCTGGGGTTCAATCTCAGAAAGTACAAGGGCAAACTGCTGATCAAACCCAGCAAGAGCAATGTACTGTCATTCTTGAGCAATTTGAGCGAACTCATCAGAAAACACGCAACTACGTCAGTAAACGATCTGATTCAAATATTGAATTCGAAGCTGAGAGGTTGGGCGAATTATTATCGTCATTGTGTGGCAAAGCGAATTTTCGGTTATGTAGTCCATCAACTTTTCTGGTTGTTATGGCTATGGGCGGTAAGACATCACCCAACGAAAAACAAAGACTGGGTACGTCGAAAATACTACATGAACAGCAGAGGTGAATGGCAATTTCACGGTTGGCAGAAAATCGCCAATATGAATTGTCACTTTAATCTGGTTCAGAGAGCTTAAACGTCGATAAAAAGGCATGTGAAAATCAGGAGTGCAGCAACGCCATTCAATCCTCAGTACCAATCTTATTTGGTCGAGAGGAAACTGAAAAAGGAAAGCAGAAACACTTGGTTTGATCCTGTTTTGGCTGCTTAAGAGAAATTGCAGGGTAACGTAATATACCTTAGCGGAGGCTTGAGCCGTATATAGTGAAAGTTGCACGTACGGTTCTTAGGAGGGCGGCACTTGGTAGCAGGTGTCGCCTATCCGACATTGGCGCGTTAGTTCAGAACTAACGCCTTCCTACCCCCAAATGTCTTTCATTAATATCTAAGGAGAACATTCACAAACTGACTGTTAACCCAATTTTAGAAATCAGCAGAAATCACGATTTCACATTTGGATTCTAAAAGCCCTATTCGCTATTAATGATATGGGTTAACGCTTCCGTGACGCATCCCTTTGAAAGAGAGTTTTAGCAATTACCACAGTGATAAATTTAACTTCAATTAGCTCTTTTCTGTTCAATATACGTGATCATGGTCTTGATTGTTTGTGCGTTTTTATAAATTTATATATTTATATGAAAACAGATTTGTGCGTTTCCACCTTTTTTTTAAAGTCATAAATTAATACAATTTATTTTGTTCGGAATGGCATTGCTTATCATATTTAATCACCCCAACATGAAAGTAGGATAGTCATTGCCATTCCACATAACTAAACATCAACAATTAATAAGGGAATTTGATTATGCCTGCTATCGCTCCATTAGCTTGGTACGGCGCATTGTTCGGATTATTTCTGGCAATAGTTCTGATACTGAAAAAATTTAACCCAGTTTATTCCTTATTCTTTGGCGCAATTTGTGGTGCAATAATTGGTGGTGCTGATCTACCTCAAATCGTAACAATGCTTACGACTGGAACTCAAAGTGTTATGGGTACGGTAATTCGTGTTCTCGCAGCAGGTATTTTAGCTGGTGTAATGATGGAATCAGGTGCAGCAGAAACGATTGCAGATACAATAGTTAAAAAATTTGGTGAAAGTAAAGCAATAATTGCATTGGCTTTAGCCACCATGATTATAACCTCTATAGGGGTTTTTATTCCAGTAGCAGTTCTAATTGTTGCACCAATTGCATTGTCTGTTGGCAATAAAATTGGTGTATCAAAAATTGGACTATTACTTGCGTTGTCTGGTGGTGGAAAAGCAGGAAATATTATTTCTCCTAACCCAAATGCAATTGCGGCAGCTAATGGCTTTCACATTAGTTTAAGTGATGTAATGATTGCCGGTTATTCAGCGGCAGCAGTTGGATTAATTGTTACAATAATAATTGCTAGCATTATTAAGCATAAAGGAGTTCAAGTCACTGATCACGAAGTCGCTCAGCTTGGATCTCATGAAGTAAAAAAAGAATTGCCACCATTAAATAAAGCGATTATAGCTCCTATAGTTGCAATTACTTTACTAATGGTTAACCCGATTGGCTCAATTCTTCATATTCCTGAATTAGCAAAAATGAAATTGGATGCAATGTATGTACTGCCACTGGCAGGAATCATTGGGCTGTTTGCTATGGGAATGAAAAATAAAATTGTTGCTTATTCATCAATTGGTTTAGACCGTATGACTCCAACAGTTTTGATATTAATTGGAGCAGGAGCCATTGCCGGATTAATTGCTGCATCAGATTTATCAGCACAGGTTGTTCATATCATAGAAGTAGCCGGAATTTCAGGTACTTTCTTGGCTCCAATCTCAGGAATATTAATGGCTGGTGCAACAGCATCGACATCAACAGGTGTTATTCTTGCTACTGGCACATTCGGTAATGCGATTTCTCATGTTGGTATTTCATCGGTTGCGGCGGCGGTTATGGTGCATACAGGCGCAACTGTAATTGATGCTTTACCTCACGGGACTTATTTTCATGTAACAGCAAATAGTATGAATATGTCAATTAAGCAACGTATGTCTATATTCCCATATGAAGTAATAGTCGGTGGCTCAATGACTCTTTTAGCAACAATTCTATATGGTTTTATTCTTAAGTAATATTAGGTTTTCTAATCATGAAATCAAAAAAAACATTTGTTCTTGCTCCTGACTCTTTTAAAGAAAGTATGACAGCAAAAGAAGTATGCTTAGCTATGGAATCTGGTCTTAAAAAGATTTTCCCTGATGCGAATTATATTCATGTGCCTATGGCTGACGGTGGAGAGGGTACTGTTCAATCTTTAGTCGATGCTACTAATGGAAGCATTAGGTCAATTACAGTTACAGGACCATTAGGTAAACCTGTCGAAGCTAGTTACGGAATTATGGGGTGTGGACAAATTGGTGTTATTGAAATGGCTGCTGCTAGTGGTATTCATTTTGTTAATGCTGAAACAAAAAACCCGCTGAAAACGACAACTTATGGAACAGGCCAATTAATTAAAGATTGTTTAGATCAAGGTATTAAAAAAATCATTCTAGGCATCGGAGGTAGTGCCACAAATGATGGTGGTGCTGGTATGGCAATGGCCTTGGGGGTTAAGTTTTATGATAAGAGCGGTTCTGAAATTGGTTTTGGTGGTGGTGAGCTAAATAAGATAAACGCCATCGACATGTCATGTTTTGATAACAGATTAAATGAAGTTGAATTGATTGTTGCGTGTGACGTAACTAATCCTCTGTGTGGTGAACATGGTGCATCAGCTGTGTTTGGTCCACAGAAAGGTGCTACACCAGAAATGGTAGAGGCGTTAGATAGAAATCTGTCTCATTATGCAAACATCATTAATAATCAATTATCTCGTAATGTTGCAGATATTCCTGGTGCAGGAGCAGCTGGCGGTATGGGGGCTGGATTGATGGCATTCACTAAATGTCAGTTAAAACGAGGTATTGATATCGTTGTTGAATATACTGGATTAAGAGAGAAACTAGCTAATGCAGATCTCTGTTTTACTGGTGAGGGACGTATTGATTTCCAAACTAAATTTGGTAAGACTCCATTTGGAGTTGCTCAAGTAGCCAAAGAGAAAAATATTCCAGTCATTGCAGTTTCTGGTTGTATCGGTGCCGGAGTTGATATTTTACATGATGAAGGTATAGATGCCATTTTTGGAATTATTCCAAACGCTAGCTCTATTGATGCGTTGTTAAAAAATGGAGCCATAAACATGGAGCGTGCGTGTGAAAATATTGGGCGATTATTAAAAGTTGCAATGGTTTAAGGTGGTATGTATGAATTCATTAAGACGTACAAAAATTGTTGCAACGTTAGGTCCCGCGACAGATTCCATTTCTACCTTAGAAAGAGTTATTTCAGCTGGTGCTAATGTTCTAAGGTTTAACTTTTCGCATGGTACGGCAGAGGAACATGTTAATAGAGCTGAAATTGTTCGTAATATTGCGCGAGACAATAATAAATATGTTGCTATATTAGGTGATCTTCAAGGTCCTAAAATTAGAATTTCAACCTTTAAAGAGGGAAAGGAGTTCTTAAATGTAGGCGAGAAATTTATTCTTGATACTGATTTACCCAAGGGAATGGGAGATAAGAGTAGAGTCGGTGTTGATTATAAAGATCTTATTAATGATATTAATTCTGATGATATTTTGTTAATTGATGATGGTAGAATCAGACTCAAAGTTTTAGAGATAAACTCACATGAGATTATTACTAATGTATTGGTCGGTGGAGCCATATCAAATAATAAAGGTATTAATAAGTTAGGCGGTGGCTTATCTGCTGATGCTTTAACTGAAAAAGATAAGAATGATATTCTAACAGCAGCAAAAATGAATGTGGATTATTTGGCTGTTTCATTTCCTCGATCAGCTAATGATTTAAATCTTGCTCGTTCATTGATTAACGCCGCTGGTTGTAATGCAAAAATTGTTGCAAAGGTTGAACGAGCTGAAGTAGTCGCAACTGATGAGGCTATCGATGACATCATTATGGCTTCAGATGTGATAATGGTTGCTAGAGGCGATTTAGGTGTTGAAATTGGCGACTATGAACTTGCTGGTGTTCAAAAAAAATTAATTAAGCGTGCAAGGCAACTCAATAAAGTTGTTATAACTGCAACACAGATGATGGAGTCAATGATAAATAACTCCATGCCAACCAGAGCTGAAGTATTAGACGTAGCAAATGCTGTTTTAGATGGCACCGATGCGGTCATGCTATCGGCTGAAACAGCAGCAGGAAATTTTCCAATTGCAACTGTTTCAACCATGAATGACGTTTGTCAGGGTGCAGAGAAAATTCCTAGCATAAATGTCTCACAGCACCGATTGAATCGAACATTCGACACAATTGAAGAGGCAACAGCTTTGTCTGCAATGTATACGGCAAACCATCTGGACGGGGTCAAAGGCGTTATTGCTTTGACTGAGACGGGTTTAACACCATTATTGATGTCTCGAATCAGCTCTGGTTTGCCTATTTACGCTTTGTCAAATAACGAAAAAACGTTATCACAAGTCTCATTGTACCGTGGAGTAATTCCAGTGATGTTTAATGATGATTATTCTGATTTCGAGGTAAAAGCTGTTCGATTACTGATCTCAAAAGGCTATTTGAATGCAGGAGATAAAGCTGTGATTACACACAGTGGAAGAGGATTTGATTGCGGCTCATCAAATTTATGTCGTATTATCACTGTTAATTAAGATAATTCCGTATTATAAACGGTACTATTAAAGTTTGGTCGAAAGACCAAGCTTTTTTTGATTATAAGAGGTTATATGTCTACATTTTTAGATTCGCATTTAGCCAGAATGATTGTTGAAAAGACAATGAGTGTTATTGACTTTAACGTAAACATTATGGATGAATTTGGAATCATAATATGGAGCGGTGATCTCGAACGCATTGGCCAAAGACATGAAGGTGCTTTACTCGTTTTGTCGCAACAACGCATAGTTAATATTGACGAAAATTCATTGAAAACATTAAAAGGGGTAAAGCCTGGAGTTAACATCCCATTGTGGGTTGGAAATGAAATTGTTGGAGTGCTTGGTTTAACTGGCAATCCAGAACAACTACATCACTATGGCGCTCTTGTTGCCAAGATTGCTGAAATGATTATTGAGCAAGCAAGAATGCAGCAATCTTTTGAGCAAAACTCTCGTTTACGTGAAGAGTTAGCATTAAGTTTAATTAGAAATAGAACTTATTCTAATAACATCGTTGATTTATCCAATACATTAGATATTGATTTAAAAAAACATCGTCTGGTTATAATCGGAGAGGTTAGCAGTGGACAGCTTGGTGTTACAACTGCTATCTCTGAACTTAAAGCGCTTCTAAATCATGTCGAAGATTTGACTGAAGATGATTTGATTGCTATCGTTTCATTAACTGAAATTGTGATACTTAAATCAATTAAATATACTGATAGCAAAAAAGAGTTTTACTCATTAAAAAACAAATACATTAATCTTGCCAAGCGAATAAATGAATCATTAAATATTAAAATTAATTTTGCCATTGGTAATTATATTGACGGCGATGGAGGAATATATGAATCTTATCAAACTGCGAAATCAACACTAAAAGTTGGGAAAAGAAGATTATCTGAAGACGGTTGCTTTAGTTATTTTGATTTGGAGTTTCCTGTATTGGTTGATGCTTTAGGGGGGGGGTGGCAGGGAATGCGACTCCTTGAACCGATACAGAAAATAAAAGAAAAAGATACTAATGGTACTCTCTACAAAACTCTGATTTATTGGTTCAATAACAACACATCACCAACAATTACCTCAGAAAAACTGTATATTCATCGTAATACATTAGAGTATAGACTGAAAAGAGTTTCAGAATTAACCAATTTAGATTTAAGTAACTTTGAAGACAAATTAATGCTTTATATTTCTTTTCAGCTTGATGTTGGTTGATTTTTAAAGAGTGTAGAAAATGTAAAAGGGCATTTTTAATAACATGCTTGAATTAAACGAATTGATTGGAACAATCTGCCTCCACATTTAAATCACGATTATTGCTTATTATTCGACAAACTATGTACCGATTTAATGATGAAAGTCGCTATATTGACGCTGAATAATTTACGACTACCCAAGACGATATTAGTGCGTTAAGCGATATCGTAGATAAACGGGATGCAGAATTTTATATCCTCGCCCAAAAGCAAGGGCCTGAACCATTCTCATTGCGTGGTGTGAAGTATCGTCTAGAGGCCATGAAAAATGCGATTGATACGACAGGATACAAGATTAAATACAACGATTTAGAACTAAAAAGCATGGCAGAATCCGGATCTGTTTCTAACGAATGCTATCAGCTTCGATTCATGGAGAGCAAGTTTCTTCGAAAAAGTGATACCGGAGAGTCTGGTATGTTATGGGTTGGAATGTCAGAACAAACAGGGGAAGGCGCGAAGTACTGGACAACGACATTCAATCAAATCGAAGATGCAGATACAGACCTGAAACTTATCGCTGGTAAGTTCGGCCTCGAGTTAAATAAGGGAGCGGATTATGCGTTAATTACAGTCGATGTGAAAAAGCCTCCGCACTTACTCACATTGATTGTGTCTCGGCAACTTTCAAAAATGTAGGAGATTTTGCAATTCGAGAATTTTCTAAATTTTTCAATTATAGATAGAAATTGGAGAGTTGAGATGTTTGATAAAAACGAAGAATTTGGACTTCTCTGTTGGTTGTAACAGCCTACTTAATTCTAATATTTTGAATATAGTGACGTTGGAAAAATAAATCCTGTGAAACATGTTTTGCCCTGTGCCGACAGGGCTTTCTTTTTTCAATCAACATATTGTTTAGCAATTAAAGACATTCATCTGTTCGTAAGGTCAAAACCTCATAACCATCCGCTGTTACTGCGACAGTATGTTCCCACTGAGCAGAGAGCTTTTTGTCTCTGGTTACTACAGTCCAGCCATCACGTTTGAGTTTCACTTTTGCTTCACCTTGGTTGATCATGGGTTCAATGGTGAAGGTCATTCCTTCTTTGAGCACGATGCCTGAATTGGGTGTACCATAATGCAGAACAGCTGGTTCTTCATGCATCTCTTTGCCGATGCCATGGCCGCAATATTCGCGCACTACCGAGTAATTGTTGATAGCTGCAAATTTTTGTATGGCATAACCAATATCACCCAGTGTTGCCCCCGGTTTTACAGCACGAATGCCTTGCCACATGGCCTCATAGGTTTTATCCACCAACCGCTTAGCTAGAGGGGAAACCTCGCCAACCATATACATTTTGCTGGAGTCTGCGATAAAGCCGTTCTTTTCTAGCGTGATATCAACATTTACAATATCGCCAGCTTTCAGAATATGAGTTTCTGAAGGCATGCCATGACAAACTACTTCATTCACTGACGTGTTGAGAACAAAAGGGAAGTCGTATTGCCCCTTACTAGCAGGGCGGGCATTCAGCGTATTGGTAATGAAGTCTTCAACCAGATCATTAATTTTCATGGTCGAGATCCCCGGTTGTATAAACGGGTCAAGATAAGCGAATACCGAGGCTAAGAGGCGGCCAGACTCACGCATTAAATCAAGTTCATCATTAGTTTTAAGTACAATCTCATTCATTGATCGCATCACTTAACTTCACATCAACCAGTCGAAGCTGTTCACGAATAATTTCACTGTAAGTCATGGTTGGGTTGGTTTCGGCCAACATACCCATTTTGATCCAATATTCGGCTTGCGAATTGATTGAACGAACCATTGCTGAACTGGCTTTGCGCAGCTCTTCGTGGAGTTCATCGCTAATTTTTACAATACCCATAAAGCACTTTATGTATGAAACGTACATGTATCGTATATCCGAGAAGCTGTGATAACAAGAACGTGTAAGAGGTACATAAAAAGCCGCACTCGATTTGAGTGCGGTGAAAATGCAGAGAACAGAGTGCTATTCGAACTCTGACCTCAGCTGGAGGCGTTTTTTCATATTCTTAACAAAAGAAATTAACTCATCTCTTCAATCATCACGCGAACATCACCCGGTTCCAAAATTAAGTCTAAATCAACCGATTGGCCACTAAACGCACATTTTCTGGTTCGTGGGGTTAACGTAATTTGCTTCTTTTCTTTGGTTAGGTTTAAGGCAAACAAAATACGTTTGTTATCGCTACTTCTTACCGAAAGCTCCACTCCTGTTGGTAAGTTGCCGGTAGATTCAATCTGGCATTCCTGAATGATCTGGGAAAATAATCGTTCGTAGCCTACATCATTGAGCACAGAGCCGATGTAATAGACCACACCGTTACCAAATTGATTGCGAGTGATCGCCGCTTGACCAGAATAGTATTCACTAGCGTAAAGTCCAATTGTTTCTGCGGTACTCAAATTGATGACATCACACCATTGGAAGCAGCTAACTTCTTCGTTTGTGCGTAATACAATTTTCTGCACATCTGTACCAACAGGGTCGTACTCTTCAACTTGGATACCAGCAATTTTGCTCAATTGGCCGGGTAAGCGCTCTGGCTGACAGACGTTATGCATGTTTTTAACGCCTGTTCGGGTGGTTAATATCAGCGTACCGCCATTTTTCGCGTAGGTTTCTAATTTTGATACGACAAGGTCATTTTCAAGGAACAGATAAGGTGCGATCACGAGCTTGTAATCTTCAATATCCTCAATCCAATTAATGACATCAACGCCGACACCTTGTTTTACTAAAGTTCGATGTAGCTGTTTGAAATTATTCAGATAATCAAAACCATCTGACTGAGGTTGGATCTTAAAAGCATTATGTTGTTCGTGAGAGAACAACATCGCGACATCATTTTTAAGCGAAGTACCATCCAGTAAATCTGACAATTGTGCGACTTCTTCTGAGAATTTCTTGAACTCTGAAAAACGTCTACCCGGCTGCCCATGATGATCTAATAAGCCATGCCAAAATTGTTCTGCGCCAATACGCGCAGTACGCCAGCGGAAGTTAACGATAACGTCTGCTCCCCGCGAGATACTTTGCCATGCATGAGCTCGGATCATGCCTGGGAACGGGGCTCGTGACATCGGATTCCAGCAACCAGGTGTGCCGCTTAATTGTTCCATGACCCAGAAGTTTTTCTGTTTAACACCACGGGTTAAATCGAGAGTCAACGCACCATGATAAATAGCCGCCTTAGAATCATCGTTTAAATCTGTGCTGGGGTAATAGTCAACAGTAGCGAAGTCCATCTCATCGAAGAGATCGTAATAATCAGTGACAACGGGGTAGCCCCATAAGTTGTGTGTTACAAAATGATTTGGGCAATTCTCGCGGATCAAGGATGCCTGAAAGCGATTAAAATCAGCTACTGAATCAGACGAGAAGCGTTGGAAATCAAGCAATAACGATGGATTCTGGTGAGGTGAACCACCCAGAGGCGTTGTGACTTGTGACCATGATGTATAATCACCACTCCAAACTACAGTGCCCCATTCCCGATTTATATTCTCCAGCGAGCCATATTTTCGCTCCAGCCAATTCCTGAATTCCAGTGTACAATTTTCGCAATGGCAATCATTGGCGGCCAATTCATTATCAGTTTGCCAGCCTATTACTGCGGGATTATTCGCATAATGATGGGTCAATTTTTTTATTATTTTATTTGTATGCAGACGTAGTGATGGGCTGTTATAACAGCGATGACATCTTACGCCGGGATATATCGGCTGTTTTTTATTGTCAATAGGTAATATATCGGGATGTTTCTCTACAAGCCAATTTGGTGGCGTAGCAGTAGGCGTACCTAAAACAACTTTAATCCCCTGTGTGTTAAGTATTTTAATCGCTTTGTCTAACCAATCAAAATCATATATCCCTTCTGTTGGTTCTAGTTTTGACCAAGCAAATTCAGCTAATCGAACAATAGTAATTCCTGCTGATTTCATTTGCTGTGCATCTTGTTCCCAAATAGCGGGGTCCCAATGCTCCGGATAATAGTCCACACCAACTTTCATATAAAGCCCTCTGAATATCTACAATGATTTAGCGCCCGCGCTGGGCGCTCTATTTTGAATATGAGTTTGCGTTAACCTTTAGTCGCCCCAAAGGTAAGTCCGGCAATAAAATATTTCTGCATGGCAAAAAACATAAGTACGGAAGGTAATGCTGCAAGTAATGAACCAGCAGAAACTAGATTCCATGCGGTAGTCCATTGACCTTTTAACCCAGCTACACCCACAGTTAGTGGTGCGGCATCATCACCTTGGGTGAGACACAGCGCCCAGAAATAATCATTCCAAACAAAAGTGAACACTAAGATGGCTAACGCAGCTAATGCAGGGCCGATCAGCGGTAATACTATTTTGTAGAATAATTGCCATTCTGTTGCTCCTTCAACTCGGGCCGCTTCAAATAATTCATATGGTAATTCCTTAATGAAATTACGAAGAAATAGAGTACAGAATCCAGTTTGAAATGCGATATGAAAGAATATTAATCCCTCTACTGTATTAAATAATCCCATTTTTAAAGTTAAGTCACGAACAGGGATCATTAATATTTGAATGGGTACAAAATTACCTGCAACAAAGGTTGCCAGTATTGCTGTATTCCCACGAAAAGGATATGTTGCCAGCGCAAACCCTGCGGTAGCTGAGAGCGCTATTGCGCCTAATACCGAAGGAAAGGTAATTAAGCAACTATTCCACAGGTAATGAAGCATGGGTGAATCAATTAATACCGTGCGATAATTTTCCAATAATGAAAAATCTTTTGGCCATCCCCAATAATTACCCTGCATGAGTTCTTCTGTTGAGCGAATGGATGTCAACATGACCGCTAATAAGGGTAATAACCAAACGACTAAAGCCAGTGGCAGTGAAAATTTATATAAACTCCGATTTGCCGGTTTCCATTTATCTATCGGTAATGGATACATAGAATTTACCTCCGAGATCAGGATTCAGAACGCAACAAGTGGCGTAATTGATAAGTAATGAAGACTGACATGATCAGGAATAACACCACGGCAATGGCCGCAGAATAACCAAATCGGAAATATTTGATTGATTGGTCATACATGAAGTACGCCAATACGGTTGAGCTGTCATAGGGGCCACCGCCACTCATTACCGCAATCAAGTCAAAACTTCGTAAGGCTCCAATCACAGTGAGGGTGATAGACATAAATGTAGCCGGACGAAGTTGCGGTAACACAACATGCCACAGCAAGGACCATCCTTTAGCACCTTCCATTCGTCCAGCCTCAATCACTTCCGGGTTCATTCCTGTGAGACTGGTGAGATATAAAATCATGCAAAAAGGGATCTGAGGCCACAGTGCGGCGAAAATGATACCGAACGTGGCGTAATGTTCATCACCGAGCACAGGAATACCATGACCGATGATCAGTTTTAATAATCCAAAGCCCGGATCAAAAAACCAACTGAACACTAAGCCTACGACTACACCTGATAGAACAAATGGCGAGAAGAAAAGTGACTTAACGAGACGAATACCACGTACATTTTGGTTCAGATACAACGCCAATGCGAGACCAATCGGCGGTGCTAGCATGAACAGTAATAACCAAATCAGGTTGTTTTTAAGTGCTGTATAAAACGTATCTGTTTGGAATAACTCCTGATAATTGGCAAAGCCAACAAACACTTTATCCGCTACACCATCCCAATTATAAAAACTGAGAATAATGCTGCTGAAAATAGGATAGATAACATACATAGCAAAAACGAGAATGGCAGGTAGCATGAAAAAAAATGCGGCTCTGCGGCGTCGTTTTGCTAAAGGCGATGAAATCGCTTTTTTAGGCATAGACAACGTTCCTACTGGCTCATGATTAGCCAAATTGGGAGAACAGATGGTGTTAGACATAATGATTTGCTCCTGGCGGTCTCCGATTAATGAGACCGCTCGTTAAACAAACAGATCAATTTTCAGGGTTATTTTGTTTTGTAGATCCGTTGTCGAGTTTTCTCTAATTGGCTTAAGATTTCGTCAATTTTGGTTGGGTCACTGATGAAACGTTGCATGCCTTTCATCCCTTCATCGGCCATTTCTTTGGTCATATCGCGATCATAGAACTGGGCAATGCCGCCTTTGGTTGTCGACAGAATTTCAAAGCCTTTCTTCGCAATAGGATCTTCTGGAACAGGAGACATGTTATTGGCTGGCAATGAGCCAAAGGTTTTTGCAAGTTGAGCACTGACTTCTGGTTTGCTGACAAATGCAAGGAATCGACGTGCATCTGGTTTGTTCTTAGCCTTGGCTGGGATATTCAAACATTCCGCAGAACCATCTTCTGCAACTGGGATCGTTTTATCGATGATGGGGAACTGGAAGTAACCCGTGTTGTTTTTAATGTCGGCCGGAATGCCAGCAGATAAGAATGTACCCATCAATGTCATCGCTGCCTGCCCCTGATTGAACAGCGGCAAAGCCGAATCCAATGTGTAAGACAGGGCATTGTCGATAAAATAGTGGTTATCGATCAGCTTTTGCCATTCGGCGTATACTTTTTTAACTTTGGGGTCGGTATAAGGAATTTCACCTTTCATCAATTTGATATGGAAATCATAACCATTGATGCGGAAATCAAGATAATCAAACCAGGCAGCGAGAGTCCAAGCATCACGACCGCCGACAGCAATCGGTGTAACGCCGATTGCTTTCAGTTTTTGACACGCATCGAGGAACTCTTCCCATGTCCTAGGTTCACCCTTGATACCTGCTTTATCGAACAGATCTTTTCGATAAAACATACCCCATGAGAAATAGTCTGTCGGAAGCGCATATTGCTTACCGTTATAAGATGATGCGCCTTTTAATGAGGTAAATTGTTTATCCCAACCATTGGTTGTCCAATCCGCTGACAGATCTTCAAGCAAACCACGATTGGCGTAATATGACATTCGTTCGCCTTCATGCCATTTCACAATATCTGGGGCTACCGTGGTAAGCCAAGCAGGCAATTGAACCTTGTAGGCTTCTTCTTCAATAAATGCAGATTTTACTTTTACATCTGGGTTGGCTTTTTCGAAATCGCTGATCACCGATTCCCAAACAGTTCGCTGGCTGGCACCTTTAAATGCAATATTGACATTGATTGTCCCTGCATTTGCAATGGTAGTTAGCGCCATTGTTGCCCATAGAATTGAATAACGGCATGCTTTGTTCATGTGTGTCTCCAGTTAT
Organism: uncultured Tolumonas sp.; assembly: GCF_963556105.2. Classification (NCBI taxonomy): domain Bacteria; kingdom Pseudomonadati; phylum Pseudomonadota; class Gammaproteobacteria; order Aeromonadales; family Aeromonadaceae; genus Tolumonas; species uncultured Tolumonas sp. The sequence goes on from NZ_OY829944.1 coordinate 1,787,524, forward strand.
GTTATTGCAGGTGCTTAACCGCACGGCCATCAGCGGTGAAGAGGTGACAGAATTCTGCTGGTACTACCATCTGAATACTGTCTTTCGGGTTCGACGTACTATTTCCCTGAACTTTTGCCATCAGCGTTGCGCCACTGACATCATGGAGATGCAAATAGGTTTGTTCTCCGAGACGTTCGATAAGCGAAATCGTTCGGGTTAAAATGGAGTTAGACTCTGATGCTGAAATATCAGAATCAATGACCTCAAGATGCTCTGGTCTGATACCTAAAGTAACTGATTGGCCCACTGTCAGATGAGCACCGGAATTATGAGTCAGAATGTGGTCTTTTGAGCCAGTTAACTGAACTAGGACACCATCGTCAGTAATATCAATCACGGTGGCATCGAGAAAATTCATTTGTGGTGCACCGATAAAACCGGCCACAAAACGGCTATTAGGGCGATGATATAATTCGAGAGGAGCACCGACCTGAGCCACACTGCCAAACATTTCGGCGTTTTTACCCGCATTCAGTAAGACTATTTTATCTGCTAAGGTCATGGCCTCAATTTGATCATGTGTAACATAAACGGTGCTGGATTGATCAAATCGAGCATGGATGCGAGCAATCTCTAAACGCGTTTTACCGCGCAATGTGGCATCTAAGTTAGATAAGGGTTCATCAAAGAGAAACACACCCGGTTCGCGCACAATAGCGCGACCAATGGCAACGCGTTGGCGTTGACCGCCAGATAATGCTTTTGGTTTCCGATCCATAAACGGTTCGAGCTGTAATATGGTGGCAGCTTCTTTTACTCGCCATTCAATTTCCTCTGGCGGTGTTTTGGCTAACTTCAAACCAAAGCCAATATTTTCAGCCACAGTCATATGAGGGAAAAGAGCATAACTTTGAAACACCATGGCAACACCGCGTTGCGCTGGTGCAACCTCATTAACTCGCTTGCCACTGATATTCACATCGCCATCGGTGGGGTCTTCTAGACCTGCAATAATGCGTAGTAACGTTGATTTGCCACAGCCTGATGGTCCGAGAAATACGCAGAATTCATGATTGTCGATATCAAGATCGACATTGCGCAACACGACGGGGCCATTGTCTCCATATGCTTTTGAAACACCGCGTAAAGTAATAGCTGCCACTTGAGTTATCTCCTTAACAGTTGATGGTTTAACGTTAAATCAAGCTAAATCAGAAAAACCTGCGGAAGATCTCAGTTTTAGATAATTGGATTTTTGTTAACGGTCTGTTATGGGATTTTGGTCACAATTGTATGTTTTTAATTCATTATCTAATGGTGTAACGATAAACCACTCAGTAAAAAACCATTACTGAGTGTTAAGATCAATTTCATCATGGAAAGAATATGTACGATTGCATTTATCTCCATCGTGATGAATAAATACAGGGTTGAGACTGCTTTTTGTGGCATAGCAATAAATTATTTGATTGCTTAGGGTCATTAGCTCGATTTCTCATTCGATTTTTCTACTGATAAGCGGAATTTATGGCAACGATCAAAGAAGTCGCCGCGCTTGCGGGGGTGACGCCAACAACAGTCACTAATGTTCTTCGTGGGCGCGGCAGGGTCAGTGCAGCAACCCGTGAGCGAGTGTTGGCGGTTGTTGCAGAACAAGGTTACAGACCTAACCTCAACGCGCGTGCGCTAGTAGAACAAAAAGCACCTACCTTAGCGCTCATGCTTGGCTGCATTACCAACCCTTTTTATCCGGAATTCACGCTTCAAGCCCATTTAGCGGCACGTCAGCATGGTCGATTTTTATTGGTATGTAATACCGATCATGAAAATGATGGTGGAATGCAATTTCTGGATGAAGTCGCCGGTTCACTGTCAGATGGTGTATTAGTTGCCAATAAAGGGGATATGGATATTTCTCAGCTACGAGAAATTGAACATCGAGGCGTACCCGTAGTGATCAGTGTTTGGGAGTTTCCAGATCAACACCCTGGTATTCCCTGTGTTGCTTTTGATTCAAAACGAGCCGGTGAAATAGCAACGGAGCATCTTATTTTGCTCGGGCATAAGAAGATAGGGGCTATCATTGCAAGCCCAAAAGATGGGATCCACGGTGGTCGCTTCGATGGCTTTGTTGATACATTAAATAAAGCAAAACTGACTTATTCTGACCAGCATGTTGAATTTTGTATTGATTCGTTTGATGGGGGCTATGAAGCAGCCTATAAGCTGTTATCGACAAAACCAGACATTAGTGCATTATTTGTTTCAAACGATTTACCCGCACTGGGCGTTTTAGATGCTGCTGCGGATCTGAATATCAGAATACCTCAGGACTTATCGGTAGTGAGTATTACCAATATTCAACTGGCTAGCCAGTCAAGACCCACATTAACAACAGTCGCTATTCCGACGGCAGAAATGGCCGCTAAGGGTATCGAATTGCTTCTTGAATTATCTGAAAAAAAATATGATGAAGCCCCGATGATATGTGCAGAATCGCTTGAGCTAATTCAACGTCAATCAACAGCTGTTTACAGCGAATAAAAATATGTTTTTGCAAGCGATGTGTTTTGTGGTTGATGAGGTTAAATTGAATTTATGTCTTATAGATGAGCTAATTTTTATAGTGATCTGACCCAGCATTACTGGACAACCGAGGCACATCACCACGGAAAACTACTTGTAGACAGAATCTAAGTGGTTATGATCCCTTCTGTGCTGTAGTTCGGTACTGACTTGGCGTCATGCTCGTTTTTTGTTTGAAAGCGGTGTTAAAGACAGATTTTGAATTAAACCCTGAATCGTACATCACATCCAGTATTGCTCTTATTTTTTCCGGTTGTTTCAGCAGATCCTTTGTATAATTAATTCTGTAATCACAAATAAAATCAAAAAAATTCTGTCCGAATCCCTGATTTATAATGAAAGACAGTTCTCTTGCAGAAATGCCGGTCTGCATAGCTAATTTATTTATTGTCATGTTTGAATTCAGATATGGTTTTTGGTTAGCTATGAAATCTTTAATGCCATCAATCTGTAATAATGATGGTATTTCTGGTTCATTTTTTGTTTCTTCAAGGAATTTGCTCTCTTCTCCAGACCAGACGTATCCGCTCAGCAGCAACTGATGTTCACCCGATAAAGCGGATACGCATTTGTTAAGCAGTATGTTTAAACTGTATCTGATATGGGTAATTCAAGCTACAGTGCGGTCGCACCTTATTGGATATCATCTTGGTCATTAGGACCAAAAGATGATATGACTTATCATAAGATGATCAAAAAAGTAGACACATTGTTAAATTCGAAAGTAACACCATTTAAAAAAACTTAATCCAAGTTACTTAAATTTTTCTTCTTTTGGATTAACAGGATAGTCAATAGAGAAAGGCTGTATATAATTTTGTGTAACTACCACCTTATTAAAGTGATCTTCATACCGGTCACCTTTCTTATCCATCTGTGGGAACACTTATTCGCCCCTTTGACACGTTAGATGCCGTTTTGGGGAGGGCGACCATCCCATTACGTAAAGGGAAAAGCGCCTCGTTCTCATATTCCTTATTTATTTGACGGCATTTTGCCCGATTTTAATTTGGGTACAAATTCCGGAACCAGTTGTAATTCTGAGTTAGAGAATGGAATAGTTAAGATTTGCAAGTCGTCATCCGATCACAGTTCTGTCCTCAACGGTCGGTTTAAAGGTGGGTTCATCACGCGTGAATATGGCCAACCAGAACAGCATATCCACGCTGTTCAACTTGAATTGGCGTAAAAAACATATATGAATGAAGAAATACCTGTGATTTTGACAGTAATAAAGCCTTACCGACGCCGTATGTTATTCGAAAAATATTGGAAACCATGTTGGAATGGGGACGATCGTATTACGTGTACGGTAGCATTGACCCATCATGAGCAGGGTTTTGTTTTTTCCAGCCTTGCAGGCTGAAAATTATCCATTTACTTCATGATCTGTCGATTGGTCTGCACTGAGTTGAATTTCTCCATGTTGATCAGACATCGCTGTTGCTTTCAGTGATTCAAACATAATGATCTCTCCAGCAATACGAGTCGTTTGTTTCGCGGGAACTACATGAGATATTTTTTCATTGATTTTGTGTAGATCAATTTCCAGCTGTTTGATCTGAGCTAATGCATACTCATCGGTATAACGTAGCCGCATTTTGCGCATTTGCCAGTGTTCAGGCTTATTGATTAACATTTTGAACTGACGAAGATCAGCCAGAATTTCATTTCGTTCACTTTTCAGTACGTCAATCAACGGTAAGGTAACTGCTGTCGCTTGGTAGTCTTGTTTCGCTAGCTCTATTTTCTTTTTCAGGACCTGGATTTGTTCGAATGGTGTACGCGGTATCCGTTTACCTGTTCGCTCCGGGAGCGTCGAACAACCAGTATTTTCATTGAGTTGTGCTAGTTCCAAATCAAAAATCAGTACTTCTTGTTGTCGAATATAGCGACGAAGGCGATCCAATTCGTTCATTCTGGGCCGTCCAGCTTTGTCTTTTACTTTTGTTAATGCGATTGCAGCAAACGGAACGGGTTCCACTCCTTCCGCTTTTTCTTGTGCCTGGTATTTTTTCAGTGCGTCTTCAAAATTATTTAATGCGCGTTCGCGTTTTATCTTTATCGATAGGGCAGGGCGTCCCATTTTCCCTTTGGCAGCATCATATTGGATGTGCTTTTCTTCCAAATCAGCATCACTGAGCCGCATGAGACTCTGATATTTCAAAAAAAGACGAGAGGTCATAGAGCGAAGACGTTCTAGTTCGGTTTGTTTTGGTCTTCCTGCGCCGTTCTTACTCATATGCACCTTGTTTTGCCATCTTTTTGGTTGGTTTATAAATAATATTATAAAAAATAAATTAAGTGAAATTGCTCGTTAGAAGACTGTGACTGTTAATGATATTGAATTATTTTTAGAGAAATTAACGTGTGCCGTTTGGATGTGATACATCCATTTCATGTCTAGGTTTTGATGTGAAATTTTAGTTTTCTATATATATAACAATAACAAATAAAACATGAAAATCGAGACACTACATTTAAAGCATAAAGATATAAAAAATATGGTTCCATTCATGCCAACGGCATGGAAAGCATAAAAACAAATATTATAATAATATATGTTGTAATCGGAATGAGGTTGTGAGATGCTATTGATGCGAAATACAAAATAATTATTACAATAAAAAATGATAGGGGTAAACATGATACAAAGGAATATTGCATATAAAATATATACAAACGGAACCGAAGAAACAGCAACACAGGTCGTTATCGCTACAATGCTAACGTCTGATGATTTGAAAGAAATTGCCTCATTTCCAAGCGCTTATGACGCAGCAAATTTCGCTAAAGAAAATTTCTCAGCGCAAGCCGTTCTTATTTTATCTCCCGCTGAAAACCCCATTTTTTTGATTAAAATAGCGAAGAAATTAGGGTTAGTTATCGAAATCAACGAACAACGTTTTGATCTAAAAACTGCGTCAATTCGTGATGTCGCAATATTATTGCTAAGGCATGCTAATTGTCTCAATGAGGTTATTGATGCGTTGAGCATCATTATTGATGAACTTGCGATAAACGTGTTAAAGCATGTTGTTACTGAAGCAATCGCAAGAGAAGAAATTAACGTGATTGCAGCAGAAAGCGGAAGTCAGCTTGATGTGGTTAGCATCGGCGTTGAACACTTAAAACAAGCAATCACAGAAAGAAAAGAGGCGTTCAGACCGCTACACGCTATTACGTCATTAGAGAAAAACGCCAGGCAGTTAAGCCCGCTATCAGGACCTGAATTCGTGGCGGTAGCGGTACAGGCTTATCGGGCAGGAGAAAAAAGAGTGTTTGCTCTTTCTGGGTCGATGGGCAGTGGTAAGACATCAAGCAAGCTGATCCCACTTTTCAATGAAATGACATCCTTGGGCGCCAATCCGCTATATCTGACGGCACGACGTTCACTCGTTTCATCGTTTGTAGATGATCCGCGGCACTATAGATTTGCGGGTGAAAAATCCAGCCAAGGCACGATTGGAGTTATTAACTCTGTATTAAGTGATTTTGCTGAGGAGCAGACGCATGGACTGTTAGTGATTGATGAATTGATGTGTTTACGTGCACACCGAGCCTATCACAACCAGCATATATCAACTTACGCAAAATACTGGCAGGCACTGGAAGCATTGATCCAACGAAGCCAGATCGTGGTGGTTGCAGATGCAAATTTAAATGACGAAACAGTAAACTGGCTACACGTGATAGCAGGGGAAGTTGTCGATGTATTGGCTGATTATGTTACTCAAAACATATTATTAAAATATTATAAGTCCAGTCATCAGTTGTTTCCTGAGGCCATAGCAGACTTGAAAACAGGAAAAAAAGTTGTTCTGTTTACTGACGAAAAGCTGGAAAAAGCATTTGAATATAAAAAGATTTTTGAAAGACAGATCCATGGGTTAAAAGTAAGAGTGGTTGATAGCAATTTTGTCGCGACCACAGAAGGACAACAATTTGTTCAGCAGATCAATGAAAAAAGCATGGAATATGACTTACTCATTATTACCCCGGTGATCAGCAGTGGTGTGAGTATTACCAATAACCACTTCAGTAAGGTGTACCTATTAAGTGCAGGTACGTTGATTGCCCCAGACTTACTACAAAGTATGCGTCGGTTTCGCACGGTCAACACCGTTGCTTTCGCTTTTGTTGGTAGGCGAATTAAACTGATGGAAACATTACCAATCGCTATCGTTACCAGTGAACTGAACAAAACAACCCGCATTGAAAGCTACAATTGCCAGCAATACCGCACCATGATGGACGATCCGTATATCAACAAAGTGGCTGCGCAAATCGCGTTTGAAAATGACCTTCGCAATAACCATATTGCCGCAGTACTGACGATGGCCGAGCAAAAAGGGTTCACGGTTGTCGATATAAAAACAGACTCAGCTGTGCGGAAAGCAGGTCAAAAAGCAGTACGAAAAGGCAAGATTGAACACAAACAAGAAAAGAATAGCGTCATTAAAGCAGCGGCACATTTAACCGGCAAACAATGTGCGCAACTGGATAAAAAGAGTACAAAAACGCAGACTGAACGGCTCAATTTGATGGCACAGCGTATCCGGACGGTACTTAACATTAAAGAGATCACCGATCCTGACATTGCGGCGTATGAAAAGGGTATTGGTAAAACGATCGAGAATCTTCGTTTAATGAAGGTTACTCCGGGCCAGATCGGCGACAAGATTAGTACCCAGCAAGCAGCCAGAGAGACATTGGTTCCGGCTATTTTTGGTCGGTTGGGGATCGACACAAAATCGATGATTGGCACGTATAACAATGAAAAGGCGATTGATGTGCTGAATTTTATCAAAGAGGGTGAGTTGAGTATAAAAATGCAAACAGGGCGGGTGATCAATGTGCCAGCAAAAACCGCTTATGAAGGCAATTTCGGTAAACTGAGCGAGTTCACGAATTCGGTCAAATTTATGAGTCATTTTTTAAGCCATTTCGGTTTGAGCCATGAAAAAGGACCTAAAGAAAAAGACGCTAATGGCAAAAGAAACTACACATACCGAATTAAGACAACGGCGAAGTATGACTTAGCGATGCATTATCTCAATCCATGTACAACTAAACCCAGCACCATGGATCTCACCGTAAATGTTAGAGGTACAGGTAATAAAGAGGAAAATACTGTTTTAGTCGAAATGGCTTAACTGTGTAAATTAATGATAGGCCTGTTTTTATGGAAATAAATGAAGCGAAAGCAAGGTCGTGCTCAGTGCTAATGAACGATCAAAGCGAGTCTTTTGAAAATCTTAAAAAAGAAAATTCAATCCCTGTTGTAATGTCTTATCAAGAATCACAACTTACAGAAGAACAGAAAATGGCGCTTGTTAAGGCGCGTTTTTCAGATATTGATGATAACGATTTGGTTGATGGTGATACCTTTTTCAAGGACTTGGATTCTGGAATGTACGATTAATTTGGGTAAGGCCAAAAACAATTGAATAGCGTACTGTGTACGCTATTCAATGATCCATATTACTTGGTCTGAATATGTATATTTTTATGATATATATAGAAAAAATAGTATATTCGGACAGATATGCATTAGCGGTATAAAATGCTTCATGAGTACCGAACGACATACCGGGTGCTGCGACCACCTGCATCAGTTTTGGATAAGCACCCGAGTTCAACCAAATAAGCAAGATGACGCGTTGCAGTGGCTCGGCTGACTTTAGCGACCTTCTGGTATTGACTGCTGTTGATGCCAAACTCGAAGTCACCATCCAGCAAACGATTTAGCACCCGAACTTGTTCTGTTGATAATTTGGTTTGATCGACATTTCGCCAGAAATTGGTTTTAGCTACAGTTTGCTCAATCATTCGCATTGAACCTAGCAGCGTATCGTTCAGTGTTGTCAAAAACCAAACGAGCCAAGGGGTAATATCCATTTCTCCCTTTTGTGTTTGCTCTAGAATTTCGTAATACGACTTCTTATGCTCAAGAATACTGACGGACATTGCATAAAAGCGGATCGATAATTTTTCACCTTGTGCAAGTGCCAAATCAGTTAAAAGTCGTGTAATTCGACCATTCCCATCATCAAGTGGATGGAGTGTCACAAACCACAAATGGGTGATTGCAGCGCGAAGTAATGGATCTAGCTCAGTATCAGCTTGTGTGTCATTAAACCATTGAATGAATCGTTGCAATTCAACTTCAAGGATGTGGCTAGGCGGTGCTTCAAAATGAACTGTTGGTTTATCAATCCGACCAGAAACAACCTGCATCGGTGTTTCACCGCGTAATACTCCACCCTGGACTGGGTTAAATAAGGTATAACCCACAGGAAATAGCAATTCATGCCAACGCAATATGCGTTCAAGGGACAGAGGCTGATCGAGCTGCGTGATGGCATCAATCATCATCTCTGCTAAACCGTTGGTTTGTTCCGTTGTCGGGTATTGTTGTTCTTCTTTGATCCCCAATTTATTTGCAAGAGATGAACGCACGGAGAAAGCATTGAGCTTTTCGCCTTCAATAGCACTTGAATGAACGATATTAGCCAGAAGTGTATCAAGTGTAGCTTGTTGCTGATTTTCTAAACTCATACGACCCAGTAATAAGCCCTGATTGAAATGAGCTTCGCGCAACAATGGGGCGATTAAAGTCTGGTCCCAATCAAAATCGGGCCATTCTGGTTGTTGCCAGATCCACATAAAGAACCTCACCGTGAGCCGAATCGTTTAATTATTCTACTCATTAAATGAGTAGAATATAAGTGGTATTTGACTCGTTTAATGCAAACATGAAGGGATCAGTGAGCAAACAATCGCATGAAAGCAATTTCATAGAGTGCGTCTTCCACAGCACCATCGTTCAGGTTGTACCAATGCTGTAAACAATGGATCCGAAACATGGTTTGCAACGATAAGGTTGACGACCATTTCCGGCTTTTGGATAAACAGGCTCTATGAGTTCTAACAACATCTCCCACGGCAATAAAGCATCCATTCGGGAAAGAAATATTTCTTTGCGGGTTTGACGACGTCTGCTGGAAAACTCGCTATCAGCGAAGTGAGTTGATGTTCCATGATTTAACCGATCTGATGGTCAACAGGATGGTTGTATGATCTCACATCAGGGACTTATTCGCACCTTCCCTAAGAAAACTCAATGCAGGTGCTCTGGATCTGCATCATGACTTCATTGGTATTTCCAGATATCTCATTGTGAATATCTGATATCAAAATATATCAATAAATAATGGCAATATATTCATATAGATAAAATTAATTATATGTATTTAATGAAAACTAGATCTTAATAACTGATCTAGCTGTTTATTTAAAGAATATGGTTTAATTCTCATTTGTTTGAAAAACAAATGAAGTGCAAATAAAATGCAATATTCAGAAATATCAATTGACATGGTGGTTTTCATATTGTTTGGTTTGACAAATCTTTTGTGTCGAGTTAGCTTTTAAATATCACCTTGATTTTTATTTCATTTGCGGAGGTTGTATGCAAATTATATGTATTATATTTTATGTTATATATCTTTCATTAATACCCATCATTTCAAGCTTTATGGGCGTGTTGTTTAGTTGGACGCATATTTCTTTTTTTCATTCGGCGATGAGTTGGGTGTACCGCCACGATGATGCAACAATAGGGATCCTGCTAGTACCGACGATGCTGTATATTTGGCCGTATTGTCGCAATAATTTCCTTCGATATTATTAATCAGGAGTCCATATGTGCAGCGACACGGTTCTAAGTATTCGACATGCGAATATCCATTCATTTCATATCCTTAATGATGAATCCTACTGTCCATTAACGAATGAGTATGTTTTTTCACGCGTTAGTAAACGACTTATGCAGCGCTTTAATGGTTATGGTAATGAATGGACGGTGAATTACACACAGCTACTGCTACAAGCTGTGATTGATAGTGCGTTAGTTCCTCTATACGACGCCGATATTTGTAATTGCGGTTATATTAAAGATAACAAGCTACGTACTGTATGCTGGCAGGCATCCTCCTGTGAGGATGGTCGAATTGAAGTTTTATTTATGACTGAGCAAGAATTTGATAAATTAAACGAAAAACAAGTTTGGTCATTCAAATAACAACACATTTAAAGCTTAATAATTTCAAAGGAAAGTATATTTAATTCCATCATCCTGGAAGGAGTTGCTATGTGTGGACTAACACAACACAGACTAATCACTTTAAATAATACAAACGGAAAAGATTATTTTGTGGGGCCGATCCAGGGGAACTGGATGATGTTATTGGATCTCCTCGATGATCGTGGTTTTAGATATGATCAGGATCGACTATTTTCCACCGGAAATATAATTGGCCATGGTGTTGATTCTTTCGGTGCAACCAAATTATTGGAATTTGATTGGTTTCATTCTGTTCATGGTCAACAGGAATTTTGGTTATTAGTCGGCGAAACAGATCCGGACACCAGAAACGAACACATTACCAACCAAGGCGGCAGTTGGATTAAAGATACCAACTTTATGCAGTTGGATAAAATCACCAAAAATATCCGCCAGAAAATGCCTTTAGCAATGACCATTGAACAGCCGTGGGGACAAATTGGCTTAGTACATTCTCAAGCGCCGAGTAATTGGGATTTGCTATCAAAAGCGTATTTAACTAAGCAACGTCGCCTTCCATTTTTTACGCGCAATGAAGAGTTTTATCATGCAAGGAGGGGGAGTGGCTTAGTCACCACTGGAGTTGATTTTGTCATCCTCGGTCATGATCAGCAGGACCGTATTGTGCAAAGCGGAAACCGTATTTGGCTGAATGGGCATAATAAAAACGGATTTACTGTGTTGGCTGCGGAGGAGTTAGTGTCAGTTTGTGCGGCGGCATAAGATGGAATTATGGGCAATTCGCGAAGCGGCACTATAACAATACATCAAATCCAATTGGGATAATTGTTACCTAAGATCGTTTTTTCTTTCGTTTTAGGCCAGTATCATAGGGCTTAGTAAGTGATGGAAAAATGGGCTACACAATGTTTTATGAGATAGAAAATGCCGTCATCAAAAGATTTAATATAGATGCTCTGCTCGAAATATGCGGTCATTTGGCCAAAGATGGGGCTGACAATGTTGACTTAATCGAGGCATTTAGAGAGCTGAATACGTTGATAGATGATGATTATCGTTTAGTCATCGATGGTGTTATATCTGCTTTATATACATCTGTGATCGCTAAATCTGCGGAAGCCTAGCATTTTGACCCATATTGGTCGGTTCGAACAAATCGAATGATATTTCTAGGCGAGCACAATCAATAGATTTACTGCTAACGAAGCCAAAACTCATTTCTGCCAATTGTGGCTACCTGTGAAAACTAAATCTCTAGCATATTTTTGCCCCTTTTCGTGCTAGGAAAGTGATTCATCTTGGTATTTAACTAATCAAGTCGCCGCGCAAAATCACTTGCACTTATTCGCAGTGCTCGTTCGATAGCCTGCCTTTGTTCTAGATATCTTTCGGTCGGAATTACTACAGAAACTGCTAATTGGATCCCCCCTGAAATGCCAACAGGCAATCCAATCGCACATGAACCTAAAGCATGTTCTTCAATGTCATAGGCAAAACTTCCTGCTCGTATTTCATCAAGCTGAGCAATTAACATATCTACAGTTGATATCGTTTTCGGCGTCAGACGCTCCAACGTACCCTTGCCGTACATGGCCCAAATTTGATCATTATCGAGTCCAGCCAAAAGTGCTTTGCCTGTTGCCATTGTATAGGCAGGATAGTGCACTCCAACATCGGGAATGACGCGAACTCCTTGCTCCGATAAGAAACGATCAAGGAAAAGTACCTCTGCGCTAGCTAACGTAGATAAATCCACAGTTTCACCAGTTGCTTCAAACAGACGGAAAAGGTTAGGACGGAGTTCACTAGCGATACTAGGGCCAGATAAATCACCTAAACGGCGTAATCCCCATCCAGGTCTAACACCACCAGTTCCAGCTTGTACCAAAAACTCCAATTCCAATGCATTCACAATACGTTGAACCGTTGAACGAGCCAAGCCGGTTGCTATTGCAAGTTGTCCCAAACTCATGCCGTCCGGGTTAGATACGACCTCTCGCAGAATTGATGCTGCTCGCGATATTACTTGGATACCTTGGCTTGAATCATTTTTCATTTGCTGTGCCTGTATTGTATTGTGATACACTTAATGTATCGCATTGTGGTGCGGATATTGTATCGTATAATGGTTCAACAAGGTGGTTATAATGTCACGCTCAGGTATTCCCGTCACGTCACCCTTCTATGTTGTTATGCTCGGACTGATGTCTGCTCTGCCGCCATTCGGGATAGATGTGGGATTACCTGCACTCCCAAACCTTCAGACAGATCTGGGGGTGACAATGGCTCAGGCGACTCAAACATTGACTTTGTTTTTGGTTGGATTTGCATTTGGCCCCGTTCTATTTGGGCCTTTATCTGATCGATACGGGCGTAAACCGATCCTATTATTTGGCGTAGCCATATTCTCTCTTGCTGCACTTGGCTGTGCTATGGCTCGTTCAATCGAATTATTTCTAATATTACGAGTGATTCAAGGAATTGGCGCTGGTGCTGCCGCTGCGCTTCCTGCGGCCATTGTTAGAGATGTATTTTCTGGCGACATGGCAATTAACCGGCAATCCTACGTTGCGGTGGTGAACGCGGTTACACCTTTGGTTGCACCTCTCATCGGTGCGGCTATCATCAGCATCGGAACCTGGCATTCGATCTATCAAGCGCTCGCTGTTATCGGCACAATATTGTTCGTATCTGTTCTGTTCGGTTACAGAGAGACAGCGCCACGACAACCTGTGCAGGGTAATATTATCCGCTCAACCATACATGCTTATGTTCAGGTTCTTTCCAACCGTGATTACGTTTTAGCAACAGGGCTTTTTGCCGCTACATTTGGGATTATGTTTGCCTATATATCAAGTTCATCATCGGTATTTATGAATGTGCTCGGTGTTTCTGCCTCGACATACGGATTTCTTTTTGCCTTAACCGCTGTTGGCGAGATTGCAGGAGCAGCTTGCAATGGCCGTTTAGCACCACATTTTGGAGCTTCTCGCCTTCTTACTATCGCAGTCATTGGCTGTTTTATTGCTTCGGTCTCGCTACTTACTTTTGCATGGCTCGGTGTTCAGTCTGTTGCTGTGTGCACAATATGTGTTGTCATTAGTAATTTCTGTGCTGGGATCATCATGCCCAATGCCACATATCGTGCTTTGAAAGATTTGGGATCTGTTGCTGGAAGCGCCGCTGCATTATTACGCTCTCTTCAAATGATAGCAGGTGCATGTGCAGCGGCTGCTGTTGGATTCGTGGGAGGCAATCATATCGAAGCAATGGCATTGATTATGGCTGTTTTTGCCACTATTGCTTTTGTTCTACTGAACATAGCCACACGAAGAAGTGCTCGAATTTCATTGGTTGTAGGTGAGTCATAAAGAGTAATCCAGAGTATTAAGGATCATAATAAAATGGCAACGTTCACATAGGTATGCTGCCATTTCTAAATCGATTATGTCCATCACCGTGACAGCGCAATGTTCGCTGTCACGAAATTGCTCCATCTTAAATCACGTCCGTTTGTATTCTTACACCACAAAACAGTATTCAGTGAACTCTTTGTTCACTCGATAGTTTTTTATCATTGCGGGAACATCAAATTTTCCCACAAAGTCCGGTTGCCATCAAATGAGTCTTATTTTGCCAGTTCTGGATGTTTGCTCCTATGGACTTATATAAAGACAACTTCTGGTTACATACGACGGAAAAATGAGCATTTATTATGATTGGATTTGTTTGGGGCTGATTGGTGGTCTATAGCAGGCTGTTTTGGGCTCAAATTGAGTTTTTTGGGCGGATGGGGAATTATTATTTCATTTATTAATTATTTTGGTTGCACTGCAAATAGGCCTTTGCTAGAATTATTGTGAGATATTTTTAATTTAATGCTTGTAAAAAGTGTTGCGTTGCTTTATGGTTGAATTGTGCTGGCGAATGGTCGCTTGCTACAGAGCTAATTCATCCTAAAGGAACCTATCTATGAGTAAAAATTCAAAAGCTACATCTGCTCCAAAATTCATTCAGCTGCAACCGTTTGATACTGCTACACAAATCATCAATTCTTTTACTATCCCTGAACGTACTACGTTGCTGATGGTATCGATAGAAACGCTTAACTCTCTGATCAACCCTAACAATATCTATTTGGATGACCCGTTTGAGTTGTTTGCCAGCTGCATGGGAATTGCAGAAGACATTCGTTTACACGCTGATGAAGCAGAACAAGTTCTGTGCGATAAAGTTCGGGCATTAACTGACGACCAGTACAATGATCTGTTCAATACCTGCTTCTCGTTTTGGGGCTGGGAAAACAAATCCGCTATGGAGTTTTTCTTCGCAAATTCAGAGACCGATCCTGTTTCACCATTGTTACGTCGTGCTCTGTGTGCAAATGTTCCCAAGATGGCAGCTACGATCCCAGCTATTCTGCGCTAGGTATTGATGAATAAACAGTAGTCTTTCTGGCTGCTTATTATAGTTTTTTGCATCCAATATAATGTTTAGGTTATTGAAAATATTCACATTTAAGTGAAGGGTTCAGTATTGTCCAAAACAGGGATTCCCAATGATTGGAATTAATGGTCAAAAAATGAAAGAAATTAATTAACAGTGTTCTGCGGGGAATAAATTAGCCAGAGTTGCCGCGTAGGACACTATTTTGGAGGGGAAAATAGTGCGTATTTATATTATTCGTGGGCTTCCTGGGAGTGGCAAGAGCACTAAAGCGAAGACATTGAACGGTATTCATCTGGAAGCAGATATGTTTTTTTACCGCGACGGTGAATATTGCTTTGATAAAACAAAGGTAAGAGATGCGCACCGGTGGTGTCAGAAAACAGCTCGCCAAGCAATGGAGAGTGGCATGGATGTTGTGATTGCTAATACGTTTTGTGAAACGAGGGAGATCCAGCCTTATCTGGATTTTGCGAAAGCGACTGGGCATCAGGTGAAAGTATATACCATGGAAAATAGATATGGCTCTATTCATGGCGTACCAGAGGAAACCATTCAGCGCATGAGTACGCGCTGGGAACATTACGAAGGAGAAGAGACATGTGTTGATTAAGAAAGGTTGATTTTTGAATTTGGATGTCTCGATGGCATATGACGACATCGACACAGAGGCATTACTGATCTTCTTCAGTAATGTGGTTATCGCAAAACACAGAAAAACGAACTGATTGTAATTTATTGAAAATATTCACATTAATGTGAAGGGCACCATTTTTTCTGAAATCAGAAGTGCTTGCAATCGGAATTAAATTTTATTTTTAATAAGGAATATTATGGATACTCTACACAGTGTATATAGCAAAATTGTCAGGTTTGACGAAGTAGAATATGACGCCAACTTAAAACTGTTTGAATCATTAGCCTTAACTCACGTTGAGAAAATTTGTCTTTTAGATGCAGGAACGGTTTATTTGTACTACAACCCATGCCACCCCTTGTCGGCTGAATTTTTTAAAAAAATTCTTTTTACTCAAGAAATAAAACGAGAGGGATCAGACTCCGAGGATGTGGTTTTAATGCTCGATGACGAATACTCAGAGGATGAGGAATGCTCGGATGATGGTGAATACTCAGTCGACGAAGATGATTCACCCATGTGTCTAGGTTTTATCCATTACGATAGTGACGAACACAACGCTTTACTGGATAAACTGAGCCCATTAAATACATGGCAATTTGAGTTGGTTTGTAGATCTGTCCTCGCATTTTTGTATGAACCAGACGGCCCGAATCAAGTGATGAGTTCTCGATTTACTGTCGAAGAAGTTAAAGAAATTTTATCTCCGTTCACACGACTTCAACAGATTGCGCTTATTGAGTACATAGAACAAGCAGCTATCGATTTTTTTGATGATATTTTAGGTCAAGTGTATTGGCATCGAGTCGCCATGGCTTTTACTGATAAACGCAGTGGCGATGGACACATTAGCTATAAACATAATGATTTGCTGCAAAAATATGATTTGTTGGATGAAGTTTCGCGTCGACGCCTGTCGTTGTGCTGTTCGAGTTATTGGTTGCATGAGGACACGCGGGACGAGTTATTTGGGTGGATATCTATTCATCAATATAAGCGACCCTATATCTTGCATTAATTATTGATTTATAACGAAATGTTCCGGAATTGTATTAAATAAAAATAAGAAATAGAGTTTACGGTGACAAGAATTATAGAAAGCAGCTAAGGCCGATGTTCATAACGAACTCGGCCTTTTACGTATCTAAGACACATGACTCGTTCACATTACTAGTGTTGTACGATGACCAGATAGGGTTGGTTAGCAGTATATTGCAAAATAAATTGACATATTAGTGTTTATATGATTGAATTTTAAAACCATCTATTAATGGTAACTTATATATTTAATTATTTAGGCGTGTTATTTGTCCAATGGACAAGAGTCAGGATGACCAGGTAATACTGCCACATGCATAAAACAAAACTAAAAATTTGATTTTGAAACTAGTGATACCTATGTCTTTTGGGTAGGGCATTTATTGGCGCATAAACACGTGCCACTGGTGGTTCTATTGCTAAATTAAAAGAAGCTGGTATTGCATGCACTTCTGTGAATGGTTTACAGAGGGCTTTCAAAACTTATTGTCTATCGGAGACTAGTTTTATGTGTATTAGTCGCGACTTGATCTGACACTTCTGTTTGAAAAGAAGAGAGTTACCGGTTTTGATATGGGTGTCGAATCCTTAATCAAAACAACCTAGAGGTAACTCTCATGATCCATAGTAACAATCCCGTTATTAAACACAAAGCAGGTCTTCTCAATTTGGCAGAAGAGCTGAATAACGTTTCCCGTGCCTGTAAAGTCATGGGCGTATCCAGAGACACCTTCTATCGCTATAAAGAACTGGTCGAAGAAGGTGGTATCGATGCTTTGCTTGATAAATCTCGACGCGCTCCCAACTTAAAAAATCGCACTGACGATACGACAGAACAAGCTGTCATCAATTATGCCATTGAGTATCCGGCACATGGACAACAGCGAACCAGTAATGAACTTCGTAAACAGGGCATCTTCATCTCGGGAAGTGGTGTGCGTTCAGTCTGGCTACGTCATGATTTAGAGAACTTTAAAAAACGACTTAAGGCGCTGGAACACAAGGTGGCTCAAGACGGTATATTGCTGTCTGACGCTCAAATTGCAGCGCTGGAACGCAAGCAGCAGGATGATGAAGTCTGTGGCGAAATTGAAACGATGCATCCAGGTTATCTGGGCTCACAGGACACGTTTTATGTTGGCAATCTAAAAGGTGTCGGAAGAATTTATCAACAAACGTTCGTCGATACCTATTCCAAAGTTGCTTATTGCAAACTGTATACAACAAAAACGCCCATTACAGCCGCCGACTTGCTGAATGATCGCGTATTACCGTTTTTTGCAGCTCAGAATATTCCGATGCTGCGAATATTGACCGACCGAGGCACGGAATATTGCGGGAAAGTTGAGCAGCACGATTACCAGTTATATCTGGCCATTAACGATATCGATCATACAAAAACAAAAGCAATGTCCCCGCAGACGAACGGCATTTGCGAACGATTCCATAAGACAATCCTTCAGGAGTTTTACCAAGTCACATTCAGGAAAAAGCTGTACAGCGATTTAGATAGTCTTCAGTCAGATCTGGACATCTGGTTGAGCTATTACAATAATCAGCGAACCCATCAAGGAAAAATGTGCTGTGGCCGAACACCAATGGAAACGTTTATTGATGGTAAAAAAGTCTGGGAAGAAAAGAATTTGAACCAGATTTAATCTGACAGACACCCATTAAAAATCGGTAACTGTCAGATCTTGTCTGAACTAGTACATTTTATGCATACTCGATCTGTTTTTTTATCCCCCAACCACTCTTATGAAGTCGCTTTTTCAGCAACTAAATTCATTTTTATTGCTCGTCTGTGGCTTAAATTAGTCGCTTTCTGTCGTTTTAAACTCCAATCAATTATTTGCCTACTTTCATCTGGCTGCCTCAACGAACAAAAATCTCATACGGTCCTTCTGTGCTCGTTCTGTGTCACCAAATTTGATGAAGTGCGAGCAGTACATTTTCTTACGTTTCATTATGAACATATAGCGCAAGAAATTGTGGTCATTTCATGTTGTCGCCGAACTAGAGTACAGTCAGTACTGATGTATATCGGAGCCGTGAATGTCACACATTACGATATCGCAGTAGATATTCTTTCAATTGACTTGCTTCGCTCCAATGCGTTATCGCCCCATTCAATTAAAAAATTTAACAATGGTAATTTTGCTTCTAGTCCATATCGAATGGAGTATGGATTTGCGTTGATTTCATTTTAACAACCCATAACAGCTATTTCTGAATTAGGTATATCACTGATGGTGTTGTTGTATCTGATTCACCATATTTAGCTAATTAGCATGTATTGGTAGACAGGATATTTTATCCATTCTTTAAATAAGAGGGTTATCTATGAATGATCGCATTGAAGATAGAATCATCAATCAAAATGATTTTGCTGAGTCTTGCTATATTTATGACATTGAACTAATTGATGAGTCTGTTGAAGTGAGTGGCGCAAGAACAGAACTTGAACGCCAGCAGGCTATATTTACGATGAATCAGTGGATACAAGACAGTTGGGGTGAGAAAAAGTATGCCGTTATAGCAAGTAACAAGGTGATCTCACGGCATAATGCGGAATTTGCCTTAGTTAAGAATAAAGCTTTCATGATCGCTGATTGTTATATGGTGGATGATGATGCTTATCTGGATATTGATGAGCCTGAGTTAGTAGATAAATAAAAGTTGATTTCGCCCGTGTCATTTGATGGGTTCTATTACATTTTAGTCGGTGCGAATGATTTTGCAGGGACATTATGTTGGGAGCGACTAACAAAAGAAAATGGCAGCGTTACTTTCATGCATCAGAAGCTATATTGCGAACAACTGTTAGGTTGGTGCTATAGCGAAGAATTGTTTTTAACCAATGAGGATAGAGGGCGAAAGATAGAAAATGAAAAAATTGCATCGTTAATGTAATGCAGATATTTGCTCTTTAATAATTTGGTGAAAAACTGTAAATGCAGAACTGCTGAGTGCTGTTCTAATTAGGCATGAAAAGCAGGCTGTTTTTCTATGGTGATTTCTAAGCTAATTATCATAGATAAAATCATCCATATTGATTTTGGCTTGTATTGTATTTACAGGAATTAATAATCGTTTTATTTACAATGTTTTGTTAAGGTCGGAATATAGTTGATGGTGGTTTTAGAAAAATGACCGTTGATGATTGTATCGATTTAGACGGTCATTTTTCATTTCGAATATCACTTTTATTACCCTTATGAATTCAGATAATGAGAAACTAGGTTAGTTTTTAAGTGATGATATGTAGCGTTTAAGCAGAGAGCTGTTCTAATTTTAAGCCTATTTTTTCATACAACTCTTTTGTCGTCTCGTTGATACCAAAGAAGCTTACGATATCGCTTAAATTGGAGAAATGTGCAGCATTATGACGCATTCTTTCGATATCCATGAGTGAATCATTGATAATTGAACACACATACAATCCATTAATTGTTTGATAAAGCTCATATTCTGTCCATCGCGTAGTAGAGTAGCAGTCTCCATTTGAGTGACTAGCAAGCAAACAACCTTTAAATTTTAGATCTTGGTCCCCATCGCGGCGTAAGGTTACTTCTTCATATTGGTTATTATCATCAATGTTCTCATTGGGTGTTAAGTCGTAACATTCATCAGGTCCCAATAAGCTCCAATCTATATTTCTAATATTCGTGTGTTTATTTATCAAATCAATAATATCACTTTCATCAAGAGGCTCATCATCATCGTCAATGACTTCTAATTTTAATTCATTAAAATTCCAATCATAGCTTTCACTTATTTTTAACTCAGTAGGGTGGTATGGCGGGTGACTATATCCAACCTCGAAAGTAACATTGATACCATCTGCTGATAATTCATGAAATGCCCCGCAATGATTAATGTTTTCCTCATCATCATAAAAAAAGCAATCAGAACTAAAAGTTAATTTTGCTGATTTAATTATTGCCACGAACTCGCTTTCATTTACTCTTTTCATTAAGAACCTCATAATATTTGTTGATAGATATAAAAACACGATTCAAGATTGCCTTGAGTAACAATGAGAGTAATCTAGAAATATTAAAAGTCAATGGGTTTAGTTGAATATATTCTTATTTTGCGGTTATTTTTTTTGGTTTATGATTTATCCGCGTTTTTAATTAAAATTTCCGCCAAATAATAATCATGGTAATGGCGATGTTTTTAAATGGAATTTTCCTTAGCTATAAAAGCAATCAATCGATGGTTTCGTTGTCACAATGACAATTGGTTGAGAAAATATGGTTTATTTCAGCCTGCGGCTGGGCAGTTAATATTTCCTATTGATGAGCAAAGTGATGCTCAGCATCTGCTTGTCAGAGTCCCGTTTATTTTTCAGTTCTATTCTTGTTTATTATATGGTTTTTGTCATCAGAGATAATATCTTTTCGATATCACGTGTTTTTTGAGCTGGATAATGATGGAAATTATAAATATCCAATACATTAGCGTGATGCTCTTTGATTTGACCTTCTAAGTCAGTTCAAACATATCCACTGTAGATTACCAATAATAAAGAATTTTTATTGACTGATTTGATCAATAAGATTCAACTAAATTCGAAATTGTGTTTACTCTAGCGGTAAAAAGAATAATCATTTGATTATCCATTTGTATCTGTTTTGTTGATTGGTTATGTCGTCCTCTGTATTTCAGTATTCATCGCCTTGGTGGGCTCGGTGGTTTAAAGCTACTCATAAAGCACTCTCGTTTTCTCCCGAGCACATCTTGGTGACGAATTGGCGGGGTGAGAACTGTCAGCTGAATTGGGACGGTGTTTCAACCCTTCCAGACATCACCTCACGTCTTTGGTTCAAACAGGTCAGTTTGTCCTCAGTGAATGGCGGAGTTTCTTTTGCTGGCTTGGCAAAAAAAGAGGTTGAGCGGCTTCAACGGGCATTCAATCTGCATTGGTACACAGCAAAAGCCACATCTGTTCATGCTTATATCACTCAGGTTGATGAGCTGATTGCGCAAAAAGGTTACTTCCGCACATCCCACTGGTTATCAATGCAGAGCGAACTTGATGCCTTTGAAAAGCGATTACCACCGTTACCACCGGAAGGTGAGTTGCCGAATGTGATTGATGCAGTTTTTGCAAAAGCCTGGACACTGGTCTCGCAACCACAATGGTATTTGAAACGAAGTCGTGAGCAGTATATCCACAGCGTTCTTACTCAGCATGCCGCCTTGTTCGATACCGTGGAATCCATGCCATTGACGGAGAAACAACGGTTAGCCTGTGTTATTGATGAGGATAATAACCTGGTATTAGCAGGGGCGGGGACTGGCAAAACCAGTACGGTGATGGGACGTGTTGCGTTCTTAATTCAAAGTGGCAAAGCAAAACCAGATGAGATATTGCTACTGGCGTATGGCAATAAAGCGGCCAAAGCGATGAAAGAGCGACTGGCACAGCGTTTAGGTATCAACGGGGTGGCAGTGAACACCTTGTCTGGGACGGAGTATTGTTGGTCGAGTAGAAGGGGGAATGCCGTCCATCAGCCCGTTAGCAGAAGATGAACAAGCAAAGGTCTATTTTGTTGAAAGCTGCTTTAACGCGTTGCAGGTTGATGAGGTGTATCGCCAGCAGTTGCTGACTTACTTTGAAAAATGGCAATTCCCTGAAAAAATCCGTTTGAGTTTAAAACATTAGGTGATTACTACAATTATCTGCGCGACAACGAAATTCGCACGCTGCGTAATGAACAGGTTAAAAGCTTTGCTGAATGCCAGATAGCGAATTATCTGTTTCGCCAAGGTATTAATTACCAATACGAAGCCAAGTATAAAATTGATACCAAAACCCCAGAACGACGCGCCTACCAGCCAGATTTTTATCTCCCAGATGTAGATATCTACATCGAACATTTTGGTGTTGACCGTCAGGGTAATACCGCACCGTATATTGATAAACAGAGCTACACCGAAGGGATGCAGTGGAAACGAGAACTACATAAAACGCACGGCACAGCGCTAATTGAAACATTTCATTATGAACAGCAAGAAGGCGTTTTATTGTTAGGGTTAGAGCACAAGTTGAAAGCAGCCGGTGTTCAGTTTAATCCACTACCCGATGAAGCTGTGTTGGCTACCTTTCAGGAATATGGTGTTATCAATACCTTTTCTCGTGTGCTGGCCGAGTTGTTATCACTGTTTAAACGCGCCAATCTCACTGAGCATGAACTGACACAAAAAATCAGTCGGGCCAAACATCCGGAACAAATGAGTGCGGCGTTATCACTACTGATGCCGATTTACGATGCGTATCAATCGACACTTCAGCAGCAAGGGCATATCGATTTTGATGATATGGTCAATAAAGCGATTGGTTATGTAGAAGAGGGGCGCTTCATTGCGCCATGGCGTTACATCCTGGTCGATGAGTTTCAGGACATTTCACGTCCTCGCGCACAATTAATTAAAGCACTACGCGCTCAGCAACCAGATGGTTCACTCTTTTGTGTTGGTGATGACTGGCAGTCTATCTACCGTTTTACCGGCAGTGATATCAGTTTAACCGCGCAATTTAATAGCTTCTTTGGTGCCACTAAAACCACCGCATTAGATAAAACATTCCGTTTTAATAATGGTATTAATGCTGTGGCCAGCCGGTTTGGACTCAAAAATCTGGCGCAACTGAACAAAGACATCGATACCTATCGGCAAACGGATGGTCCGTCAGTTTCTGTCTTTCGGACATCACAACCGAATGATACCGCCATTATCGATGTGTTGGCAGCCATTGATAAATTAGCGCAACGAAATGCAACGGTGTACCTGTTAGCTCGCTTCAAGGCAACGATACCGTCAAAAACTCAGTTGCAAATGCTGGGACTGAAATTCCCTCGACTCACCATACTGACCGACACCATTCATGCTTCTAAAGGCAAAGAGGCTGACTATGTTGTGCTGTTGGGGCTCACTACCGGGAAGTTTGGGTTACCCTCTGAAATTGTGACGAATTTATTGGTTGAAGCGTTATTACCTGAAGAAGAACCATTCCCGTATGCAGAGGAGCGGCGGCTCTTTTATGTCGCGGTGACACGAGCTCGGCATCGGGTTTATCTCATCACGGACATGACAAAAGCCTCCAAATTTGTGCAGGAGCTGATGGAGGAAAAATATCCGTTAGCGCTGGATGAGTTTGAATGTTCGGACATACAAAAATCAGCACTGTCGTTGAGTTGCCCGAAATGCACGACAGGAACGCTGGTTGCCAGAGAAAATAGCACCACCGGAAATCATTTCATCGGTTGCACCAATTTTCCACTCTGTACCCATAGTCAAAATGCTTGTCTCCGCTGTCATTCGGTCATGCGAGAGCAAAAAGGTGTTCGTACTTGTATTAATGAAATCTGCAAAACCAGCGTCCTGGTTTGTCCTGAATGTGGCGGCGACCTCACAATTAAAAAGGGACGTTATAGCTCATTTTATGGGTGTTCAAACTATCGAGGCGATGATGTGGGGTCTTGTCGGTATACACAAAAAGTGGCGAGTTGAGATGTTTGATAAAACGAAGAATTAAGACTTCTCTGTTGGTTGTAACAGCCTACTTAATTCTAATATTTTGAATATAGTGACGTTGGAAAAATAAATCCTGTGAAACATGTTTTGCCCAGTGCCGACTGGGCTTTTTTTTCAATCAACATAGTGTTTAGCGATTAAAGACATTCATCTGTTCGTAAGGTCAAAACCTCATAACCATCCGCTGTTACTGCGACAGTATGTTCCCACTGAGCAGAGAGCTTTTTGTCTCTGGTTACTACAGTCCAGCCATCACGTTTGAGTTTCACTTTTGCTTCACCTTGGTTGATCATGGGTTCAATGGTGAAGGTCATTCCTTCTTTGAGCACGATGCCTGAATTGGGTGTACCATAATGCAGAACAGCTGGTTCTTCATGCATCTCTTTGCCGATGCCATGGCCGCAATATTCGCGCACTACCGAGTAATTGTTGATAGCTGCAAATTTTTGTATAGCATAACCAATATCACCCAGTGTTGCCCCCGGTTTTACAGCACGAATGCCTTGCCACATGGCCTCATAGGTTTTATCCACCAACCGCTTAGCTAGAGGGGAAACCTCGCCAACCATATACATTTTGCTGGAGTCTGCGATAAAGCCGTTCTTTTCTAGCGTGATATCAACATTAACGATATCGCTGGATTTTAGAATATGTGTTTCTGGAGGCATACCATGACAGACCACTTCATTAACTGACGTGTTGAGAACAAAAGGGAAGTCGTATTGCCCCTTACTAGCAGGGCGAGCATTCAGCGTATTGATAATGAAGTCTTCAACCAGATCGTTAATTTTCATGGTCGAGATCCCCGGTTGTATAAACGGGTCAAGATAAGCGAATACCGAGGCTAATAGGCGGCCAGACTCACGCATTAAATCAAGTTCATCATTAGTTTTAAGAACAATCTCATTCATTGATCGCATCACTTAACTTCACATCAGCCAGTCGAAGCTGTTCACGAATAATTTCACTGTAAGTCATGGTTGGGTTGGTTTCGGCCAACATACCCATTTTGATCCAATATTCGGCTTGCGAATTGATTGAACGAACCATTGCTGAACTGGCTTTGCGCAGCTCTTCGTGGAGTTCATCGCTAATTTTTACAATACCCATAAAGCACTTTATATATGGAATGTATGTGTATCATATATTTCGATGCGTATGATATCAAGAAAGCATCGGTAGGGCATATCATTAACGTTGTCGGTTGCAGCGGCTAATTTTTTGGTGAGTTCGATGGCGTTCTGTACTAGCGATGCACAAAAGACAGCAATGACGCAGCACCCACAAACATACTTGCAAAACTTCGGTTCAATATTCGTTGCTGATGCGGAGAGCGCAAAAACAGTAAGACTTTCGCCGCCAGGCAGGTGTAGCCGGCCATGACAATCATATCAACGGCAATCATAGTTATCATCATCATGCTGTATTGCGGCACCAATGCTTTTGTTGGGTCAATGAACTGCGGTAACACCGCCAACATAAAAACAATTGCCTTTGGATTACTGATGTTGACCAGGAACCCTTTAAGCATCATGGATAACGGACGTACTTGATGGTCGGTTTCTTGAGCAGTTTTTATCTCAGAGGGCTTTTGTTGCCACTGTTTAATGGCCAGATAGATCAGATAAGCGACACCGAGCCATTTGATTAAATTAAAAGCCAGAGCTGATGTGGTTAGCACGGCCCCAACACCCGCAGCCACAATAAGAATTTGTACAGCCAATGCAATTTGCAAGCCGATGACATTCCAGTATCCACGCAGGAAACCGAATTGAAGTCCACTGGACATAGACGCAATCGCACCGGCGCCCGGTGAAAGACTGATAACCCAACAAGCTGCGAAAAAGCCTAACCACACATCAAAAGCCATCGCTCTTTCTCCTGAATATTTTTAATAAACGATATATCAAATTACCAAGTAGCAATATGTTTGAAAAGTCTGAATACGCTAGCGATAGCATTCATTAACTGCCTGTGTATCGTGCTTTTGATGAGGGAAAACTCGCTAACTTGGTGAGCGAAGCAACATACTCTTTTTAATATTTGAATAAACTTTGCCTGTGATAACGATGATCGCCGCGCCAAGCAAAACCGGTGTCACTAAAAATGCCCAGTCTTGATGCGTTAACATAATGAGCAAAGGGTTTGCGCCAGCAGGAGGATGCGTTGTATCGCTGATCATCATGCACGCTACGGCAGCACCTGTCGCCAAGGCTAATGTATAGGGTGAAACGCCAAGTGTATGCAAAACAAGCAAACCGATAAAAGCAGTAATAAAATGGCCCAAAATAACATTCTTTGGTTGTGCTAACGGACTATTTGGTAACCCAAATACAAGCACGGTTGTGGCCCCGAAAGGCGCCATGATCAACATAACAGAATGTGGTGAATGACTGAGTAAACTTAAAATCAAAATAGCGATTGCAGCACCTAATCCCGCAATCAAAGACGCGGTAACACGATCCATAATACCTCCAGTAGACAAAGTGGTCTACACAAATGATAGACAGATCGGTCTACCTGTGTCAACATTATTCCCAGAGGTGCTTATGAACGAAAAACGACGCTTATTAATCAATACTGCCTTTCATTTGTTCTATGAACGTGGGATCAACAGTGTTGGCATCAATGAAATATTGACAGTTTCTGGGATTGCGAAAAAAACGCTATATGCCAATTTTGAGAGCAAAGATGACTTAATCCTTGAAACTTTAGCGCAACGAGATTCAGCGTTTTTATCTTGGCTAGATTCTGAGCTGCATCAGAGCAAAACTAATGAAGAGGTGATCCATAATTTGTTCTCTGCATTAACCAAATGGTTTTGTGGCGACGTACCAGAATTAACAAATTTTAGAGGGTGTTATTTTATAAAGACATCAGGCGAATGCTCGGATGCGAATAGCCGCATCTTTCAATATTGCGTCGAACATAAACAGAAGGTGAGGGCATTGATAGATAAACACTTAACATGTGTTGACGATTTAGTGATTGATCAAGTTTGTTTATTAAAAGAAGGTGCGATAGTTACGGCCTATCTAAACCATGACTCAAAAGCCGCAGAAAAATGTATACCGATCGTACAGAAATTAATTACATCATAATGTCTGACATGAAATCAGTTTGGTTTTTGTTTTACTACTGACTCAAATACGTTGGCGTAAGTCAGAAGGGATAAGCGAATAAACCATGGCATCAATGGGCTGGTTATTAAGAATGATGCGGTTTTTGGCTAACCCTACACACGCTGCATTTACTTTCTCTGCAACTCGGCGACTGGCTTTGTTATCGACATGGCTATAATTTCAAGTCTCCGTAATCCCAGTTGATTAAAACCGAACGTAGCAACAGCTTCGACAGCTTCAGCGGCAATTCCTCTGCCTTGAGCTGACTGGTGCACCCAGTAACCAATATTGCCGAGTTTGTAATGTGACCGGATTTCATTGATAGCAATGCTACCTCCAGTTCGCCAGTCGATTTATCAAAAATGCCAAGATCATAAGAAATGTTGGCGGACATTGATTGCTCGCAGATAACGAACCACTCCGCAGCATCTTTCACGGAATATGATGAATGACACCAAGGTAACCAGCGCCCAACAGTCATCACCGATTCAATCACGGCATCAACTTGTTCAGTGATATCGCCAGCGGAATAGGTACGAATAATGAGTCTGGACGTTGTAAGAGGAAACATTATTTACTTAGAAACCATAATCACGTTCGACTTTTACGATACGCGTTTTGAAAGAGGAATACCATTTTTCATGGCCTAACCGTTGGGCTTCCAGGTGATCGATATTCATTTTCCATTTTTTGATAGAGTTCATATCGGCCCAATAAGAAATGGTAATACCGATATCATTTCGAGCGGATTCAACACCAAGAAAACCGGGTTGTTGTTCAACAAGCGCCATCATGCGGTCAGCCATTTCAGCATAACCGAGATCATCATTAGTACGCACAGACGTAAATATAACTGCGTAATAAGGTGGTGCAGGGGTATCAGCAATCATTGTTACCTCTCTGTTTGTGATGCTTGGTTGAATTGTGCGGTAAAACCTAACATAACCATAACGATACTGGCATATCAATTAACTCATGGTGTTAAACGGCAAAAACATAAATTCATGGTATTACTTCAGCAACGCTGGTAACTAACGACGCATAGTAATTAGTGCGTGCGGTTGTTCATTTCTGCCAGCAATTCGTTGGTTGTCATTACAACGACAGGAGCCATTGGTGTGATGAGATTAGCCCAGCTCCAGTTATGGTGTTGAATAATTGATTTTGCATCCAAGTGTGGACGATCGGCGGTTGTATGGGCATCAGCAATCGCAACGACATTAAAGTTATGACTCACCGCTGAACGCAATGTGGTGTCGACGCAAAAATCGGTCGCACAACCGGTAATAATGATGCGCGTGGGTGTCAACGTGGCCAGTACTTGGCTTAACACCGTATCGTAAAAAGAGTCGCAGACGGTTTTCTCAACAACGATATCAATGGGCTGTTTCTCTAATTCATTGAGGATGGTCCATCCTTCTGTATGTGGTGTTAATCCTTCCTCATCATGACCATTGTGTTGAATGAAGATAACTTTTCCGGTGTTATTTCGAATAGCTGTTGAGAGTTGATTTATGTTCGCGATAACTGCGTTGCTGTTATAACGGGGTGTCTGGAATAGTGCTTTTTGCATATCAATGGCAATCAATACATCCACAGTGGTCAACCTATAATGAATAAGACAGTTCAGAAATACGGAATTTGTATTATGTAGTTCAAACAAATGCGCGGGAGAGGGTGGCCGGATTACCGATATAGGTACCTGGCGTGGTGATATCTTTCGTTACCACGGCGCCAGCGCCAATAACAGCGCCAGAACAGATCTTGACCGGCAATATCGTCACATTAGAACCAATGGTGACATTATCTGCGATGCTCGTTTTTCCCCAAGATTGTGGATCAGGATTGGGAACGCCTGTTTTGAATAAATCATTGGCAAACATGACGCCATGTCCGATGAAGCAATCATCGCCGATAGTGACAAATTCACAGATAAAAGTATGCGATTGCACTTTGGTTCGTTTACCGATAACGACGTTTTTCTGGATCTCAACAAAGGGGCCAATAAAGGTATCATCACCAATCTGGCTGCCATACAAATTTACTGGCTTGATAATGGTGACATTATGACCAAATTGCATGTTATGAATACCGGATCGACGCACTATGGGCTCTGCCATCTTATGACTCCGTTGTTGTGTTCCGTCTTCTTGAGCTCTGCATTGTCATTTTTAAGCTTGAGCAAAGAAGGTTTCCTGTTTCTTATGCGGCCCGTCATTACCGTCTAATTGCATAAGTGCTAACCCCGATGATTGAGTTAATGACGCAACCATTTGTCGATTGAAGAGGGCATTTTTTTCGTCACTAATGTATTCAGAAATGGATATCCATTTAGCATCCGCGATCTCGTTCGTATCCTGAATACAAATCTGTTCAGATAGCGGCGTTAATCGACACACAAAATACAGATTGGATTTTCCAAACTGGAATGGATGTTTGGTGGTAAAGCCGACTATCGATCCAAACGTTGCTTCAATCCCGGTTTCTTCCAATACTTCTCGGACGATAGCTGATCCAATGCATTCGCCCAGTTCGATATGACCACCGGGCAATTTATATCCCTTCATACCATGTTCTTTGATCACTAAGATCTGCTGGTGTTGATTGCACACGATCGCGCCAGCGCCCAAGGTATGTGTTGGGATAAAAGGAACAAATGTAGTTGAAGGTGCTTTACGGATCAGGGTTAACTCTGATTCCAGGCAGTTATGAAAAACAAACCCCAGCTCAGTGGCGGGTGTGATCAAATGTGATTTACAAATTGGTAGCGTTAACCAGATCAGGTTCTTATTTTCAGTGACAGCAAAGTGCGTGAGTTCTGACAGGTGTTTATGAAAATCATCAACACAGTCAGGAATAGAAAGCGGATCGACAATAACACCATTAAATTTATCTAACTCAAATTTCACGGCTGGGTCCTTCTGGGTGTTGAACTCATCGTATCTCTGTAAGAAGGATGCTAGCAGTTATCTAGGATGTATAACGTTAGCGTGGTAGGGCATCTTATTAGAGTGACACAACGATAACTTTTTCAATGCCATGTTCTTTCACCCGCAGAGTCGATGAGTAGTGCATTTGGCTTTTGTTTGCCTGAATAATGGCAGATAAGTCGATCCCTTTATCGGCTAATGCCGACAGCATCGGTGTAGGCATAAGTTTCTTTGCTGCCCTGACAACGAAGAAAGGAATGTTGATTGTTGAGTTTGATTGACCGTTGATGAATTTTTCAATAACAAGGGTACTCATCTCTACCTCATCGAATGATTGAGCCACAAAAAAGCCTTTCCATAGACACCTCGTTTTATCATGCCGAATGACGTTTTTGTTAGCAAACGAAACCTGATAACTCATGGGGGTATATTTTTTGTGTGCATTTGAGGCAACGAACAACATTGAGTCATTTGAGTTTTCTTTTGTAAAATTAAAGCCTATAAATATCAGCGTTTAATGATCATTTGTTGGAAGAATAATGAAAAAAATCGGGTTATTGCTGGTCGGAATGCTGCTTTCAATGTCGGTGTCGGCAGAAGGAGCAATGCGGTGTGGTAGTTCCATCATTTCAGTTGGGGATACTAAATCAGAAATGTTGATGAAATGTGGCACACCGATAAGCACAGATGTCAAAACAACAGTAACAAAGAATAATAATGGTACGAAATCAGTCGTTCAAACAGGCGAAATTTTCACCATAGATATGGGAAAAGATAAATTCATGGCACTAGTGACGGTCGAAAATGGAGTCATTACGCACATTGAAGATGGCCCGCGTAACGAATAATCAAAACATTACTGGCTGGGATAGATCCTCAGCCAGAATTGGCATTCTAAAGTGTTTAGCTGAAATTTAATCGACAATAAACAGCTTAGCACCTGTCATAGTGGAGGAACGATGCGCTTCGGCATTATCGGCTATTTGATAGCTCATTCCAGGTTTAAGAACAAACACTCGACCATCGTCTAATTCAGTGTGAAGTTCGCCTTCAATGCAAAACAAAACATGACCTTTTTTACACCAGTGATCGGCGAGATAACCAGGGGAATATTCAACCATTCTGACACGAATATGACCAAATTGTTGGGTATGCCAAAAGGCTGAACCCAATTCTCCTAGATGTGTTGTTGGCGGTATTTCACTCCAATTAGTGACACAAAAAGGAAGATGTTGAATATCCATATCATGAACTCCTTGTGTTGATTTCAATGCAAAAATATCAATGTTAGGTGGTCTAAAAATAGTTCTAATGAATCAAAAAAGACGGTAATGTGCTTGGAACATCAAGTCATTAGGCATCATTAAATTTGATTTTCATTCGTCTTCACATCTTTGTTTTCATAGTTGAAGTCTGAAATGATGTTCAATCATTGTGATCAAAGCGGCAAAGACGCTTTAAGCTCAGCGCCATGAGCTTTATTGATTAAAATTTTAAACAATAAAAATTTTTTTTATGTAATTGTTCCATTTTTAGAGATAGTCAATTCAAGAATGCGTGGTTTATCTCCACATGTCGGCATCGTATTCTAGCTCCAACAAAACGTGATGCATTTCACAAAATAAAAAGAAACATGGCTGATGCCGTTTATAAAATGACTATCTGTGGAGTAAAAAACATGAAAAATACATTCGCTCGTTTGGCTGCTGTTACTGCATTATCACTGGTTGCACTGTCTTCTCAGGCTGCGGTAGACACCTATAAAGCCCACGGTTCTGTTGTTGCAGTTAATGCAGCAAGCCAGACAGTGACAGTTAGACAAGATGCCGTATCTGAATTAGGTTGGCCAGCTCGTACCATCACCTACAAAGCTGACGGTAGCAATATTTTGAAAGGTGTGACGGCGGGTCAGACTGTTGATGTGCAATTCACCTCAACAAACGCATTTAATGCTGATGCCCACTTTGTAACACCCGTATCCCAATAATTACGAAAATCTGTCCAAGGGGTTATGTTGTTTGACATAGCCCCTTTTGTATTTCTGGGCCCCTGGCATTTTTTGGGGAAAGTTAGTGTGCAGTTCTATTCTTAGCTCAACGTCACGTCTTCATTTATCGAGCGTTCAATGACACTGATTTCATACTCCACTTTCCCCCAAGTAATGGGGGGCTTTTTCGTATGATAAACAATACATATTGGTGTTGTTAGAGTACATGTAGAGACGAAAGTTATAGCGACCCAGTAACTTAGTACTGGACAAAAGTAATTTAGAGGTACTCTTCTGATTTGGCATGATTAGATGAGAAAAAGTATCTTAAACGCTTTCAGTTGTCTGCGAATTAATTTGGTTTCAATCTAAAAAAGCCATCATTCAATAATTAAATTGGATGGCTTCTGTATGGTTTGATTGACCAATTACGGAAGAATCGTTACTTTTTTTGCATTTAGGGTTACGAGAACCACTAATCCAGCGAGTAACCAAAACGCTATTGATAAATCGAAAATTTGTGCGAGAAAACCTATAGCTGCGGGACCGATGAGTACACCTGCATATCCGAAAGTACTTATCGCTGCAACGGCTAATGGCGGTTGCATGTCTTTTTGAGTACCGCATCGGCGAAATAATACCGGAACGATATTTGACGCGCCAATACCAATAAATAGGAATCCAATTAAAGAGAATGCCGGTAAAGGAGAAACAAGTAATATTACAAATCCAACAACTGCAATAACGCCTCCGCCTAATAACACATTGAGATCACCAAATTTACTGACGATCGCATCTCCGGTTAATCTTCCAATTGTCATGGTGATAGCAAATAACATGTATGCAACACCGCCTTGGGGATGACCTACTTTACCCGTGCTTGTAATCAAGAGTGCACCCCAGTCTAAAACCGCACCTTCAACCAAGAACATGGCGCTAGCCAATAATGCAAGCGTTAGAACTAAGCCCTTGGGAATAATGATTAAAGGTGCTGATTGTTGCGATGTTCTTGAACTTAGAAAACCATTCCATGCACAGACCATACAACCAAACATAAACATTGAGCATCCTAAAGCGCTCGTTTTGGCATCTAGCCCGATGGAAAGTAATGCAGTCATTAAAGCAGCACCAATAAAGCCGCCTACACTAAATAACCCATGAAAACCTGACATGAGCGGTTTGGATGAATCTTTTTCAACCTCAACTGCATGTATGTTCATGGCAACATCTAAGAGACCAAGCGAGGCACCAAAAAAGAACAAGGTAATCGCTAAACTAGGCGGGGTGTTTATCATTGTTAGTAAGGGGAGACACAAAGAAAGCCCAATACCTCCGGTTAAAATAATTGGTTTTGCACCAAATCGAGAGGCTAGCATACCGGTTGTCATCATGGCGAACAGCGAACCGATCCCCAGACATAGCAACAAAAGACCGAGATGACCGTCGTCGATTGCCAACCTTATTTTAACCAACGGCACTAACGGTGCCCAACATGCGATACCAAATCCCGCTACCAGAAAGGCGATACGTGTTGATAATCGGCTTGCGGGGGTGTTGCTTATTTCTTTAGTCATTTTTCATCTAATCCTATAACTGGTGTACATTTGCATTTTTTAAATTCGTTCACATATCACCGACTTTATTGATTGTTAAAATATGAAATGGTTTGGTTAACGCTTTCATTGAGCGGCAAATATTGATGCCTGATTTGATTATCAGCAGAATAGACATTTGTGATTAAAAGTGGTTGTTTATCTGTGTATTGAGGGAAGAGCGTTGGTTTTACTTGATAGCTCTCAATAACAACCGTTGGGATATCATTTATCTCTGTCAGTTCATTCATCAATGTTGAGTGTGCAAATTTCTCTTTTTCCCTTACAGATAAATAAATGATGCCCTCACAATGTTGTTCAACCAATGAGTTTAACCCCGCCGACAGGGAATCAGCATCGCCGTTGTCACGTACTACAAGCAGGGGTTTTTTCAAATCGCACATCTTTTCTAATAACTGAGAAAGGATTTCTGTGCTCACACAATTCCCCGTCAAACGTTCAGAAACAATGACGCCAATCACGCTATTTCTTTTGGTTGTCAGCGCCCGTGCGAGCAGGTTTGGGTGATAACCTAATATGTGCATCGCTTCTGATATTTTCGTTTGAATTTCATAGGAAACCGGTAGGCCATTGACGACCCTTGATACACTGGCTTTAGACACGCCGACATAATTCGCAACATCCTGCATCGTTACCATCATGCAATCCTCTTTCTCCAATTACCTACACGCTTTCGGGTTTTTATCAGCTATCGACGAAGACGCTTTGTGATGAGTATACATAAAAGTAAACACATATGAACATCAATGAATCAATGTGATTATTATTTGCTTTCGAGTGTTGACGAGGTAGTTCATTTACGTTCATACTGATTATGAAAGCGGTTTCATAATCAGGAAAGCAAAGTGATCAAATTAATTATTACCGATATGGATGGCACATTTCTGAACAGCCATGGCGATTACAATCGTGAGCTTTTTCAGGATGTTGTGTCGATGATGCGTGAACATGGTGTGAAATTTGCGCCTTGTACCGGCAAACAAGTTGAACGTGTTGAAGAGTTATTTGGCGAACAGAGCAAAGACTTCTGGATCTTAGGTGACAGCGCCACTCGCATTAAACACCAGGGCGAATATGTCTATCAGTCACTTCTCAACAACACTCTGGGGCTTGATATCATCGGTCAATTAGAGGCGATTGAAGGTTCTCATATTGTGATTGCCTGCACCCCTGAATTTGCAGCAATCCGACGCGATACCCCAGAGCATTTACGAACATTGGTGAGACGTTCATATGCGCAGGTGGAGCTGGTCGATGACTACAAAGATATCGAGTCCGACTTTGTTAAAATTACGGTTTATGATGAAAATAAACAGTGCCCGATAATCCGCCCACAGCTATCAGCATTTGATGATCACGCTTATATCGTCGTTTCCGAAGCGGCCTGGATTGATATTGCTAACGAGGGTGTTCATAAAGGAACCACCGTTGAAAGATTGCAATCGATCCTTGGCGCGAGTGAAGCTGAAACGATGGTGTTTGGCGATGGTTTCAATGATATCGAGCTAATGGAACGCGCTCATTTTAGTTTCGCGATGCGCAATGCTTTCGAAGAAACCAAAGCTGCGGCGAATTTCATTACGCGTTCTAATGATGAAGATGCAGTGATGCACACCATCTTGCAATTCTTGAATCTGCAAAAGAAATGTTAACGGATTCATTCTGAAGGGCGAATAGTCAACGCCCTTCAATCAAACAAAGTAACAATGTTCTATATGAACAAATATGAACAGGTAACGTGTTCATTTATACTGACGCTCAATCGCAATTACTCAAGCATGACCATGGATAAATTTTCGCCCGAAGAACGTCATCAGTTAATTCTGAATTTGTTGAACTCTCATAACAAAGTGATGGCAACAGATTTAGCGATACAACTCAGTGCGACCGAAGCAACGATCCGTCGTGATTTGCGTTTTCTTGCCAATGAGGGGCTGTGTAAAAGAATTCATGGTGGCGCACTTTCTCTGGTTCCGCCAACGGGAACACAAGAACAGCGGTTGGCAAATAATAATTGTGAGAAACAGGCACTAGCGGTTGCGGCTTTATCCATTATTAAAAAGGAACAGGTACTTTTCCTCGATGCCAGCAGCACCCATATGTTGCTCGCCAGTTTGCTACCTAACGATATTGGGCTGACAGTGGTGACCAATAGCCCCGCGATAGCTACCCGCTTATTGGAACGACAACTTATTAGAACCATCCTGATCGGTGGAGAACTAAACTATGCCGTCGGTGGTGCCATTGATATTACGGCTGTCGAAGCATTGAATAAATTCCGCTTTGATCTCTGTTTTATGGGCGTTTGTGGCTGGTCATCTGAAGCCGGATTTAGTGCAATCTACTATCAGGATGCAGAATTTAAGCGTCATGCGGCCTCGAAAGCCGGTGCAATCGTCGCGCTGTGTACGGACGATAAAATTGAAGCATTAGCACCTTATCCATTTTTACCATCTGAAAGTTTGGATTATTTGATCTGCTCTCCGAATAACTCTGAATTAAAAGAATACTTTTCCCAATTAGATTGCACTGTTATTACCAGCAACGCCGTCTGACATATAGCCTTATCCTAAAGGAAAATTTGAATGTACGCTGATTACCATGTTCATACCGATTTTAGTGATGATTCAGTCCATCAAATGGAAGATGTCATCAAACAAGCGATTTCTTTAGGTATTCAAGAGCTTTGCTTTACTGAACATGTTGATCATGGATTAAAACCTCGATCTTCGGAATATCTAAAGGGTGAAATGGATACACGGATGAATTGTCATTATGATAGTTATCTCGCTGAATATTTACGCCTCAAGGAAATATATCGCAATGATATTTCGCTGAAATTTGGCATTGAGTTCGGTATCCAGATACATACTATTCCTGAGTTCCAAAAAGATTTTGCAGAATACCCTTTTGATTTTGTGATCCTGTCTTGCCATCAAGTCGACGATTTAGAATTCTGGACGCAGGAATTTCAGCAAGGCAAAACGCAGGAAGAATTCCAAACCCGCTATTATGAAGAAATCCTGAAAATTGTTCGTGTCTACAAGGACTATAGTGTTCTTGGACATCTCGATATGATTAAGCGCTATGATCATAATGTAGAGTATCCATTTGATAAGATTAAGAATGTACTAGAACAAATTCTTAAAATTGTTATCGCTGATGACAAAGGTATTGAGATCAACACCTCTAGTTTTAGATATAAGTTGCCAGACTTAACGCCTTCCAGAGACATTCTGCGTTTGTATAAAGATTTAGGCGGAAAAATCATTACTTTTGGGTCTGATTCGCATAATGAATCGCACCTTGGCCATCAAATTGAAGCCGTCAAACAAGAGTTAAAACTACTTGGGTTTGAATCATTCTGCACCTTCGACAAAATGGAACCAACATTTCATCCGCTGTGAGCCGTTAATCTATTTTCACTTTTTACCCCCCGATAGCTTAAAGTAGAGGCAGTTAGTTTCATATTCATTATAAAAATGGGTCAATTGATGAACTGGTTCACTGTAAAAAATAAGTTGGCTAAATGATAATGGGGCAGAAGTGTGTCAGTTCGTTTAACATGTATTAGTCGCGACTTGATCTGACACTTCTGTTTGAAAAGAAGAGAGTTACCGGTTTTGATATGGGTGTCGAATCCTTAATCAAAACAACCTAGAGGTAACTCTCATGATCCATAGTAACAATCCCGTTATTAAACACAAAGCAGGTCTTCTCAATTTGGCAGAAGAGCTGAATAACGTTTCCCGTGCCTGTAAAGTCATAGGCGTATCCAGAGACACCTTCTATCGCTATAAAGAACTGGTCGAAGAAGGTGGTATCGATGCTTTGCTTGATAAATCTCGACGCGCTCCCAACTTAAAAAATCGCACTGACGATACGACAGAACAAGCTGTCATCAATTATGCCATTGAGTATCCGGCACATGGACAACAGCGAACCAGTAATGAACTTCGTAAACAGGGCATCTTCATCTCGGGAAGTGGTGTGCGTTCAGTCTGGCTACGTCATGATTTAGAGAACTTTAAAAAACGACTTAAGGCGCTGGAACACAAGGTGGCTCAAGACGGTATATTGCTGTCTGACGCTCAAATTGCAGCGCTGGAACGCAAGCAGCAGGATGATGAAGTCTGTGGCGAAATTGAAACGATGCATCCAGGTTATCTGGGCTCACAGGACACGTTTTATGTTGGCAATCTAAAAGGTGTCGGAAGAATTTATCAACAAACGTTCGTCGATACCTATTCCAAAGTTGCTTATTGCAAACTGTATACAACAAAAACGCCCATTACAGCCGCCGACTTGCTGAATGATCGCGTATTACCGTTTTTTGCAGCTCAGAATATTCCGATGCTGCGAATATTGACCGACCGAGGCACGGAATATTGCGGGAAAGTTGAGCAGCACGATTACCAGTTATATCTGGCCATTAACGATATCGATCATACAAAAACAAAAGCAATGTCCCCGCAGACGAACGGCATTTGCGAACGATTCCATAAGACAATCCTTCAGGAGTTTTACCAAGTCACATTCAGGAAAAAGCTGTACAGCGATTTAGATAGTCTTCAGTCAGATCTGGACATCTGGTTGAGCTATTACAATAATCAGCGAACCCATCAAGGAAAAATGTGCTGTGGCCGAACACCAATGGAAACGTTTATTGATGGTAAAAAAGTCTGGGAAGAAAAGAATTTGAACCAGATTTAATCTGACAGACACCCATTAAAAATCGGTAACTGTCAGATCTTGTCTGAACTAGTACATTTAACATGCCGATAGACAATGAAGCGAGAGCAGTTATCCCCCGCGTATACGACGAATTGAAAAGAGTTACCCATAGTAAAATGATGGTGGGATAGGCTTTATTTTATCTATTCATTCGACTGACATTCTTCGACTAGTTTATCTAGGAACTCATAAAGCTTCTGATTCATCTCATCATAATCATGGCCTAGCAATACTTCCGGCTCATCCACAAAACGATATTCCGCTGCGTTGCTCAAATCCTCATTTTCAATAAGAAGTGCTACAACTTCTTTGGTTAATTCCATGTGGCATTGAAAACCAAAAACGCGATCACTGTAAGCCACGATTTGTCTTGGACAGCCTTCACTATAGGCAATGATTGCACATTCAGGTGTTAAACCAGGCATATCATTATGCCAATGGCCAACTTCAAGTACTTCACCAAAGTGACTAAATAAAGGATGAATCAAACCGTCGGCGGTCAGTGTAATTGGAAATTTACCGATTTCACGTTCTGAACTATGGTCGTAATGAGCGCCAAGTGCTTCTCCAATCAGTTGAGACCCCAGACATATCCCGATCACCATTTTCCCTGACTCAATGGCTTTCGAAATAACAGCTTGTTCGCCTTTTGAATCAAAATGAGGGCATTGCTGTATGGTTGTTGAGGGTGCTTGTGGGCCTCCCATAACAATTAGCAGATCAAAATCCTCTACCGTTTGTGGAAGTTGCTCGCCTTCATAAACTCTGGAATAAGAAATGATATATCCATGCGACTCAGCCCAGAACTCGTATGCACCCGGTGCTTCAAAATGTTCATGAATGATGAAATGGATATGCATTTTTATTACCTTCTATCGCCACAACCTTCCTTTGATGTTATACCAAGACATGGTGACGTATATTATATTAACGGACATAAAACATAGATAAGTCGCCATTAATGCAAGCCAATGACTTAATTCAGAAAGATCCACACTGTCAGCTCATCACAAAGGCGACTCATATGCCTGCCAGTTTTATTGATGACTATCATGCTCATCCATGGCATCAGGTTATCTTTCCACTCACAGGCTTATTGCAATCAAATATTGGGAATAAATGTGCAATAGTGCCTCACAATGCGATGTTGTATATCCCAGCAAACACAATACACAAATCTGTAGCGGTGACAGATACCCAATTTCTGGCGATGTATCTGAACCCGAATAAAATGGTGGAATATGGGGCTGAACCTAAATCTTGCGTTGTCACACCTTTCATTAGAGAGTTATTACTGCTGTTGTTTGAGAAACAGATGGTTCAGCCATCAGAATCCAATATCGCTCATTTATTGATGGTATTAAGAGACCAGATTGCTGTGGCGAGTAGTTATGACATTCCGCTATTGACCCCCTCAGACCCTCGTCTCATGGCGATATTTACACAATTGAAACAACAACCAGATTTATCATTCGCTCTTAAAGAGTGGGCTAGAATAGTTGGGGCATCAGAACGAACCTTAACAAGGCTGTGTGTAAAAGAATTTGATCAGTCATTTTCATTGTGGCGGCAAAGTTTACGACTTGTTTTATCATTACAGTTATTAAGTACGAATCGTTCGATTCAAGACATCGCTTTGGAATTAGGCTATGGTTCTGATTCAGCATATATTTTTGCGTTTAAAAAATTGTTTAATCAGACCCCCAGTAAATACCGTAGTGAGAGTTTGTCTTATGGGTTAAAGATGCATCACTTATTGAGATGAGTTTTGTTCTATTCATTGATGTGTAATGAATAGTCTAAATAGTTGTAACGCAGAATGGAGCAAAAATGAGTTTCAGACTCAGCATTAACTTTTATTGTTCTCATAAAAATAAGTATGGTTATGCAGGAAATAGTTTCATGTGAGATTTTTTTGAATACAATCGACACCACAAAATGTGGTGCTGAAAAACAAGCAATTGTGAAATGTAGACACCATGACTAATGCATGGACATGACAGAAACTTGAATCCATTATTTATGAATCATACACATAAGTCTTTGCGTATATAATCCTCTAATTTTCTAAAAATATTCTCCTAGAATGGCATCACAGACGAAAATTGCAAGAAGTAGATAAGCAGCCTTCTCTAAGGAATTCTATGAACAATCGATATTTAGGACGTAGTGCGCTTCAGGTGTCACCTATTTGCTTAGGTGGCATGATGTTTGGTGGTGAAACTGATTTACCAACAGCGCAAAGAATCATCAGTAAAGCCCGCGAGCAGGGAGTTAACTTTATTGATACTGCTGATGTGTACAACGGCGGTCGTTCTGAGGAGTTTATTGGTCAAAGCGTAGTGGATCAACGTGATGAATGGGTTCTTGCCACTAAATTTGGTTATGGTGGTGGCACGAATAGTTTGTCATCGAAACATATTTTTCAAACCGTAGAAGCAAGCCTGAAAAGACTAAATACAGATTATATTGATTTGCTTTATTTTCACCGGGCTATACCAGGGTTAACCCTTGAAGAAGGGATCCGTGCTGTTGGCGATCTGATCCGGCAAGGTAAAGTTCGATATTTTGGGCTTTCAAATTTTCATGGTTGGCGAATTGCTGAAGTGGTGCGTTTAGCCGACCATTTGGGCATTAGTCGTCCAGTCGCTAGTGAGCCTGTTTATAATATTGTTTCTCGTGGTGCTGAAGTAGAGCAGATCCCTGCTGCAAGTCATTATGGTCTGGGTGTTGTTCCATACAGCCCTTTAGCGCGAGGAGTGCTCACGGGAAAATATTCGGCAGATCAAACGCCAGATTCAAATAGTCGAGCAGGAC
This sequence comes from uncultured Tolumonas sp., assembly GCF_963556105.2. Classification (NCBI taxonomy): domain Bacteria; kingdom Pseudomonadati; phylum Pseudomonadota; class Gammaproteobacteria; order Aeromonadales; family Aeromonadaceae; genus Tolumonas; species uncultured Tolumonas sp. The sequence continues at coordinate 1,829,050 of NZ_OY829944.1, forward strand.
GGGGGGATGCTCGTATCCTTCAAACTGAATTACGTTCCGAATCTCTTGTGATCGCACAGAAGATCAAAGAATACGCAGAAGCGAAGGGCGTATCTTCTGTCGCGTTTTCTCTGGCTTGGGTGCTGAATAATAAAGCCGTTAGTTCAGTGATAGCAGGCCCCAGAACCGAACAACATTGGGACAGCTATATGGCAGCACTGGATTATTCACTCACACCAGAAGATGAAGCATTTATTGATGATTTAGTGAAACCGGGTCATGCATCAACGCATGGCTATACCGACCCGAATTACCCAATTGAGGGGCGTGAAATATACCATCATTCAATATAGCGTAATTCATCAACAAATAATTTGAATGCCTCTCTGTGTTGATGACGGCTAGGATAATATAAATAAAATGGTGCTTGTGGTGAGCACCAATCTTCAAGCACGCGAACAAGTTGATTGTTCGCAATATAGGGTTCAGCCTGCATTTCTAAGATATAAATAAATCCAAATCCATCCAGTGCTGCACTGATTAACTGATGTGTTGTGTTAAAAGTGAACTGACCTTTTACCCGAATATTGGTTTGTACGTCATTTTTACTGAATTCCCAAACATAGTTTGCGCCGAAGCTGTTTAATCTTAAATTGATACATTCGTGCTGAAGTAAATCAGCGGGTATTTGAGGGACATTTCTATTTTTTAAATACGCAGGGGAACAGACCACCGCAAAACGAACTTTAGGCGATATTTTCACTGCAATCATATCTTGTGCAATTTGGTCGCCCATCCGAACACCTGCATCAAATCGTTCTGCGACGATATCTGTTAGTCGGTTTTCGGCATTAATCTCTATATTGATCTCGGGGTATTTTGCACAGAACCGTTTCACCGCTGGCCACATCAGCGTTTCAGAAACTGAATCTGAAACTGAAATCCGGATAGAGCCGACGGGCTGGTAATACTCCTTTTTGAGTTGATTTAGCTCCGCTTCAATCTCATTAAATCGAGGATTTAATATATTCAACAATCGTTCACCAGCATCGGTTAACGACATACTCCGAGTCGTACGATTAAATAAACGGATGTCCATGCGGCTTTCGAGCGCTTTAATCGCATGACTGAGAGCCGATTGTGAAATGCCGAGTTGAGCTGCCGCTTTGGTAAAACTTTCCTCTCTTGCTAAGACGATAAAAAAAAGAAAATCGTTGATATTTTCTCTCAGCATCAAATCTGGCCCTCATGACTCTCTGTAAAAAAGAAGTAATACTGCATCCAGTTGGGAAATGCAGCCCGGGTTGTTCTTATTTATTTTTTATAATTTCTTGAATAGGAATTTACACATACATCAGTTTTGTTTTAAAGATTTTTTCAGCCATAAAGCCATGCAGAGACCGCCGATCCCTGCGATGGCCAACATCGACGCTAACACTTTGGGTGTGCCATCATTTAAGACGCCAATGAGAGCCGCGCTAATAACTCCGGCTCCGTATTGCAAAGCGCCAATCAGTGATGATGCTGTACCTACTTGTTCGGGTTTAAAATTCATGACGGCTGCAACGGAATTCGCGACGATCATGCCGTTCATTGAGGTAAACAAAAATAGTGGGATAGCAATACCGAATATGCCACCGTAGCCTGTCATTGCGGAGACGAAAATCATGATCCCGGAGAGGGCAGTGATGTAGTTACCCCAATAAAACAAACGCTCAATACCTATCTTGGTGACGAGGCGTGCATTAAGCATATTTGCACCCATGATCCCAATGATATTGACGCCAAATAACAAACCATAATTTTGTGGTGGCACATGGAAATAACTAATGTAGACAAATGGTGAACCAGCGACATACGCAAAAATACCCGCATAGAAGAATGCACTGGCAAGCACATATCCCATCACGCGAGCATCACTCAATAAGCGGAAATAATTGCGAAAGACGCCGAAGATATGGGTTTTTAATCGTTGGTGTTGCGGTAAGGTTTCTGGAAGTGACATCACACAGAAAATTGAAATGATGCCAATGACAACTAATAACCAGAAAATAGTGTGCCATGTGCCATATTTGATGATCTGACCGCCAACTAATGGTCCGATCAAGGGGGCAATCCCCATGATTAACATCATGGTTGAAAGCATCTGAGCCGATTTTTCCCGCCCAAACTGATCTCGTACCATTGCTCTCGCAAGAACAGGACCTGCACATGCGCCTAATGCCTGAACGATACGTGCACTAATCATTTGCCAGATGGTATCTGATAAAGCACATCCGGCTGCACCAATGATAAATAGGACCAAACCAGCCAAGATCGGAGGCTTGCGTCCGAAACGATCCCCTAAGGGACCCCAGATAAACTGGCCTAAACTAAAGCCGATCAGAAATGCGGAAATGGTGAGTTCGACACCGCCTGTGAATGCATTTAAGTCCGACTGAATTTGAGGCATGGCTGGCAGATAAAAATCTGTCGACATTGCCGCAAAAGACATCAAAACCCCCAATACACATAAAAACCAGAGTTCCGCTGATTTGGATGGCGATTTCTGTGTCACGGTTAGTTCAAACTCAGGCATTATTTTGGCCTCTCACTTTTAATTCTTCAGATCATTTGGAAGTTAGGATGCTGCGGATTAATTCGGATGTTTGAATGGCATCATTGTGTTCCAACACATCAGCGATAGACGTAATTTGTTCACGGGTTAAACCTGTGTTCATGCCAATTCGTATATGGCTGTTTAGTTGTGATGCAACGCCAAGACTGGCTAATGCCGCGATCGTAATAATTTCTCGTTCCTGATAAGTCAGAATGCCGCGCAGGAATATATCCGCGAAGAGATGTTCTTTCAGAAAGGCATCAATGGCTGGAGCAAAATCAAAAAGCGGGCTTTTTACCGGAGCACCAGTCAGTTCCTGTTGAACGGCATCCCCAAGATCAAAACGGCTTTTATCGGTTGGGATCTCAAGAGGTTCAGGCCCAATTTCATCTTGAATTCCTGCTGCTTTACGACTTTCAACGAGACCCATCAGTGTGCCGAGGCCATTTAGGCTGCGTGGAAAACCACAATAAGCGTATAACTGGATTAATAGTTCCTTTAATTTATTAATCTCTAAGCCATCGTCGAGAGCCGCAGTTAAGTGCTCTGTCAGTGTAGTGATATTACCGGTAGCTGTCGCCGTTGATATACGAACCAAGTGTTGTTGATTAATTGTCAGTGTCATGGTCATTCTCAATTTTATTTGATGATTTCAACTTAACATGAGATGCCGCTGATCATTGATAACGCATTCGGTAATGCACTTATGTGCACAATTCATAAATGCTGTGAACGGCAAGAGAAATATTCAAATCTCTCTTAACTGATTGTCAGTTGAATCGGTTACTGACACACCATCATTAACTTAAAGTTAATAGATGTTCAACCTGTGCACCTCTTCAGGTTTATTCCCGAACCTCACATAATCTCCCGTATAGATTACAAAACGAGCACGAAAGTAAAACTCGTTGCAATTAATCTTGTTTTTGCCAACCCAACAAACGAAGGAGATTTACCATGAAATTTCTATGCATGGATGTTCCGCAACCTGGCGCGACAATGGAACAGTATATGCCTCACATGAAAAATGAAGCTCGTCATGGCTGGCAGCTCTACAAGAGTGGTGTTATTCGGGATATTTACTTCCGGCAAGATCGACCAGGTGTTGCCATTATAGCGGAAGCCGATTCGATAGAGATTGCGAAAAAAGAGCTGGCTGAATTTCCACTGGCTAAAGCCGGGCTTATCGGTTGGGATGTGATCCCTCTTGGTCCATTCACAAATTGGGAAATTCTCTTCGCCCCTGAGAATGTTTGATTTCCCATGTCCATCCGTTAATTAACTAAGCGAGCTATCTGTTGTAGAAGGTGCCTCTACATCGCCTTATACGATGTACCGGAATATGTAAATCAGGCCATTGATAAGCTCGCTTCGTTTTATGGCGATATTCTTTCAGTTTAACTTTTTGTTTCATAACAGGAGTCTGTATTCATGACCAAAGCATCTGAACTCAAGCCCGTTCTGTTTGTTGTTACCAGCTGTGCCGTGAAGGGTGCCACAGGTATTCCTACCGGTTATAACTTAGCCGAAGTGACTCACCCGTTGGAAAAACTGAAGGATGCAGGTATTACCGTTGAATTTGCATCCATCAAAGGTGGAGATGCTCCACTGGATGGGTTGGAAGATATGAATGATCCAGTGATCGCTCGATTCTGGGCTGACAGCCATTTCCGCCATGCCATGGCAAATACTCTGTGTATCGATGAGGTAGATCCATCACGTTACTCAGCAATCTTCTTTGCGGGTGGTCACGGTACCATGTGGGATTTCCCCGACAATCCAGCTGCACAAAATGCTATTCGTGAAATTGATGCAGCTGGCGGAATTGTTTCTGCTGTGTGTCATGGTCCGGCAGCATTAGTTAACGCGACGAAAGTTGATGGTAGTCTGCTGGTCGCAGGCAAGCGGGTTGCTGCTTTTACTGACAGCGAGGAAGAAGTCGTTCAGTCCACTCATGTTGTACCTTTCCTGCTGGCATCCACACTTAACGCACGTGGCGCTCAACATCAAAATGCGGCTGACTGGGCCAACAATGTGGTTGTTGATGGTCGCCTCATCACTGGGCAGAATCCTCAGTCTGCTGCGAGCCTAGGAGAACAACTGCGCGACGCTTTACTGGCTTAAACTGTTGCGACTGTAATTTATTGAAATAGGGGCTGAGCGTTTCACTACACTGCTGATGTCTGATCTGTAAATTTATGGCCAGGTACTGAATAAACGCGAAGCTCCTTCAAATCGACTAACTACTTGTAAAGAGAGGTGTTTGTGAAACTGATTTGTGTTGAAGAACATGTACTCGATCCCGCTGTTGGTGCTGCTACGGGTAGTTTGGTCGGAGCGGAAGCCCCCTTTATATCGGGTTGGGGCAGTCGTTTTGTTGATGGTCAAAATGTTAAAGATTCTACGCGTCCGCATGTATTTGCACCGAGCGAATCGGCACGTAAATGTTTAGACATGGGGGCTGCACGACTAAGTGATATGGATAGGACTGGCATTGATATGCAGGTGCTGTCTTACGGAGGTTTTCCACAATTACTGCCCGCCGAAAAAGCGATTGATCTTTGCTGCGCAGCCAATGACAAACTTGCTTTAGCTGCTGAGGCTCATCCGACACGTTTTGCTGGCTTTGCCATGTTGCCCTGGCAATCACCGGAAGCAGCGGCTCGTGAATTGGTACGCGCAGTAAATGAGCTGGGTTTGAAGGGAGCGCTCATCAATGGGCGGCCTGGTGAAACATTTCTTGATGACACGCGTTATACGCCCGTTCTTTCTGTTTTCGATGCGTTGAAAGTGCCGTTGTATGTTCACCCTGGACTGCCATTACCCGCAGTACAGAAACCATACTACGGTGGTTTTGATCGCGAACTCAGTGCCCGTCTATCCATGTTTGCCTGGGGATGGCATAATGAAGCGGGAATTGAGGTTGTACGAATGTTGCTTGCTGGCATATTTGATCGTTTCCCTAATCTGCAAGTAATCAGCGGTCATTGGGGTGAAATGGTGCCGTTTTTTCTCCAGCGGTTGGAAGATTCGATCCCGCAGGAAGCTTCCGGGCTTACCCGTCCGATCGTTCAGACCTACCGCGAACATGTATATGTTTCGCCCAGTGGCATGCTTATGCTGCCGCATTTCCAGTTCATATACACCCTGATGGGGGCTGAACGCATTCTGTACTCTATTGATTACCCTTATCAGAGTCTGGATGGTGCTCGCGCCTTTATTGCCGGTTTACCTATCAGCGATACGGAGAAAGCGCTGATTGCCCATGGTAATGCGGAACGACTGCTGGGCTTATGATCTGACATCAACGACTACTTATTTCCTGACGGGCGTCAGGAGTTTTAATCTTATGAGAATTTTGGGTTATACGGCACATTCAGCAACGATACCACTCGCGCATTTTGTGTTTGAACGACGTACGTCCGCTGGGGAGAACTTGGTGTTGTATCCGCACAATTCACAGATCTCGCAGTTGGGCCAAATCAAGGTTTCCGACAGCGATACCGCCTGTAATAGCAAATAGCAGGGTTTTACTCAGAAATCATTCAGAATTGGAATAACTCATTATTTCTGTTCTGCGGGTCATTATTCTTTCCCAAGTCTGGCTTTGTCATAAAAATAGAGTCCCCCCTTGTTCATCAGGGTATCAGCCTGTAATTGAATTAACTTTTTATTGATTACCATACTTTTCGTTTTTTCTAAGTACTCTTTGAAATAATGAAAATTTCGGTGTTGATCGTAAGCATCGCTATCTTTATAAATCTCAAAAAAGCGCCAATGTTCAGGCTGATTTTTCAGGGTAACCGCATACATGACTAATATCCCTGGTTCCTCATTCATAGCTTGCTGCATCTCTTTGAGAACAATCTGAGAAAACTGCTCTCGGCTAGAAGGTTTTACCTGTACTTCGACATAATTAATCAGTAAATCGGTATTGGACACCGTAGTTAAAGGCTGGCTTTTCTCAGCCAGAAACTGAGCATCGGTTTCAAAAATCTTCCTGTCTTTTACTACGTCTTTTGCCATCTTCACATATTGGCCAAATTGAGATGAGGCAACGTGTTTCTGATAAGCATCCTGATCTTGATAAATTTCTAGAATAATTGACTTGCTGGGCTGGTCCTTTATTTGAGTCGAGTACATTGCCAGGGTTCCCGGCTCAGTTTTTACTGAGGTATTTAAATTATGGAAACCCACTGAATCAAAACGGTCCTTTTGCGAACTATCAATAGTGAGTTCAAATATACGAACCAAGGGAGCTGAATGAGCCATACAGCTCAGAGACAGAGTTGCTGCTGTAACCAGATGGGATAATTTCATTATTTCTCCTCACCATTTATTCGTTAAAGGTCGTTTTGCTGTATTTTGTGCCATTATTCCAGAGAGAGCATGTGGCAAGTACAACTCTTCCAGGTACTGGATGTCATGCTCTGATAGTTCCAGCTCGGTAGATTTCACTGCCGTTTCAATATTGCTGATTTTGGTGGTACCGACAATTGGAGAAGTGACTTTTGTTAGTAACCAGGACAAAGCTATTTCTGTCATTGATACGTTATATTTTTCTGTTAATTCTACGACTCGTTGGATGACACGTTGATCCTGCTCTGCTGTTCCATCATATTTAAACTTGGCATAAGTATCTTCCTTCATTCGTTGTGATATTTCGTTCGACCTTTTGGACAAGCGACCACTAGCCAGGGCACTGTATGGCGTTAGTGCGATATTTTTAAGATCGCAATACGGCGTCATTTCCCGCTCTTCTTCGCGATAAATCAAATTATAGTGGCCCTGAACAGAAACAAACGGAGCAAAACCTTCTCGCTCAGCCAGAGCATTAGCTTCCGCAATTTGCCATGCAAAACAATTCGATACACCGATATGACGAACCTTACCCGACTGTACTAGGGTATTAAGACCTTCCATGACATCATAAATATTGCTGCCGTAATCCCACATGTGAAGAATATATAAATCGATATAATCCATCCCAAGGTTGCACAGACTGGTATTCAGCATTTTTTCAATATGGTCTTGCGTTGAAATATGAGGGCGTTGTTCTGATGTTCGAGGCATAAATTTTGTTGCAACGACAACGTCTTGGCGAGCCGTTAACTCTTTTAACGCCTTCCCAACATATTGCTCACTGGTACCATTTTGATAACCAATGGCGGTGTCGAAGAAATTAATGCCAAGTTCTAAACCTTGTCGGACTATTTCGAATGACTCAGGGTAATCTAGCGTCCAACTATGCATTCCATTGTTGGGATCGCCAAACCCCATACAACCCATGCAGATACGTGAAATAGTTAAATCTGTATTGCCAAGCTTGGTATATTTCATCGTAGGATCCTAATCAGTTTCCGCGAGTTTTCTTGTCATGGCGATTCGCGGGTTACTACTGTGGTAATTAAAAACCAATGGATAGCGAATCATCTTTCCAATCAAGCAGATGAGTGGAAAGCGTTTCGATTTTCTTATTGACGGCCTTGTAGACATCTTCTCCCATAAATAAATGCAACGGCGGTTTTTCCAACTCACTCATTCGAATAAGCAGCGCAGCGGCTTTTTCTGGATCGCCAATTTGCTGTCCATTCATCTCTTCTTTTGCCATTGCTTCCCCTTTACGGACAGAGACATACTCTTGGATAGGATGTTTCGGTGACATAATGGAGTTTTGAGAAAGAAAATTAGTACGCATGTGGCCCGGATAAACCAAGGTGACGTTCACGCCAAACTCGCTGACTTCAGCGGCAAGTGCTTCGGTTAGCCCTGCGACTGCAAATTTAGATGCACAATAAACGCCCCAACCGGGTATATACCCCTGGATCCCAGCCATAGACGAAATATTCATAATATGGCCTTTTCTATTCACTCGAAAATAAGGCATCACAGAACGAATAATGTTGAGCATACCAAAGACATTGACATCAAAACTTCTCCGCGCTTCTTCATCGCTTAGTTCTTCTAAGGTGCCAATCTGACCGAATCCAGCGTTATTCACTACTACATCAAGTCCATCAAAATAAGCGATGGTTTCGTCTACAGCGAAGCTAACACTGGCTTCATCAGCCAAATCAACGGTAAGAGGAAAAAATTGTTTAGAAGCCATACCGATTTCTTTTTCTAAAGCGGCTTTATTGCGTGTTGTGGCTGCAACGTTATGCCCGGCATCTAATAATTTTTTGACTAATATCAATCCCAACCCTTGAGAAGCACCAGTGATCAACCATGTTTTTGTTTGCATAAACGGTACCCGATTGAATTTAAAAGACATTTAAAACGTTGTGTGAAATTTACAGTGCTAGTCGTTTTAATGTGGTGTTCTTGAATTCGTGTAATTTATCTTCAGAAGGGTTCATTGCCTCATAAAAGGCAATAGGCTCTGCATACGTCATTCCTACATACAACGCACTCGATTTCATGGGTGTAAGAACCTCTTCGATAGTGCTATTGATGAGACCATCTTTGGAATAAGTAAATTCAGTTGCCCCAGCAGTAGCGATAACCAGCATTTCCTTCCCTTTCAACGCAGTTCCTTCAGGTCCGAATGCCCAACCATATGCCCAAACGGCATTCAGATAAGCTTTCAACATCGGGGTCAGGTTGAACCAGTGGATTGGAAACATGAACACAATTCTGTCCATGCCTTCACAGGCAGCCTGTTCAGCGGCGACATCAATTTTGCTCATATCACTGCCATACAAAGATTCCAGGTTTCTGACGGTCACATCAGATACATCGGCGGCTGTTTTTTCCAGAAATTTAATGGCTGTTGAATTATCAGGGTAAGGATGTGAAACAATGACTAATGTTTTCATAATAAAATTCCAATATAAAAATGGTAATGTCTGTTACTAAATAGTTTCGATAAGACCTTCGACTAACCATCCGTTTGCCTGCGAACCCGCATGGCGATATGAAATAATTTCTTGATAGCTGTCTGACTCATACCAAGCTTTCGCTTTCTCCATATTGTCAAATCGAAGAATTACAATAATTCCTTGTGGTGCGGAGCCTTCAAATGTTGTTAATTCACCACCTTGAACAATTAATTTCCCGCCAAATGCTTTGTATGTGGCTTTCACCTTTTCCACATAAGGTGTTAAGGCTTCTTTATTTGTGATCTTTGAATCAAAGATAAAAAAAGCAGGTTTTTGATTTTCCATATTTCACCTCGGTTTAAAATATTAAAGACTTGCTTTAAGAATTTGGCGGCTGATTTCAGGTGTAATATCTTGGTGTTCACCTAATTTCGTCATACCATGTTTGATTAATTGCTCAATGATCGGTTCGATATCTTTTTCAGTCATGCCGTAATCAGACAGACGGGTCTTAACACCTAATTCTTCGAAGAATTCACGGGTCTTTTGAATCGCCTGATCAATCCGTGAATCATCATCACCTTCAGTGATATTCCATACACGATGGGCATATTGCAGTAACTTGGCGCGTTTATTGTTGCGGCGTAAATCCATGATTGAAGGCAATACAATGGCAAGGGTACGGCCGTGGTCAATTTCATGTATTGCAGTCAGTTCGTGGCCGATGAAATGCGATGCCCAGTCTTGTGGAACTCCGGCACCAATCAAACCATTCAGGGCCTGAGTTGCTGTCCACATCAGGTTTGCGCGAGAATCATAATCTGTCGGTTCGCCTACGACTTTCGGGCCAATTTCAATCAGTGTCTGGAGAAGACCTTCGGCATAACGATCCTGTACTCGTGCATCAACCGGATACGTCAGATACTGCTCTACGGTATGAACAAAGGCATCAACAACACCATTGGCTAGCTGACGAGCGGGTAACGTAAATGTTTTCGTCGGGTCTAATACTGAAAACTGTGGGAAAACCAGCGGGTTGCTCAGCAATGCTTTAGTTTTGGTTGCACTGCGTGTAATAACTGCTGCGCTGTTCATTTCTGAACCGGTTGCAGGTAAAGTCAGAACAACACCGAAAGGAACTGCCTTCGTGATGTTGCTACCCCAAGCTTCAAGGATCTGCCAGGTATCTTCGCCTTCAAAGTGAGCGGCTGATGCAACAAATTTAGTTCCATCAATGACCGAACCACCACCGACGGCTAACAGAAAATCAATGTTTTTTGCCCGAACGAGGGCGACAGCTTCAGATAGTGTCTCAAATGTTGGGTTGGGTTCAATGCCACCAAACTCATAAACGGTGCGTTGTCCCAGGGCTTGACGAACTTCAGCCAATGTACCGGTACGCTCGGCACTGGTGCCGCCATAAAGGACAAGAACACGCGCATTTTCAGGGATCAGGCTATCAATTTTGGCTACGGTTTCTTTACCAAAAACGATACGAGTTGGGTTATAAAAATCAAAATTAAACATAAGTGGCTCCTACGATGACGGAATTGAGTTAATTACTGTGTAAGGAGTCATCGAAACTCAATTTGTAAGAGCAAGTATGAATAATTTAATTTGTAACGTTAATGGTATATCTGGTTGAATTATATATAACCTTGAGTTATTAATTGTGTAGAGGTACACCAATGACATCAATTCGAGGTAAAAATGGAAGTCTCACAACATGTAAGGGCCATACTTTCATTCGTTGAATCAGCCGATGCCGGCAGTTTTTCTGTTGCGGCCAGAAAGCTGGGGATCAGTCCTGCGGCAGTCAGTAAAAACATCTCATCATTAGAACAAGTGTTGGGGGTGCGCTTGATGAACAGGACTACCCGGAAAGTCAGCTTGACTGATGAAGGGACTACTTTTTTATCTCAATCCCGTATTGCATTGGAGGCATTAGAAAACGCCGTTGATAGCATTGTCGCTGGAAAAATGGAGACAAGTGGGCATGTCCGGATTTCAACCAGTGCCGCATTTGGGCGCGAACAATTGCTCCCCGCACTACCGGGATTGATGACCCGATATCCTGGGTTGTCCGTCGAAGCCGATTTTGATGACCGTGTGATTGATTTGATTCGGGATGGCTATGATATTGCTATCCGTGGAGGACGGATTATGGACTCTACACTCATTACCAGACCTGTTTGTCGGTTAAATACTGTACTTGTTGCATCACCAGAATATCTTTCAAAATATGGTGTTCCGCAGACGTACGAAGACTTGAAAAGTCATCGGCTTATAGCAAGGCGTTTCTTGGGGGGGCGTATCAGCCCATGGGGATTCAACCGGTCTGATGGTAGTCATTTCGTGTTGGAGCCTGAACCAGCCGTTTTGACGTTGTCTGCGCCAGAGGCGTTAGCACAGGCTGCTTCCTCGGGATTAGGGATCACTCAGGTAGGTGTTCACCACGCATACAAGTACCTTGAAAAGGGGGCATTGAAAGTGGTTCTTTTAGGACAACATGACCCTGGGCAATATGAAATGGTGATACAATATCCGCATCGTTCACTGATTGCACCGCGAGTGAAAGTGACAGTGGATTACTTGCTAAAACATTTTGAAAATGATGTTTCTTTACATATTCCGTTGGATACATTAGTAAATTATGAATATAAAGCATGATAGACGAATCCATTCATACAAGTATTAACATTTATCGGCACCTTATGATAATAACATCGCTTGCATTAGCTGTATTTGGTCAATAGATGCTGAAAGAAATGTGGGAGACTGTCGATGTTAAAACAGAAAGGGGCAAGAACGCGTTAGCTTTTGCTAACGCATTAATGGTCTAATTCACCTTAATAATAACTTCTTAAGCTGATCTATATCTTCAATCCAAAACACCATTTATTTCGTTAGCCAGCTTAAACCATCCCTTTGCCATTTGAATGACTTCCCATAACTTATTAGGAATGACTAGCTGTGGTACACGCTCAGGATCGAGAGTGATGTCAATTTCTTCTTCGCGGCCTTCACGGGTAAGTTCGAACCAGTTCGGGTTCATGACCAAACCTTGTCCGATTGCAACGAGTTTTAGGCCGCTAGCTAAGGCTTTGTCAGCATCCTCCGGTGTGCGGACAAGACCAGCGGCGATCAGAGGTACTCGATCACCAGCATATGTAGCAAGCAATTTGCCGATGGTATGTTCGCCAGTCGAGTTGATCGGTTTCGCATTTTTTATATCAAAAAGAGAGGCATGAATGTAATCAACGCCACTTTCTATCAATCGATCAATGAGCACATATGAGTCATCAAGACGCAGGCCTCCGTCTTCGAGTTCCTCTGGCGAAATGCGGTAACCTAATACAAAAGGGTGCTTGGCATGTTCAGCTATCACTCGTTTCACTTCATTGACCACTGCGAGGGGGAAACGCATACGGTTTTCCAGTGAACCGCCCCATTTATCATTGCGTTGATTGAAGAAAGGAGAGAAAAAGTTCTGTATAAGAAAACCATGAGCCCCGTGCAGTTCTATACCATCGAAGCCAGCTTCGATAGCTCGGCGCGTCGTTTCACCGAAAGCCGAAATGATTTCTTTAATTTCTTCCTGATTAAGCGCTTCACTGGTCACTTCTCCATTGCTGAACGGACCTGGAGGCACTGTCAACGCACTAGCACTCACCACACGCGCATTCGGTACAAGTTGTGGCACAGCTTTGTTTCCTGCATGAAATATTTGCAAAATAGAAAGCGCTCCACCACTTTTCGTTGCTTCTGCTAAACGATGCAGGCTGGGGATAAAGCTATCATCGTAGCTGGCGAATTCGCCTGTAAAGCCAATACCATCAGGCGTCACGCTAGTGCAACCAGTCACAACCATACCGACACCATTGACACGTGCGCGGTAGTACGCAATTTCTTGGTCTGAAACAGTGCCGTCTGGATTAGCAGACCACGTTGTCATTGGGGCCATTACTGCACGATTGCGTAAACTTACCCCATTTCGGAAAGTAAAAGACTGAAATAGTTGCGAGTTATTTTGAGCCATAGAATTAAATCTCCATTGGTTTAGCACCGCCAATTTTTAGCTAACGCTTGTTGCTAAAGCAAAATGGAAGGCGCTTTCTAATTGAACTGCATGGGGTAAACGGTTATCTATTGGATACGGTAGCCGTTTCTTAACCCACTACTTATGATAGAAAGCAGTGTAGGTTGGAGTTCGGTGATTCTGTTTGCCTAAAATGTTTTTATTCTTGCCTAATTTGATGATGTTCGCTAAGTGTGATATTAGAGCCTATTCTTCATTGGTAAGCTAAGTACCAGCGGTTTAAATTAGGGATATAGGGTGATTATGGCAGAGTTTCAATTGCAACAGGATATCAGTGGGCTGGCTAACTTAGTCAGCAATATTGCACAAACTGATGGTGACTTTTATACACCGATCCCTGAATTGGTACTTTGCCGGTGTAGTACGACTCAGACGCCGATCCCCTGTACATTTGGTCTGGGGCTTGGTGTCATTGTGCAGGGAGGAAAACGAGTAACATTGGGAGGAGAAGTTTCTGACCACAAGGCTGGTCAGTCCGTTATTACGACTTTAGAATTACCAATGATTTCATATGTAACCGATGTGAGTTCAGAAAAACCATATTTAGGCATCTGGCTAAAGTTGGATCCTCAGATCATCTGCCAATTAGACGCAGAAATGGAACCCATAGTTTCACACCATAAGCCATCCATGCGGGCGATATCTATTGCAACGCTCGATGAAGGTATAATGGATGCGCTAACCCGGTTGATCCGGCTGCTCAATGAACCGTATCTACTCTCTTATATCGTCCCGCTAATTCAACGGGAGATAGTCATTCGTTTACTAAATAGCGAGCATGGCCCAAATTTGCGTAAGCTCGCTGTGGCTGAATGCCCAAGTCAAAAAATATCAAAGGTTGTTGACTGGCTAAAGCAGCACTACACAGAGAATATGCCGATAGATGACCTTGCAAATAAAGCTCATATGAGTTCATCTGTATTCCGACAGCATTTCCGTGCAGTAGTTGGTATAAGCCCCTTACAATATGTGAAAAATTTACGGCTACAAAATGCTCGCCAACTGATGATTAGTGAAGACCTAGATGCAGCTAGCGCAGCACTTCGTGTTGGATATGAGAGTCCATCCCAATTTAGTCGAGAATATCGTCGACTATTCGGAGAACCGCCAAGTCGAGATATCAAACGAATATTGAAATCTGCCTGGCCAAAAGAAAGTCATCTCTACTAAAATAGCGAGTAATTAGAGCCTTCCTTAACTGTTGTAAGAAAGATAAACCCTCATTGATATTCAATGCGGGTGAAGTCAAACGATTTATGCTTATTTAAATCTATCTCAAGCTATTTAAGTAAATCAGCTGTATATTTCCAGAAAAACTAAAAATTAAATTAACCTTGTTTCTCCGCACTGATGAATTTTAACCGCCATACTGTTAGTGAGTTTAGAGTTGGCAAAAACAATTTAGCCATTTGAGGTGCACACGTGTACTTATGATTAGAAAATATAACTTGAATGGAATAGTGTATTTTTTATATACGCATTTTAATAAGTGAATAATCTATTAAAAAACTGGAATGCTAATTATCGATCAAATCCTCGGGAAGATTCGGTCTAAATAACTATTCCTTCAAAATACCTGTATAAAGAAACGATAAAACTCTTTCCTTTATTTTTTCACGCTCCTTCATATCTCGCCCACATAATATTCCCCCCAGCATGCTTGATATCAGCAGGAAATCCTCAGCAACTATATCACTACGTAAATGACCCTCATTGGGTTCGGCCTTAAGGCATCTATCTGCAATACGGATAAAACGATCTCTTGCCAGATTTGCTGCCTCCTGTGTTTTGCCTGTTGACCGCCAATACTCAGATAATACCGGACTCATTACCAGACTTTCCGCTATGTGCTCTATCAGGTCATATACAGATTTTGCTTTTTCATCATCTATGAGTTGATTTTCCATACGCGCAAGCGATCGGTCTAGCAACGCATCAAGCAACGCCTGCCTGTCAGGAAAATTGCGATAAAACGTACCGATACCAACTCCAGCTCTCTCTGCAACACTTTCAAGCGGTATATTAATTCCTCTCTGGGTAAATTCTGTCTCTGCTGCATCAAGAAGCCTTGCCCTTCGTTCGACCGCGTCTCGTCTCATGGTTATACCTTTAGATAAAAATGCCTAACATTTGACAAATCGGAGTAATTCCTCCACTTTAATGTTTTCGTTAACAGATAACAAGCGAGTAATTATGTCTGATCATTTAGCACGTACAATACTGGTCACCGGCGCCACTGGTATGCAGGGCGCAGGTGTGGTTAAAGAACTACTGGCAGCAGGGTACACAGTCCGCGCTCTGACAACGAATGCGAACAGTAAAAAGGCTCAGGCGCTCAGTAAAGCAGGCGCAGAACTTTTTGAAGGAAACTTTGAAGATCAGACATCTCTAGAGCAAGCTTTGGCTGATGTTGGCGCTGTTTTTTCATTGCAGCTTTCAGATCCCTCCGGTCAGCATCGAGAAGTCAGACAAGCTAAAAACCTGATTTCAGCAGCACGGAAAATGGGGGTTCGCCATTTTGTCCAGAGTACTGTATCAGGTGCGGGCCAACACATTAATGCTGAATGGTTCGTATCGAACAAATGGGATGCCGATTACTGGAATGATAAGAAAACGGTTCAAGATGAAGTTAGACAGGCTGGATTTGAACGGTATACCATTCTAAAACCAGCGCTATTCATGGAGAACTTGCTGCCTCCCAAAGCTTCACGAATGTACCTCGGACTAGAATCGGGTCGTCTTATTACACGTGTACCAGCAGATATAAAAATCGCTTGGATTTCTTCCGAAACGTTGGCACGCGCAGTACTTTTTTCAATTGAGAATCCTGATGTCATGAATGGTTGTGAGCTTGAACTGGCTGATACTTTAGCAACACCAGAAGAAATAGCCGCAGAACTAACACAGGTAACTGGATTTCCTGTTTTGTACGAACACGGAGAGCGTCGCAACATGCAAGCAATGGGATTTAGCGTTGGTGTTCTAAACAGTCAGGAATGGCTTACTGAGGTTGGCTATCCTGCACGCCCAGTGATGGCACAAAAGCTGGGTATTCATACGCTTTCAGTTCGTGAGTGGGCCACGTTGCACGTAGCAGAATTTGAAATTGGCTGACAGGTATTGATTTCTAATTAAATGGGGGTTCGGGATAAAAAATTTAGATACTAAATGCCTGTTTCAGGGTTTGATCTTTCGACCAAGATTTATCGCCTTACGGAAGGGCAATAGCGTATTGTTCATACAAATTTGAGTTTAACTCAATGCATAATTGTTTCTTAGTCAGAGAAAAGAACCCAAAGTACATATTGGTGATTGTGGGAATATCTACTTTAAGCAATATACACAAGACTAAATATATTTTAGAACTACCGAAATAAATGGTGCTCATATGATCAACAAACAGATCGTTTTCCATTATATAGAAACTGAATATGGCATTACCCCCGATTTTCCCTGGATGAAATACCCTGAATATGCGGTATTTAGACTCGTGAACAATCGTAAATGGTTCTGTCTCGCAATGACTGTCACACGAGCAAAACTGGGTCTTAATGGCGACGAGGTGGTTGAAATTATCAATATCAAATGCCCTCCTGAAATCATAGGAAGTTTGAGATCATCAGCCGGATTCTTACCTGCTTACCACATGAATAAAGAACATTGGATCACAATTCTCCTTGATGGCACTGTATCTAAAGATGATGTTTTATTTTTCTTAAATCAAAGCTACCATTTAACTAACTGTTAAATAATGAATTTTTACGGGTGATATTAAAATATATCTAGAGATCAGATTACTGTAATAGAGAACACTTTGTATCATTACAAAAATTAGGGCAACAGGACGAACTGAACGACGTTGATAAGCTAGGTGCGAAAATCGTTTTGGGGCAGGAACGCGTTAGTTTTGAACCAACGCACCAATGGACAAAAATGATTTTGAACTTAACGGCTAACACTCGTTGTTCGCATTAAGATAAGTATAGTTCTCGCACTTTCGATTGTGTTTCATGACGTGAAGACTGAACAATTGTGAACTAGCACTGATGCGATAAGGAAGATTTTATTTTGGTTAGCAAAGCAGAAGAGACACAACGGATCAGAGATGGTTTAGGCACTATGGTGCATATATGAAAGAACATGACCAAGAAATGAGTGATAAACTAATAATTGAAAATTATAATAATGCTCGTTATGGCTTATAAAAGAAAATGAAAACGACACAAATTATAGGTGACCAACTGATGAACTGAAAAATACAAAATAAATTTTTCAGTTTTGTTTCTGAATCACTGATATTTTTAATTGATGTTTCAAGCTCAGAGCGAATATCAGGTGGATATGTTTTCTTTTTAGATTCAAGATCAGAAAAAATTATGTTCTTTGCATTAACTACTCTATCAAACTGAGATTTCTGATTAGAAACCATTAAATGCATAATCAATGACACCGATAGAATACCTAAAAAAATAATACATTTCTGCCAAGAGTCATTATTCCCGTAGTATGTTAAAACAGCAGCAAAGGATATAGGTATACCCAGGATTTTCCCTGACATATCACCGAGGATTTTTGAGAATTGCTCTGCTATTGACAGCTCTGCTTTTGCTAGTTCCATTTTTACTTTATGGAATGCAAACCCACTAAGATATGTGTCATAATTCTTTTTAAATAAGATAACAAATTTATTCCAATTAGATATCAGATATTTAAATGATTTGACATCTCCACCATCATGTCTTGATATGAATTCCACTAATGACGATCTAAACACGCCCTTTTCTCTTACTAAATTTTTATTTTCACTTGCATTATTCAGTTCAGCTAAAATAGAAATATCTATATCATCGATATCCAACATATCAGCAGATATTATTGGCTTCAAAACTACAGGGGTAGAATTTGATACCTCACTTTCATTCACAAAAACCAAGGTGTAATTCAAACCGTCATTTTTCATATCGTGGTAGTGTGCTAACTCAGATAGATTACTGATTAAATCACATATTTTCTCAATTAGCTGATATTTGATATCTACCGATTTTTCTTTAGAAAAATAATCATCCTCTATAATGTAAAACTCTCTTGGAAATATCCCAAGACACAATTTTTTATCTAACTCAATGAATTGGGTTAGATTAGAGTAAATGTGAGATTCACCTGAAGTAGATAAGGAATAGCAAACATCGATCTCGCGTTCTGACTCAGACAACGCATCAACATCAATTTCAATATCATCAATTAATATTTCTTCAAATCGCCCAATAGTTTGATTATTATTCAATGATTGAATAAGCTTTATATTTTTTTCAGAAGATTTGAGTGTGCCAATGATTTTGGTGCATGAGCATTCCCTCGATTTAACAAGCGCTCGATAAAACTGCACAAAATCATTTAGTTCCATTCATCAAACCTTTCTCTTTTAACTCAGCCTCAATTGTGGATTTTAACTCATGAGGAAGTCTATTTATTATTAATTGTCCACTATCAGAGACATACTGTAGCTCTGCACTGGCATTTACACCTAATGCATTCCAATCAAACAATAACTGCCAATTATCTGAAATATATTTCAGATGAGTATGTTTTTTCAATACTGCTTTATTTGGCGGAAATTCTGCTGGGACACCAACATCGTCACTATTTAAATGATTTATTAAATCAGTAGCTAGAGAATCATTACTACCATCAACATCTTTAGGGAAGTATTTTCTTGCAATGGCCTCTACATCATTTAATTTTGCTGAAACACCATTAGCCAATTGCTCATTTAAATAGTTAATTAATTCACCTTTGAATTTAAGTCTATTCTTCTTTAGCTCATCTTTATTTCTAAAGAAAGCTGAAGCTTCATCAATCAAGTTTTTTGTTGCTTTAGCTGATGCAGTACCCTTGGAGCAACCGATAGCAGATATAAAATAACCAGCAGTTGTAACATTCGTTGATGGGCTAACAAAACTAAGATAATTTATCTCTTGTTTTTCATCTTCTGACGCAGATTTAAACTCATTATATCGCACAACATTAATTCTAGCCGCTTGATAGATTGAGTTAAGATCGACCTGTTCGAGTGAAGCGGGAACTAAATCATCTGTTAAACGAATTCCACTTTTCCTTTTAAGCATTGCTACCAAGAAAAATCTCTTGGTTTCAATTAAATAATCAGCAAAAAGTAAGTATCCACCAGATGCTGCTGGTTGTTCTTGAGCTAGTCGTTGTAACTCCTTCATGGCGATAAAGGTCAACGACAGAAACTCTTCGCTAGAACATGCCTCTTTAGATGAATAAGAATCCCATTCATCAGGAAATGTTCCACGATCATCTGTTTGCTTAAATGTGCCATAGTGCGATGTGTTGTTTTTTCTTGAGTATAGATTGGATACACCCGACACAAGAGAGTTAACTATCTCATTATTAGGATCCAGTACATCTTCTTTGATTTTTGGTCGTTGAATATCTTTATGCTGCTTTTTTATTAGTTCATGAATGACAACGTTGTTAATCAAGATGCTGCTCAACTTGAATCCTCTCTTGTTGTATCTATCTTACCTTAGTAGTTAAAGTATCCAATTGAGGTAAATAAGGCTATCTAAAATGTGTCATCGAGTACCATTTTCATCATTCAGATCAATTTTATATTTCAGATAAAATAGAACAAATTAAGCAACTCAAAGGATCCTTTAGATGCCGATATGAAATAAACACATTTAAATACATATAGTTGCAACGTTTTTTACGTAGTTACAAATCCCACTAGTACATCTTCCCACGTAAAATATGTTGAAAAAAACGACATGATTGCCATAGAGCGTTGACGTTAGATGGATAACGGCGAAATTTCAAATAGCGCTTTCTGCGTACTTTTCAAAAAAGCTGGTTAGTTTAGCCAGGGATCACTCCCGCCGTCCTCTCATTCCACCTACGTGCGCTTCTGTATTCGACAGTTCATGTTGATGCTGGAATTGTTGATGACATTTCGCAGTGATATGGTTTTACATCATCTACTTCTAATTTATTTTCATTGCCCAAACTCATTTTGGCAGGCAACATGGCTTATGAATCAATGGGTCTGAAAACCTTCGGTTTTGCATTTGGACGGGAGGATATCTGGCATCCTGAAAAAGACATCTACTGGGGATCAGAAAAAGAATGGCTGGCACCAAGTGGCGGTGTAGGTAGTCGTTACTCTGGTGAACGCGATCTGGAAAATCCGTTAGCGGCTGTCATGATGGGCTTAATTTATGTGAATCCGGAAGGCGTTGATGGCAAACCGGATCCATTAAAAACAGCGAAAGACATGCGGGTCACATTTGCCAGAATGGCGATGAATGACGAGGAAACTGTGGCCTTGACCGCTGGCGGTCATACGGTTGGGAAGGCGCACGGTAATGGCAGTGCTGCTAATTTAGGCCCGGCACCAGAAGGTGCTGAATTGGAAGAACAAGGATTAGGCTGGATGAACCATACCAGTCGGGGGATAGGCCGGAACACAGTGACCAGCGGTATCGAAGGAGCTTGGACAACCCATCCGACTCAATGGGATAACGGATATTTTGATCTGCTCTTTGGCTGTGACTGGTGGCTGCAAAAATCGCCGGCAGGAGCATGGCAGTGGGAACCGGTAAATATCAAAGACGAGGATATGCCAGTCGATGTTGAAGACCCTGCAATCCGGCATAAACCCATGATGACCGATGCGGATATGGCATTGAAATTTGACCCGGATTATCGCAAATATGCTGAGCGATTCCACAAAGATCCAGCATATTTCTCAGAGGTGTTTGCCCGCGCTTGGTTTAAATTAACTCATCGCGATATGGGGCCGAAATCCCGCTATCTTGGACCTGATATCCCCGCTGAAGATCTGATCTGGCAAGATCCTATTCCGGCAGGAAGAGCGGATCACGATGTGGCGGTATTGAAAGACAAAATTGTAGCCAGTGGCCTGAGCATTAGTGAGCTGGTCAGTACTGCATGGGATAGCGCCCGAACCTTCCGTGGCTCTGATAAACGAGGTGGCGCAAATGGTGCGCGTATTCGGCTTGCCCCGCAAAAAGACTGGGAAGGAAATGAACCAACTCGGCTGACGAAAGTATTAGGCATTCTAGAAACAATTGCTGCTGAAAATAACGTCAGCGTTGCAGATGTTATTGTGCTTGCGGGAAATACGGGGATTGAACTGGCGGCTAAAGCTGCTGGTTTTGATATTACGGTACCATTTGCCTCTGGCAGGGGAGATGCCACTCCGGAGCAAACGGATGCTGAGTCATTCGCTGTGTTGGAACCTCTGGCAGATGGTTTCCGGAATTGGCTGAAGAAAGATTATGTCGTTAGTGCCGAAGAGTTACTACTTGATCGGGCTCAACTAATGCGGTTAACAGCAAAGGAAATGACCGTATTGATCGGTGGTATGCGGGTGTTAGGTACTAACTACGGCGGCACACAACATGGTGTATTTACTGATCGTGTTGGTGCACTCACCACTGATTTCTTCACCCATCTGACCGATATGGCCTATCAGTGGAAACCCGCAGGCAAAAACCTGTATGAAATCCAGGACCGCAAAACTGGTGTTGTAAAATGGACAGCAACCCGAGTTGATCTGGTACTAGGTTCAAATTCAGTGTTACGTGCCTATGCAGAGGTCTATGCACAAGAGGATAACAAAGAGAAATTCGTACATGATTTTGTTGCGGCATGGACAAAAGTCATGAATGCAGACCGATTTGATCTTTGTTAAACCACATCAGCGTGGATTGACCTCAAAATAGGTATCCAGATAATGCCAATTGAATTTTTTCATTGGCATTATCTGTTACTGATATGTAAATGCTGTGGTACTACCTTTCCACACTAAATCACATCATGTCCTAAATTGAATTTCATTCAGCTATATTAGTAAATAGTAATTTTGGGTTTTAGAGTAAGGATGACTATGTCGCGACACATTAAAATTTTTAGTCACGATAGTGATACAACGGTAGAGATTATTAAATTATTGAATGAAGTCTCTACTGAATACACGATAGAGCTGGAAATTGAAGTTATTGAAAATAAAGATGAAATCTATAGTTATTGTGTTAAATGTACACCCAGCATCATGCTTGGTAGTTTAGTCATCCATGAAGGAAGCATACCAACCAGCAAACAGATCTTTGAGTGGTTGATATAGGTAGTTTATGGATTTTTAAATCTTTCTTTGCGCATCATCAGAAGCATGTATTAGCTGTCGATCGCAACCAAGTAAAATGTGAGAGATTGTTGTTACCAAACGCGGAATGGGGCAGGAGCGCGGTAGTTCTGAACTAGGACACCTAAAAATATTGTTCAATTCAATTAATACGGCCAAATTATATGTTTCATATCAGTCGTTCTCCCTATTGAACAATCTGACCGTAGAAATATTAAGATCTATGCTTTGGTGCTTATCGAATCTCGATAAGCATTTCTTCGATGCATTTATTCCTGTATATGGACTAGCAACCTATTGATTCATATTTATTTTTATAGTTTTATCATAATAAGTGTAATTTGAAATATGAAACAAGTGCTGAAATCTATCTCAACATTTCGGTAGTTTTTTGAAGGTTATTTGCAATAAATGCACACATCAACTAGATTTTAATTGAAAGCAAGGATGCTTGACGTGTCATTGAATAGCACCTCCATCCTAATGTAAACCCTAAGTGCGCTGGGTGCTTAGGGTTTATTTTTGGTCTTACATCCATGATTTGTGTATTAGAGAAAAGGAAAGTTTATCTTTAAAAAATACAATATCAGGATACGATGACTCAGTCTGTTTACTCTGCTTTGCTCTGCTGAGCAATGACTCGCAATTGTTCAACCGCAGGTCGCAAATGAGCGGCCACCAGATCAGATGTATGCAGCTTTTTCAACTGATCAACCATAGCTTCAAACAGCTTATCATTGACCATATAACCCACAGGTTTATTTTTTGAGAGCACCACAACGGGTTCATCCGTAAAATATTGTGCCGGATTTTTACGCAGTTCGGTAATGCTGACTGTGTGCTCAGCAAGAATACGTCGCATATAAATACCCTAAATAACAGACATTTAAATATGCATTTAACTATCGCCACTATAGCTGTGATTGTCAATTTTTAACGATATGTCAGGTAAAATATCGCGATGTTATTGAAATTCACCGCAGTTTTTACAACTCACCACGGTTACATTTGTACTAGTTTTATCGCCGATTAAGATGATTGAAATAGTTTGTAACAGTAGGATTGAAGGCCAATTCTCATCGACATACATTTGAATAATTTTAAGCAACATTAAGACTCAAAAGGACTAATTTAATATCCTGTACTATGATGTATATAAAGAAACATTGCCTTAGTTATCAATTAACAAGGATTGGAGTCCGCCGTGTTAGAACCCTGTATGCCGCATGATGAAGTTACTCGCCAGATCACATTGGATTCACTCAACATTCTTGATATGCCGCCTATGGAGCAACTGGATCGAGTCACTCGCCTCGCAGCCGGTTATTTTAAAGTAACGACAGCTCTTGTGTCTTTGATTGATGAAAACCGGCAATGGTTCTTATCACGCTTCGGATTAGATGCCACTGAAACTCCACGTAATATTTCATTTTGTGGTCATGCTATTTTACAAAATGACACGTTCATTGTGCCTGACACAAAAAAAGATGAACGCTTTGCTGATAATCCATTAGTCACTGGTATACCATTTATTCGCTCTTATGCAGGACAACCGGTATATTCCAAACAAGGTTATGCCCTTGGAACGCTATGCCTTATTGATGAAAACCCTCATTCCTTCTCAATTAACGAGATCAATGCACTCAAAGATTTTGCCAGTATGGTGGAGCAGTACTTACAAAGTCTGGAAGTGCTCATCCATTCAGAACAAGTACAAAAAAATCTGAATGAATCTGAACAGCTCTTTGAACAAACGTTTACCCAATCTGCGGTTGGTATGGCTCTCGTTTCGCTTGATGGTACCTGGCTTCGAGTTAATCCGTTTTTATGTCATTTATTGGGCTATTCTGAATCAGAACTTCTACAGAAAACTTTTCAGGACATTACGCATCCGGATGATTTAGGTGAAGACCTGAATAATGTGGATAAATTACTTCATGGTGTCATTAACAATTACACTATGGAAAAACGTTATATTTGTGCGGATCAATCGTATCTCTGGATCTCTCTGACTGTAGCTTTAAATAAAACGATTGATGGTCAACCACATCATTTTATTACGGTTATTAAAGACATCAATGAACAGAAAATAGCAGAGCAGGCATTATTAATGCTCCAGCAAGAGTTGGAACAGCGCGTTTATCAACGTACCAAAGAATTAGAGCTGGCCGTTAAGCAATTAAATCAGGAGATAGAACAACGTATTGCTGTTCAAGGTCGCCTCAATGCACAAAAAGAACGCTTCCGGCTGACGTTGGAAAATACGTCCGATGCCTTTGTGGAAATTAATGATACCGGAAAAATTATTGGCTGGAACCCTTCGGCAGAACGCATTTTCGGCTGGAGTCATGATGAAGCCATGAATCAATCACTTGATACACTACTTATTCCTGCTGCGATGAGAGATCAACATAAAAAAGGATTTATACGCTATCAGGCATCAGGTCAATCAAAGATGATGGGGCAACGCCTTCAACTTACGGCACAAAAAAAGGACGGTACTGAATTCCCAGTTGAAATGACCCTGAATGAAAATACCGTTGATGGTAAACGCTTCGTGACTGCCTTTTTACATGATATCTCAGAACGGGTTCGCTTTGAAAAAGAGCTCTTAGAAAGCCGGTTACGTTTACAAACCATTGCAGATAATATGCCGGCGCTTATTTGTCATGTTGATAGAGATTTGAACTTTATTTTTGCTAATAAAACATATGAATCCTGGTTTGGTTTATCTTCTGAACAACTCAAAAAAATGAAATTGTCCGATATTATTACTCAGGACAAGTTTGACCGAGCAAAGATCCATTTAGAAAACGCACTACAGGGTATTTCAGTAACTTACGAGAGGAAACTAGTTACTGCAAAAAAAGAAATTTATCTTCAGGTCACATTGATACCTGCACAGGGTGGAGCCAATGGTATTTATATCTTGGCAATGGATATCTCAGAGTTGAAAGCCTTACAAGCAATGCATGAATATAATGCCAGTCACGATGTTTTGACCAAATTGCCCAACCGACGTGCGTTCACGTTCTTACTAGACAATGCTATCAATACAGCATCGCAAAAGGATAAAGGCCTCGCTCTCTTATTTTTAGATTTGGATAACTTCAAAACGTTTAATGATACATATGGTCACGAATTTGGAGATCGTGTTTTGACCTGCTTTGCGGATGTTATCAAGGGAACAATAAGAGAAACAGATATTGTTGCCAGGCTAGCAGGTGATGAGTTTACAGTAATTTTGACTGAGTTAAATCATCCGGATGAAGGTGTTCACCAAATTTGTGACAAGCTGTTGACGGCACTAAAAGAAGTACAAATGATCGAGCAAACACCAGTAACATTATCCGCCAGTATCGGTGCAGCTATTTGTTACGCTGGTGACAAAACCAGTATCGATGTATTGATGTCGAAGGCGGATGCAGCCATGTACAGGGCCAAAGAAGCGGGAAAAGGTATCTATTCAATTAATTAAATGCGTCCGACCTGAGGCAGATAGAAACAATGCAAGTATCCGTTTATTAAAAGAGCAGTGCCAATGTCACTGGTCATGACTGTACTAACTCAGACCTGATTTGTATAGCTAACGCTTGTTACCTATACAAATCATAAAAATTTTTTCTGCTATAAAATAACGCACCAATATAGAAGTAATTCTCATTACTTCGTGCTACTTTCTCGCTATAAAAAGATACTAACCCTAAAA
This sequence comes from uncultured Tolumonas sp., assembly GCF_963556105.2. Lineage (NCBI taxonomy): Bacteria > Pseudomonadati > Pseudomonadota > Gammaproteobacteria > Aeromonadales > Aeromonadaceae > Tolumonas > uncultured Tolumonas sp. Next base: position 1,855,447 of record NZ_OY829944.1, read on the forward strand.
TAAATATGTAAGTATTAATAGTTTGTTAAGTTTAAATGTTTAAAATTAACCATGCTTCACATAAATTAATGAAAATAGTTGTTTTTTAACATTGGTAACTAGTTTTTATCAACACCGCCTACTGTATTGAAATATAATTTAAACTTAATCACTCTCGGGAGTACTTTAATGAAAAAAATTGCCGTTTTATTATCAGGATTATTGTTAAGTTGTACTTTTATTTCCACTTCCGTGTTTGCCAAAGATGTTGATGTTGGCGAAGCGATGAAAGCAATGGGCAAAAGCTATCGCCTCATCATGAAAGATACCGACCTAGCCAGCTTCAAAAAAGACTTAACCACTTTCCGTACTGCTGCTGTAGAAGCAAAATCAGGCAAAATTGAAGATACAAAAATGACTGATTTTGCAGTTGGAATGAAAGCATTGATTGATGAAACTGACGTTGTCAGCAAATTAGCAAATGATGGCAAACTGGATGCAGCAAAAACGGAAGCCGCAAAGTTACGCGACCTAATGAAAACTTATCACCATAAATTAGGTGTTTAATACAACGAATCCGCTGAATAACTTAAAAAAAGACATTATAGAGACATAATGTCTTTTTTCTATTGCTGACTCATAACAGATACTTTTGATTAAAAATCGAAGAAATCCGTTAAAAATGATTTCTTTTTACCTGAATTTGAATATTCACTATCCCGATGTTCTTCATGATGATCACGCCCATGGTCTCGGTACCTATCATGTTTATCAGAGTGAAAAGACTCATGTTCATTTTCTCTATATCTCTGATTACTTGTCTGCTGACCGACGGAGCCAAGTGAACGTTCAATGATTTTATCTAACTCTCCTCTATCAAGCCAAACCCCTCTGCACTGTGGACAATAATCTATCTCGACACCCTGTCGTTCTGTCATAACAAGATTGGTATCTTTACATACAGGACATTTCAAAATTTACCTCCTCTTCGTATAGCAATTCAGTTGATATTAACTATCATTTAGACGGTATTACAGGATCAACATGAGTCATTACATTCAATACGGAGTAATTATCCAATACTGCTTTTCTTGCTGCGACAGCAATATCATGTCCTTCTCGAACGGATAAATTACCATCAATTTCTAAGTGCACATCTACCACAATCAAATCACCCATTTTACGCGTTTTTAGATCATGGATACCGCTCACACCCTCTGTAGATTGCAGCGTATTTTTAATTTTTTCTTCTATTTCAGAATCAGCAGCTCTATCCATCAGGTCATGTAATGAATCCCACATGAATGAAGAACCCATTTTCGTCACCATTAAACCGACAATGAATGCTGCGATTGGGTCTAATAATGTATATCCCAGTAAATTACCAATAATACCGATGGCAACAACCAGCGAAGAAGCGGCATCTGACCGAGCATGCCAAGCATTAGCAACCAACATACTTGATCTCACTCGTTTCGCTACAGCCAACATATAACGAAAAAGAAGTTCTTTGGCTGCAAGAGCAAAAAGAGCCACCCAAAGTGCGATAATATGAACTTGTTGAATTGATGCCGGATCTTGAATTTTATGGATAGCGGACCAAAGCATACCAAAACCCACAATCAGCAATAATGCACCCAGAACAAGTGATGCTGCATTTTCATATCGATAATGACCATAAGGGTGATCATCATCGGCTTCTTTTTTACTTTTGTGATTCGCTAGTAAAACAACAAAATCAGCGACTAAATCAGATAGAGAATGAATACCATCAGCAATCAAACCTTGCGAACCCGAGATAACCCCGACAATAACCTGCCCTAGAGTAAGAAATAAATTTACAACAACACTTACCCACGTACTTTTTCTAGCCGCATTAAAACGAGCTGACTGTTCAGAATCATGCTCATCAAAAATGATTTCTTTTTCCATTAAGAATTCCTGCAAACAGATAATATAAAAATATATAATGGTTATTACTTGTGAACAGTCATTGAATAGTGGCAAATACCACATTTGAGTCGCAGATATGCAGCCCTACCTGATGTAGAGCGGAATGGCTAAGACTCTGAATGACAATCCAGTTTTAGGACTGGGATCTCTGTCCAAAGCGATAACCAATAAAATTAAGACTAAGAATAGTATCTGAGTTTTTGTTTCTATTGTAAACAGTATCATTGTTAATATTTAAATGAGAATTAAAATTATAAGCCATTGCAGAAAGGATACGTTTATAAGAAATATTATTTTAATAACCACGTAATCATTTTTAAATCGCATAATTGATAATGCCTATCAATTAAATTATTCGCGTTATACACATATATTTTTAATGGGCTATTATTTTAATAGGTTAATTACATGGAATTTGTATTGGACGGCGTTGTATTGGACATTTATGTATGTGATAGCCGGTGCACTAGGACTCATGATGTTAATCATTTACCAGCCAGTACTGGCCTCTTTATTCGGATTTACACCACCTAAATAGAATATTATATGCTGGTATTAGCCTTTGCAGTTACAGGTGGAGTATGCGCCGCACTTGGAAGAATATTCGTCGATCATTTCAAATGAAAGTTAGGGATAGTCCGAGTAAGTGGGTCAATTCCTCCTAGCTTGTCATTGTTTTTTAGAGTGTTTGGCGCGATTATGTCTTCCAAAAAACACCTATGTTCCACCTGTTTAGGCTATTTTTAGTGAAATCTATCTCATCTATGTCTATGTATCATCTGGTTGACCCAAAATAAGTTAGCCTAGATGAATAACATCGCCAGTTGGATATCGTTTTTCAGCAGGCTCTTGTATCTGACCTTCATCAAACCGAACTGCTGTTTGACGACACGAAACGGCTATTCCACTTTGGTAGCTACAAATATTAAATTGAACTGAACTAGCTACTTATAGAAGTGCTGACGAACGCGATCTTCTAACAATTGCCGTGCATCATTTTCTGAACTGTTTTCTAAACGATGATATAGCTCTGGTGCTATCACCCGAAATTTATCCATCACAGCTGGATCAAAATGACTACCGGTGTCTTTTTCGAGAATGGACATCGCTGCCGCAAACCCCATTGGTTCTTTATAAGGGCGTTTGGAACACAGCGCATCAAATACATCTGCAACAGCAAAAATACGCGCTGCCAGCGGAATATCGTTTCCTGAAAGCTTCCGGGGATAGCCGGAACCATTCCACTTTTCATGATGGGCCGCGACAATGGCATGAGCACCATCTAACCATCCCATACCTTTTACAATCTCTTCGCCTTGCTCAACATGGGTACGCATGATGGCCATTTCAGCATCATCCAATTTCCCTGGTTTTAATAATATGCCGTCTGATATGCCAATTTTGCCGACATCATGCAAAAAGCTACCTGCAATCAGCGCTTGCATATCATTCCCCATTAACCCCATGTGTTCCGCAATACGAGCAGCAATCCACGCAACACGATAATTGTGTGCGCCTGTATCAGAATCTCGTTTTGCAATAGCACGCCCCAGTGCCTCCATCATTGAGATGTGCGAATCGAGCACTTCATGCGTTTTTCGTTCATTATCGGCAGAAAGATAGACCACCACGGGATAAAGTGCGGCACCACAGAGTAATGATGCGAGGCCAACCATTAACGCGACCGTCAATGCTGCCGTATATATTTGTTCCTGTTGCCAGGCTGGGATGATCCGCACACCTTCAAAATAACCAGTGACCGGCGTATTCAGATCGGCGGATTCTGCCCGCAGCGGCACAAATACCCGCAACACCCAATGTTTTCCTGCAACTTTTACATTTTCATACGAGGCGGTTTTATAGTTGGGTACGCCATGTTCTGGCAGGAGTAGTTCTGCTTTTTCACCTTCTTTACTTAACGACGCAGCCAGTTTGGCGCCATTTCGATCATAGATTTCGGCGATATCAAACAACCCGCCAGAGATAGTTTTGGCTGCCATGGCGGCATGTTCTTTGGCTTCAGGACCGATAAGATTGATGGCATCATAATGTTGCGCCAATCGGCCGGATTCCTCGATAGCCAGCGACACGATCCCATTTTCAGCGCTTTCACGGGCAACAAACCATGAGATTGGGCTGGCCAATGATGCCAAGATCACGCTGACCGCCGCGATCCTGATCGCGGTTTTCTTTTGAAACGGATTCAATGCGTTGCCCTCTACGGAGTGTCCTATATATCTGTATGCAATGAAGCATACAACGCAATAAATAGCGATTTTCCGCCACACGTGGCGAACTTAGCCATGTTTTCTTTTGTCGATTTAGTTAACCACTTTCGCTATTTTTTTGAGTGTTTCTTTACTTTCACCCAATGTGCAGATGGCATCACAATGCTTCCGTAGATCTGAAAACAAGATGTAATGGATCGCAATTTTGTTGTTTTTTATCGAAGGCCGACTGAGTTGAAAGATGACATCCTTTTCCCGGCTATCTGGGATGATCAAAAATAGCGTCGATGGGTCTTCTGGGAATGAATGATACAAATCGGTGAGACGTAAGATCCCAGAGTAAATCGACGTACTTTTTTCAACTTCGAAGGCGCTGACGATTTTGTTCGTGCCTTTATTGAACCAAACGACATCAATGAGAGATATAGTGCTGCTCGTTTCTTTTTTGATGTCTAAGTCAGGAAATTTATCCAAACTAAGGAATGCAAAATTATTTCCATTGTGGCCTTTCGAGCGATCGTTTGATGCGCTAATGACATCGTATCCCAGAGAAGACCCAATTTTTAAGAGATGGTATTGCATCTCGGTGTGAAGATTTTCTTCTTCTTTTTCGCTCATGATGTCTTTATGGCGACTTTTCAATATTGAGCTGATTTTTTCCTGTTCCTGATCGGACAAAACATCTTCATCGCCTACTAGGATTTTTTTAACTCCTATATCGAATAGCAAACCTGAAAATGCACCAAGGTCGCGGGATAAAGCAGTTTTGTATTGGTTGTTTTTTTGAATGATGGTCTCCCGCATACGGAGATATTCTGTCCAGGATCCTAACTTAACTTTGTCTTTAAATAAGTAATTGAATCCATTAACAATAGCAGTATTAAATGGTGGAATAATTTCAGGATGCAGAAAGTAGAGGATATTAGCCACCGCAGGTCCAAGTCCTTTAATTTTCTTTTGGTCAAGCAGTGTGATTTCTTTGATTAGATCGTTTTCATTTTTAGCATTGGCACAATTCCAGAGAAATTGCCCAAAGGCTGTTTTGTTATCGTCATCTTCATAGATGTCGGGAATTCTAAGCTTTGGTTTCCAGTAGAATGCATGCGCAGCACCGATGAAAACCTGTTTTTGCTCTGTAATGCAATTCAGGACGAATTCCAGTGATGAACCTTTGAAGTCATTACCAAACGTTCCGCTTTTTATGTCCTGAATGACGTCACTAACACCACGGCGAATGGAGCGGAAGGCTTTAAGTCGATCATCATTGTTAATAAACCAAGTATTAAAGACAGACTCTTGATCTGATTTATATTTTTCAATTAATCCCTGTAGATCATTGCTCATCATTGTCCCTGAGTTTAATGCGGTACAACATCTGGAAAATAGGTTTTAGTATGACAAACATAAGATGTTAACCACTAAGATCCAGATCATTAACCACGCTAATTTGTACCTATTGCAACTGGTTATAGCCTCATTAACCACCCAAGTTACTAGCAGTAGGTATACAACCACAGAGACAATCACATCAATTTAAATCAACCAATTTGTGCTTGTTTCCACATCCGGGGTAACAAATGCAACAACATCGGCAATACAGAGATAACCACAACAGCCAGAGAAAATAATGATAAATGCTCACGAACCCAACTGATACGGCATAACCAAACACCCGCAAGCATTAAACTGCTAGTCCAAATAACACCACCCAATGCATTAAATAACATAAACCGGCGAGGACACATTCCAGATAAACCAGCAAAGAATGGCGCAACAGTTCTAACAACAGGAATAAAGCGACCAAGGGTAACTGTGGGGCCACCCAATGTAGCAAAGTACTCTCGTGTTTTATCTAGATGATGTGGTTTTATCCAGTTCCGATGAATGATCCACTGACCTAGCCATGACCGACCTAATGCATAATTAACACTATCACCAGCAATAGCAGCTGTTGCTATCATGACAATGGGTATTACTGGTGCGATGCCTGAGACTCCCAGAAAAGCACCAGTTGCAAACAACAGGGAATCGCCGGGTAAAAAAGGCAGTACGACTAACCCCGTTTCCAAAAAGATAACGAGCGCGATCAATGCAATACCAAGTAGCCAATTTTGCGCTAACAAAACCATCAGACCTTGATCGCTGGTCAGCCAATGCAACAATCCCGTTGAGAACATCTCTTATCTCCAATGAAGCGATAGCCCAATGTGACATTATCGAGTTTCATTATGATGATGCCGTTTGATAAGCAGAGTAGTGTGCGATACTTAACCGGTACTTAAGACCAAGGGTCTTATTCGTAGTTCAATAAAGCCCAAATAGTTTCATGACGATAAACGTTGATAAATGGGCTCTAATCTTCCAACCAGCAACCCATTCAGATTGCGCCAGTGTAACGCCTTAACGACCAGCCAAGCACTGGGTACTGCGACGAGAAAAGCGCCGGCAATGTCGAATGGGAAATGTACACCCAAGTAAATACGGGACCTGCCGACTACAACATCCAATAACAAAATCAACGAGCTAAGTTTGCGTAAGGAAGTAAGAATAAAACCAAGTCCTAACGTAAAAAACACGATTGCATGATCGCTGGGGAAAGAGGCTTCCGGCTTGTGTGCCAGAAAGGTATGACCTAAACCGATCATGAATGGCCGGGGATGTGGCCATAGCATATTGATGATCTGCCCACAACCGAGTGCAAACAGAACTCCCATTGTTGCCGTAACGGCAGCAACACGATCCGGATGTGAACCCCAGATCCAGAGATAGACCAGCAATAATGGCACGCTGTAGATCAACCACTCCGCCAGAAAGGTGGATAGAGTCAAAAGAAAGCCGGGTAATTGTGCGTCGGCGTTGATCAGTAGAAATAGCGCGTTATTAAATGTTTCCATACGGCAACTCCAATAAAGATGCTTTATCTGCATGAGTGCAGAATTAGCGACATGTTATCGGCGCGTTTCTTAAGCCTACCTGAAGACTGGTTCGGTATGATGCGATATGTCGTATAAGCTTAATATTGTGTATTGCTGAAAAATCAATGCAATCCGCTCTAAAACTAAAAAGGAAACCAATCCATGCGTTTACTGCTGGCAGAAGATGACACTATGATCGGGAGTGGTTTACAGGAAGGGCTTCGAAAAGAAGGCTACACCGTGGATTGGGTTCAGGATGGCAAATCCGCACTTCTTGCGCAAGAAACAAACCCTTATGGACTGTTACTGCTTGATCTAGGGCTACCACAGCAAGATGGTATGAAAGTTCTTACTACACTCCGTAAACGTGACGAGACGCTACCCGTCATCATTATTACTGCGCGGGACGCCTTGCCCGATCGTCTATCGGGGCTTAATAGTGGTGCAGATGACTATTTAGTAAAACCCTTCGCCATTGAAGAGCTAATTGCCCGTATTCGAGCAATTACGCGTCGTCAGTCTGGCCGAGCACAACCTGAATTATCTATTGGCTCATTACGACTTGATCCTATCCGACATTTAGTGTGGTTACGTGATGAGTCTATTTCAGTTTCAGCAAGAGAATTTAACGTGTTAAATGAACTGATGAGTCAACCCGGTGCTGTTATATCTCGTGAACAATTGGAAGACCGGTTATATGGATGGGGCGAAGAAATAGGTAGTAATGCCATCGAAGTGCATATTCATAATTTGCGGAAGAAACTTGGTGTGGAAGTGATCAAAACGGTACGAGGAGTTGGTTATCGTATTGGGGATACAGAATGAAAGCGTTATACCATCGTATCCGGTTGTGGATGCTGAGCTCGCTGCGACGCCGGTTATTACTCTGGTTGTTACCTGCGACATTTTTTGCTGGCGTCTTAGCCAGTGTCGGTACGTATTGGGGGGCATTGATTGAACTCAGCAATCTCCTCAATGATCAGATGCGTTACATCGCTGAACATGTCAGTGTCGATGATAATAATCGTGTTGCTTTAAATACTAATAAACAAAAACGACCCGTTGATGATGATAAAGCGGATGAAGTTTTATTTCAGATATGGCATGCGGATAAACTAACTTTTACAACCAATCCAGAGCTTAAACTTCCGCCGCCGTTACATGCAGGGATCAATGATGTAGTTGTTGGTGATCAAACTTGGCATACGTTTGTTGATAAACGAGGCGACCAGCTGATCCGTGTGGCGCAAGCTCAGGATGCGCGTTGGGAAGCACTGGCTGGTTTAGCCGTACATCTGTTTTGGCCCGTACTCTCATTGCTGCCTATACTGGCATTGTTCTTATGGTTTGGTATTGGCTACGGACTGAGACCCTTACACAGAGTCGCGGGTGAACTCGCAAAACGCAATGCTAATAGTATGGAACCTGTGGGGATTGAGTCCTTACCGAATGAGATCAAACCGGTCATCAATGCGCTGAATGATTTGCTACAACGACTGGAGCAGGCATTCACAATACAAAAGCATTTTGTCGCTGATGCCGCGCATGAATTACGTACCCCTGTGATGGCGCTTAGCTTGCAAGCACAACTGGCTCAACGTGCTGACACCGACAGTGAGCGAGAGCGGGCCTTGTCTCAAGTGCAAGTTGGTGTCACCCGATTAACACATTTGATTCAACAACTTTTAACGTTAGCACGGCTTGAACCCGAGGCCCAAGTTGGTGTTTTCCAGCAAGTAGAATTATCTGCGTTGTGTAAATCCGTCATTCTGGATCAGATCCGACTCGCAGAGGTTAAACAAATCGATCTGGGTTTTGTCACCCAAGAAAAAGCTGCGATCTTGGGCGACCCAAATATGCTACGTATTTTACTTAACAATCTGGTTGATAACGCGATCCGCTATACTCCTGAATATGGTGTGATTGATATATCCGTGTATCGAGATGAACAGTCGGTCCGACTTGAAGTCTGTGATAACGGACCAGGTATCCCTGAAGCAGAACGCACTCGGGTATTAGAGCGGTTTTACCGAGGTAGTAACCAGAATATACAAGGTAGTGGATTAGGCTTATCGATAGTAAAACGGATAGCAGAACGCCATGGTGCTCAGGTTGAATTAGATACGGGTCTGGAAAAAACGGGGTTATGTATAAGGATCATTTTTCCTAATACACCAGAGGTTCTATGATAGAACAACTCTTCTCATCATTCTTGCCATCCATTGAACACGTTCATTTGGTTGGCTATTGGATTGCCTTTTTTGCCGCTTTATTTGAAACAGCATTTGTCGTGGGTTTGCTGCTGCCGGGTTCAACTCTTTTATTGCTGCTGGGTGCATTAGCCGCCAGCGGTAAGCTCGATTTGGGTGATTTATTGTGGTTCGCGATCATGGGGGCAGTCCTTGGTGATAACGTAAATTATTGGCTCGGCCAACGTTATGGTCAGCGATGGACTCGCTCGGGAATTTGGTTTATTACGTCTGCACATATTGAGCGTGCACGCCATTTTATGGAACAGCACGGAGCTAAAAGTGTCTTTTTGGCGCGATTTATTCCCAGTATTAAAGAGATAGCACCTTTTATTGCAGGCACGTTTGGTATGCCGCACCGAACGTTCATGCTTTGGAATATCCTCGGGGCCATCGGGTGGGGATGTCAGTGGGTTGGGGGTGGCTATTTATTTGGGCAGTCGCTCAAGCTGGCTGAAGCCTGGATGTCCCGCGCCAGTATGGTACTGGTTATCGTGCTCTTGATCTGGGTATTATTGTGGTTTCTCTGGCGTTTCGTTACACGACATGGACGCAGTATCGTTGATCTAGCCATCGTGCTAGTTCGGTCACTTTGGTCCGCCGTAAGCCAAAGCTCATACACTCGGCAATTTACTCAGCGGCATCCTGATTGCGTTCGTTTTTTAGCTAGACGTGTTGACCGTACCCATTTCCTTGGTTTACCGCTCACTATTTTTGCGCTTGCGTTTACATACGTATTGGCACTATTTGCCGGTATTGTTGAAGACATTATCACCGCCGATCCTATCGTTGCTTTTGATCATTCGGTCGCTCAGATGATTGCAGCTGTCCGTACGCCTGAAATTGTTCATCTGTTTATATGGATCACCAGTCTGGGCGAAACGTCCGTACTCATCACGTTTATATGTATTAGTAGCTTAGTACTTTGGTTGAGCAATCTAAGATGGGTCATTATTGGATTGCTGGTATCAACCAGTGGCGCATCACTGTTCAGCATGTTGGGTAAATTAACGTTTCAGCGTCTTCGCCCTGTTGAGGCCTCGTTACTTGAATCGTCCTATTCTTTTCCCAGTGGGCATGCCACTGGGGCCGTCGCTTTTTACGGTTTTATTGGATATCTCCTGATCCGAACAACGCGGACATGGAAAGGGCAGGTAAGATTATTTTTTGCCTTTCTTGTTCTTGTTGTCCTGATCGGTCTAAGCCGGATCGTGTTGGGTGTACATTATGTCAGCGATGTTTGGGCAGGTTATCTGGTGGGGTCACTTTGGCTGATTGTCGGAATTACGCTGACGGAATGGTTGAGTAACAACAGATGGATTGCATGGCATGCAGTGAGCGATCGACGTTCTCAGGTCATAGCAACAAGAGGTCTGATTATTATCGCTATCTCTGGGTTTATTAGTTATGCCAGTTCGCGTGCCATACCGAATTATTTTCCACCGCCAGAACCATCCGTTCAGATAAAAAGCCCTATTGATGAACTTCTACGTGCTCAACATCTTTCTAGAACGATGACACCGCTGGGTGAACCGGAACAACCCCTGACATTTGCTATTGCAACGCCAAATACCACTGTTTTGTCTGCTTGGCTTGAACAAGCTGGATGGCAAATATCAGACAAACCTGAACTGAAAAATATTTTGCACCTTATTCAGCAAAAACTGGATTATGAGAATGGCCCGTTACCGCCATTTTTTTGGAACAATCAAATGAATGATTTAGCCTTTGAGAAGGCTATACAAGTTGACCAACGTAAGGTGATCTCGACGGTCCAAATTTGGCATACCCAATATAGGATCGCCGGAAAAGAAATTTTTGTAGGAACGGCCAGAAATTTTGGTGAGATCCGATGGGGCGTATTTCACAAATTTTTGCCCGACGTTGATGCTGCTGCTGACAGTTTTATTCGATCACTCAAGAACTCCAATCCACATATTGATGTTTGTCAAAGGGCTTTAGTCCCCTCGATAGTGGGTGCATTTAGCATGGGAGAGCCTTTTTTTACACGGGGTGGAATATGGCTGATTGATCTGAACGATAAGTCAAACATCTCTCTGTTATGCGAGCTTATACGGCAGGGGATCGATTGAGGAATATTCACGAACTCAATTTGTTTAATTAGGTGATATAAAATGACACTCTAGGCAGTTGTAACACCGAATGGGGCAAATGATTGCTAGTACGGGCTTTTCAAAAACAACGAAAAGCCCGTATCAATTTTTCTAGCAAAAAGTTGAGATTTACTATGCTTTGTTATTTTGAATACCTGTAGCCATACGCATTAATCCATCAAAAGCTCTGTCAGAGAGTATTTTTCTCATGAATAGTAATGCTTCGCACCAAATCCAACTACGTACCGAGTTTTGGGGCATTTGCTTGTTACAGCTTTTGCGATGGTATCGGCAATTAATTCTGGCGGCGATTGACGCTTTCGGCTTGATTCACCAATCATTGATTTTGCCATTGCATGAGCCTGATTGGCATAGATGCCATGACCTGAAACTTGCTGTAATTTGCTGGCGGCGATATCAGCCCATTCTGTTTTAATGCCACCTGGTTCAACAACAACGACATGAATACCAAAGGATTGAAGTTCTAGGCGTAAACAATCACTGATAGCTTCGAGGGCAAATTTTGTTCCGTGATACCAGGCTCCCAGTGGTGTATGCAGTTTTCCACCCATGGATGTGATATTGATAATATTGCCAGTACCTTGAGATCGCATATGTGGAAGTGCGAGTTGTATTAAACGAACCGCCCCGAATACATTGACATCAAATTGTGCCTGAGCCTCTTTTAACGGAACATCTTCTACTGCACCATAGGAGCCATAGCCTGCATTATTGACTAATACATCGATGCGGCCTGAATTCTCGATGATTTTCTGAATCGCATTTTGCATGGAGGCATCATCCGTGACATCCATTGAGATAATATGAATACCTGAATGTGTTAGCGCACTCATGCGTTCTACTCTTCGAGCAGCCGCATAGACTGTGTAGCCAAGCGAGTTTAATTTTAGTGCCGTAGCTTCACCAATGCCTGATGATGCACCTGTTACCAACGCAACTTTAGTATTCATAACGCAACTCCTAAGCCTGTTCCAATGATGCGTCCATTGTTGAGCCGCATTTCTTGGTATTCAGTTTATGTGGATGATTGCATTACAGCTCTAGCCGTATACGCCAATAGACTTGCAAAAGGTGACACACCATTTAACGAAACGTGATGTCTTTCTGTTCGCTAGATTTTGCAGTCTGAAATATTACTACTTGGTGTTGTCGCAAGATGGATTTCAGTGTTGGTATCACTTTCTGCGAAGCCTGATATCCCTGCATCCGCACAATGTCTCTGCTCTCTGGGTCATTGATAGATGCAGGGTTTACCGATGGCGCAATAACAATATCAGCATCCTTTAATTCCTCTTCCGCTAAAATACAGCTCTGAACTTGAGAAACTTTTAACCACATTCCAAGCGCTGAGCTAGATGCATAACGGGGGCTATGACAGTAAATATCAACTCCGATAATGATGTCTGCGCCGAGTGCACGAGCGGCCCGTATTGGTACTAATGACGTAACCCCGCCATCAACAAACATATTTTTCCCCGAATAGACGGGTAAAAAAACACCAGGAATAGCGGATGATGCTCTTTCTGCCTGGCTTGCATTTCCTCCCGTGATCACAAATGGTAAAGAGCGGTCCAAATCCGTGGTAACTGCGGCATACTTGATCGGGAATTGCTCAATTCGTTTGTTACTAACTTGTTTGCTTAACCATTTTTCCAGCGCATCGCCTTTAACAAAACCTGGGCCATCGAATGTTAAATCGGCAAACGAGAGTATTGGGGTATTGTTTGCGATATGCCAGATCTGGTTAGGGGAATGGCCGGAGGCATACAGTGCACCGATAATTGAACCTATTGATGTTCCAACGACCAGATCGGGGTGTATGTTTGCTTCCTCCAATGCCTGTAATACACCAATGTGCGCATAGCCCCGCAAACCTCCACCACCTAAGACGATAGCCAAAGTTGGCGTGTGATTGGGGAAACTAGCTGTTTGTGTGCTACTTGTTCGCATCGGTTGTAACTGACCATGAATGAGCCAACTACCATCAAATCGGATCTCATCATTTTGATTGGCTGTACAGGATGTCAGGAAAATAATGATCAGAAATATCTTGGCGCGGCACATCGAAATGGAACCTCATTTTTTAGTTAAACCGGCCAATTTGAAACAACATTTGTGAATTAAGCACCACCGTACCATGGGCTGAGGACAGCGTTTTGATTAAGGCTTGCGCAACCGATATCGCATTGACAGGTTTGTAGCTGGCAGGAAGGATCGGTGAGAGCAATTTTGCAATTGGGATCGAAATCATTTCTCCCAGTCTCAGTGGCTGTTTCAATGCATCCCGATCTCCTAACAAAATTGATGGACGAGCAATGACCAGTGCTGAGAGTGGTAAGGTATTGAGTGCATCTTCCAGTTCGCCCTTAATGCGATTGTAGAACACTGTCGAATGCGAATTTGCACCCGCCGCACTGACCAGCGCTAACCGTGTCGCGCCTGAAGCTACCGCTGCTTTGGCTACAGCAAGATTAGTTTCCAGATCTACTGCCCGAAATGCTTGCTGACTACCAGCCACTCGTATGGTTGTTCCAAGCGCAAGATACACTTCATCAATGGCTGGTAAAGCAGGCAAAGCACTGAAATTCACAATATGGGTAATGATCTTCGAATTATCGAATTCCAGTGGCCTGCGGCTCAACACATGTATTTCAGACACACCCTCATCAGCGACCAAACCATTGAGGATTTGAGAACCGACTAACCCCGTTGCACCTGCAAGCAACACTCGTCTTGAATTAGCTGAATTAGACATCTGTATCTCCTCAATTGAGATGGATATTGTGTCGGGTATGCACTGGTGTCTGTCCAGTCCAGTCCTGAAAGGCACGATAAAAAGAGTTGGGATCTTCAAATCCGAGCAAAAAGGCAATTTCGCCACCCGACAAAGATGTTTCTTTCAGATAGTGACGCGCTAATTTTTCCCGCGTTGCATTCAATAAAGCGCGAAAATTTTCACCTTCATTTTCCAGACGGCGCTGCAATGTCCTTTTACTCATAGAAAGACGGTCTGCGACTTCATCAATCGTAGCGATATTGCTGGGGATTAATTCCAGCAGCAGCGCCTGTACTCGCTGAGTTGTTGTTGCTGTTGCATCCAGTTCATTCAAACGGCGACGCAAGTCAGGTTCGAATACCTGCCACATGCTTTCGTTCACCGTCAGAAAAGGGCGCAAAGCATCAATGGCTGAAAAGCTAATTTTGGGATTCACGCCTAGCTGTACTGGTGTCCCAAAAAATTCGGTATAGCGTCGGGCATGGGATTTATCAGGGACACAGGATAACGTGACCTGTATTGCTTTGATTGGCTCACGAGTTGCAAGCTGAGCTAAACGAACAAAAAATGCAATTTCAGCCACCTGTAATGAGAATGGAACATCTCTTTGGGAATATAACCATCTCGGAGAAAGTGTTAATTCACCATTTGCGGCAACATCAATATCCAGGCTCATTGGTGCCATCAATTGTTTATATTTTGATAATCTTTGGACTGCCTGCATGAGATTGCTGCTACATAAGGCGGCAAAAATGGGTGGGTCAAAAGATTCAGCAGAAAAAAATTCCACAATTTGCAGGCCAAAATAGGGATTTTTGGTTTCTTGTCCTAATGCTAACCAAAATTGAAAGTACTCATCAGTGGAAAGACGTTGGCCTGAGCGAGATAACAGATCTGTCGGTAGTCCTGCCCGTTTTAATACCACTTCCGGCTGAATACCGAGATCCTTCAACAATGGTTTCCAACCAATATCTAAAGCAAAGGTTTGCCCGTGTGTCATCTCAACTCCTGAAATATTGGATTCTATTGTTGTGTTATCTTGAGTTAAAAGTATAGGCGAGCCTCATGTTTTGATATAGCCAAATACGCCAGTTTAAATGCAATATGCGCCAGAATTTATAATTGGATATTTAACAGTCGGGACGTTGAAAATTACCAATGATGTCCACCAAGACTAAATATGATGCCAAGAGAAAAGTAAGTAGACATTTCTCATCTATGTCGTGCATTACTTATGTTTGGTTAAAATTAGCCTGAAAGAAGATGATCAATTGGTGTTGCTAAATCGAAATGGGGCAGGAACGCGCTAGTTTTGAACTAACGCGCCGATGGACAATTTCGTGACAGCGAACATTGCGCTGTCACGGTGATGGATAAAAGAGATTCAGAATGAGATTCATAACTTTCATGCTATTAGATGATTTTAAAAAGCTGCATCCATAAAAATTACTTCATGAACAAGCTACTACAGTTTGGATTCTTTCACTTTGGTAAGTATTAGAAATAAAAAAGAGAATCACCATATCAGTATTCTCTTTTAGCTACACAGTAATCAAAATGAAAGCTCAGCAAACCCTTATGACATCAACAAAAAGTTCAGCAATGCTCAACATTATGTTTTTCCTTTGTCTTGGTTTCTTTCATCGGTTACTAAAAAAGCCCCGGATTATTCAGCCGGGGAAGAGGACGCACGTATAAGTGTTTTATGCTTCCTGAACTTCCATGGCTGGTTTCAGAACCGCATACATCAAACCGGTGAGCGCTGTACCTGCTGCAATCGCAATCAGATACATACCCACATGACCTACTGCATTTGGAATGGCCAGTACAAATAGACCACCATGTGGTGCCATTAATGTGCAGCCAAACAACATAGACAGAGCACCAGCTAATGCACCGCCCGCCATAGTAGAAGGAATCACTCGCATCGGGTCACGTGCTGCAAAGGGAATGGCACCTTCAGAAATAAAACACAAACCTAGCACAAAGGAGGCCTTACCCGCTTCACGTTCAGCTTCGGTAAATTTGTCGCGGGACACAAAAGTTGCTACACCCATACCCAACGCGGGAACCATACCTGCGGCCATAATTGCAGCCATCGGAAGGTATGATTGAGAGGCTAACAATCCGACACCAAAGGTATAAGCGGCTTTATTGACCGGGCCACCCAAATCGAAACATTGCATTGCTCCCAAAATAACCCCGAGCAAAACGGCATTCGCGGAAGTCATGCCAGCGAGGAAGTGCGTTAATCCTGCCATTGCGGCAGAGACTGGGCCACCCACGATATAGATCATGATAAGCCCAGTCACTAAGCTGGAAATTAACGGAATGATCAATATTGGTTTTAATGCTGCCATCGTCTGAGGCAATTTGACGTTATCTGTGACAAATTTAGCACTGTAACCGCCGATGAAGCCCGCGACGATCCCACCGAGAAAGCCCGCTCCAGCAGAAGTTGCCAACATACCG
The DNA here is from genome assembly GCF_963556105.2 of uncultured Tolumonas sp. Lineage (NCBI taxonomy): Bacteria > Pseudomonadati > Pseudomonadota > Gammaproteobacteria > Aeromonadales > Aeromonadaceae > Tolumonas > uncultured Tolumonas sp. The sequence goes on from NZ_OY829944.1 coordinate 1,872,154, forward strand.
CCAATCAAACCCGGAGCCAAGCCCGGCCGGTCAGCGATAGAGAATGCAATAAAACCTGCCAACACTGGCACCATCAAGCCAAAGGCACCTGCGCCGCCACCGATCTGCATTAAGGCTGCGGCTAATGTGCCTTGTTCTTTGAATGCAGTAATCCCAAAGACAAAAGAGAGCGCGATGCATAAGCCACCCGCGACGACCAACGGTAACATATGAGAAACGCCGGTCATCAAATGTTTGTATATACCGGGTAACTCCGCTTTGCCGGAATGAGGTTGGACTGTTGCTGAATTACTTTTAAACACGGCTTGTGTAGCCAGCGCATGATCAATTTCTTGTGCGGTTTTTTTCAGTGCAGCGCCGGTGCTGGTTTTATAAAGTTTTTTACCGGCAAATCGTGATAAATCGAGTTCGATATCAGCAGCAATAATAACAATATCCGCCTGTGCGATCTCTTCGGTGGTTAGCGCGTTTTTAGCACCCACAGAACCTCGTGTTTCTACTTTTATCCAATACCCTCGTTTTTTAGCTTCTTCTTCTAATGCTTCGGCTGCCATAAAAGTATGGGCAACACCCGTCGGACAGGCAGTAATAGCAACAATACGTTTGCTCATGGGGGACACCTTAGGTTTGTTTTTGGTTTGCTGAATAACAAGCACGTCAGTACTTCACTGTCTCTGCTGTGCTTGTCGTTTTAAAATTTGCAGGTTGAGAATGTTATTCCCGGGAATATTTTGCCGCCTGACGAAATAATTCATCGCTAGGGCGAATGCCGGTATATAACGCAAATTGTTCAACGGCTTGTATGGCAAATACTTCGGAACCGGTGATCACGGTTTTATTTTGCGATTTGGCATAACGGATCAAGGGTGTTTCTGCTGGCAATGCTACCACATCAAAAATCACTTTAGCCTGGTGAACCTCTTCTTGGTTATACGCTAATTTTTCACTGTCTGGCCCGCCAGACATACCAATCGGTGTTGCGTTAATTAATAGATCAGCTTGTATACCATCCATCGTTAACCGCCATTCAAAACCACATAATTCAGCCAGTTGTTTGCCGGTTTTTTCTTCAATTGCGACAATATAACCTTTCTTAAACCCTGCATCTCTTAAAGCACAGGCGACGGCTTTAGCCATTCCGCCACTGCCTTTTAATGCAAAAACGTAATCATTAGGCACTTGGTATTGCGCCAGTAATTTCGCAATCGCGATATAGTCAGTGTTATATGCTTTCAAATAGCCATCAGTATTAACGATTGTATTCACTGAATTAATGGATTTTGCGGATGGATCTAATTCATCCACCATCGGAATACAGGCTTCTTTAAACGGCATTGAAATCGCGCAACCACGAATACCTAATGCGCGTACACCACCAATAGCAGCATTAAGATCTGACGTAGTGAATGCTTTGTATAAATAATCCAGATCCAATGCATCATATAAATAGTTATGAAACCGAGTGCCAAAATTACTGGGTCTTGCCGCTAGTGACATACAAATAGTCGTGTTTTTATTCAGATGTTTTGTCATTGTTTTTGCTCCATAAATAAGTGATGGTTTGATTGACCAAATAAAATTAATCAGGCTATTTTTCTTAATTGCATCAGCAATATTTCACTGTGCTGGTTCGAACTTAATAAGTTGCATTTGAGTGAAATTTATTTTTCTTTGACTCGAAAGCTTGCGGTTGAGAAAAGAATGAACTAAAAAGGAGTTATTAAAAACTGCTGACTTTAAAATAAATTGGTTCCTCTTTTATGTCCGGACGTCGTCTTGAACAACAATATCTGAAGTTACTCAGCCAGTTTGGCTTGCTTGAGGTAGCGACAACGTTACAAGAACTGGCTGATCAACTCTGTTGTACCCGGCGCCATATGCGTAGTTTGCTGACACAAATGTACTCGTTAGGCTGGATCAACTGGCAAGCAGAAGCGGGCCGGGGGCGTCGTTCATATCTGCAATTACTACGAAATGAACATCAGTTACTGAGTGATAAAGCCGACAAATTACTTGATGCTGGCTGCTTTAGTGAAGCCATTGAACTGCTTGGTGAAGAGAAACAGCTCATTGCACCGCTGTTACGCGCAAAACTGGGGTATAGCATTCGGGCTGATCATCAGACTTTGCGAGTGCCTTATTACCGGACGATGCCAAATCTTTATCCTGGCACGCCATTACGTCGTTCTGAGTTGCATCTGGTAAGACAGATATTTAACGGGTTAACCCGCATAAATGAGGAAAAAGGGGAAGTAGAAGCTGATCTGGCTCATCACTGGCGAACGCTGGAGCCACTGCATTGGCGCTTTTACCTGCGCCCAGCAGTGCAATTCCACGATGGTCGTGAATTATGCGCAGCAGATGTGGTTGCTTCATTAACGCGTTGCGCTCAATTGCCCCTTTATTCGCATATTGGACAGATCAGCCAATTTGGAACACTCGGTGTTGATATTCAGCTTACTGAAGTCGATAACCATCTGCCTTTACTGCTATCGAATATTGAAGCCATGATTTTGCCGGCAGATCATGCATCGCGGATCGCTTTTGCCGCTAAACCTATAGGTACTGGCCCATATTGTGTGGCTGAAAATGATGATTGGCATTTGCGGCTCAAAGCCTTTGATCATTATTTTGGCTTACGGGCATTACTGGATGAAGTGGAAATTTTAATGTGGCCTGAACTAAGCGTTTCGCAGCCGTTAGATAAACAACAAAATCATCTTCTAAAATCAGTCACGGATAGCGCGAAGCATACTCCCGAGATTTCCACTGATACGGCGACTTGGTTAAGTTCCAGCCTGAGTGATGTTGATTATGCTGCTGGGCTAGTGGCGGGTTTTACTGGCAAACCATCTGATGTATTCAGTGAAATGTTCCTTGAAAAAGGGGGCTATTTCTTACTTTGTGATAGTCGATCATCGTTTTGGCAAGGAATTGAACAACGACGTTGGTTGCGGGAAAAAGTAAGCCCTCATGTGTTACTGCGGCAGTTGGTTGAGCCTATACGTCATTTTTGGGTTCCGACCGGCAGTCTGCTGCCAACTTGGTTTCACTGTATGATGCCCTGCAATTCGGAAAGCCCATTCCAGTTAGAGCAGAATACTAAACCTGTACTGCGGCTGGCGTATCATAAGCAGCATCCGGAATATCATATGCTGACTGTGTTGATGGCAAATGTATTGGCGCTAGAGGGAGTGGAATTAGAAACTGTAGCACTTACTTATACTGATTGGGCTGATGGTAATGCAGATGTTGACCTGTGGCTGGGTACCGTCAATTTTGCTGTGCCTGAAGCTTGGAATGTCGGCTGTTGGTTACTGGGTACACCGTTATTGCGGCAATCAATTTCCGGCGGAGATATTGCGCAATTGAATGATTGGATGACCAAATGGCGGAATAACACTATTAATGCTGAAGAATTAATGAGATTTGCAACTACTTCCGGTTGGTTACAACCTCTATTTCACCATTGGATGCGCTTAAAAGGCCCTGAACAAGCAAAAGGCATTCACTTAAACAATCTTGGCTGGTTTGATTTTAAGTCAACCTGGATTGAACCTGAATTATAAATATAATTATAAAGGTTTTTTCATAAAAGCCCCAGATTGCACAAGGTGTCTAATGAGCTGCATGAGAGTTCATTTAACCATTCAATTGAGCAACGGATCAGTTAAACAATGGAATATCAACTTACATTCGCTGATAGCGGATTTTCCAGTAAACGTCGTAAAACTAGCAAAGAAATTTTTCTTTCCAGAATGGATATTTTATTTTTAACTGAAAACCACGTCCTATGGACGTGGTTATCTACTTTTTGGCTCTGCCTATAGATGCTACTCATGGAAAATCCAAATCTGTTGTCCCCACAACCGATAAGGAAAATCCATGAGTAGATTTGAAAAAGCATCCCATGTGATCTGGCATTGTCAATATCACATAATTTGGACCCCTAAGTGCCGTTTTCGTATATTAAAAGACAATGTAGGGAAAGAAGTTTATCGACAGATCCGGATATTATGCGACCAATTGAAAATACAGATAGTGGAATTAAATGTCCAAATAGACCATGTGCATCTTTTGGTAAAAATTCCGCCTAGGCTATCAGTATCTGAAGTTATGGGTCATTTAAAAGGAAGAACAGCGATCCGATTGTTCAATAAATTTCCCTATTTGAGAAAGCATAAGTTGTGGGGAAATCATTTTTGGGCAAAGGGTTATTGCGTTGACACTGTAGGTGTGAATGCAGAAATGATAAAGAAATATGTAAAGTACCAAGAGAAACACGAGCTGGATGATAAACAATTGTCATTACAGAATATCTAAACTGAAAGGCGAAGGCCCTTAGGGTAAGAGCCAAGTACGCCCCTATGGGGCGCTAAAGCAATGCCGCCTTCTATGAAGGCGGATTTTTACTATCTAGAGCCCATGTTATTAGCGCTTATTGGACCTATTTATCTAAAGCATTGGTCGCCAGCTCTATCCGTTACAAACGCTGTTTCGTATTCATTGCTTACAGTATTGGTACAACCTGAGTTATGGCGCAATGGGGTATGCGCTATATAAAATTACTGATCTGACCCAGCAACACGGCAATAGCTTGTTCAAAAACAGTTGTTTACGTTCTTCATTATAATGAGTTTCAAGTGAAACTCATTACCCCAGCAGGTTAAATATTAAGTAGTGACAACTATCCTGCCTGAGGGAGCTAATACCGGACAGTAAATTAGTTACATTGAGAGGACAAATATCAACGTTTTGTTCTTCATGCTTGCTTAAAAAATAGGGCACTCCTTGCTCTACATAACAATTTAATACGTAAATACTTCATATTCTTGTATTTGATTTTTTGATGTAATTTCTGTGTTTTGTTGCACAGATGAAGGTAATTCTAAAGTGTGTACTCTAGGATCTTCAAAGCGCGTTAATGCTTTCCAGTCGGTATAATCATTGAGTCGCAGGTCTGTCACCAATTGCGGTTCTACATCTCTGAAGTCCTGATCTCGTTCAAATATGGCTGAAAATATCTTAAGCATTGCTTCTACCAATTTCAGATGATCCCGCTCTGCTTTTGTTCGGCATAGGTAGAACAACACTGCATTAATGCCATTGGAACGAATGTAGTTAGGTCTTTGCGTTTTTGTTTTCAAACACCGGACTTTTGATTTGGGTATTGGAATACAGAGATAGAAATAACTGTAGCCATGGTTCATTTTTGGAAGAGAAGGGGAGTTACTGCTTTGTTGAGTTGGCGATACATCTGGCAACTCGCGGGGGGCAAATGGGCGGTTTTCTCTTTCTTTCTCGTTTGTATGTTCCAGTGCTGGGTTGTCGCAGGCAGGGATATAGGTGATACCTTGCTTAATCAATCCAGGTAATGCGTATCGGCGATTAGCGCCCAGCTTTCCTCCAGGGATACTCATGTCTTTGAATCGGTAGCAAATCCCCTTTGCTTTGCCGTTTTGAAACTGGATGAAGCAATGCACATCCATTTTTTTGAGCTGTTTGATTAATTCAGGCAATGAATTTTTACCTGATTGGATGCATTGCTGAATGGCTGCATCAATATAGATACGCAGTTGGTTTTTTATGGAAAAGCGTTCTTTATTGTTGATGTCATTACCATCAAATGGGTCTGCGACAGTTTGTAGTCCATACTTGGTTTCAAATGTACGCATCAGAGTGGTCGCTTTCACTTTTTCTTGCCATTGGTTGACAACTGGATGGCGGGGAAGGTTTTGAACAGTACACGCGGCTATATGAATGTGTTGCTTATCGGTATCATTGTGCTTAGTAACAACATATTTGCAGTGCTGGTAGCCCATTTCTTTCATAAATGTTTTGGTTACATCCTGCCACTGAATATTGGTTAATTCCTCCCCAGCGGGGAGGGATATAATAAAGTGCTTGTAAGGTGTTTTAACGGCGGGATTTAGGGCTTCTTGTTTTTCGATTTCTTTTATAAAAGGATCTACATTTACATTTTCACCTGATATTTTTGAAAAAGTACCAGAGTAGAATGTAAATGTTGGATCGGGTAAATCAATTAGATTGGCACAGATATATTCAATGTTATTTTGTTTTGTGCTTGTTAGTAGATGGTCTTTTGTTTTACCAAATATGTAGTGAATTATGTGGGCCCCATCCGCGCGATTTCCACTTTTATTTTTACATTCAATGATTTCACTAATCATGTTTTCTCTCCTGTGTTTTCAATACGAGAGCATTAAATTCATCAGGTGTGAGGACATTGACCATAAAATTAAATAATGTTTCATGATCCATATTGCCATATAACTCTTGTCTCGCTTGTGCTGCTACCTCACCAAATGCATAAAACGATTGGATGAGGTCAACGGGTTGCTGGTGTTCTGATGCAGTCGCACAGGCGTTGATCGCAGCTAACGCTGTATTGAAATTGTTGTACATTTCAATAAGTGCATCGGCTGTTTTAATATTAAGTTCTGGAATATTGATAATTGGGCGAGGGGACTCATCTAAAATTTTAGCACGGATGAATGAGGCCATATCATCGTAACCTAGTCTTTCTCTATTTTGCTCTGCAAGGTGTAATTCATGATCATTGAGATTAGTGGTTTCTCTGTTGCTTCGTTTTAATTTTAACTCTGGTTTCATTTTATAAATAGGACGTGTTTTTTCAAATGGATCAATATAATTATTATTCATGCGCGTATTTCCTTTTTTATTATTATGTTTATTTTTCTTTTAATTATATTGTACATATCCTCGGGAGAGGATATCAACTAATATTTTCAATAGTTACGCGAAGTAACTACTGAAACCTGCTTGCTAGCCAAATAAGTAATATAAATATATTCATAGTAACTCTTGTTTTTTTGTTTATAAATATTTCGAGTTAAGTTTATTTTGCACTATTGGTTTGCAAGCTTGTTTTTGCTGATTTTACTTTGCTTTCACAGTCTGCAAATTATTGGTTATACTATCCATTTTTATGAGGATAAAAATTAATTTAAGTCATTTAATGAGGAATATTGACTGCTCATTAAATTTTATTTATCAACGCATGTAATAGATGTGTGCTGTGAAGAGAAAAATTGAATGGAATAGTGATACTTACGATATTGTTTTTCAGGTCGATTCATTTATCCTATTATCGTAATTTTTAATAGAGGTCTTCTACCAATGTTTATTTGGTTCTATCGTAGTATCATTTTTGAAAATATAATGATTTAAAATCAGCGATAGTAATTTCATCATCTTTATATGACTCTAAGAGTAACCCCAATCGCGTCCATTTATTAATGATTTCATCGTATTTTTCCCCAGTTTTAGTTGCTCGCCGCATCGCTGTATCCAAAATTGATTGATCAAGTTCCGAATCAATTGTAAATCCCCCTGAGGTGTGTAGCCGATCAAGCCTTCCTGCGTGGTAAAGAATATAATCTGCGATCATCTGACTTTCTTTACGAAATGATTCTCGGCTTTTATCAATATATCCAGATTCGACACTATAGGTTCGTTGCGTATGAAACACTAACCATTTAATTGTATCTTTATTGATTTTGCATTCTTCCGCATATGTTTGAAACGTCTTGCGATAAATGCCAGCAGTATATCGTTTATCAGTCAGCTTTTCTAATGCTTCAATATATAAGGTAGGATTTTGTTTGAAATGGCTTTCTAAGTTATTGGCGGGGAATATCCATGGTGAATCGAATTTGTAGTTTTTAATACTTAACAGCACTTTTTTAGCTTCATTGTTTAAAGGGAATCGGTAATATGGAAGAGCATTTTTTAATTTACTTGCTGCATCTTCATCATTCCAAGTTATATCGCTACAATCTTCCGAAACTTGGCTCCACTCAATTTTAACTACTTCCTCAGGTCGCCAGCCTGTAAACAACAGAAATCTGAAGAAGTGACTTGCAATGACAGCCGCGGATGACGTTGTATGTATATGTTTTATTCCGTCAGTATATGTTTCTAATTGTTCTAACGCATTTAATAAAACCTTAATATCAGAAGTATCTATACATTCTTTTTTCCGACGTGAACGACCACCATTTACATTCCAACGTTTATCTGTGTTCATAATCTGCACTGGATTGGTTAATAGTAAAGGGGCTTGGCTATTAGCTTTTTTATATTTTACCAGCGCATAGGTAAATAAGATATTAAGCATTTTTAGTGATTTATCCGCCATAAACGGGGTATTGGCAGCAGTAATTCGTTCATGTTCTTTGATAATATCTTCCTGAGTGATGTTTTCGACGCGTGTTTTCGTACGCAGCTTAGAATCTAGTCTTTCAATATGTTTTCGATAATCTGCTGCTGTATTTGGCTTTAACTTTCTTGAGTTCAAATAATCATTCAATATTGAGTCTATAGTTGTTTTTGCTTCATCTTTTAGCCTAGCTTTTATAGGGTCGAGTCCCTTAGCTAAATAATTTTTAAACATTTGAGCTATATTACGAGCATCATCAAGATACATTTCACGCGCATTACCAACAGTCCACGTACTTTGCGTGCGACCAGGGTCTCCATCATTAATAATCCCCCTTACAAAGAAAGTCATCCTTCCACCGGATGATAAACGCAGAAATAATCCTGCGGAGGCATTATGCGTATCCTTTATGTTGGATTGCTCTGGGTTTCCATTGACACCATCAAATTTGTCATATTTCCTCAGTTCTTTAATCCATGTCCTTGAGAATTTATGTTGTTTACCTGCATACATATGAAAAAAGCCTTTTTGATGGTTTCATCCTAATTTCATCATATAGCATTTTTTATAGTAATTTTCATTCCATTTTCACATGGAATTATATATTTTTTACAATAATTCATAGAGGGGAATACAAAAAACCAGTAGATACTCATGCATAAGGCACTGAATCTACTGGTTTTATTGTAAAAGTTAAATAATTTTATATATTAGATAACTCAATAGGTACTGTTTTGGCATGGAATTATGCGTCTTGCCAGCATGCGATAGCCTCCTTCACGGTGAACTTGCCTTCCAGCAGTGAACGACCGAGGATCACGCCACCGACACCAGAACCCTTCAGTGCTTCGATATCAGCAATACCGCCGATACCACCAGATGCCTGCCAGTTGATTTGCGGGAATTGTGCTGCTAAATCACGATACAGCGCGACATTACTGCCTTGCAGCGTGCCATCGCGAGAAATATCGGTACACAGTACATGCTTCAAACCAACCGGCAGGTAATGCGCCAGCAGCGCTTCGATGGTGACACCACTGTCTTCCTGCCAGCCAGCAACAGCAATTTTGCGTTGGCCTTGTGCATCGATGTTCACATCCAGTGCCAGTACGATTTTATCCGCACCGTATTTTTCCACCCAACCAGCCACAGTCGCCGGATCTTTCACGGCAGTAGAGCCAATCACCACGCGATTCGCACCGGCATCTAACAAGTCGATCACGTCTTGCTCGGTGCGCACACCACCACCGATTTGCACCGGTGCTTTGGTGTTTGCCAGCAGTTTGCGAATCACAGTCAGCTGACGTTTGGTGCTGTCTTTAGCGCCATCGAGGTCAACCAGATGTAATTGAGTGGCACCTTGCGCCACGTAGTCGTCAAAACGGCCTTGTGGATCAGCCGAATATTCGGTTTTCTGACCGTAGTCTCCCTGATAGAGGCGAACTACTTTACCGTCGATTAAATCAATAGCCGGAATAATCATTACATCTCCAGGAAATTACGGATCAGTTGCGCACCCAGTTTGCCTGAGCGTTCAGGGTGGAATTGCGCACCGAAAAAATTATCTTTACCCACAACCGCACTGAAAGGTGAACCATAATCACAGCGAGCCAGAGTGGCTTCGGTGACTTCCAGCGCATAAGAGTGCACAAAGTAGAAATAGCTGCCGGAAGGAATGCCGTTGAACAGCGGATGTGTGCCATCGTGCTCAATCTGGTTCCAACCCATATGCGGTAAGCGTAAATCACCGACTTGCATCAGTTTCACTTTACCGGGAATGATGCCGAGACATTGAATATCTGCTTCGCCATCCATGCTCTCTTCAGACGCTTGCGCCAGCATTTGCATACCAAGGCAGAAACCCAGCAGCGGCTGTTTAGCTTCACGGATCAAATCTACCAGTTTGCGTTCCTGCAGATTACGCATTGCGGCTTTCGCGGTGCCTACACCGGGCAGGATCAGCTTATCGGCTGATTTAATGTCAGCCGCATCGCAGCTAACAATTGGTTCCACACCTAACCGCTGGATCGCCATTTTGACCGAAGACAGATTGGCACAACCGGTGTCAATAATAGTCAGTTTCATGCTGAACCCCTTACAGAACACCTTTGGAAGAGGGCAGTTCAGTGCCTTCTACTTTGATCGCCTGACGTAATGCACGACCAAAACCTTTGAACAGCGCTTCTACCTGATGATGCGTATTCCCTTCCGTCACAGACAGATTCAGCGTGATCGCCATAGCATCAGTCAGTGAGCGGAAGAAATGCTGCACCATTTCGGTGTTGAATTCGCCCACTTGTTCACGGCCAAAATTCGCGTCAAACACCAGGAATGGACGGCCAGATAAGTCGATAGCAACCTGAGCCAGACATTCATCCATCGGCAGCAGGAAACCGAAACGACCAATACCACGCTTATTACCCAGCGCTTTTTTCAGGGCTTCGCCTAATGCTAGTGCGGTGTCTTCGACGGTGTGATGATCGTCGATATGCAAATCGCCCTTCACGCTTAACTGCAGGCTGAAGCCAGCATGCGTGGCGATCTGATCCAACATGTGATCAAAGAAGCCAATACCGGTTGCGATTTGATTACCACCGGATTTATCCAGATCAACATCAACACTGATCTGAGTTTCTTTGGTATTTCTGATCACGTGTGCTTTGCGGCCTTTATTCAGCAGCATGTCACGGATGTGATTCCAGTTGCAGGTCTCTGGATTATAACGAATTCCATGAATGCCCATGTTCTCTGCCAACTGCACATCGGTAATGCGATCGCCGATCACATATGAGTTGGCATGATCAATACGACCTGAGTGCATGTAATCTTTCACGATGCCGAGTTTCGGTTTACGGCAGGTACAGTCTTCATGTGGGAAATGCGGGCAAATCAGCACCGCTTCCCAAGTCACGCCTTGTGATTCAAAGATGTGCATCATCAGATCTTGCGGCGGTTGGAAGTTTTCCAGCGGCAGACTGTCGGTGCCCAACCCATCCTGATTCGTCACCATCACCAGCACGAAACCAGCGGCCTGCAAATCGCGCAATGCTGGAATGACCATTGGCTCGAAGCGTAGTTTATCAAGACTATCAACCTGCTTATCAATCACAGGTTCTTCAATCAAAGTACCGTCGCGGTCAATGAAGAGAAATTTTTGCTTTTGGCTCATGGCGTTCTCCCTGTCAGGCCAGTGATTGCAGTACAGTTAACACTGCCTGCATTTCTGCTTCGTCACCAATCGTGACACGCACGGAATTATCCAGCATCGGTTTATTCGCAAAATCACGCAGAATAATGCCTTGTTCAACCATAGCAGCAAATACTTTGGCACTGTCAGTAAAGCGGATCAGCACAAAGTTACCGTTATCATCGTAAATATCTTTTACGCATGGCAAAGCAGCAATATCGGCTTTGAATTTTTGCTTCAGCTTATTTAACCAAGCAATGCGAGCACGCATTTTTTCCAGACCGGCAGGGCTTAACGCCTGAGCAGCAATTTGCGCTACGGGTTCAGCAATCGGGTAAGGTGCGATCACTTTCAGCAGCAAGCTGATCACTTCAGCATTCGCAATGGTGAAACCACAGCGCAGTCCAGCCAAGGCAAAGCCTTTAGACAGCGTACGAGTGATCACCAGATTTGGATAATCATTGATCAGATCAATCATGCTGAATTGCGGGCAGAATTCGATGTAGGCTTCATCGACCACCACAATCGCTTTGTTCTGTGTAGCATTCAGCACCGTGATCAATTTTTCACGATCCAGCACCGTACCGGTCGGGTTATTCGGTGAGCAGAAGAAGATAACCTTCACGCCGTCGAGCTGTTCCAGAATAGCTGGCACATTCGGCTGGAAATCAGCCAGTGGCGGAACAGTACGGATACCCACACCACAGGTTTCCGCGCTGATGGAATACATACCGTAAGTCGGTGGGCAGATCAGGATCTCTTCCTTACCCGGTTCACAGAAGGTGCGTACCAGCAATTCGATCGCTTCGTCAGAACCACGACTGACTAGCACTTGGTCAGGCTGCACACCTGCATAAGCGGCATAAGATTCGATCACTTGTGGCGGCTGACATTCTGGGTAACGGTTCAGATTACTGCTATCCAGCGTATATTGTTCGCTTTTCGGTGCCTCATTGGCGTTCAGGAAGACATGACCTTTACCGCCAATACGGCGGGCAGATAGGTAAGGGGTCAGATCTTGTACGCGCTGGCAAGCCAGTTTCGTCAGACTCATTATTTTGCCTCCTGGCTATTAATGCTTTCCATGCGGATAGTGACAGCACGTTTATGCGCAGTCAGACCTTCGGCATCGGCCATCGTTGTTACGGTAGTTGCCAGACCCGCCAAACCCTCAGCACTTAACTCTTGCACGGTATAACGGCGCTGGTAATCGGCTAAACCGAGGCTGGATGCGGTTTTCGCATAACCGTAGGTTGGCAGTGTGTGGTTGGTACCACTGGCGTAATCACCGACTGATTCTGGTGTCCAGTTACCTAAGAAGATAGAACCGGCATTTTCCAGTTTGCTTAGTAAGGCGCGTGGTTCAACTGTCTGCACGATCAAATGCTCGGGCGCATACTCATTGGAAATGACACAAGCTTCTTCCAAATCAGCGCAAATGATCGAACGGCTACTTTCCAGAGCTTTGCGGGCAATATCGGCACGGCTCAGTTCGGCTAGCTGTTTTTCCAACTCTGCATCGACCTGATTTGCTAATTCAACAGATGGTGTAACTAAGACAACCTGAGAATCTGGGCCATGTTCAGCCTGAGACAGTAAATCAGAAGCCACAAAAGCAGCATTAGCAGAGTCATCTGCGATGACCAAGACTTCAGATGGACCTGCAGGCATATCAATTGCAGCACCGCGAAAATCCATGCTGACTTGGCGCTTGGCTTCGGTTACCCAAGAGTTCCCCGGGCCAAAGATTTTATCCACCTTCGACACGGACTCAGTGCCGTAAGCCATGGCTGCAATCGCCTGAGCACCGCCCATGGTATAAATTTCGCTGACACCACACAGGGTAGCGGCATAGATGATTTCATCAGCAATTGGTGGCGGAGAGCACAGAATGACTTTACGGCATTCGGCAATTTTGGCCGGAATCGCCAGCATCAGCACGGTTGAAACTAATGGTGCACTGCCGCCTGGCACATACAAACCGACACGGTTGATCGGCTGGTAATGCAGTTCGCAACGCACACCACTCTGTGTATTTAATGCCAGCGGTGCTGATTTTTGTGCTTGATGAAACGTAGCTACGTTGCGATATGCATGCTGAATAGCCGCTTTCAGTTCCGAGCTGGTACGTTCACAAGCTGCTTGAATAGCAGCGTCACTTAAACGTAAATCACCGTCGCTGACTTTATCGAATTTGGCCGTGAATTCACGCAGCGCGCTATCACCTTCACTGCGAATACGATTCACGATATTGCTGACAATGCTGGTGATTTCCGCTGAATTACTCATGGCCGGACGGGTCAGCGTCTCACGACGCTGTTCCGCATTCAAATTTGCCCACTGAACGATCTGCATGGTCTGCTCCCGTTACATCATCATTTTTTCAATTGGCAACACCAGAATAGAGCTGGCACCCAGCGCTTTCAGTTTTTCCATGGTTTCCCAGAACAGGGTTTCTGTGGCAACAACATGCATCGCAACGTGAGTACTGTCGCTGGCCAGTGGCATAACAGTCGGGTTTTCAGCGCCTGGCAGTAATGCAGTGATTTCAGCTAATTTATCTTTTGGCGCATGCAGCATGATGTATTTGCTTTCACGTGCTTGCAGCATGCCTTCCAGACGAGGTAATAGACGATCAACCAGTTTTTGTTTTTCTGGATACAATTCAGTGTCTGCTTGAATCAGTGTGGCTTTCGAGCGATAGATCACCTGCACTTCTTTCAGGCCGTTGGCTTCGAGTGTTGCACCGGAAGAGACCAGATCACAGATGGCATCGGCCAGACCGGCACGTGGAGCAACTTCAACTGAACCAGTCAGCAGCACCGGCTTGAAGGTGACGCCTTGTTCAGCTAAAAAGCGTTTCAGCAGGTGAGGGTAGGTGGTGGCGATTTTTTTGCCTTGCAGTGCAGCAACACCTGTCCACTCTTCTTCACGCGGGATCGCTAGTGACAAGCGGCATCCGCCATAATCCAGATCTTTCAGCTTTTTAAATGCAGTTGGCAGACCCATTGACTGGCGTTCCAGCATGGTTTCTTCCAATACGTTTTCACCTACAATCCCGAGGTCGACAACCTTGTCCATCACCAGGCCCGGAATATCGTCATCACGAACGCGCAGAATATCAATTGGCATATTTTCAACATGCGCAATCAAACGATCTTCACGCAGATTGATTTTGAAACCACAGCTTTTCAGCAGTTCTTGAGAATCCTGACTCAGGCGACCTGATTTCTGCATCGCGATGCGCAGACGTTTGCTATCCATAGTTATATCCTTGTAAATGAAAAAACCCTCGGAAGTAGTGGCTTCCGAGGGTTAAGTGATTGGCTTGGGAACCACTGGGAAGTCACTTTGTGTCTTCCAGCAGCAATCCTCCTGAAAGACTATTCTGGATGATGGCGATGATGATGGTGCACAGTCTTCAGTGAGGTCATAATGGTTTATGTTGCTTCTTTATTGTCCCAATGCATACAAAATACCGTGCCTGACAAAAAATGCAAGTACAGATTATCGCAAATGGAGTTTTGAATTAAATATCACCAATTTTGCAATAATATTCATTATTGCAATGGGTAATATGATTTTTATTTTTGGCTCATTTTTTGTACGGTCTGGCCGATAATATATGTAGATACTCTGATATCGAGTAAGGCGCTTACTATGCCCAACCAAGATATGCTTTTCCCAATATTACCGCGGCCTACACCGCCGGTTAATCTGAATGATATTGTGCATCACGATGTTCCTCGTGTTGAAAAGCAGCCGGAAACACACAAAATCGATACTGAGCAACATCATCCTCAGCAGCAACCGCATGGGCATCATACTGAGCCACACTCGCAAGATGATACTGCTGAGAAAGAAGATAATGCCGAGACAAACTCAATTACACCTGATGACGATAACCATCCGGAACATATAGATATTTTTATCTGATTTTTCTGTTTTACAATCACAAGTTCGCGGTTAACCACTGAAATGATACAATCTCAATACTATTCACTGCTGAATTGGATTTGGTTCTGTGTCATTGCAAATTATCTGGCATAAACAGC
The DNA here is from genome assembly GCF_963556105.2 of uncultured Tolumonas sp. Taxonomy (NCBI): domain Bacteria; kingdom Pseudomonadati; phylum Pseudomonadota; class Gammaproteobacteria; order Aeromonadales; family Aeromonadaceae; genus Tolumonas; species uncultured Tolumonas sp. The sequence continues at coordinate 1,887,599 of NZ_OY829944.1, forward strand.
GTTGGCAGCGTCAGATATGGCTGACGATTCTGCTAACCTGTTTATTGGCAGCAATCCTTATCAGTCTCTCATCGGGCAGCTATCATATTGGATTGAGCGATTGGTGGCATGGCTTATCAGAAACACAACAGCGGGTGATTTGGCAACTTCGCTTACCACGTACGCTACTGGCCATTGCGGTGGGAGGTGGGCTGGCACTCTGCGGGGCTGTTTTGCAGATATTATTGCATAATCCGGTTGCTGAACCCGGCCTGATCGGCATTTCCAGTGGTGCGAGTTTGCTCGCCGTCGTCGTTATTTTTGTTGGTCATCAATCGGGAATAATGATCCCCGCTTGGGGTATCAGTGTGTCGGCATTTATGGGGGCATTGCTGGTCACATTATTGTTACTGCGATTATCACAGCGGGGGCAAATCGGCGGAAGTCGATTGTTATTGCTTGGTGTTGCGATTGGTATTGCCAGTAATGCATTAACCACATGGTTGCTTTATTTTTCCGATGATCAGGCTTTGCGAGAAATTATGTTCTGGATGATGGGAAGCCTCGCATATGGGCAGATCCATCCAGCATATTGGTGGATACCTTTTATTCTGGTGTGCGGATGGTTGTTATGTCAGCACCGCCAATTGGCCCTTTTGCAGTTAGGTGCCTATCAGGCTCAATTGATGGGGTTAGATTTGCGTAAAACGCATCGCAAATTAGTTTGGGCTATCTGCTTTATTAGTGGAATGTGTGTTGCACTGGCTGGCGTTATTGGCTTTATCGGTTTGGTCGTTCCTCATCTGTTGCGATTAGCCGGTAAAGATGGGCCTGCATTTACTATTCCTGCATCGATTTTGGCTGGCAGTTTGTTGTTATTGGTTGCTGATGTATTATCGCGCTCTTTAGTTAGTGCCGGTGAGCTTCCTGTTGGTGTGGTCACTGCCACAATCGGTGCGCCGATTTTTATTTATCTTTTAGTTCGTCGTCATGCTCTCGCTGGTTGATTTCTCGGTTAAGCAGCGGGTTGGCCCCCTTTCTGTTTCTGCTGCAGCAGGGCAACACATTGCGCTGTTAGGGCCGAATGGCAGTGGCAAGTCCAGCTTATTGCTGGGCATCGCTGGGCTGATTTCGTCACAAGGTCAAGTTGAGCTGGAACAACAAGACATTCGTCAGTGGACAATGCAATATGCCGCGATTAAACGGGCAATGCTGCCACAACGTACCGCACAGCTATTACCAATTGCGTGTTATCAGGTGATTGCCTTAGGTGCCTCACCGTTAAACTGTAGCGCCAGTGCTATTCAGTCAGCCATAGAACAAGTTTGTTCACGGCTGGAACTGCTCGATTATCTGGAACGCGATTTCAGCCAGTTATCTGGCGGTGAGCAACAACGGATCTTGTTAGCCAAAACACTGCTACAAGTTTGGCCTACATTAAACCCGCAAGCACGTTTGTTGCTGTTGGATGAACCGCTGGCTGGTCTTGATTGGCATCATCAGATCACGGTGTTGACTGTGCTCAAAGAGCTTACGCAGCAAGGGATGACTGTCTTAACATCAATCCATGACTTTAATCTGGCGGTAGCGCATTGCGATACCATCTGGTGTTTGCAGCAAGGTAAGCTGGTTTTTTCTGATTCGACGAATCAGTTTGATGAACATTTAATCGAACAAGTTTTTCGTCTTAAAACAATTCGTAGTCAGGCTGAAGGTCAGACTGTATTTATTCCATGGCGTGTCAGTTAATGATCCCTGCCTGTCAAAAGAGGATGTCAATGTGAAACCAGGAAACACCGGTTTATACCGAGTATATAAAGCAGGTATTTATAGCATGCAGGGCATTAAAGCTGCGTGGCAACATGAAGCTGCTTTTCGTCAGGAAGTGATCCTGATGCTATTGTTAACGCCAGCTGCATTTATTGTCGGTGATGGTTTAACACAAAAGCTATTATTACTCGTTCTGGCTTGGTTAGTTGTGATTGTCGAGATCCTGAATTCGGCAGTTGAAGCCGTTGTTGACCGCTTTGGTGGTGAAATGCATACCTTATCTGGCCGTGCAAAAGATATGGGCTCTGCTGCGGTGTTTATCACTCTGGTTCTGAACGGCATAGTCTGGTCGGCTGTAATAGGTCAAAACTGGTTAGGGTGGTGGTAACTGTTTTTACTTGTTGCTCCCGGTAATGAGTGATAGTATCCGCGCCGCTATTAAAGCGGTATTGGACGGTCGCATCTGATACCATACATTCATATATATTAAGAAGTGAGATAATTATGTCTTTTTCATTCCAAGCTGAAGTTCGTAAAGACCTGGGGAAAGGTGCGAGCCGCCGCCTGCGTCGTGCAGAACAAGTTCCAGCTATCGTGTACGGTGCTGGTCAAGAAGCTGTTTCTGTTGTTGTTGATCACAACAAAATCATCACTGCACAGGCTCAAGCAGAATTCTACACAGAAGTTCTGACTCTGGTTGTTGATGGTAAAGAAGTTAAAGTTAAAGTAGCAGCTGTACAGCGTCACCCAGTTAAACCGAAAGTAGTTCACCTGGACTTCATTCGCGCGTAATCCTCTGATTGCGTGAGTAAAGGCAGCTTCGGCTGCCTTTATTTTTTGCTGCTAAAAATACATCTCTGTTTGCACCTACCATCGCATTTCATTAGACTTTGCACCGACATGTCCGAATGTAGCGGACATTGCCTTTCACTTTACTTCAATATCAACAAGTGACACTTGGTGTGTGTCACCACTGTAAGGATAAATCATGCCTGTTATTACACTTCCCGATGGTAGCCAACGTCCGTTTGATAATGCCGTCACTGTATTAGACGTCGCTGCAAGCATCGGTGCTGGTTTAGCTAAAGCCTGTATCGCTGGTCGCGTTAATGGTGAATTAGTTGATGCGTGTGAACTCATCAATGCTGATGCCACGCTTTCTATTATTACCGCCAAAGATCAGGAAGGCTTAGAGATCCTGCGTCACTCCTGTGCACATTTGTTAGGTCACGCGATCAAACAATTGTGGCCACAAACTAAGATGGCTATCGGACCGGTTATTGATAACGGTTTTTATTATGACGTCGATTTAGATCATATGCTGACAGAGGAAGACATTCAGGCGCTGGAAGCCCGTATGTTAGAGCTGGCACAAAAAGACTATGACGTTGTGAAAAAGACAGTGAGCTGGCAAGAAGCTCGCGATGCATTCGAAGCACGTGGCGAAACTTATAAAATTGCCATTCTGGATGAAAATATCTCTCATGATGACAAACCAGGTTTGTACCATCATGAAGAATATATTGATATGTGCCGTGGCCCGCACGTACCTAACATGCGTTTCTGTCATCATTTCAAATTACAGAAAACATCTGGTGCTTACTGGCGTGGCGATGCAAAAAACAAAATGTTGCAGCGTATTTACGGCACCGCATGGGCTGATAAAAAACAACTGAACGCTTATTTGCAACGTTTGGAAGAAGCCGCTAAACGCGATCACCGTAAAATTGGTAAACAACTCGACCTGTATCATATGCAGGAAGAAGCGCCTGGTATGGTGTTCTGGCACAATGATGGCTGGATTATTTTCCGTGAACTGGAAACTTTCATCCGCCAGAAATTGCGCGAATACAATTACGAAGAAGTAAAAGGTCCATTCATGATGGATCGCGTGTTGTGGGAACGTTCAGGGCATTGGGATAAATATGCTGATGCGATGTTCACTACCTCATCAGAAAATCGTGAATATGCAATAAAGCCAATGAACTGTCCTGGTCACGTTCAGATCTTCAATCAAGGTCTGAAATCGTACCGCGATCTGCCATTGCGTATGGCCGAGTTCGGCAGCTGCCACCGTAATGAACCATCCGGTTCTTTACATGGTCTGATGCGTGTTCGTGGTTTCACACAAGATGACGCGCATATTTTCTGTGCTGAAAATCAGATCCAGGATGAGGTTTCATCGTGCATTCGTATGGTGTATGACACTTACAGTACCTTTGGCTTTAAAAATATTGCTGTAAAACTGTCTACCCGTCCAGAAAAACGTATTGGTAGTGACGAAATGTGGGATCGTGCAGAAGAAGCACTGAGCGAAGCATTGAAGCACAACAATATCGAATTCGACCTGCAACCGGGGGAAGGTGCCTTCTACGGTCCGAAGATCGAATTTACGCTGCATGATTGTCTGGATCGCGCATGGCAATGTGGCACTGTGCAGCTCGACTTTGCATTACCAGGTCGTCTGAGTGCAACTTATGTTGGTGAAGATAACGACCGTCACGTACCCGTTATGATCCACCGGGCTATTCTTGGTTCTATGGAGCGCTTTATTGGTATCCTGACTGAAGAGACTGCTGGATATTTCCCACTTTGGTTAGCACCATTACAGGCTGTCGTGATGAATATCACGGATAATCAGGCTGATTATGTGAAGCAAGTGGTTAATATTTTGAATGAATCAGGTATCCGAGCAAAAGCGGACTTGAGAAATGAGAAGATTGGCTTTAAAATCCGCGAGCATACTTTGAAACGCGTTCCTTACATGCTGGTCTGTGGCGATAAAGAAATGGAAGCAGGCGAAATCGCAGTAAGAACCCGTAAAGGTGTTGATTTAGGCAAATTCAAAGTAACTGATTTAGTAGACAAGTTACGCAAAGAAATCAGCACTCGTGTATTAAATATTGTGGAGGAATAAACTATAAACGGCGCAAAGAAAACTGGAAAACAAGCACCGCGTACCCGCATCAACGGTGAGATTCGTCTAAAAGAAGTTCGACTTGTCGGTCTTGAAGGCGAAGCCCTTGGCATTGTCTCTATCGAAGAGGCCTTAGATGCAGCGATTAAAGCAGGTGTAGACTTGGTTGAAATCAGCCCAACTGCTGAACCACCAGTTTGTCGTATTATGGATTTTGGCAAATTCCTCTATGAAAAGAGCAAATCTGTCAAAGAACAAAAGAAGAAAACCAAACAGATCCAGATCAAGGAAATTAAATTCCGTCCTGGAACTGATGAAGGCGACTATCAGGTAAAACTACGCAACCTGATTCGTTTTCTAGAGGAAGGGGATAAGGCCAAAGTAACACTGCGTTTCCGCGGTCGTGAAATGGCACATCAAGACCTCGGCATGAACGTTCTGGAACGCGTAAAAGCTGACCTGGAAGAGATTGCTGTAGTGGAGTCTTTCCCGAAAGTGGAAGGTCGCCAAGCAGTCATGATGTTAGCCCCGAAAAAACGGTAATTAGGCTTTCAAGTAGAACGACCATCAGATCTCGGTCTGATGGTTTTTTTCGCCTGATTACATAACTGGCAAATACAATGCGGAGTTCGTATGCCAAAAATGAAAACTGACCGTGGTGCTGCGAAGCGCTTCAAAAAAACCGGTTCCGGTGGTTTTAAGTGCAAGCACGCTAACAAGCGTCACATCCTGACCAAGAAAACTACCAAGCGTAAGCGTCACTTGCGTGCGCCAGGCATGGTGGCCAAACCTGATTTGGCTCGAGTTGCAGCAATGCTGCCATACGCATAAGGGAAGGATTGACAAATGCCAAGAGTTAAACGTGGTGTGACTGCTCGTGCGCGTCACAAAAAAGTTCTGAATGCAGCCAAAGGTTATTACGGTGCTCGTTCCCGTATCTACCGTGTAGCCGTTCAAGCGGTTACTAAAGCTGGTCAGTATGCTTACCGTGACCGTCGTCAGAAAAAACGTCAATTCCGTCAATTGTGGATTGTACGTATCAACGCTGCAGCTCGTTTAAACGGTCTGTCTTACAGCCGTTTCATCAACGGTCTGAAAAAAGCTTCTATCGAAATCGATCGTAAGATCCTTTCCGATATCGCAGTTCATGATAAAGCGACCTTTACCGCACTGGTAGAGAAAGCGAAAGCCGCACTGGCTTAATCAAGTACATTGCGAAGAGGGAGGCGAAAGCCTCCCTTTTTTTATCTGTTTTTCCCGTCAATTTGTTTTATTTCCTCGATTTAGCCTTTTCTGGCTCATGATTTGTTAGTTAATCGTCCGCATAACAACTGAATCTGTGATTCAGTCTTTTGATTGCCTTATTACCGATTTATACTAGGCGGTTATGATCAAAGCGTAATTGGTTATCGCTCGACAGAGCAGCAATCTGCAGAACAAAACCTTGTCAGACAAGGGTAATGAGGGAAACATGCAGCAACTAGAAGAAGTCGTCGTCAGTGCACTGACGAAAATTGCCGAAGCAAATGACAATAACGCGCTGGAAGCGTTACGTGTTGAGTATTTTGGTAAAAAGGGTGTTTTTACTGAACAGATGAAATCACTGGCTGGTTTATCAGCGGAAGAACGTCCAGCAGCTGGGCAGCTGATCAATCAGGCGAAAGAAAAAGTTCAAAACGCATTAAATGACCGTCGTGAAGCATTAACCACTGCTGAGTTAGCTATCAAATTAGCGGCAGAGACTATTGACGTATCACTACCTGGCCGTCGTTTTGAAAATGGTGGTATTCATCCTGTTACCCGCACTATTGAGCGCATGGAGCGCATTTTTGGTGAGCTGGGCTTTACGACTGCATACGGCCCAGAGATCGAAGACGACTTTCATAATTTTGATGCGTTAAATATTCCCGGACACCATCCTGCACGCACTGATCATGACACTTTCTATTTCAACCCGACATTGATGCTGCGTACTCACACCTCTGGTGTGCAGATCCGTACCATGGAAAAACAGCAGCCACCAATTCGCATTATTGCTCCGGGTCGTGTGTATCGTAACGATTACGATCAGACGCATACCCCTATGTTCCATCAGGTTGAAGGTTTGCTGATTGATGAAAATATCAGTTTCACTAACCTGAAAGGGATCTTGCACGATTTCCTGCGTAATTTCTTTGAAGAAGATTTACAGATCCGCTTCCGTCCTTCTTATTTCCCATTTACAGAGCCAAGTGCTGAAGTGGATGTTATGGGTAAGAATGGCCGTTGGTTGGAAGTATTGGGCTGCGGCATGGTACATCCGAATGTACTGCGTTCAGTTGGGATTGATCCTGAGAAGTACTCTGGTTTTGCCTTCGGAATGGGGGTTGAACGTCTGACAATGTTGCGCTACGGCGTTAACGATTTGCGTGCGTTCTTCGAAAATGACCTTCGTTTCCTCAAGCAGTTCAAATAAGGATCAATCAACATGAAATTTAATAAAGCCTGGATTGATGAGCTGGTTCCAACCTCCTTGTCTGCAGAAGAGCTCGCCGCACAGATCACCATGGCGGGTCTGGAAGTCGATGGTATTGAACCTGTTGCTGGTAATTTCAACGGTGTGGTTATCGGTGAAGTTGTTGAGTGTGCACAACACCCTGATGCCGATAAATTACGTGTTACCAAAGTAAATGTTGGCGAAGCAGAGTTGCTGGATATTGTTTGTGGCGCGCCAAACTGCCGTCAGGGTCTGCGTGTTGCTGTTGCCACAGTAGGTGCGGTGTTACCAGGTGATTTTGTTATCAAAAAAGCCAAACTGCGTGGTTTACCATCTCACGGTATGTTGTGTTCGTTCTCTGAATTGGGAATTGGTTCTGATCATAGCGGTATCATTGAACTGCCTTCCGATGCGCCAATTGGTACTGATGTTCGTGAATACTTATCGCTGAACGATTCTTGTATCGAAGTCGATCTGACGGCTAACCGTGCTGATTGCTTGGGTATGCTGGGTTTAGCACGTGAAATTGCCGTGTTAAATCGTTGCGAATTGAACGAACCAGAAATCAAAACAGTCGCAGCAACCTTGACTGATACTTACCCAATTAATGTGCAGGCAACAGCCGATTGTCCGCGTTATTTAGGTCGCGTATTGCGTGGCCTGAATGTAAAAGCAGAAACGCCGCTGTGGATGCAAGAACGTTTGCGTCGTTGTGGCCTGCGCTCTATTGACCCAATCGTTGATGTCACCAACTATGTTCTGCTGGAACTGGGTCAGCCAATGCATGCGTTTGATCTGGCGAAATTGCAGGGCGCAATTCAGGTTCGCCGTGCAACAGCTGGTGAAAAATTGACTCTGTTGGATCAAACCGAAGTTTCTTTACGTGATGATACGCTGATCATTGCCGATGATCGTGGTGCTATCGCGATGGCGGGCATTTTCGGTGGCGCAGAGACGGGTGTTGATGCTGAAACCACGACAGATATCATGCTGGAATGTGCATTCTTCCAACCACTGTCTATCACTGGCCGTGCTCGTGCATATGGCCTGCGCACAGACTCTTCTCATCGTTTTGAACGCGGTGTTGACCCTCAGGTTCAATACAAAGCTCTCGAACGTGCTACCGCCTTGTTGCTGGAGATCTGTGGTGGTGCTTGTGGTCCGGTGATTGATCAGTCTGCTGCTGATGAGTTGCCTGCGACTAAAACAGTAACATTGCGTCGTGAAAAACTGACCAAACTGGTTGGTATCGCATTTGATGATGCCGAAGTTGTAGACATTCTGACCCGCCTTGGTTTGCAAGTTACGGCTACAGAAAGCGGCTGGGTGACGAATGTTCCAAGCTGGCGCTTTGATATTGCGATCGAAGAAGATTTGGTCGAGGAAATTGCCCGTATTTATGGATACGACAATATTCCTAATATCGCGCCGGAAGCGCGTTTGACTATGTCTGAACATAAAGAAGCGGAACAACCACTGAAACGTCTGCGTGATGTATTAGTTGACCGTGGCTTCCAGGAAGCGATTACCTATAGCTTTATTGATCCTAAGGTATTGTCACTACTGGAACCATCTGCGGACCCAATTGTTCTGCCTAATCCAATTGCCTCTGACATGGCGGCAATGCGTGTATCTCTGCTGCCTGGTCTGCTGGGTGCAGTAGTGTATAACCAGAATCGTCAACAAACGCGCGTTCGTCTGTTTGAGTCTGGTTTGCGTTTTATTCGTGATACCAGTGCCGAAAATGGTATTCGTCAGGAAGCAATGCTGGCCGGTGTCATTACTGGTAACGCTGCGGAAGAGAATTGGACGATCCCAAATCGTGCGGTCGATTTCTTTGACCTGAAAGGTGATGTTGAAGCGTTGCTGGAACTGACCGCGAATACGGATGCGTACCGTTTTGTGCGTTGTGAACACCCTGCTTTGCATCCGGGGCAATCTGCAGCGATAGAATTTAATGGTAAATCAGTAGGTTACATTGGCGTTGTTCATCCATCGCTGGAGAAAAAACTGGGATTAAAGAGCAAAGCTATTGTATTTGAAGTGGAATTAGCCGCAATTCTGCAACGAAATATTCCTGCATTTGCTGAGGTTTCTAAATTCCCGGGCAACCGTCGTGATTTAGCAATTGTGGTCGACCAAACAATTTCTGCAGATGATATCTTACGATTAGCAAGAAAAGTTGGCGGAAATCAGGTAGTTGGCATAAACTTATTTGACACATACCAGGGTACTGGTGTGCCGGATGGCAAAAAGAGTCTGGCATTCAGTATTGTTCTGCAAAACACAGAACGAACTCTGGAAGATAAGGAGATTGCTGAAACAATGGAACGCGTTGTCGATGCACTCCGAGTAGAGTTCAATGCTACTTTGAGGGACTAGCTATGGCCTTGACCAAAGCCGATATTGCAGAACATCTTTTTACTGAGTTGGGTATAAGCAAACGTGACTCCAAAGAACTGGTAGAAACGTTTTTTGAGGATATCCGACTGGCCCTTGAAACTGGCGAGCAAGTGAAAATATCTGGCTTTGGTAATTTCGAACTCCGGACGAAAAACCAACGTCCGGGGCGAAATCCGAAAACAGGCGAAGATATTCCAATCACTGCAAGACGAGTAGTAACCTTCCGTCCTGGACAGAAGCTGAAATCCCGGGTTGAGCATGCAAGACCTGTGGATGATGATAGTGACGGTGGTGATGAATAAATAAAATGTATGGTCCGCCCCGTTATTGCAAGAACAAACTTCAATGACGGGATTGGTCTGCGCTAATGTATTCGGAGTCTCTGTTGGGAGGCTCTCGCTTCCCGCTCCACGATGAGTTCCGCGCCGGAATATCCTCAAAAAAGCCCAAAGCATTTTCTGCTGTTTTTATTGTCAGGTTCTATTCCGGTGGTTCTACCGTTTTCGTCATCTTCTCTTTGCTCATGCAAACTCGGATTGCAGTTTCTCTGCATTAAACGCTTCTTTGTACCTCAATACCGCCCAGACTATCCGGGCCAGTTTATTCGCTAACGCCACACACACTACATTGAACGGCTTACTGGCTCGTAGTTGCACTAACCAGTCCCCAAATATCGACCCCGTCTTTTCCGGCCTGGCTAAAATCGCCCTCGCTCCATGAATGAACAGCGTTCTCAGATGTTTATTCCCTCGTTTGCTTATTCCGAGTAAACGCGGTTTTCCTCCCGTCGAATGCTGATGGGGAACCAGCCCCAGCCATGCGGCCAGATTGCGTCCATTCTTAAATTGTTTCACACTCCCTAATTCCGCCATACATTGACTGGCCGTCAGTACACCAACTCCAGGGATCTCATGCAATAATTGCCCTTCATCGCTCTGCGCAACATGGCGCGTAAGTTTGTCATCCTGCACTTTGATTTGTTCATTCAGATATTTGTAATACTCATGCAATGCCGTTAATTCGATGTTTAATGCTGACGGCAGTTCGGGTGCATTCGCTGTCAGCTAGGTGAATAACTGTTTCATCGTCCCATGTCCCTGCGGCAGACTGACACCAAACTCGAGTAATAAAGCACCAATCCTGCACATGCATGCAGTTCGGTCTTTGATATATCCCTGCCGAACACGATAAACAGCGGTGATGAGTTGCGCATCCTCTGATTTGACTTCAACAAATCGCATGGACGGCCGTTGCGATGCTTCAGCAATGGCATCAGCATCAATGAAATCATTTTTATTGCCTTTGACATAAGGCCGTACATATTGAGGGGGAAGCAGTTTCACTGAATGACCGAGCTTAAGACTCAATCGTCCCAACCAATGAGCACCTCCGCAGGCTTCAAAGGCGATGGTGGTGAGCGGGGTGTCATAGATAAATTGGATCAACTGTTTGCGGGAAAGTTTTTTTCGAAAAAGGGTGTTGCCTTTGCGATCGTGTGCAACTAAATGGAAATTAGATTTGCCTAAATCGATACCAATGACTTGAATAGACATGATGGTTCACCTCCGTTACCTAACTCATTCTCAGCTTAGTCGCTGAGAACGGAGGCGGACCATCTAATTAAGGCCAGTCTCAGACTGGCCTTTTTATTGTTTAATGTTTGAATTTAGCGCGTAATCAACAGCTAAATTCGTCAAATTTATCAGTAGCCGATTTTGGTGCTGGTTTAACTATAGATATATGAGCTAATTGACGAAGTAATTTTCTGCCGTTCCATTCTTTTGTTGCCACACTAAAGCAAGCCATCTGTAATTCATCCAGTTCAGCTTTCACCTGAGTATAAAAAGGTAATTGTTCAAGGCAAGTGAAGGGTTGAGCACAACGTTGCGATGCCCAGACTAATAACGCCTGATAAGCTAAAAGCGGATCATTTGTCAGGCAGCAACGTTTGAGCGTTTTCCATAATTGATAGCGTTCATAACGCATACGAAGCGCTTTTCTGTAATACCAGAGAATTGCCAGAATGGGCGTCAGTAGTGCAATTATGCCTCCTGCAATAAAGAGTATCTTTGGCAATAAAATGCGCCACATCTCTACATTTGATGATGTTTTTATTGTTGCCGCAGAACTTGCTACAGGCTTCGTATTAGTTGCAATGATAGATGCCATAAATTTACGTTCATCCAGCGATGCAATTTGTGGTCGATCACTAATCGTATTCCACCAATTCAAACTTATTGCCGGTATCACGAAAGTAATATTTTTTTCTGGAACAAAAACCTGCTTAATGGTTTTTTTGCTGATCAGCATACCATTTTGGTACTGCTGTTCATTTTTCTCGCTATCACGGTACACCTTTACATCAGTAATAGCAGGAGTTGGTATATCCGGGAGTTGCTCAGAAACATTATTAATTCCTGTCAGCGTGATAGTCCGGGTTAATGGCTGACCGGTTTTGGCATAGCTCGTTTGCGGCTCCCATCTATCTTCAATGGTAATGCCTGCGCTTGGTAACCACTCGTTTTTTGTCCCATGAAAAGAAGAGGGCATCGATTTAATTTCGATAATGTGTTCATCTGAAATCTGTTTATTATCGGAAGCCAGTGTGGCACCAGGCAGTGTTAATGTGCCTGTTTTTTCTGGAATAACGATGTAGTTATATGCCAGAGTTTCCTGATAGTGATCTGCAAATATTTCTTTATCTTCAACGGGATCTCCCACCGGTATAATCTTTAATCCCTCTATTTGCGGAATAACAGGCGGTCTATTTTCCGGATCAGCTCTTTTAGCCATGGTTACTGTGTAAGTGAGCAATTCATCTTTGTATGCACTTTCAGCGCTGATCTGGCTTTCTAATAAATGAACAGGTTGTGGTGCTTCTGTTTGTTCTTGTGATGATTGCTCCGTATTTGCAATCTGATTTGAATTGGCGTCATTGACTGTAATAGCAATAGGTTGAGATTCGCCATCAGCGATCTTTAATGCCGGAATCGTAATTTCGCCAGCAGATACAGGTTGTAAAGGAATGGTCCAACTGGTTTTTGTTGTGGATGAGTGCGTAATTTGCAAATTACCAATGATGAAATCTTTAAATAGCGGTCGGATATCAAGCGCATCATCATTGAGATTTGCATCCGCAGTTAGCGTATATGTAAGGCTGTCGCCCAGAGATAAAGTCTGTACATCGACATTACCGGTGATTTGAACCGCTAAGGCTGATGAACACCACAGAACGGCTAAGCTATATAAAGAGTAGCGAGATAATTTCACAGTAATAACCTAGTCAGACTTGTTCTTTTGTTGTAGTTGTAATCTTTTTTGCATGAGATCGCCAGGTTCTTCCGGTAAGGCTTTCAAAAAACTAAGTGCTTTCTCAATGTTTTCTGATTTATTCTGTAATGCAGTAATCGCTTCATCTTCTTTATTTTCGGGTATTTGCGTTTTAAGCCAAGCTTCAAGAATATTTTTATTGTCTTTCGCTTCTTTCAGGTTTGGGTTGAGTTGTAATGCTTGGCTATAAGCCAAAATCGCTTCTTTTATCTTGCCTATATGAGCTAATGCATTACCTCGATTATAATTCGATACATCAGTGTTTATTTTTTCATAAAAAATAATAGCAGTATCGAATTTCCCCATACGATACATAGCATTTCCTTTCCAAAGAAAATCATGGAAACTGTCGGCTGCTTGTTGGTATTTGCCTTTCTCATACAAGTCTAAAGCAGTATCTTTAGCAAAAGAATAATGAGGCGTTGAAATTAAAAACAAGACACAGAGGATATATCCTCGTCGAAATAATAGGCACATAAATAGTAATGGGATAACTACGAAATATCCTAATTCATTATAAATGACGATTTCATTTTGTGATTTTTGAGATTTTTTTTCTGTGTTAATGATGGCGTATTTATCGAAACTATTTATGTCTACTATATTTCCATGCAACTTTTCGGCGGCTTCTTTTAATACGGTCAAGGGTGTTTTCGCGACAATTAATTGTCCTGCAGGTGTACGTAATAATCCGCCTTCAGGCAATGGAACGACAGAGCCTGTTGGGGTGCCAACGAATACAATATCTATTGGCCAGCTAAAATTTTTCATGCTGGTGACAATTTTTTCAGATTGCAATACGGTCAGCTGATCTGTCACCAGTAAAATTCTGACTTGGCTGTTTGGTTTCAATTGGGTTATAAGAGAGTTAGCAAGCTTTACCGCATCTGGCACATTAGAACCCGATTTTGGCATAACTTCAGGGTTAAGTGCGTTAATAAAATGAATCAATGTTGTATGGTCGTCGGTAAATGGTGAAATGATATGTGTCGTACCCGCAAAAGCTATCAATGCTGTATTAGTCGTTTTGTCTTTTTCCAGAAATGCGATCAGTTTTTGTTTGGTTAGTGCTAATCGTGATGGTTTTAGATCATCAGCATGCATGGTTTTATCCATACCAAGCAAAATGACAGTATTCATATTTGATTTTGTTAACACTGTTTTTTGCGGTGTTGCTGGGCCCGCAAGTGCAATAACAATCAAACAAGCGAATAAAAACAGAACTAAAGAAATATTTATTTTAGATTTATGTGGTTCACTTTTTATCATTACAGCAAGTAAATGAGCTGAAATATAGCTTTGCTGTTTTATTTTTCGAGTGGATGAGAAATAAAACATAACAAATAGCGGGAGGAAAAGGATAAAAAAATAAGGTCTCAGGAAGATAATGTCAGTCATTTCTTAATACCCAGAGCAACATCGCGATGACTAGTAAAAGGCAGGAGAGTGGCCACATCAGTAATTCTATGTATGGTTGATAAGTAACTGTTTTTAAAGATAATGGCTCAATAAGGTTAATCTGTTGATATATTTCTGACAGATCTTGTTCACTGCGAGCCCTGAAATACTGCCCACCTGTTATTTGTGCAATTTGTTCCAGCGTTGTTTCATCTAAGTCACTTTGGCTTTCTGTTTCTGTTGGGTCAGCGCCGATACCTACGGTATAAATTTTTAATCCACTGGCTTTAGCTAAACCAGCAGCATCAATAGGCGAGATAGTATTAACGGTGTCACGTCCATCACTAAGTAAAATTAATGTCTTACTTTTGAATGGCTCATGCAAAGTTCTTTTCACTGCAAGAGTAATGGCTTCCCCTATAGCAGTGAATTTGCCTGCAAGACCCACATTTACCTCATCGAGCAATTGTCCGGTCGCTTGCAGATCTTGAGTGAATGGGATCATCAGGTAAGCATGATCTGCAAACAAGATAACACCAACTCGATCTCCTTGACGTTGTTTTACAAACGATTGTAAATACGATTTCACCATATCCAACCGCCCAATCGATTGGCCATTTAATGTCATATCTTTGATTTGCATGCTGTATGACACATCAACCGCCAGCAATAAATCTCGAGATGGCGATGTTTGCACAACCGGGGTATCCAGCCATTGTGGGCGCGTCAGCGTCAATATTAATAAACACCAACTAATAATTAATAATGTTTGTGCAAAGCGATGGCGTGTTGTATTTCCCACAACATTATTTGCAAGAAAAGGTAATGTGGGTGCATTAATAATAATATGCTGATTTTTCTTTGCTTTAACGAACCAAAAAGCCAGTAAGGGTAGGGGTAATACACAGGCAAACCATGGCCAGGCAAAACTAATCATAACGGTCTCCGGTTGCGCACATGTCTAAACCAACGCTTGCATTCGCGAATAATAGCTTTTTTCTCTTGGTTCGAAAGAGAGGAATTGGAGTAAGACCAATTTTCCCACTTTTCGGAGAAACGTGAAAATTGGCAAGATGAGTTTTTATCAAGGAATTTGAGCCATTCAATTGTGTGTAAACCAGCAAATTGCTCTCGAACCCAAAAATGGCTGGCGATTTTTTTTAGTAATAAATTGATGGCCGGAACACAGTTATCCGGGTGTTTTTTGATAATTACACGTAGTTCTCGTTTTAGCCGCCAATAAAATTTATAACGAGGCCACAATCTATAAAAGAGAATAAGAAACAATATTGTGCACAGCGTAGCCGAAATTAGAACAATGTTTTGGTTGTCGAGCTCATTCAATTGTGGCCCAGGCAAAATATCATGCAGTTGTTCAAGTGGTGCTGTCATTTATAATTGTTCTGCTAATGGTTTTGATGCATCAAAAGTTAATAATTGTTTAGAATAGCTACACAACTTTCTTTCTAATTCAAATTGGCGAAATCCAGCAATTTTGGCGTAATGATGTTTAAACTCATCATTGGCTAATAAAAAACCCATATTTTCAGCGTTTTCGACACCTAAAATACCATCACCTTCAATTTGTCGTTCTAATGCATCATAAACTTGGATTAAGTTCACTTCGTGTCGTTTGCGTAAAAAACGGATCATTAAAAATGATTTATGAGACAAACGATAGAAGTCACTGATCACCACCAGTCTGGCCCCTGGTCTAAGCATATTACCCAAAGTAGTCAGGCTACTGGTCATTTCCACAGAAATAGACGGTTGGTGGAGACCGGTGTTGTAGCTATCGACAATTTGTTTCAACCACAGTAAAACACCTTTGCGATGGCTAATAGGAGACTGAACGAATGTTTGTTCTCCACACAAAATCAATCCGCCAATTTTGTCGCCATTTTTCAGTGCATGCCATGCAACGGCAGCAGCGACTAATGATGCTAAACGGGATTTAAGTTGGCCGCGTGAACCAAAATACATCTCTTTAGAGAGATCCAGCAGTATATATACGGAACGATCACGTTCTTCGCGGTATAACTTGGTGTGCGGTTTTCCCGTTCGGGCGGTAATTTTCCAGTCCATATTGCGTACATCGTCACCGATCATATACGGACGAACCTCGGCGAATTCCATACCGCGTCCTTTTTTACGGGAAAGATGAACACCAGTTCGCCAACCATCGGAAAGCTGCGCTGCAATACGGCTTCCACTTACTGACGCTGCTAATAAGTCATCCAGTGTAAGTGTTACGCCGTCATTTAATTTCATGCAACGACAACCTTCTGTAATAACAGCGAAATGACATCTTTTGTCGTAATACCATCGGCTTCTGCTTCTACCGTCAACATGAGACGATGCCGCATTACTGGGTAGATGCAATATTGTATGTCTTCTGGCGTGACATAATTACGCCCAGCCAGCCATGCTCTGACCCGAGCACAACGCAATAAAGCAATGCTAGAGCGAGGGCTGACACCATATGCAAGCCAGCGAGCCAGATCGGGGTCATATGCTTGTGGATGTCGGGTGGCGGTAGCTAAGTTCACGATATAATTTTCGATTGGTGCTGCCGCAATCACCTGCAAGGCATATTGGCGCGCCGCAAAAATTTGCAGTTGCGTTAATTGTGGTGGAGTAGGGTTGCTTTCAACTCTGCTCTCTGCGTGGTTTAGCCGCAGAATGCTTAATTCATCAATAGCTGATGGATAATCAAGCTCAAGATGCAGCATAAAACGATCTAGTTGTGCTTCCGGGAGCGGATAAGTGCCTTCCTGCTCCAGCGGGTTTTGTGTCGCCATGACCAGAAACAGCGGGGGCAGATGATAACTTTTGCGCCCGATGGTGACTTGTCGTTCTTCCATTGCTTCCAGCAAAGCACTTTGAACTTTAGCCGCTGCGCGGTTAATTTCGTCAGCTAAGACTATTTCATTAAACAATGGACCTGGCTGGAAAACAAACGTCCCATTTTGTGGACGGTAGATCTCTGTGCCTGTCAGATCTGCAGGCAAAAGGTCGGGGGTAAACTGGATGCGGTGAAAGTGGCTTTCGACACAACTGGCCAGCATTTTTATTGAGCGAGTTTTAGCTAAGCCTGGCGGGCCTTCAACAAGAATATGACCATCAGCCAATAGTGCCATCAGCAAACCGTCGATCAGGTGTTGTTGCCCGATAATTTGTTCATTCAGAAATTGTTTCACGTTGGCAATAGCAGCCAAACAAGCATCTTCTGTTATGGTTTGCTGTTGTTCGTTATAAATATTATCCACAGCATCGTCCTTTGATTAAATTTCCTGCGATGATAATAAAGCTACACACAGTATAAATTCCAAATGCAACTATGAGCCATTGTGGCATAGTCCACGAAAGGAACTGCCACTGAATTTCAGAACACTCGCCTGTTGCATTAAAAAACCACGGTGCCCATTTATTAAGAGGTAACCATTGTGGGAAGCTAACAAACAAATCGCAAGTGTTAAATGGAGACGGATGAATCTGGATGTCGGTATGGCGTAAAGCTAAGCGCAAACCTTGAACAGATGAATAGGCCCAGAGCAATAAGCTGCTCCAACGTAGGAAAAAGTTTTTAGGATTAATAAACCCGATAGCGGCACCTGCCATAATACCCAGAATAGCTACCCGCTGATAAATGCACATGACACAAGGTTGTAACCCCATCACATGCTGAAAAAACATACCGCATAATTCAAGAAATAGCGTAGAGCCCAGCAAAATAGCCCATGCAATACGGTTTTGTGTCAGAGTTCGAATGAACGCAATCATTTCAATATCCAAAGATGAAAACTGCAGAAATTAGAATACAGAACTCTTGAAAATGGAAGAGCGAAAAATACGATAACGTGTTGATTTTTTAGTGTGACATAGTGTCAACGTTGCGTCATTGCTTGAAATACAAAAGCGAGGGCTAAGTCATGAACATGAACTTATTCTATTGAATCCTGACAGATAATGTATGTGTTGAACAGAAACCAATAATACTCATTTGAGTTTATTTTAAACTTAAATGAGCGTTACAAAAAATATTATTATCTGTTTTTTGCATAAGAATTATAATTTTTCTTATTTCATTTTCGTAAATGAATCCTTCAATCTAACTACATCAATACAGGGAGATGTAGTTATGAAAAATATCCAATTGTCTGTTTTAGGTTTAACGATTGCACTGGCAGCACAATCAGTAATGGCGGGTGAAGTGAAATTGTTAAACGTTTCTTATGATCCGACCCGTGAGTTGTATCAGGAATATAATCAGGCCTTTTCTAAATTCTGGCAAAAGCAACATGGCGATACTGTAGCTGTTAGTCAATCTCATGGTGGCTCAGGTAAACAAGCTCGCGCTGTTATTGATGGTTTAGAAGCTGATGTAGTGACTCTGGCATTAGGCTCAGATATTGATGCTGTTGCTAAACAAGGTTTAGTTCCAGATGACTGGGAAAAGAAATTTGATAACCATGCAGCACCCTATACCTCAACGATCGTATTCCTAGTGCGTAAAGGCAACCCTAAAAATATTAAAGACTGGGATGATTTAGTTCGCCCTGGCGTCGAAGTTATTACTCCAAACCCTAAAACATCGGGTGGCGCACGCTGGAACTATCTGGCGGCCTGGGGATATGCATTAAAGAAAACAGGCAATGAACAAGGTGCACGCGATTACATTTCTAAATTGTTCAGCAATGTAAAAGTATTGGATTCCGGTGCCCGTGGTGCAACTACCAGCTTTGTGGAACGTGGTTTGGGTGATGTGCTGATTGCTTGGGAAAATGAAGCTTATCTCTCTTTGAATGAGTTAGGTAAAGGGCAATTTGAATTAGTAACGCCGTCAGTCTCAATTTTGGCTGAACCGCCAGTTGCTGTTGTAGAAAAAGTGGCGAAAAAACATGGTACTGAAGAGGTGGCGAAAGCCTACCTGCAACATTTGTACTCTAAAGAAGGCCAACGAATTGCAGCAAAAAATTACTATCGTCCAATTGACCCGGAAGTAGCTAAAGAAACCGCGAAAAATTTTGCGCCAGTTAAGTTATTTACCATTCGCGAGTTGGAAGGGGAATGGAAGACTGCACAGAAACGCCATTTTGCTACCGGTGGTACATTTGACCAGTTGTACAAACCAGGTCAGTAACCATATTTTTCATCTTATTCTTCGGTAAATTTTTAGGGTTAGTCTGAATTTCAGCTAACCCTTTTTTATTGAATGCAATTTTCAATTTTTGCACAAAATATTGATGAAGTGAAAAAACATCAAATAGTCATTGGAGTGCTGTTTTTAACTATATATAATAAATATATCTTTATCTTTTTGCGGTATATGCCTTTTCTTGGATAGGTTTGCAGTATTTCATATTTGTATTTATGCATAAGAATAAATAACAATATGGAAAGCACAGCGCATTATGCCTATGGACAGGAGCAAACCTTTGAACTTCCAACAATTAAAAATAATCCGTGAGGCTGCCCGCAGTCACTTTAACTTAACTGAAGTGGCTAATGTGCTATATACCTCGCAGTCAGGTGTTAGTCGACATATTAAAGAGCTGGAAGATGAGCTGGGTGTAGAATTATTTATTCGTCGAGGCAAACGTTTATTAGGCATGACGGAGCCGGGTAAAGCACTTTTGACGATGGCAGAACGGATTTTAACTGAGGCTGCTAATATCCGCCGGTTAGCCGATAATTTTGCTAACAGTGATAAAGGCCGTTTGCATGTCGCGACCACTCATACTCAGGCGAGATACGCGTTACCCGGTATTATCAAAGAATTTCGAACCCATTACCCGCAAGTGCAATTAGTTTTACATCAGGGTAGCCCAAGTGAAATCGTGTCGATGATCTTAAACGGGGAAACAGATATTGGGCTTGCCAGCGAACAACTGTCTGAAACAGATGCGATTGCTGCATTTCCATATTACAGCTGGCATCACACGATTTTAGTGCCGCGAGGACATCCCTTGGCTGAGTTGCCCGAGGTAACGTTAGACGCACTCAGTGCCTGGCCGTTGATCACTTATCAGACCGGTTTGACGGGGCGAGCCAAAGTAGACGCGGCATTTGCCTACGCCGGTATCGAGCCTGATATTGTATTAAGTGCGCAGGATTCAGATGTCATTAAAACCTATGTTGAGCTCGGTATGGGTGTTGGTATTTTGGCCGATATGGCGATTGATACCGTAAAAGACAGCAATTTAGTTCGCCTAAATGCGGAGCATTTATTTTCTGCAAATACTGTTTGGTTTGGTTTGAAAAAGGGCAAATTGCAGCCTAATTTTGCATGGCGTTTTCTGCAGTTATGCAACCCGTCGTTATCTATCAGTGATATTCAGGCACAGGTATTCTCGACAGAAGATAATAGTGCACTGCACTACGAAATTTAAAATATATGGGCAACATTAGTTGCCCATGATCCGATGTCATTTTCTGATCAAATTAAGCCGGAATGCGAGATAGCTTGTAGGCAGTTAGTGACATCGTAATAACTAAGGTAAAAATCAACGCGGTTGCCACACCCCGCCATTCACCATATCGCCAGAACAAACCAGATATTGAACCCACCACGCTTGAGCCTAAATAGTAACTACTCAGATAAAGCGACGCCCCCAAGGCTTTGGTTTTGCCTGCGCGCTGGCCGACCCAGCTACTGGCAATGGTATGGCCACCAAAAAAGGCAAATGTTTGCATGGTAATGCCTAAGACAACCACCGGTAACCAAGGTGAAAATGTCAGTAATAATGCAACTAGCATCATCAGCATGGAGCCTATTAATGCTTTATAACGGCCGACTTTTTGTGCGATACGGTGGGCTTTTGCTGATGCCACCGCACCAACCAAGAATAATGTAAAAATGCCGCCGATGATGCTGGGGCGTAAGTTAAAGGGGGCTGCTTCCAAATGAAAACCAATGTAGTTATATAAACTGACAAAACATCCCATCAAAATAAAGCCACTGGCGTATAACCATGGTAACCCTTCATCTTTTAACAAAGTGATGAACGCTTGTTTTAATTCTCGACGGCCTTGTTGCGAAAATGGCAGTGGTCGAGCATGAAAATGCTGAGATGCGGGTAATTTTTGCCAGAACACCACTGCGGAGATCAACCCGACACTACCGACGATTAATGCAGCGATATGCCATGAAAAATAGTCAGCAGCCAATGCCGTTACTAAACGGCCACTCATTCCACCAATCGCCGAGCCGGAAATATAGACCCCCATGGATTTACCCAACGAAATTACTTCAATTTCTTCGGCCAGATAAGCCATTGCAACCGCGGGGAGGCCTGCGAGAACAATGCCTGCGAACAGACGTAAAACAAGCAATGATGAGTAATCGGGTACGAAAGTTGTCAGTAATGTCATTATAGCTGCGAGCAGCATGGCGCAACTCATTACAGGCTTTCGGCCGAAACGGTCAGAAATAAAACTGGATGGTAGCTGAGACAAGGCCAGCGCGGCGGTTGAAATAGATAAGATAGTGCTGCTTGCGGCAGGCGATAAAGAGAAGGTGCGGGCAAATAATGGGAGTATTGGCTGAACCCAATACAGCAGCCAAAACGTAGAAAAACCACCGAGGAAAACAGCCAGATTAGTATGTTTGAAAGCGACGGAGCCAGCTCGAATTTGCGTTGCTGGCGGGTACAAAGAAGAGTTATCAGGGGGATCGGTCAGTATTTGATCTTGTGACATAAATTGAAATGTCCTTATTCGTTACCAGAATGCCATTAAAATTATCGTTATCTATTTTATTAATAATTAAATGAATTTTAGTTATATAGACTGCAATTCAAATTTCATGTTAGCAGAGCTTAATATATTCACAATCATTATCCAGAATATCCGCTCCTATAATTTCTCATGTAATTGGATTGTTAATTATTTTTAAAATTAATTAGTGAGAAGTTAAAATATTAATTTGATTATTTTATAGGCTAATTGCGGTGCACATTTTCATGGCGCTTGAGTTCCCATTCGCAAGTAGATTGATGCGGGGCGATGGTTCTTATTTTAGTATGCAGTAAGAGTCAATTGTGAGTGAGTCATAAACTTAGATTGAGAGGCCACAATTTTACATTTTATAGGTAAACATCTGACGTTTTACTTGTTAGTCTTCACTATCGATAAATTATGAGAGCTGTAAATGTCTGAAATCAAACCTCCACGTGTTTTAGGATTGCTGCTGGCGTTGTTGGGTGCAACAACCGTTATTGGTGGTGTTAACCTTATCCTGATGAATGACTCACCTTATTTTTTAGTTATTGGTGCAGGTATCCTTGTTTCAGGCTTACTGCTTGCCCGAGGTAAAAAAATGGGTGCTTTCGCGTACGCTGGCACGTTATCGGTTATCATTTTGTGGTCATTATTTGAGGTTGGGTTGGATGTGAGTCAATTGTTGCCTCGTATTGTTGTCCCGAGTTTGATTGGCGCATATATATTCTCCAGTAAGGTGAAATCCCGACTAGCATAAAAACAGAGAATAAGTTTTGTGCTTGTTTTTGTTACTATCGCACCAAACCAGCTGAAACATTCAATATGATTTTTGGCCGGTTTTCAGATCTGGGGACCTATAAATGCATTTCGATTTTTTCTGGATCCTTAAATCTTTACCGGCAATTATCATCGGATTGACGATACACGAGTTAGCGCATGCCTATATGGCATACAAACTGGGCGATATGACGGCAAAAAATGATGGTCGTTTGACGTTCAACCCGCTAAAGCATATTGATCCACTTGGTTTTATGTTGATCTTGATTGCTGGGTTCGGTTGGGCGAAACCAGTAAGTTTCAATCCTGATAATTTGAAGCATAAGCATCGTGACGAAATTTTGATTTCCCTTGCCGGACCAGTTTCCAATTTTTTGCTGGCAGTCCTTTTTTTGATTATGGCGCGAGTTTTCTTCTTTTTCCCATATTTCAGTGCTACAGCGCTCGGTCTTGCTACGGTTAATCTACTCATCCTGTGGGGTGTTATAAATTTTGGGTTATTTTTCTTTAATTTATTGCCTATTCCACCGCTGGATGGTTCCCATCTTTATATGACTTTTTTGAAAGACATTAGCCCTAAGCTACTGAGAAATGTGTATATGTTTGGAACCTATGGCTTGTTACTGATAATACTCATTCAGAACAATACCAAGATTGAAATATTACCGTTGGCATCCTTAATTAAAGGCGCTACCAATTTCGGCATTGCTCTGCTGCAATTTCGATAAGTCTCGAATTAAGAAGCATGTTTTCATTTACAAACGGGTAGAAAATCTGCAGATTGCCTGCTGAATCAGCCCATCTGTGGTTCTGACGGGTTAACTTAAGTATGTGTAGGAGATGTTTATGAGTGATACAACACAAGATGAATCGTTCTGGGAACGCGCGGATGAGATTATCAATCTGGCAAATAAACAAGCAGAAGATGCAGAAAGTGATGATGTAAGCTCTTCTTTGCTGTACGCAACCGCTCGTTTTAATGCATTTCTTGTTGCGTCTTCTGCTGAAAAAGCCGATGACATAAAAGCTGGAAAAGATGCTGCGGTGGAATATTTTACAGAACAATATCGTCAGTTGCTCATCGATAACATTGATGAATACATAGAAAATTTCGACGAATATAATGCATAATTGTTTGCAATAAATAGATTTATTTGAATACCTAAATCCGGATTATTTAAATGCTCCGGATTTTTATTTTTTAAGATCACAACGCATGTTCTTACGTAATAAGAACGGTAAAACACAATTGAGTCAGAACAGTATGAAAATACTAACACAAGTCAAATATTGGTTATTAAATCAACTCTCTGAGATCTTAGAGTTTCAGCAACGTATTTGGGTTGTCAGTATTTGTAATAGTTCCGCCACAGATACATTCATTGTTAATGAAGACAGTTTTCATGAACCAATGCAATGGATGATGCGAAAAGGCTATACCGAGGATATGTTACAAAAAATAAATCAGCTAAAGCGTTCACAAGCGGTGCAACTGGAACTTAATGGTATCAGCCACCAAGTTCTGCGTGTTAAATAATATTTATTAGCTCACACCACCAGCAATCAGCTTTTTCATATACTGCATTGGGTAATGAGTCTGTAAAACGGAAAGCTGCACGGCAGAAAAAATCGCATCGGGATCATGTTGCTGAGGGTTGCATAACAACCCAACGACTGTACCACTATGCGCGACAACCATGCCGGGTAAGTCGAATTTTTCAATCAAAGCTTGGAACTGCTCAAAACCCGGTTTTGCCAAAATATACTGACTGGCAAGCGCGCTCAACGTACACGCCTGACCAAATAAAGCGACGTTTTTTGTTTGCATTGCTTGTTCAAACATATGCATGGCATCGGTTAGCCGTGTCTCATTCTGTTTTAGCCATTGTTGACGCGACATCTGATGATAGTCAGCCGTATTCAGCTGCGTTGCGCTTTCAAAAATCAGAATATTCAGATCCGGTACCCACCCAAACTGTTGATGGATCTCACCTCGCTTGTGATCGAACAAGCTAAGTTGATGCAAGAAGGTGCTGTCACTTGGTTCCAGTGAAGTGCAGATCTGCGCCAGCGCCTGACTATTTAATTCCTGTTGAAAATGGCGCGCGGTGGCGACCGCTGTTGCTGCAATGTCGGCTGTGCTGCTAGCCATGCCTTTGGCTACGGGAATGGTTGAGTGAAAACGAATAGATAATTTCTGATGCCAAGTTTCTTCGATCTGTAGGTGCTTGAGCGTTGCTTTCACGGCTCGACGCATTAATGGTCGTTCATCAAATTGATGAGCTGTGCCTTGTTTCACTTCAACGGTGCTATACCAATCGATAGGGCAGGAGATGAGTTTTTCGGAACCGTTGATCAGGCCCTGAATCAGCTCTCCGCACGATGCGGGGCAACTGGCTTCAGCCATGTGGCAGCACCTGTTTTAAGGCAGCAATCAGAGCTTGGTTGTCAGCATGGCTTTTGATGGCGACCCGATAATAATGCGTGTTTAAGCCTGGATAATTGGCGCAATGACGGATCAATATACGATGTGCCAGCAGGGCATCTTGCAGATTCAGGGTCTCATCAAGGCAGCGGATAAAAATATAATTGGCTGCTGGTCGCCAGATTTTTAAAGCCGCAAAGCCTGAAAGCGATTCAAAAAGATAGCGCTGTTCTTCATCCAACCATTGGTAGGTTTGCTGAATATAACGATGATCATCCAGCACGGTTTCACCGGCTAAAGCAGCGAATGTGTTGATGGTCCAAGGTTCCTGCAAATTGCGCATGCTGCTGATAGCTTGTTCGTCGGCACTGATGAGATAGCCAAGCCGCAAGCCTGGAATCGCAAAAAATTTAGTCAATGATCGCAGCAAATAGAGCTTGGGGTTTTCGGCTAATATCGCAGTTAAACCTTGCTGCTTGGGTAGAAAATCAATGAATGACTCATCGACAATCAAAGCGATATCGTGCTGTTGACAGTGCGCGACAATCGCTAATAATAACGCCAGATCGGGATATTGTCCGGTTGGGTTATTCGGCGTGCAGAGAAACAGACAATCAATATCCGCAGTGAGCGCAGAAAGAATGTGTGCGGTGGGCTGAAAGTCGTCTTCTTCCAACAGCGGGTAATGAGTAATTTCACAGCCTTCACGCTGCAAAGCTCGACGATATTCGGCAAATCCCGGCATAGGGAGCAGTGCTTTCTTCGGTTTTAGGCAACGAACAATTGAAAAAATCAGTTCCGTCGCGCCATTTCCGGCCAGGATCCATTCCGGCGGGCAACCGGTATGACGCGATAACGCTGCATGCAGCGCCTGATAATCAATATCCGGGTAGCGCTCGGCCAGATGCAGGTGTGTCATGATGGCGTTTTTCAATGAGTCAGGCATACCCAACGGATTGATATTGGCGCTGAAATCCAGCATCAAGTCGGGGTCAACACCACATTTTTCCGCCATTTGTAGCACGTTACCGCCATGCTGACCGCTTTTTGCCATGATTTGTTCCTACCTGACCGCGCAAGCGCTTATGCTAACTCAAATATCTCAGTAAATTCATCTAACTGCATGATAGTGGGTGGAATAGTGCTAATGAATTGAAAAACAGCCATTTTTAATACAGCAACAGGTATAGTAACCGTACATAACCGAGGTTTAGTCATGACACTTGTTCTTTACAGTACGGCATTTTTACTTGATTTGATCTTGGGCGACCCGCATCACTGGCCGCACCCGATCCGCTGGATTGGGAACAGTATTAGCTGGGTGCAACAAAAAATCAGAGCCGTTTGTCATTCAGAACCTGCGTTATATATCGGTGGTGCTGTGTTATGGGTAGTGATTGTAGGGACGACCTGGCTGATCACATGGGTGGTTATTTCTTGTCTGAGTTCGATCAATATCTGGCTTGGGCGATTGGTTGAACTTTGGCTGGCGTATACCATTCTGGCGGGGCGTTGTCTGAGTGATGCGGCAATGGATGTTTATCGCGCACTGGATTCCGGCTCGCTGGAGAATAGTCGTCGGCAGTTGTCATACATTGTCGGGCGTGACACTTCACAGCTTAATGAAACCCAGATCACTCGTGGTGTCGTTGAAACCGTGGCTGAAAACACGGTTGATGGTGTTATTGCACCGCTGTTTTATCTCTTTCTCGGTGGTGTGCCGCTGGCGATGGCCTACAAAGCGATCAACACTCTGGATTCGATGGTCGGCTATAAAAATGAGAAATATAAAGCAATTGGGTGTGTTTCCGCCCGCATCGATGATCTGGCGAATTTAATTCCTGCGCGGATCAGTTGGTTGCTGCTAACTATGGCAGCCTGGTGTTTAAAACTCGATGCTCGTCAGGCATTCAAGATCGGCTGGCGCGACCGCTATCAGCATAAAAGCCCTAATTGTGGTTGGCCAGAAGCCACGGTTGCAGGTGCGCTCGGTGTGTGTTTAGGCGGGCCAAACAGCTACTTCGGTGAATTGGTTGAAAAACCGTGGATTGGCGATCCGCTGCGAGAAATGAATCAGCAGGATATCAAACTTACTATTCGCTTGATGTTTATTGCCTCAGCGATTGCATTGATTCTATTTTCTATCGTGTATTGGATATTTCATTAAAAGGGTTGTAACGCATGAATCGGATTACGCGAGTACAAAAACCAATTAGGACCGCACTATGATTTTGATCACGGGCGGTGCGCGTAGCGGTAAAAGTCGGTTGGCAGAACAATTTGCCGCGCAGCAAGGTGGTCGTGTTTTATACATTGCTACATCCATTATCACGGATGATGAAATGGCTGAACGCATCGTCATTCATCAACAAACCAGACCTGCGCAATGGCTTACGCATGAGGGGTATCGTGAACTCGGTAGGGTGATCCGCCAACGAAGTGCTGAGTGTGATGCCATCATGCTGGAGTGTATTACCACTCTGATCACCAATCTGATGTTCGATAAAACGGGTGATATTCCTGCAGAAATGATGGATTTTGCGGCCATTGAACAGCGGATCATGGTTGAGATTGAAGATTTGATCGCCGCGTGTCTCGCAAGCCCATGCCCCGTCTATATAGTCACGAACGAAGTTGGTTTTGGCATTGTTCCCGATAATCTCTTAGCCAGACGATTTCGTGATATTGCTGGGCGAGTTAACCAGCGGTTAGCCGTCAAAGCAAAA
Organism: uncultured Tolumonas sp.; assembly: GCF_963556105.2. Lineage (NCBI taxonomy): Bacteria > Pseudomonadati > Pseudomonadota > Gammaproteobacteria > Aeromonadales > Aeromonadaceae > Tolumonas > uncultured Tolumonas sp. The sequence goes on from NZ_OY829944.1 coordinate 1,915,522, forward strand.
GAGATGTATTTGGTCGTGTCTGGTATCGAACTGAAGATGAAAGGGTAAAGAAAGGGTTAACTCATTTAGTTCATGGACCTGCATTGGCATCATGGCAAAACCACGAAAGAAACGTGCGATATTGCGTTAACTGTGGCGGATTTTGAGGAGTGCATAAGTAATATGCGGCCCCTGTTTTTACTGACTCGGCAAAAGGACGGACAAGGCGCTTCATGCGTGAGTCCTCTTCGATGAGTGAAATATCCGCCATCGCAACGCCAAAGCCTTGAATCGCGGCACTGATGGCGAGATCCATGGTGTCGAAATGCTGGTTTTTGCGCATCGTAAACGCATGGTTGGTGTTCGACGTTAACCATAACTTCCAATCGCGCTGATCTTGGGTTGGGTGTAAAAACGTGAAGGGCGATAAATCCAATTCGCCATCTTTCTTGCCCATCTGTTCGATCAAATGTGGGGCGATGACCGGTGAAATCACCTCACCAAACAGCTTATAGCCTTGATTTTCAGGCAATGGCTGTTCAGCAAACACAATCGCGGCATCAAAATTTTCGGTTTTGAAATCGACAGCATGTGCTGTGGTGGTAGTGAGTGACACATGAATTTCAGGGTGTTCCGTTTCCAACTTCATTAATTGCGGTACCAACCAGCGCATGGCACAAGTCGGTGCTTTTAAACGGATCACCGCATTTTCACGGCAAGCTTTTTGTGTGACTGATAGTAGGAGGTCAAACGCGGTTTTTACTTCCGGCAAATAGTGTTGACCTTGTGGTGTTAAGACCAAACCACGGGCATGGCGCTGGAACAGTGAGAACCCTAGATAAGCCTCAAGCGTCGCAATTTGGCGGCTGACTGCACCTTGCGTCACGCACAGCTCATCAGCCGCAAGTGTGAGATTGAGATGGCGGGCTGTCACTACAAAAGCATGTAAAGCATTAAACGGGGGCGTGCGTTTACTCATCGGTTTAGTTCGCTTAGCTATGCGTTTTTCTCATGGCTATTATGACAACAATTCGCTACTGGTCAAAAGTAATGTCACGTTTAATGACGGTGAACAAAGCCTGAATCAAACAGTAAACGGAGCTTTCATGACAATTCAGACGCCGGTGCAAACTCACTCCAAATTACCGGATGTTGGAACCACCATTTTTACCGTCATTGGTCAATTATCAAACCAACACAACGCGATCAATTTATCGCAAGGTGCACCAAGTTTCCCGTGTGACGCCAAGCTGGTTAACTATGTCACACAGGCGATGCAGCAGGGATTCAATCAATATGCGCCGTTGACGGGGGTGGTGGCGCTGAAAGAGCTGATTCAGGCAAAGGTTTTTATGCTTTATGGGCAGTCTTACGACGTCGATCAAGAGATCACGGTAACGGCGAGTGCCAGTGAAGCGCTTTACTCGGCCATTTCGGCCTTGGTGCATCCCGGTGATGAAGTCATCTATTTCGAGCCGTCGTTTGATAGTTATGCGCCGATTGTGCGGCTGCAAGGAGCAACGCCTATTGCCCTGAAACTGTCGGTGCCTGAGTTCACGATTAATTGGGATGAAGTGAAGGCCGCCATTTCGCCGAGAACCCGCATGATCATCATCAATACACCGCACAACCCCAGTGCTCAGGTTTTAAGTGCGGACGATTTAACGCAGTTAGCCCGGGTGACGCGCAACACCGATATCGTAATTTTGTCAGATGAGGTGTATGAGCACATCGTGTTTGATGGGCATCGCCATCATGGTATGGCAACGCATTCCGAATTAGCTTCGCGCAGTGTGATTGTCTCTTCGTTTGGTAAAACCTTTCATGTTACGGGTTGGCGAGTGGGCTATTGCCTTGCACCACAGGCGCTGATGCGTGAAATTCTGAAAGTGCATCAATTTATGATGTTTTCCGCTGATACACCGATGCAATATGCTTTCGCGGAATACATGAAAGATCCGCAGACTTATCTGCATCTTTCGGCCTTTTATCAGCAAAAACGCGACTTGATGATCGCGGAACTCCAGAACAGCCCATTCCAGCTGTTACCGTCATCGGGCTCCTTTTTCATGTTGGCCAGTTACGCGCATTTCAGCCAAGAGAGTGACAGTGAAATGGTGAAACGTCTGATCACCGATTTTGGTGTAGCGACGATCCCGCTGTCCGCTTTTTATGCCGATGGCACCGATAATAAGCTGATTCGTCTCTCGTTTGCCAAAGACGATGCCACCATTATCGCGGGTGCAAAAGCGCTCTGTCTGGTGAAGGGGTAAACAATGAGCAATTGTCATTTAGTGGCTGCCATCCAGATGAACAGCCAGGACAACGTGACTGATAATTTAGGCTTGGCGGCACAGCTGATTCAGGCTGCCGTGTATGCCGGCGCTAAGTTCATTCTGTTACCGGAATATTTCTGTTTCATGGGTAAAACCGACGGTGATCGGGTGACGCTTGGTGAAACTTTCGGTGATGGGCCGATCCAGACCTTTATTGCCACCTTGGCGAAACAGCATGAAGTCTGGATCTCTGCCGGCACCATTCCATTATTAAGCCCTGATCTGAATAAAGTTTATAACAGTAACCTGCTGTTTAATGAACTTGGAGAATGCGTGGGGCGCTATGACAAAATTCACCTGTTTGGTTTTGATAATGGCATTGAATCGTATGCGGAAGCTGACACATTAACCGCGGGCTCTTCGTTACAGACCTTTGTCACCCAGATTGGCCGTGTACGAGCCGCGGTTTGTTATGACCTGCGTTTTCCTGAGATGTTTCGCAAAGAACCGATCTTCGATGTGATCACCATGCCGGCTGCGTTTACTTACACCACCGGCGAATGCCACTGGGAAACCTTGCTTAAGGCGCGCGCAATTGAAAATCAAAGCTATGTCATTGCTGCTGCTCAAACGGGCGTGCATCCCAACGGTAAGCGCACTTTCGGGCACAGCATGATCATTGATCCGTGGGGAAAGATGTTGGCGCAACAAACGTCAGGTAATGGTTTTGCGCTTGCGGAGCTGGATTTTGATTATTTAGCGACTGTTCGGAGTGATCTTCCTGCACTCAAAAACCGTGTTTTCTTTTAATTTATCTCGATAACAACAGAAGGGACTCAACATGAAAAAAATCAGCATGCTTATGCTCGCATTGGGCGTTTTATCTTCGGCTTCCGCTATCGCAGAACAGATGCGTTTTGGGCTGGAAGCAGAATACCCACCGTTTGAAAGCAAAAACGCGAAAGGCGAGTTGGAAGGTTTCGACATCGAACTGGGTAACACCATCTGTAAAGTGGCGCAGTTGCAGTGTTCATGGGTTGAAAGCAGCTTTGATACTTTAATTCCGGGGTTAGCAGCGAAAAAATTTGATGTGATTAACTCGGCTATGAACATCACAGAGAAACGCAAAGAATCTATCGATTTTACCAATCCGATTTACCGTATTCCTTCGCAGTTAGTTGCTAAATCAGATTCCGCGCTAACGCCAACAGCAGAAGGGTTGCAAGGGAAGAATATCGGTGTGTTGCAAGCGTCCATTCAAGAGGTGTATGCCAAGGCGCATTGGGAACCCAAAGGCGTCACCATTACCTCTTATAAAGATCAGAACATGGTTTACAACGACATGGTGAATGGTCGTTTGGATGGCACTTTAGTCATGGCGGCTGCCGGTCAAGCTGGGTTCTTAGACAAGCCGGAAGGCAAAGGTTACGCCTTTATTGGTAAACCGGTCGAAGATACCAAAATTCTGGGCAGTGGTATCGGTTTCGGTTTACGCAAAGGTGACGATGCGCTGAAAACCAAACTGAATGCGGCAATTGCGAAAGTACAGGCCGATGGCACCGTGACCACGTTAGCCAAGAAATATTTCAAAGGCTTCGATGTGTCTGTGAAATAAATATGCTCATCATGATCTGGTGCTGTCCTGGCACCAGATCAGTCCGCTTTAACCTTCCTGCTGGAGTTATTATGTTTTTACCCGGAACCCATCTCTCTTTTCCTGCCCATATTTTGCGTGGTGTTGACGCACTCAGTCGGCTGGGGCATACGCTGGATGCCGCAATGGATCAGATCTTTGTGATCGGTGGAAAAACAGCGCTTACAGTGACGATGCCGCGTTTACAGCACCTGATGCAGACCCAAGCTGAATGGCAAAACCGGCGAATCGTGCAAGAGGCTTGGTATGGCGGTGAAGTGAGCCAGCAACATATCGATGCATTGGTGGCGCAAGTAACAGCAAGCAGCGCTAACGTGATTGTTGCTGTCGGCGGCGGTAAAGCGCTCGATATCAGTAAGGTTGTCGCACAGATATGTCATTTACCGGTAGTGATGATTCCAACCATTGCTGCTACTTGTGCGGCGGTGTCTACCGTGTCGGTTTTATACGATGAATCGGGTCATTACATTGGCTTATTCAAACTGGATAAAGCGCCCGACATTGTCGTGTTAGACCCGGTATTAATCGCAACAGCCCCTGTTCGTTGGTTATCGGCGGGTTTGGGTGACACGTTGGCTAAACTGTATGAATATCGCGTGATCTCAGGTGGAGAGCCCGATTACAGTCTGAACATGGCTGCCTTTGCACAAGGTAAATTGTGTTACCAACTGATTGAACGTTTTGGTGGCGCCGCTTGTGGTGAAGTGATGCGCGGCGAAGCGGGCTCGGCGTTAGAGCAGGTGATGGATGCCATTTTTATCTATGCTGGTTTTACCTCGATCATGGGCGTTGGTGATCATGTCGCTGCAGCGCATGCCTTGTTTGATGGGTTTACTGTATTGGAGAAAACCCGCGAATTTGGTCACGGCTTACTGGTGGGTTATGGCAACCTCTGTCTACTGGCGTTGGAAAACCGCTCTGATGCAGAGATCCTGACAGCAATTCAACTCGCAAAACAGTGCGGTGTGCCTGTTTCATTAAACGAGATTGCCTCGCTAAATGAAGAAGAAATTGCAGAGATTGTAGAAACGGCAATACAGACACCTGATATGGCGAATATGCCTTTTCCTGTCACGGCATTGATGATGCGAGAAGCAATGTCACGAGTAGATCGTTTAGCTGGCGTGTGAGCTATCGAGTAACCGCAGTGAAATACTTGCTGCTGCAGTGCGGTTATCAACATTGAGCTTTTTGTAGATCTGCTCCAGATGTTTGTTCACTGTTCTGGGGCTCATTTCAAGAATGGTGGCGATCTCCCAATTGGTTTTGCCAAATGAGAGCCAGTAGAGCACCTGAGATTCGCGTTTGGTGAGATTAAGTTCGCGTTGCAGATCTTCTTCTGTACCGCGTTTTTTCGGCGTGACCAAACGGATCAATGCATGCAACTGATCATATTCTCCGGCGTATTCAGCCTGAATCGACGGGGTAAACTGGTTCAGTTGCAGCGGCTCTTTCCGATGTTCGGATGTGATCCAACGGGCGATGTCGGGTTGAATGCTTTTCCACGTTTCCAGAATATCGCCATTGATCTTGCCGATCAGCTCTTGTGCGTAGGGCGTAGCCCACTCTAAGCGGCCCTGTTTTGATACGCAGAAGACATATTGCCCCGCGTAATCGAGGGCAAATTGTGCCGATTTCGCCAGTTTGGCGTTATGGCTGTGCACCTTGATTCGTGCCAGCACTTCGTTCGGCACAACCGGTTTGGTGATGTAATCGACACCGCCCACTTCAAAACCATGAATAACATGCTCTGAATCGTTAAGGCCGGTCATAAATAGAATGGGGGTGGAGGGGAGCTTTTCTTTCAGTTTTTGGCACGTATCAAACCCATCCATTTCCGGCATGATCGCATCCAGCAACACCACATCGGGCTGCACTTTTTCCACAATCGCTAATGCTTGTGCACCACTGAGCGCCACCAGCACGGTGAGCCCCGCTTTATTGAGCGTGGCGTTGAGCATGCCGAGCGACTCAGGCGAGTCGTCGATCACTAAGACAATGATGTTACTGAATTCAATAATGCTCATGTATCAACTCGTTCAGGTGATGTACGACTTTTTCAAATTTACATTGCGATGCATCGCTGCGGATTGAACCAAAAAAAGCCTCAGCGCTGTCGCCGGAACTGACGATTTCATCCAGTTTTTCGAGGAATGCGGACATAAAGCCAATTTCCGCATAATTGATCAACTGCGTCAGATCATCATGGGATGGGATCGCAGCGGGCGTGACTAGAGCATCTGAATTGGCGACGACGGATTCTTCCGGCTCGTCGGCAAATAGCCAGTCGACGGGTAATAAGTTGCTGAGTTTCGTGAGCAGTTGTTCCCGCGAGATGGGTTTGCTCAGATAATCATTGTGATATTTGGCGAGCATGTTGCTTTTTTCCAACTCATGAATATTGGCGGAAAGCATCATAATCGGGCTGCGAATGCCTTTTTGTCGCAGCTGGATCGCCAGTTGCCAGCCGCTGACTTCGGGCATGGTGATGTCAAGAATATAGAGGTGAATGGTGTGATTTTCGGCCATCTTCAGCGCTTCAGCCGCACCATTTGCCTGTAAGATGTTGAAACCCAGTGGCGTGAGAATGTTACTCACCAGATTGCGTTGATCAGCAATGTCGTCAACGACCAGAATGGTCTGTCGTGCGCCGGTGTAGCCGATAATATTCTGGTGAATCAGCACCGGAACCGAAACGGGGCTTTCGACTGCTGACATCATCATGGTCAGTGTGAAATTGCTACCCACGTTCGGCTGGCTTTGGCAGGAGATATCGCCGCCCATCAGGCTGGCCAGCGCATGGGATATGGTCAGCCCAAGCCCCGTGCCTTGAATGGCGCGCGTACTTTGCGTTTGAATGCGTTCAAACGGCTTAAAGATCTGCTGGATGTCGTGCTCGGAGAGCCCAATACCGGTGTCTTGGACGGAAAAACGTGCCACCTGATTGCGGTAGGTGACGCGAAAAGTCACTTTCCCTTCGCGAGTATATTTGATGGCATTATTCAGCAAGTTGATGAGGATCTGCCGTAAGCGTTGTTTGTCGGTGGCGATGTAGACGGGCAGATTCACGCAGGGGATATATTCAAACTCAAGTCCTTTCTGGGAAGCCTCCATCGCAAATATCTCTGCCAACTCATCGAGCATGGTCGCCAGATTAAATTCAACGCGTTGCAACTCAAGACGACCCGCTTCAATTTTAGAGATCTCCAGCAGCCCTTCTAACAAATCAGAAAGGTGTTTCCCATTCCGCCTTAGAATATGAGCATATTCACGGGTTTGGTGATCCAGTTTGTGGTCGTCACTTAACAATTGCGCGTAACCCAGCAAGACATTCAGCGGTGTGCGCAATTCATGACTCAGCCCTGCTAGATAACGGCTTTTCGCATTATTGGCCGTTTCGGCAGACTTTTTCGCCTGTTCCAATTGTCGGGAAGTTTTTTCGTGTGCGCTGATCTCATGCGTTAAAAGTTGGGTGTGGGCTTTCAGCTCAGTGATGGCATTACGACTGGTGTTGCGTGCCAGCACAAACAGGCCACTGATAATGCCAACCGGAATCAGTAACATCACAAATGCTTTGAGCATGCCGCCTGTGATGGTGTGCATATTATCGGGTGCCAACGAAGGGATTTGGCTGTAGGCGATCATGAAGATGGCGGCCATAAAACTGCTGACGATGGTCAACACAATCAAAAATTGACTGATGGGGCTAGCAAGTTTATGCAGTAATTCATCGGGCACAAACGGATGCAGGAAGGTGTGTATCTGCTGGTGAATGGTGGCTTTGGGGCGGCATTTATCTTCACAGCGCACATCGAGCGAGCAACATAACGAGCAGATATGACCACCATAAACGGGGCAATGGGCCATATCTTCCGGTTCATAAGCATTTTCACATACCGAACAGGTGAGTTCGTGATCGTGATGAACATGGCTGTGTGTCTTGGCATTGACCAGATAAAATTTGCCTTTGGTCAACCATGCAATCAATGGTGCGGTGATAAACGGCAAAGCAAAGGCGATATAAGAAGCAAACGCTTTGATGGCTTCATTAAACACATCGAGGTGCGCGGAGATGCCAACCGATGAGGCAATGATCATTGAGCCGAGACCGACCGGATTAATGTCGTACAGTTTTGAGCGTTTAAACTCAATGCCTGCTGGGCTTAAACCCAGCGGTTTATTGATAATCAGATCGGCCACGAGGCTGCCGATCCACGCTAAAACCAAGACGGAATAAACTTGCAGGGTTTTTTCCAGCAGCTGGTAAATGCCGAGCTCCATCAATAACAGCGCAATCACGACATTAAACACCATCCAGACCACGCGGCCCGGATGGTTGTGCGTTAACCGCGAGAAGAAATTCGACCAAGCCAGTGAGCCGGCATAGGCGTTTGCGACGTTGATTTTCAGCTGCGACATAATGACAAACACACCCGCCGCCAGCAGCGCCAGCTTGGTGTTGTCGGTCATGTAACCAAAGGCGTTGAGGTACATATGTGCTGGGTCGCTGGCTTCGGTGGGGAAGAAGCCATGCTGGATCGCCAGCCACGCCAGATAGCTGCCAAGCGCGAGTTTGGCGGCACCGAATAGCATCCAACCCGGCCCGCCGAATAGCATCGCTAACCACCATTTTAAACGACCGGTTTTCTTTTGCTCTGGCAGAAAGCGCAAAAAATCGACTTGCTCGCCTAATTGGGCGATAACAGCGAGTAATACGGCTGACGCGCTGCCAAACAGTAACCAGTTAAAGCCATTCCCGTTTTGATTCATACCGGTGTAAGCCAGCCAACTGTCGAGTTGTGAATCGGGGTGGCTGAAGACATAAAACAGCGGAACGATCTGCATCGTCAGCCACAGTGGCTGCGATAACATCTGAAAACGGCTGATATTAGTGATACCAAAGATCACCAGCGGGATCACGGCCACCGCACTGATGATATAGCCCCAAAACAGCGGGATGCCCAATAGCAGTTGGAGTGCCATCGACATGATCGCGGCTTCCAGCGCGAAAAAGATAAACGTGAATGAGGCATAAATCAGCGAAACGATGGTGGAACCGATATAACCAAACCCAGCACCACGGCTAAGTAAGTCAATGTCTACACCATATTTCGAGGCGTAATAGCAGATGGGAATGCCGCTGAAAATCACGACAGCAGAAACGGCGGCGATAGCCCACAGCGCATTAATCGAACCATAAGAGAGCGTAATTGAACCGCCCAACGCTTCCAAAACCAGAAACGAGACAATGCCTAGTGCGCTATTGGCAATCCACGTCGCTGACCATTTGCGGGCGCGTTTCGAGGTAAAGCGCAGCGCGAAGTCTTCCAACATTTCATTAGCGACTAACTTGTTGTATTTACGCCGATTAGTAGGAACCTTTTGCATAATAGGCCGTGCTTCCATTCATGATAAGTCGCTCTTGATTGCACTCCTTGCGATCAAGTGAGGAAAGACATCCTCCCACATCAGTGTATCGAATTATCAGCCATTCACCTATGCGTCATTTGACGTAGTTTTCTGCACGATATGCGCATATTCAGCCTGCTGTTTTTTCTCAATACTGAACCTGCTTGTTCAAAGGGTGATTGTCTTGAAACTTCAAGTGAACAGATACCGAGAGAGGGTTTGTTCATCGCAGAAAACTAATTTAAGGAAGAATACGCATGAAAAGGAAACTACTCGCAAGTTCTATTCTGGTTGCCTCTTTGTTTGGTAGTCACGCGTTTGCGGCAGATGGCACCATCAAGGTGGGGGTGTTGCACTCGCTGTCTGGCACCATGGCGATCAGTGAAACCACACTGAAAGACACCATGCTGATGCTGATTGATGAGCAGAATAAGAAAGGCGGCTTGCTGGGCAAAAAACTGGAACCTGTAGTAGTTGACCCTGCGTCAAACTGGCCGTTGTTTGCGGAAAAGGCGCGTGAGTTAATTCAAAAAGACAAAGTCTCGGCCATTTTCGGTTGCTGGACTTCCGTTTCCCGTAAATCAGTTTTGCCAGTCGTGGAAGAGCTGAACAGTGTGCTGTTCTATCCAGTGCAGTACGAAGGGGAAGAGTCGTCTAAAAACGTGTTCTACACCGGTGCCGCACCAAACCAGCAGGCGATCCCCGCTGTTGATTACCTGATGGATCAAGGCGTACAGCGTTGGGCATTGTTGGGCACAGATTATGTGTATCCACGTACCACCAATAAAATTCTCGAAGCCTATCTGAAAGCCAAAGGCGTGAAAGCGTCTGACATCATGGTGAACTACACCCCATTTGGTCATTCAGACTGGCAGTCGATTGTGGCGGATGTGAAGAAATTCGGCTCTGCAGGCAAGAAAACCGCCGTCGTTTCTACCATCAACGGTGATGCAAACGTACCGTTCTATAAGGAACTGGGTAACCAAGGCATCTCTGCACAAGACATTCCTGTGGTTGCCTTCTCAGTCGGTGAAGAAGAGTTGTCAGGCATCGACACCAAACCGTTGGTGGGCCATCTGGCGGCATGGAACTACTTTGAAAGTGTAGACACCCCAGCCAACAAAGATTTCATCGAAAAATGGCACAAATTCACCGGTAAAAAAGAGCGCGTAACCAACGACCCTATGGAAGCGACTTACATCGGTTTCAACATGTGGGTGAAAGCGGTTGAGAAAGCGGGCACCACTGACCCAGCGAAAGTACAAGATGCCCTGATTGGTGTGTCTGTACCGAACCTGACGGGCGGTTACGCAGCCATGATGCCAAACCACCACATCACCAAGCCGGTGCTGATCGGCGAAATTCAGGATGATGGTCAATTCGAAGTAGTGTCTGAAACCAAAGGCACTGTGGTTGGTGACGAATGGTCTGACTTCTTACCAGGCTCAAAAGACCTGATCTCGGATTGGCGTAAACCGCTGTCATGCGGCAACTTCAACGTCAAAACCGGTAAATGTGGCGGTTGATGCCGTGACTGACAGGGCGGGAGATGTTCCGCCCTAATTTTTAAGCGCCTGATTTTTAAAGTTTAAATTTTTAAAGTTTTCATTTTTAAAACACCTTTGGAATTCAAAAGAGAAAGCTCATTTTCTCTGGGACAAGGAAAGCATGATGCGATTAATACAGGCAGGATGCAGTCGAATCATCGTGGTGGGGTTAACCTTGATGGTGGGTCTCTGGAGTGTCATGGCGCAGGCGATGAACACCGATGAGGCATTAAAAGCACTGAGTGGGCGTGATTTTGCGGTGAAACAAGAAGCCATCACGACCATTGCTGCCAGTGGCGAACCTTATGCAGCCGATCTGTTTACGGCGCTGGATAAAGGCGAGCTATTTTTCCGTAAAAGTGACGAGCTGATGGTCATTCGTCAGGGCGACACCTTTGTAAATTTAACCGACAAACAAGCGGTTGCCGGTGACAGTTCTGATTTCAAACGCGTGGCGATGAACAATGCGCTGCGCCGCCAAATCGCTGAATTATCAGCCCAACTGGCCTTAAATGATCCGAATGCAGAGAAACGCCTGAACGCAGTGAAATCGATGTTGGGGAAGGTGGCTGATTCCGATCGTGCTGCTCTGATTGCCCATCAACAAAAAGAGACCGATGCCAAGGTGTTAGCGGCCTATGACATGGTGATCGCATTCAGCAAATTAGTCGATGGCGATGCTGCAGTGCGCCTGAGCGCGGTCGATGCACTCAGTGAAGTGCATAACCCAGAAGTCGTCGGGCAGCTGAAAGCAGTTGCTCAGAATGATGCTGACGCAAAAGTGAAAGCCGCTGCGACAGCCGCGGTGAAAAAGCTCGAGCGCAGTCAGTCATTTTACAGTGGCGTTGAAACCCTCTATTTCGGCATCAGCCTCGGCTCCATTTTAGTGCTCGCAGGCATTGGTCTGGCGATCACCTTTGGTGTGATGGGTGTCATCAACATGGCGCACGGCGAGATGATGATGCTGGGTGCTTACACCACCTTCGTAATGCAAAAACTGTTACCGAATGAACCGGGCATTGCGTTGCTGCTCTCGATTCCTGCGGCGTTCTGTGTTTCTGGCTTAATTGGCATTGTGATTGAGCGTAGCGTGATCCGTTTCTTATATGGCCGCCCACTTGAAACTTTGCTGGCAACCTTCGGGATCAGCCTGCTGTTACAACAAGCGGTGCGTTCGATTTTCTCGCCGCTGAACCAAAGCGTGGTCATGCCTTCGTGGATGAGTGGCACCTGGGTGTGGAACGATTTCCTGTCGCTGACCCTGAACCGCATGTTCATCATTCTGTTTAGTCTGTTGGTTTTTGCTGGCCTGATGTGGTTGCTGAAACGCAGTCGCCTCGGCTTGGAAGTGCGCGCCGTTTCGCAAAACCGCGCCATGGCCCGCAACATGGGCGTTCGCTCAGATTGGGTGAATGCCAGAACTTTCGGTCTGGGATCAGGCATCGCTGGTATTGCTGGTGTGGCGTTGTCTCAGCTGACCAACGTTGGCCCGAATTTAGGGCAGGGTTACATCATCGACTCCTTCATGGTGGTGGTGTTTGGCGGTGTCGGCAATTTATGGGGCACGTTGGTGGCGGGTCTGTCACTGGGTGTGGCGAACAAATTGCTGGAACCCTATGCCGGTGCTGTGCTGGCAAAAATCCTGATTCTGGTTGCGATCATTCTGTTTATTCAGAAACGCCCGCGCGGACTGTTCCCGCAACGTGGCCGTGCGGTTGAGGGCTAAAAACATGCTATTCAATTCTGTACTCAAAGATAAAGCGGGCCTGAGTTTGCTCGGTGCCATTCTGGTTGGCTCGGTGCTGGTGGTGTTATCCAATTTATTGCTTCCACAAGACAGCGTGCTGTATGTCGGTTCCAACACGGTGACGCTGTTAGGCAAATATTTATGCTACGCCCTGCTTGCCGTGGCACTTGATTTAGTCTGGGGTTATCTCGGTATTTTAAGTCTTGGTCACGGCGCTTTTTTTGCGCTCGGCGGTTACGCGATGGGTATGTATCTGATGCGTCAGATCGGCACGCGCGGTGTGTATGGCGACCCAGTGTTGCCTGATTTCATGGTGTTCCTGAATTGGCACGAACTGCCGTGGTTCTGGGTTGGCATGAACCATTTCTGGTTCGCCATGTTGATGGTGTTGCTGGTGCCGGGTTTGCTCGCGTTTGTATTCGGCTGGCTGGCATTCCGCTCACGTGTCACCGGCGTTTATCTGTCGATCATGACGCAAGCGATGACCTACGCACTGTTACTGGCGTTCTTCCGCAATGAAATGGGTTTTGGCGGTAATAACGGTTTAACCGATTTCAAAGACATCATCGGTTTTAGTCTGACTGACGATGCTACCCGCGCAGCGTTATTCCTGATTACGGCTGTTGTGCTCTGTCTGGCTTATTTGGTCTGTCGCGTGATTGTTGGCTCTAAATTGGGGCGAGTTGCGGTTGCGATCCGTGATGCTGAGATGCGCACCCGATTTATGGGCTACCGTGTGGAATATTTCAAACTGGCGATTTTTGTGTTCTCCGCCATGTTGGCAGGGATCGCAGGCGCTTTGTATGTGCCACAAGTTGGCATTATTAATCCGGGTGAATTCTCGCCACTGAACTCGATTGAGCTGGTGATCTGGGTCGCGGTCGGTGGTCGTGCAACGCTTTATGGCGCGGTGGTTGGCGCGATTTTGGTCAACTACGCCAAGTCGGTGTTTACCGGCATTTTGCCTGATGAATGGCTCTATGCATTGGGTGCGCTGTTCGTGCTGGTCACCCTGTTCCTGCCAAAAGGCGTGACAGGTTTATTCAATCGCAAGGAGGCGGTGTGATGAATATGTTTGCACAAACCAAAACGATCTTAACACCGACTTACTGGCGTGAGCGCATGGCACCCCCTGCGCCTGCGAAGCTCGATTTACGGCATGGCGTGATCCTTTATCTGGAAGACATCAACGTCAGTTTTGATGGTTTTAAAGCACTGAATAACCTCAACCTTTACATCAATAAAGGGGAACTGCGCTGCATCATCGGCCCGAACGGGGCAGGTAAAAGTACCATGATGGATGTGATCACCGGTAAAACGCGCCCAGATACCGGTTCGGCGTGGTTTGGTCAGAACATCAACTTGCTGGCACTTGATGAACCTGCCATTGCCGAGGCGGGCATTGGGCGTAAATTCCAAAAACCAACCGTGTTTGAACCGCTGACGGTGGAAGAGAACCTTGAGCTGGCCATGGCGGGGAATAAAGGTGTTTGGCAAACCTTTGTCAGCAAGCTGTCTGGCGAAGATCGTGATCATCTTGAAGCAACGCTGCTGCTAATTGGTTTGGTTTCTGAGCGTCATCGCCAAGCTGGTGTGTTGTCGCACGGTCAAAAGCAGTGGCTGGAAATTGGCATGCTGCTGATGCAGCGCCCGGAATTACTGCTGGTCGATGAGCCAGTCGCAGGGATGACACATCAGGAGATGGAACGCACTGCTGAACTGCTGAAACAGCTCGCTGGAAAACATTCGGTCGTTGTCGTTGAGCACGATATGGATTTCGTGCGCTCGATTGCCAATAAAGTCACGGTATTACACCAAGGCTCGGTGCTGGCGGAAGGCACCATGAGTCAGGTGCAGGCTGATCCGAAAGTGATCGAGGTCTATCTGGGGGAATCAGCATGCTGAAGTTATCCGGTATTAATCAATTTTACGGCCAATCGCACACGCTGTGGGATCTGGATATCGAGATCGCGCAGGGCGAATGTCTCTGTCTGATGGGCCGTAATGGCGTGGGTAAAACCACGCTGTTGAATGTGTTGATGGGGCAATTGCCAGTTAAAAGCGGTCAGATTGAATTCGACGGTCAAGACATCAGCAAATTTTCGGTTGAACGTCGTGCGGAAATTGGCATCGGTTACGTGCCGCAAGGGCGGCAGATTTTTCCGCTGCTGACGGTGGAAGAGAATCTCAAAATCGGCTTGCCTGCGCGGCGCGATAACAAACGCCAGATCCCCGATCAGGTGTATGAGTTGTTTCCTGTACTGAAGGAAATGAAACAACGCCGTGGTGGTGATTTATCGGGCGGTCAGCAGCAGCAATTAGCGATTGGTCGTGCGCTGGTGCTTGATCCGAAATTACTGATTTTAGATGAACCGACCGAAGGCATTCAGCCGAATATCGTCAGTGAAATTGGCGACATCATTCGCAAACTCAACCGTGATATCGGTCTGACCGTGCTGTTAGTTGAACAGAAACTGCCGTTTGCCCGCAAAGTCGGTGATCGCTTTTGTCTGCTCGATCGCGGCCGCCGGGTTGCTGATGGTCTGATGGCTGATTTGAACGAAGGTTTGATCAAGGAATATCTGACGGTATGACGATGCAGCCTCTGTTAACACCCGTTCAGCAAACCGGCTGGCAAGCGCATTTGTCACTCGGTTTTTCCCGTCGCGGCAATCAAACCGTGCTGGCCGAGCGTCGCCAATATGGTCCGTTAACAGTACAGCGCCCGTTTTACCCCGAAGGCATGCCTTGCCATCTTTACCTGCTGCATCCACCGGGTGGTGTAGTCGGCGGTGATGAACTCGATGTGCAAATTAAGGTGGAGCCGGAAGCGCATGCGCTTTTGACTACCCCTGGTGCGACCAAATTTTATCGCAGCGCGGGGTCACAATCGAAGGTGACACAAACCTTTCACCTGTCAGCTGGTGCTGCTCTGGAGTGGTTGCCGCAAGATAACATTCTATTTCCCGGTGCCAATTTGCAACTGCAAAGCACTTTCCATCTGGAGAGTGATTCGCGCTTGATCGCTTGGGAGTGTATTTCACTTGGGCGTCCTGTGAATGACGAGCGTTTTCTGGAAGGGCAGCTTCGCAGCCGTTGGCGCGTCTATCGTCACCAACGCTTATGCCTGAACGAATCATTGCGGGTGCTCGATGCGGCAGATCTCGATCGTCGGGCAGGTTTAGCCGGTTATCCGCTGGTCGCGACTCTCATTGCATCGCCTTGTTCTGAAACAGAACGCGAATTAGTGCGTGAACTACTGCAAGGCTACGCTGCACCGGCTGGCGTGACTTTACTCAACGATTTACTGATTGTGCGTTTGCTCGGCGCACACAATGAGCCGTTACAACAATTAATGCAGACGATTTGGCAAGCCTTGCGCCCGACGGTGATTGGGTGCCCCGCATGTCGTCCGCGGATCTGGAATACCTGATTACGGTTTACAAGGAGAACAAGATGGATCTGACCCCTCGCGAAAAGGACAAGTTACTGCTGTTTACCGCCGCATTGGTGGCCGAGCGACGTAAAGCGCGTGGTTTAAAACTCAATCATCCGGAAGCCATTGCGCTCATCAGTGCTGCGATTTTGGAAGGGGCTCGCGACGGCATGACGGTCGCTGAGTTGATGAATTACGGTCGCACTATTCTGACTCGCGATGAGGTGATGGATGGCATACCCGAGATGATCCCCGATGTACAGGTCGAGGCGACATTCCCTGACGGCACTAAGCTGGTCACTGTTCATCAACCCATCATTTAAGGAGCGCCTATGATCCCCGGAGAAATTCAGGTTGCCGATGGCGATCTGTTACTCAACGAAGGCCGTGCAACGTTGCAAGTCGCAGTTGCCAACACAGGCGATCGCCCGATCCAGATCGGCTCGCATTACCACTTTTTTGAAACCAACCCAGCCTTGCAGTTTGACCGAGCTGCCACGCGTGGTTTTCGCCTTGATATTCCTGCTGGCACGGCGGTGCGTTTCGAACCGGGCCAGACCCGTACGGTCTCGTTGGTGGCATACGCAGGTCGCCGCCATGTGTATGGCTTTCGCGGCGATGTGATGGGGCCGTTAGATGAAATTGCACAAAGTGAACAGCAAGAACAGGGAGCACAGGTATGAGTATTATTTCCAGACAAGCCTATGCCGATATGTTCGGCCCCACCACCGGTGATCGCGTGCGGTTGGCTGACACCGAATTATGGCTGGAGGTGGAAAAAGATTTCACCATTTACGGCGACGAAGTGAAATTCGGTGGCGGAAAAGTCATCCGCGATGGTCAGGGGCAAGGGCAGGCATTGAGCCGTGATTGCCTTGATTTGGTGATCACCAATGCGCTGATTATTGATCACTGGGGCATCGTCAAAGCGGATATTGGCGTTAAAAATGGCCGTATCGCGGGCATCGGCAAAGCAGGTAACCCAGATGTGCAACCGGGTGTGACGTTAGTGATTGGCCCTGGAACCGAAGTGATTGCAGGCGAAGGTTCGATTGTCACTGCGGGTGGTATCGACAGCCATATTCATTTCATCTGCCCACAACAGATCGACGAAGCGCTCTGCTCTGGCGTGACCACCATGTTGGGTGGTGGCACGGGTCCGGCAACGGGCACCAATGCCACAACGTGCACACCGGGCCCTTGGTATATGGCGCGCATGTTGGAAGCGGCAGAAAGCCTGCCGATGAACTTGGGTTTCCTCGGTAAAGGGAATGCCAGCTTACCCGATGCACTGCATGAACAGGTTGCCGCAGGTGCGATTGGCCTGAAACTGCATGAAGATTGGGGTTCTACCCCCGCGTCGATTGATAACTGCCTGAATGTGGCGGAAGAGACCGACACGCAAGTGGCTATTCACACCGATACGCTTAACGAAAGCGGTTTTGTCGAAGACACGCTGGCTGCAATTGGCGATCGCACTATTCATACCTATCACACCGAAGGTGCGGGTGGTGGGCATGCACCCGATATCATCAGAGCGTGCGGGCTCGCGAACGTGCTGCCGTCGTCCACGAACCCAACGCGCCCTTACACCGTGAATACGGTCGATGAGCATCTCGACATGCTGATGGTTTGTCACCATCTCGACCCCGCCATTCCTGAAGATGTCGCATTTGCGGAATCCCGTATTCGTCGTGAAACCATCGCCGCGGAAGATATTCTGCATGACCTCGGCGCATTCTCGATGATTTCGTCCGATTCCCAAGCAATGGGGCGGGTCGGCGAGGTGATCACGCGCACTTGGCAAACGGCGCACAAAATGAAAGTGCAACGCGGCAGCCTCGGTGGCGACCCTGCGCGACATGACAATACGCGTATTAAACGCTATATCGCCAAATACACTATTAACCCGGCATTAGCGCACGGCATCAGCCATGAAGTCGGTTCGATTGAACCGGGAAAATTGGCCGATTTGGTGCTGTGGCGTCCGGCGTTTTTTGGTGTCAAACCATCCATGATTTTGAAAGGTGGAATGATTGCAGCGGCACCAATGGGTGATGCCAATGCATCGATCCCAACGCCACAACCGGTACATTTCCGCCCGATGTTTGGTGCGCTCGGTCGTGCGATACATTCGACCCGCATGACGTTCCTGTCTGGCTTGGCCATTCGCTCTGGTTTGCCTGCGCAACTGGGGTTAAACAGCTTGATTGGGGAAGTGAAAAGCTGCCGCTCGGTGAAGAAAGCACACATGATCCACAATGACTGGCAGCCGTTGATTGAAGTCGACAGCCAGACCTACCAGGTGCGCGCCAATGGCGAATTACTGACGTGCGAACCGGCTGCAGTGTTGCCAATGGCGCAGCGCTACTTTTTATTCTAGGCGAACTTGGGAACACAAAATGATTCGACTCACACAACGTTTAACAACAGAAGAAGCAGCAGGGAAAGTAGTTTTCAGTACGCTGACACTACCGATCGATTTGCGCATCAAAAGCCGCCTGAAAGTCACTTTAGATAATGGCGATGCAGCCGGTCTATTCCTGACTCGCGGTCAGCTATTACGTGGCGGCGAGTGTTTGACTGACGATGCGGGCGCGGTTGTCGTGATGGTAAAAGCCGCCGAAGAACAGGTTTCCACGGTGCGCTGCAATGACCCGTTACTACTGAGTCGCATCTGCTATCACCTCGGTAATCGCCATGTACCGCTGCAAATTGAAGCCGGTTTCGCCCGTTATCAGCACGATTATGTGCTCGATGAAATGGTGGTGGGTTTAGGTGGCTCGGTTGCGGTTGAGCTTGCGTCATTTGAACCAGAGGCGGGCGCGTACCAATCGCAAGCGGGTGCAGGGCATCACCATCATCATGATGATCACGAACATGGTCACAGCCATGATCATTCGCATGCTCACGCTCATGCAACCAGTACGGCGACCGTTGTGCCGATGCATGGTTTTTTGAAAACCTCATAAGCAACTAATTAATAAGCAAACAAAAGGAATTGAATATGAACAAATCACGCATGACCACCGCAATCGTTCTGATGTTACTGGCTACACCTGCCTTTGCTCACACGGGGCACATGGAGCATGGCTTTTCATCAGGGGTATTGCATCCGCTGACTGGCCTTGACCATTTGATGATGTTACTGAGCAGTGGCTTTCTGGCGGCATTAACGGGTCGTCGTTTATCGCTGCCATTATTGACCCTGCTGGCCATGGTGGTTGGCACATGTGCGGGTGTGTTGTTGGGCGGCAATAATCTGGTGGAACCGCTGGTGCTGGCCTCTCTCTGGTTTGCAGGTGCCTTGATGTTTGCACCCAATCGACTGTCAGTGGTGAGTTGGATGATGCCTTGCTTTGCGCTGTTCCATGGCTGGGCGCATGGTGTTGAAGCACCGGTTGGGCAAGTGGCGTTGTTCACTGCGGGTGCTGTGATTTCATCGCTAGTGTTGCTGGCGGTGGGTTATGCAGTTGGCAGCAAGGCAAACCACATCGCATGGTTGAAAAAAGGCTGGGCAGCAGTTGTGTTTGCCTCAGCGTCAGTGCTGTTGGTGGGTTAATCCATGACTTTTTCAGCACTTCATCAAACCTCGCCCGTCAGTTGGTTACAACTGTTCCAACTGATGAGCCCTAATTTGCCCGTGGGTGGGTTTACTTATTCGCAAGGGTTGGAATGGGCCGTTGAAACGGGTTGGGTTAAAAACGTTGCTGAATTTGAACAATGGCTGACTGATCAGATGGACGAAGGGCTGGTCTATCTCGACTGGCCGCTTCTCAACCGCCTTTACGTTGCTGCCCAGCAAGACGATCTGACTGCTTTTGTAGACGCTATCGATTTACTGGTAGCGAGTCGCGAAAGCGAAGAGTTCCGCTTGGAAGAGAGGCAGCGTGGTGATGCGTTTTATCGTGTGATCAAAGATTGGGGCACTTCAGGTAGTACTGAAATGGCCGTTCATCTGAAACGCTCACAACTGGCCGGCATGGCGTGGTTTGGCGCAAAAAACAGCCTCAGTGTCGAGCAATTGGCGCTGGGCTGGGGGTTCGCTCTGCTGGAAGGTGCTGTGATGGCTGCCATTAAATTAGTGCCCATTGGTCAGCAAGCGGGTCAGACATTGTTAAGAAAGTTATCCGCGCAACTGCCTGAAAAATACCAACGGGCTTGCACTGTGCAAGACGATGAGATCGGCGGCAGTTTAACCTGCCTTGCCATCGCCAGCGCGTGCCACGAAATACAATACACGCGGTTATTCCGCTCATAACCAGATTGGAAAGGATACTCTTATGACTCAAACATCATCCCCATTACGCGTTGGCATTGGCGGCCCTGTTGGTTCCGGCAAAACTGCGCTGTTAGAAGTATTATGTAAAAAAATGCGCGATCACTTTGAGATCGCCGTCGTCACCAACGATATCTACACTAAAGAAGATCAGCGTATTTTAACCGAAGCAGGTGCGTTAGCTGCCGAGCGTATTGTCGGGGTGGAAACGGGCGGCTGCCCGCATACCGCCATTCGTGAAGATGCCTCGATGAACTTGGCTGCGGTCGAAGCGTTAAGTGAAAAATTCGGCAATCTCGATGTAGTCTTCGTTGAGAGCGGTGGCGACAACCTGAGTGCCACATTCAGCCCAGAATTGGCGGATATGACCATCTATGTCATTGACGTGGCGGAAGGGGAGAAAATTCCACGCAAAGGCGGTCCGGGCATTACCAAATCTGATTTATTGGTAATCAATAAAATTGATTTGGCCCCGTATGTCGGTGCGCGTTTAGATGTAATGGAATCAGACACCAATCGCATGCGCCCACAAAAACCGTGGACGTTCGCCAACCTGAAAACTGGTCAGGGGGTTGATACCATCATCGATTTTATCGTGACGCATGGCATGTTAACGCCAAAAGCATAAGTGCGACAAAGGCCCTGAATTTGTCTAAACGATTCAGGGCGTTACGCAATTTGATCTAAATTCATACGAGCAGATCTGGAATTCGCACTGGCATGAACTCTGGGTTTTGGAAGTGTTCAACCAGCGCATCAAACACGATACGAACTCGGGGCGGAACAGGGCCACTTTGCGGGCGATAAATATAGACATCCCACTCATCTGTTAGCTCATAGTCAGTAAGTACAGGAACTAATAGCCCTTTTTTAATGTAAGGGGCGGCAACTGACACCGAAACCTGACCAAAACCAATGCCATGTAAAATGGCTTCAAATTCAGCATCGGCATCATCGGTGATTAGTACAGGGTTTTCGGGGGTAATGTGGATATTGTCTTTGAAGAACCACTCCCAAACCTGATTCCGCGTGTTATCAAACAGAGTGGTCATTGGCACTCTGTTAAGGTCTTCTAACGTGGTTGGTTTGCCATATTTAGCAATGGTATCTGGCGTGGCGACCACCACATGGTTAACTTTACTGACCGCTCGGGCGATAAAACGGTGGTCGGTGATTGGGCGACCGACTCGGATCCCGATGTCAATTTTCTCTTCCACTACATCAGCTATCTGATTCGACAACCGTAAATCAAAACGAATTTCCGGATGTTCGTCGGTAATTTTCTTTAATACGGGTAACAGAAATGGCTTGGCATACGACGGCGGGGCGGTAATCTTAACCGACAGATTATTGTGTATGGAATGGCCGAAAACATCATCCATAACAGCCAGCGCCGCCTGTGCTTTCTCATAAAACTGCTCGCCAAAGGTCGTTATCTTGATATTACGCGTGCTACGCACAAATAAGATTTCACCTAATTCCGCTTCTAACTCTTTAATGCAACGCGTTATCACCTGTGGGGAAACATTCAGCTTCGTCGCTGCATCTCTAAAGGTGCGGTGTTGGGCCGCAACACAGTAGATTTTCAAATAATCGAGGCGATTAAACATAGTTTTTAGGCCGGTACGCATAAAAATTTATCATAACGTAGA